>DATJES010000057.1:0-25338 GCA_035496355.1 Lacunisphaera sp. | reverse complement strand
AGACGGGCGACGGGCACACGGTAGGGCGAGCAGCTCACGTAGCTGAGGCCGACGCGATGGCAGAACTTCACGGAGTCCGGGTCGCCACCATGTTCGCCGCAGATGCCGAGCTTGATACCGGGTCGGGTCTTGTTGCCCTTCTCGGCGGCAATCTGGATGAGCTGGCCGACGCCGGTCTGGTCGATCGAGGCGAACGGGTTCTTCTTCACGATCTCGTTCTCGGTGTAGGCGCCGAGGAACGAGCCGGAGTCGTCGCGCGACATGCCGAGGCAGGTCTGCGTGAGGTCGTTGGTGCCGAAGCTGAAGAACTCGGCCGTTTGCGCGATCTCGTCGGCGGTGAGCGCGCCGCGCGGGATCTCGATCATGGTGCCGACGGAGTAGTCGACCTTGGTCTTCTTCTCGGCGAACACCTTGGCGGCGACCTCGTGGACGAGCGCGACCTGGAGATCGAGCTCCTTCTTGAAGCCGACGAGCGGGATCATGATCTCGGGCTTGGCCTTGATGCCGGCCTTCTTGGCCTCGACGGCGGCCTCGATGACGGCGCGGGCCTGCATGGCGGTGATCTCGGGATACTTGATGCCGAGGCGGCAGCCGCGGAAGCCGAGCATCGGGTTGAACTCATGGAGTTCGTGCACGCGGTGCTCGATCTTCTCGACCGGGATGTTGAGCTTCTTCGCCAGGTCGGCCTGCTGTTCCTTCGAGTTCGGGAGGAACTCGTGCAGCGGCGGGTCGAGGAAGCGGATGGTGGCCGGGTAACCCTTCAGGGCCTTGAAGATCCCGAGGAAGTCGCCGCGCTGGTAGGGCAGCAGCTTGGCCAGGGCGGCTTCGCGGGCCGCGACGGTGTCGGCGAGGATCATCTCGCGCATCGAGTCGATGCGGTCGCCCTCGAAGAACATGTGCTCGGTGCGGGTGAGGCCGATGCCGACGGCGCCGAAGGCGACCGCGATGCGGGCCTGCTCGGGCGTGTCGGCGTTGGTGCGGACGGACATGCGGGTGGCCTGCGCGCACCACTTCATGAGCTGGGTGAAGCTCTTGAACTTCTCGGTCTGCCTGGCGACGGGGTCGTGGTTGACCAGGCCGGAGATGATCTCGGACGGGGCGGTCTTGAGCTGGCCCGCGTACACGGCGCCGATGGTGCCGTCGATCGACATCCAGTCGCCTTCCTTGAAGGTCTGGCCGGCGACGGTGACGGTCTTGGCGGCATAGTCGACGTTGATGGCGGCGGCGCCGCATACGCAGACCTTGCCCATCTGGCGGGCGACGAGCGCGGCGTGGGAGGACACGCCGCCCCGGGCGGTGAGGATGCCCTCGGCCGCGATCATGCCGCGGAGGTCCTCGGGGGAGGTCTCGATGCGGACGAGCAGGACCTTCTGGCCCTTCTCGGCGGCGGCGACGGCGCGGTCGGCGTTGAGGTAGACCTGGCCGGAGGCGGCGCCCGGGCCGGCGGGCAGCCCGGTGGCGATGACGGCGGTCTTCTTCACGTCGGCGAGGTCGAAGATCGGCGCGAGCAGCTGCTCGAGCTGGTCGGCCGGGTTGCGCAGGACGGCCGTCTTCCAGTCGATGAGGCCCTCCTTGACCATGTCGATGGAGAACTTGAGTGCGGCGGCGGCGGTGCGCTTGCCGTTGCGGGTCTGCAGCATGTAGACGACGCCGTCCTCGATGGTGAACTCGAAGTCCTGCACGTCCTTGAAATGTTTTTCGAGGGTGGCGCGGATGCGCTCGAGTTCGTGGAAGGCGGGCGCGAGGTGCTTTTTCAGCTCGGCGACGGGCTCGGGCGTGCGGACGCCGGCGACGACGTCCTCACCCTGCGCGTTGATCAGGAACTCGCCGTAGAATTCCTTCACGCCGTTGGCCGGGTTGCGGGTGAACGCGACGCCGGAGCCGGAGTTGTCGCCCGTGTTGCCATACACCATGGCCTGCACGTTGACGGCGGTGCCCCACTCGGTGGGGATGTTGTACTTGCGGCGGTAGACGATGGCGCGGTCGTTCATCCACGAACCGAACACGGCGCCGGCGGCGCCGACGAGCTGGTCCCAGGGCGACGACGGGAATTCCTTGCCGGCGCGTTCCTTGACGAGCGCCTTGAAGCGGACGACGAGTTCCTTGAGGTCGGCGACGTTGAGCTTGGTGTCCTCGATGTCGGCGTGGTAGCGCTCGTGCTTGAGGGCATGGATGACCGTCTCGAACGGCTCGTGGTCCTCGTCGGGGCGCTTCTGCACGCCGAGCACGACGTCGCCGTACATCTGGACGAAGCGGCGGTAGCAGTCCCAGGCGAAGCGCGGATTCTGCGTCTTGGCGGCGAGGGCCTCGACCGTCTGGTCGTTGAGGCCGAGGTTGAGGATGGTGTCCATCATACCCGGCATCGAGTCGCGGGCGCCGGAGCGAACCGAGACGAGGAGCGGGTTGGTGAGGTCGCCGAACTTCTTGCCCGTCTGGGCCTCGATGCTGGCGATGCCGGTCTCCATCTGCGCGCGAAGGGCGGCCGGGTAGGTGCGCTTGTTGGCGTAGTAATAAGTGCAGACCTCGGTCGTGATGGTGAAGCCCGGGGGCACCGGCAGGCCGATGCGGCACATCTCGGCGAGATTGGCGCCCTTGCCGCCGAGCAGCGGCTTCATCGAGCCGTTGCCGTCCGTCTTCTTGCCGAAGAGATAGACGTATTTCGGGGCCTTCGCGGCGGATTTGCGGGTCGCCTTGCGGGCGGGTTTCTTGGCAGTGGATTTCTTGGCCATGGGAGTAGGGAGGAAATGAACGATAGGAGGGGTCAGCGCACTACAGGCGCGTTTTTGTGTCAACGGCGGAGGCCGTCACACCCACCATATTTCCAGAAAATTTTCGCTCTGGCTGTGCATTATTTGCCGAAAGCGGCCCATGGCGTGGCGCGGCAAGCCGGCGAAGCCCCGCGGGTTGCCGCGGCCGGCGGGTGGGCAAGACGGGGATTGCCCGCGCCCGGGAAAGTTGTTTCTACCTCGGGCCTTGAGCGATCCGTCCACCTCCCTCGTCCCGTCCGCCGGGACCGAAACCCCCGAGCCCGGCCGAAAGGTCATGGGCTTCCTCGAGCACCTCGAGGACCTGCGCTGGACGCTGATCAAGAGCGCCGCGGTGTTCGCCGTCTGCGTGACGGTGATCGCCTATTACGTGGACGATTTCGGCGCGATGCTCAGCCGGCCGCTGATGCAGGTGAAGGCGCAATACCCGGCGATGAACACCGACCTGATCACGAACAGCCCGATGGGCGTGTTCAGCGTGATCATCGACATCTGCCTCATCGGCGGCCTGGTGATGGCGCTGCCCTTCATCCTGTTCTTCGTCGGCCAGTTCATCGCGCCGGCGCTGACGAAGCGGGAGCTGAAGGTGCTGCTGCCGACCTGCGTCGCGACCTTCCTCCTGTTCCTGGGCGGCGCCTCGTTCGGCTATTTCCTGCTCACGCCGAGCACGATCAAGGTGGCGTTCGAGCTGAACCAGATGATGCACTACACGGTGCTGTGGACGGCGGACAAGTACTACAGCCTGCTGATCTGGCTCGTGCTCGGCATGGGCGGCGCCTTCGAGTTCCCGTTGCTCGTGGTGCTGCTCGTGTACCTCGGGATCCTCGAGGTGGCGACCCTGCGCAAGTACCGGCGCCACGCCATCGTCATCATCTTCGTGATCGCCGCCGTCGTCACGCCGACGCCGGACCCGATCAACCAGACGCTCTTTGCGGCGCCGCTGATCATTCTCTACGAGGTGGCCATCCTCGTGGCGGCGCAGCTCAAGCGCCGCCGCAAGGACGAGGTAGGCAAGGCCTAGGCCGGGCGCCGCGCGGCCTCCACCCCTCAGCGCGCCGCCGGCCGGGCGGCGGCCATGGCCTTGGCGACGACCGCCGGGTTGCGCTCGAGGTGGCGCGTGAGCGCCTCGATCGCGCGAAACGTCTCCGGGCTGATGTGGTGCTCCATGCCCTCGACATCGTCGTAGATGATCTTCTCGTCGGCCACGCCGAGCGCGTGCAGGAAGTCGGTCAGCAGCTGGTGCCGGTGCGCGATGCGCCGCGCGACCTCGAGGCCGCTGCTCGTGAGCACCATGCCGCGGTACTTTTCGTACTTGATGAAGCCCTCGGCATCGAGCCGCTGCACCATCGCCGTCACGCTGGCCTGCGAGATCTTCAGCCCCGCGGCGATGTCGACGACGCGCGCATAGCCCTTGCGCGCGATGAGCTGCTCGATGGTCTCGAGATAGTCCTCGGCGGCGACGGACGCCCGGGCGCGTCCGGACCCCGGCGAACTGCGGGTGGAAGGGGAGGCGGCCATGGGAAGTCGGCGGCGCGCGGTCCGCGGCGGGTCACCGGCGCGTGGCGCGCTGGAAGCGGTACACGAGCTTCAGCATCTGCAGCGCCAGCCAGAACACCCCGGTCATGCACGCCGCGCCGAGGCCGCCCCAGAGCTTGATCATCCGCGGGTCGTTCGACGGGACGTGCTCGTGGACCAGCCAGTAGAACAGGACGAACGCCAGCGCGGTGAGCGCCAGGTCAACGAGAAGTTCGACGGCGGAATACGGCTTTTTCTCAGGCGGGGCCATGCGGCCAAAGGAACGGGGCCCCGTCGCTTTGTCGATGGAAAATTTGAGCCGGGGAAACGGCGGCCGAGGCGCCAACAGAAAAGCAGATAAGCCGCATTAATTAACTCTCTATCCGCCGTCGGGAAGCGGCGCCGGGCGCATCGGGGCGCTTTATCAATTGCGCGGGGGAGACAAGCATGGCAGTTGTGTCGCATGTTGAACAGCGCCGGCAGCCACGCTACGCCGTCCCGGAAACTCGTCGAGCACCTCAAGAAGTCCGACATCTTCCGGGACTACCAGCGCGCGTTCAACGAGACCACCGGCCTGCCGCTGGCGCTGCGCGCGCTCGACACCCTCGACCTGCCGCTGCACGGCGCGAAGAACGAGAATCCCTTCTGCGCGCTGATGGCCGGCAGCAACCGGTCCTGCGCCGCCTGCCTCGAGTTCCAGAAGCGCGTCGAGGTCGAGGCCCAGCTCGAGCCGAAGACGCTGCGGTGCTTTGCCGGCCTGTGCGACTCCGCCGTGCCGGTGCGCGTGGGCGAGAACGTCGTGGCCTTCCTCCAGACCGGCCAGGTGTTGATGCATTCGCCGAACAAGGAGCAGTTCACGAAGCTGACGGCCCAGCTGCTCAAGTTCGGCGCGGAGGTCGACGTGACGCAGCTCGAGGAGGCCTACTTCCAGACCCGCGTCCTGGAGAAGCGCCAGTACGAGGCGGTCGTGCGGCTGCTGACCATCTTTGCGCAGCACCTCTCGACGCTCAGCAACCAGCTCGTGGTTGCGGGCGGCCGCGTCGACTCGCCGATGGTCGCCAAGGCCAAGCTCTACATCAGCGAACACCAGGGCGAGGAGATCTCGCTGCGCCAGGTGTCGTCGGCGGTGAACACGAGCGCCTTTTATTTCTGCAAGATCTTCAAACAGGCGACCGGCCTCACGTTCACCGACTACCTGGCGCGCGTGCGCATCGAGAAGGTGAAGAACCTGCTGCAAAACCCGCACAAGCGGATCAGCGAGGCGGCGTTCGAGGCCGGCTTCCAGTCGCTGTCGCAATTCAACCGCGTGTTCCGTAAGATCGAGGGCGAGTCGCCCACCACCTGGCGCGACAAGCGCATGAGCAAGCTCGGCGTGGCCTGAGGGTGGAGCCCGCTCCGTGCGGGCTGATTCCATCCGATGGTAGGGCGGCGAGTCCCTTCGCCGCCGCGGCGCGCTAAGGATTGCGCGCCCTGCCGGCGGATACCTCGGGCGCAGCGCGCCTGCGCCGCTGCCGCGAATTCAACCGGCGCGGAGCGCAGGTTCCGCCCTCAGCGCCGGCCGGCCGGCTCCGCGGCCGCGAGCGCCGCGTGGATCGGGCACGCATCGGTGCCGCGCGAGCAGCAGGCCCCGCACAACGCCTCGAGCTCGGTTTGCGCGAGGCCGTGGTAGGTGACCAGCGTCTCCGCCAGCATGCCGCCCAGCAACGGTCCGGCGATCTCGCGGATCGCGCGGTCCCCGGTGTGGCAGTAGGCGAGGAGCGGGTTGGAGCGGCAGTGACAGATGTCGCGGAGCGGCATCACCGTCACCGGGTGTTGTTTCAGCCAGGTGCGGAAGGAGCGCGTGCGCAGCGCCGCCGCCAGCTGGTCCAGCGTGTCGTCCATGTGGAAGACGAGCGTGTCGGGATTCGCCAGCGCGGACACCGCGGTTTCCGCCCGGAGCAAATCCTCCCACCGCCGCTTGATGAGCGGACGCAGCTGCTGCAGCAAACCGATCGCGCTTTCTTGCACGTCGCGACTATGGCCCACGCCCCGGGCGGCGGCTCGGCATGGCTTGCCCAACGTTGGGCATATCTTGCAGGACAAGAAGTGACTAAGGAACGCCAAGGCGAGGGAGGCACGATTCCGCGCCGGGTGGTAGCATGGGGAAGGTCCGCCACCCCATGATTCGTCACCCGCTCACCCCCGTGCCGCCCGAGATCCCCGCCGAGGAAATCCGCGTTCGCGCCTATCACCTGTGGCTCGCCGCCGGCCGGCCCGAGGGGCGCGACTGGGAATTCTGGTTTCGCGCCCGCACCCAGCTCCTGCGCCGGCGCGCCGCCGCCGCTTTCTGGCGCCGCCAAAATGTGCGCACAACTGGCCAAGATGCGCGGAGATACGGCGGGGCGGGCCGGCTATGCTGAACCCGGTACATTCCACGCCCATGTCCGTCATTCCTGTCACGGTATTCTGCAGCCTCGGCCTCGTGTTTGTCTTCGTCGCCTTGTTCTGGCGCGAGCATCGCCGCCACCACTTTGCCAGTCCGGAGCGCGACTCGCTGCTGCCCCTGGCGGAGGAAACCCCGCGCCTCGTGACGCCCGCCGCGCGGCCCGCGCCTCCGGCCGCCCCGGCCCCCGGTTCGCCGTCCCCTTGATTCCGCCACGCTCATGATCCTCTCCGGCAAGAAGACCACCATCGAGTTCAACGACCGCACCGTCCGGTTGTTCATGATCGCCGCCATCGGCTGGGCGCTCGTGGGCATGCTGGTCGGCGCGCTCATCGCCACCCAGCTGAACTTCTGGCAGGCGAACTTCGCCACCTCGTTCCTGACCTTCGGCCGGCTGCGGCCGCTGCACACCAACGCCGTCATTTTTGCCTTCGTCGGCAACATGATGTTCGCCGGCATCTATTACAGCACCCAGCGGCTGGTGAAGGCGCGCCTCGCGAGCGATTTCCTGTCGAACCTGCACTTCTGGGGCTGGCAGCTGATCATCGTCGCCGCCGCCGTCACGCTCCCGCTCGGCCTCACCCGCGGCAAGGAGTACGCCGAGCTCATCTGGCCGATCAACATCGCGGTCGCCTTCATCTGGGTCGTCTTCGCGGTGAACTTCTTCTGGACGCTCGGCCGCCGCAACGAGAAGTCCCTCTACGTCGCGATCTGGTTCTACATCGCGACGATCATCACGGTGGCGATGCTCTACATCGTCAACCACCTGTCGATCCCGACGAGCCTGCTCCACAGCTACCCAATCTTCGGCGGCGTGCAGGACGGCCTCGTCCAGTGGTGGTACGGGCACAACGCCGTGGCGTTCTTCCTCACCACGCCGATCCTTGGCATCATGTATTACTTCCTGCCGAAGGCGGCGGAGCGGCCGGTGTATTCGTACCGGCTGTCGGTGATCCATTTCTGGTCGCTCGTCTTCGTCTACATCTGGGCCGGCCCGCACCATCTGCTCAACACCGCCCTGCCGCGCTGGCTGCAGCTGCTCGGGATGACCTTCTCGCTCATGCTCTGGGCCCCGTCGTGGGGCGGCATGCTCAACGGCCTGCTCACGCTGCGCGGCGCCTGGGACAAGCTCCGCACCGATCCCGTGATCAAGTTCTTCGCCGCCGGCGTGACCTTCTACGGCATGGCGACGTTCGAGGGACCGCTGCTGTCGATCCGGGCCGTCAACGCCCTCGCGCACTACACGGACTGGATCATCGCCCACGTGCACGCCGGGGCGCTGGGCTGGAACGGTTTCATGGCCGCCGGCATGTTCTACTGGATGGCGCCGCGGCTCTGGAACAAGCCGTTGCACTCGAAGTCGCTCGCGAACCTTCACTTCTGGCTCGGGATGACCGGCATCCTGCTCTACGTCGGCGCAATGTGGGCCTCGGGCATCACCCAGGGCCTGATGCTCAACGCCACGTCCGAGGGCGGCACGATCCTGACCTACCCGAACTTCCTCGACACGCTCAACGCCATCCGCCCGCTGATGCTGCTGCGCGTCGCCGGCGGCGTCCTTTACCTCTCCGGCTTCGTTCTCCTCGCCTACAACATCTGGCGCACCGCCCGCGGCGCCACCGCCGTCAACGGCACCATCGAGGTGTACATCGAGGAACCCGACCCCGCCGCGGCGCTCGGCGCGCGGGGCACGTTCTTCAACGCGCCGGTCGTGTTCTCCATCCTCGGCTTGCTGCTCGCGTGCGTGTGGCTCTTCACCAGCGGCTGGCTCAACCTGCTCGGCTTCCTCGCGCTCGCGCTCTGCGTGCTGCTCGCCATCGGCCACTTCGAATCCCGCGGCACGGCCTGGAGCGCGTGGTACGACAAGCTCTTGGTCAACGCGATGCCGTTCACGGTCCTCGTGTTCCTCTCCGTCGCCGCCGGCGGGATGATCCAGATCATCCCCATGCTGACGATCGACCGGCGCCTGCAGACCGAGGACCGCGTGGCCGCGGTCTACACGCCCCTCGAGCTCGCCGGCCGCGACCTCTACGTCCGCGAGGGCTGCTACAACTGCCACTCGCAGATGATCCGCACGCTCGTGCCCGACGTCATGCGCTACGGCGAGTACTCGCGCCTCGGCGAGTCCATCTGGGATCACCCGTACCAGTGGGGCTCCAAGCGCACCGGCCCCGATCTCGCCCGCGTCGGGGGCAAGTACAACGACGCGTGGCATTACGACCACCTGCAGAACCCGCGGCAGATTTCCGTCGGTTCCAACATGCCGACGTATCCGTGGCTCTTCACCGGCGCCACCGACTACGCCGCGCTGCCGGCCAAGATCCGCGTGCAAAAGATGATCGGCGTACCGTTCCCCAACTGGTCGCCCGCCCTCATCGACACGCTCGCGAAGGAGCAGGCGAAACAGGTGGCCCAGGACCTCCGCAACCAGGGCCGGTACGTCGATCCGGACAAGGAGATCGTGGCCCTGATCGCCTACCTCCAATGCCTCGGCAAGAAGTGGCAGCCGGCCACGCCGGAAGTGACAAGTGCCAGGTAACAAGTGCCAGGAACCTGACAACCGCGCGAACCATTCCACCGGCCAGACAGCCCAAATCCGAAATCCCAGATCCGAAACCCAGACCCCAGATCCTAATTTCAACCCAATCCACCCATGTTCCAACGCATCGTTTACGAAGACTGGCAGCTCATCTTCCCCGTCGTCGCGCTCATCGTGGCGACCCTCGTCTACGGCTGCGCCGCGCTGCGCGGCTCAGCCATGAAACCCGACCAGGCCAAGCGCCTCGCGCGCCTGCCGCTCGAGGACAAATGACGGACGCCGCCTCTGTGGGTCGGGGTTCATCCCCGACATGCCGGGCGTAAAGCCCGGCTCCATTCCCGCCCATGAACCCAGTCTCCCCGCAACCGCCCAACCCGGACGAACCGGTCCTGCGCGAGCACTCCTACGACGGCATCCAGGAGTTCGACCAGCGCCTGCCCAACTGGTGGCTCAACACGCTCTACGGCGCGATCGCGTTCTCGATCGTGTGGTGGTTCATCCACGAGATCGCCCAGGTGCGCCCCACCGACGGCGAGCGCATCGAGGCGGCCATGGCGAGAATCGAGGCGGCCAAGATGGCCTCCACCCTCGAGATCTCCGACCCGAGCCTCTGGCAGATGAGCCGCAACAAGGTCTTCACCGATGCCGGCCAGCAGACCTTCACCTCGCTTTGCGTGGCCTGCCACGGCGCCAACCTCCAGGGCGGCGTCGGCCCGAACCTCACCGACCACGCCTGGCTGCACGGCGGCAGGCCGACCGAGATCATCGCGACCGTCATGAACGGCGTCCCGGCCAAGGGCATGCCGACCTGGGGCCCGGTGATCGGCCAGAAGAAGGCGGCCGAGGTCGTCGCCTTCATCCTCAGCCACCACACCGAGGGCGAGCCGATCGAGGTCCAGACCAGCTTCACTCCCATCCCCCCTGCGCCCCCCGGGACCTGACCGGACGGCGCCTGCTACGCTCCCCGCATGGATGAGCGAAACCAAAAACATTTATACCTTCCCCTCGCCCGACCACCCGCGGCCGCCCGCGGCCGGCCGGCACGTGCCGAACCTTGATTCGGTCACGACCATCAACGAGGACGGTTCGCGCTATTTCCTGCACCCGGCCGACGTGCGCGGCCGCTTCACCCGCGGCCGCCGGCTCAGCGCCTGGGCGCTGATCGTCATCTACCTCGTGCTGCCGTGGGTGCCGGTCAACGGCTACCCGGCCGTGTTCCTCGATGTGGCCAACCGCCGCTTCCACTTGCTCGGCTGGACGATCGCGGCGCAGGACATGTGGCTCCTGTTCTTCCTCGTCACCGGCGTCGGCTTCTCCCTGTTCTTTGTCACGGCGCTCCTCGGCCGCATCTGGTGCGGCTGGGCGTGCCCGCAGACCGTTTTCCTGGAGCACGTCTACCGCGCGATCGAGCGCCGGCTCGAGGGCGACGCCCACGATCGCCGCGCGCTCGACGCCGCCCCGTGGCACCGCGGGAAGGTCCTCCGCCGCGGGCTGAAGCACCTGCTGTTCGCCATCGTGTCGCTGGCCATCACCCACCTGTTCCTCGCTTACTTCGTGTCGATCCCGGAGCTCTGGGGCTTCATGCACGACGCGCCGGCGGAACACTGGGCGGCTTTCCTCTTCGTCTTTTCCGCCGCGGGCGTCCTCTACTTCAACTTCGCCTGGTTCCGCGAGCAGCTCTGCATCGTCATCTGTCCCTACGGCCGCCTGCAATCGGCGCTGACCGACGACCACACGATGGTCATCGGCTACGACGCGCGGCGCGGTGAGCCGCGCGGAAAACTGCATCGCGAGACCCCTGTAGCCGCGTTGGAGGGCGAAGCCCGACAACGTGGGGCGGCGTCCGCGGCCGCGCTGTCGCCCCGCTCCAGCGCAGCTACCGAAAAGCTGGGCGACTGCATCGCCTGCAACCGTTGCATCCAGGTCTGCCCGACGGGCATCGACATCCGCCTCGGCCTGCAGCTCGAGTGCATCGGCTGCGCCGCCTGCATCGACGCCTGCGACGAGGTCATGACCCGCGTGAAGCGGGCCACCGGCCTGATTCGCTACGACTCGCTCGCGGCGTTTGGCGGCGGCGTCACGCACTGGGTCCGGCCGCGCACCGTCGTCTACGGGATCCTGCTCGCCGTCGGCGCGGCCGTCGCAACCTTCGCGTTCTCCACCGTCAAGCCGGCCAGCTTCAGCGTCGTGCGCATGGGCGGGGCGGCGTACTTCGTCGACCGCGACACCGTCCGCGACCAGTTCATGGTGCGCGTCATCAACAAGCGCAACACCGCGGAACAATTCACGGTGGCGGTCGAACACCTCGCGCCGGGCGTGTCCGCGGTGGGCCTCGACGCGCCCATCACGGTGGAACCGATGGGGGAGCAGATGCACCCGCTCGTGCTGACGGCCAGCCGGGCGCGCTACGCCGGGCCTTTCGAGTTCCGCGTGCGCGTGCGGGATGCCTCCGGGCGTTTCGACGCCAGTCGCGAGGCGAAATTCCTCGGCCCCGAGGCGCGGCTGCTCGAGCAGGAGGACCACGAAAAGGGCATCGTGCGGGAACATCACCAGGAGGAGAAACAGCATGAGCGCGACCATCACCCCTGAACGCTCGCCGGAAATTCGTAACGTGATGCGTTACCAAGGTCGGACCCTCTGGCTGTGGGTGGCGGCGGGCTTTCTCCTGCTCGCCGGGGTCTGGGCGGTCATGTTTACGGCGGCGCATCGGGCGCAGGTGCAGTCCGTGCCGCTGGCCGGGGCGAACGGGGGGACCAAGCCATGACCGGGCTCGCGGGCATCTCCGGACCGGGCACGGCGTTCGTCGCCGGGCTCGTCACCAGCCTCCACTGCGCCGGCATGTGCGGGCCGCTGGCCTGCGCGGTTCTGCCCGCGCCGGGCGAGCGCGCGGATGCGCACACGGCCAGCACCGTCTATCACCTGACCCGCCTCACCGGGTACGCCGCCCTCGGCGCGCTGGCCGGCGGGCTCGGCCGGCTGCCGCTTTCGTGGCTGAGCGAGACCTGGCTGCGCTACCTGCCGTGGCTGCTGGTGCTTTTCTTCCTCGCCGTGGCGGTGCGCTTCGATCGCCGGCTGCCGAAGATCCCGGTGCTCGGCCGCGCCTACCACTGGCTGGCCTGGCGCCTGCGCAACCGCTCGCGCCTCGAATCGGCCGCGACGCTCGGGCTCGCCACGCCCCTGCTGCCGTGCGGTCCGCTTTATTTCCTCCTCAGCCTCGCGCTGTTGTCGGGCACGGCCGCCCGCGGCGCCGAGACCCTGCTCGCCTTCGGCCTCGGCACGGTGCCGCTGCTGTGGTTCGCGCAGGTCAACTACCACTGGCTGCGGCTGAAGCTCGGCCCGGTGTGGCTGGCGCGGGCGCAGACCGCCCTGGCGGTCGCCGCGGCGCTCGCCCTCTCGTGGCGGCTGCGGGGCACGTTCGGCCTGGGCGGGCCGGGCCCGGAGAACTTCGTGTGCCACTGACATGACCACGCCCGGCACAGACAATTTGGTGAACATAGGCATGACCCATGTCGACGCGAGTGCGTGGACTGCGCGTCCCGGGGCCGGCTTGTGTTCACCAATTCCTTCCTCCCGGCGGCGGACGGTTTCCGGACCGCCGGGGAATTTGGCGAATGGTGCCAGGAGTGCAGACGGCGCGAGTGCGTGGACTGCGCGCCGCTGCACCCGGTGCCGTTCGCCATTCCCTTTGAACCGGCCGGTCCCGCTCCGCGGGCCCCGGCCGGCGGACTTGGCGAACGGTGAGATCAGGTTGGATCGGGCAAGTGCGTGGACTGTGCCCGGCCGCGTGGATCGCTGTTCGCCATTCCCTTTCAGCCGGTCGGGCCCGCGCGGCGGGTCCCGGCCGGATATTTTGGCGAACGGTGCAAGGAGTGCGGGCGGTGCGAGTGCGTGGACTGCGTGCCGCCGGCTCCGGAGCTGTTCGCCATTTTTCTTTTCCCGGTCGCGCCCGCACCCCGGCGCGCGGCCGGCGGATTTGGCGAACGGTGAGATCAGGCTGGACCGGACAAGTGCGTGGACTGTGCCCGGCCGCCTGGATCGCTGTTCGCCATTCTCCTTGTCCCGGTCGCGGCCGCCCGCCGCGGTGCGACCGGGTTCTTGGGTGGACGGGGGTCGGAGTCACAAGGCGCGAGTGCGTGGACTGCGCGCCCGGGGCTCCGCTTCCGTCCACCTTGGATCTTCCCCACGGAGGCCGGCGTCGTGACGACACCGGCCCCGTTCAACTTGCTGGACGGGGGCGTGGACCAATCGGGGCGAGTGCGTGGACTGCGCCCCTCGGGTCCCGCTCCCGTCCAACAATGCCGGCACTGCGGCCTGCCGCTGACGACCGCGGCCATGCGCGAGTCGGGCTTCTGCTGCGCGGGCTGCGCCTACGTTCACCGGCTGGTGCACGAGCACGGGCTCGAGGGTTACTACAAGATCAAGGACGCCGTGCTGCCGCCGGTGGACCAGTCCGTGTTCCAGCCGCGCGACTACGCCTGGCTGCGCGAACTCCAGGAAGCGGCGGAAAAGGCGCCGGGCACGCCCGAATTGACGCTCGAGGTGCAGGGCATCTCGTGCGCCGGCTGCGTCTGGCTCATCGAGAGGATCTTCCTCCAGCAACCGGGCGCGCTCGCGATCGAGACCGACGCGCCGCTCGGCCGCGTGCGGATCCGCTGGGAGCGCGGCCGCTTCGATGCCCCCGGGTTCGCGCGCACGTTGCAGTCGTTCAACTATCTGCTCGGCCCGCCGGGGGAGGAACCGGCCGTGACCGAGAGCCGGCGGCTGGTCCGCCGCATCGGCTTGTGCGCCGCCTTTGCGCTGAACGTGATGCTGTTCACCCTGCCGGTGTATTTCGGCATGGGGGCGGATTTCGCCTACGCCCACCTGTTCAGCACGCTGGCGCTGGTGTTCGCCACGCTGAGCCTGCTGACGGGCGGGAGCTTCTTCCTCGGCCGCGCGGTGCGCGCGCTGCGCGACGGCATCATGCACATCGACCTGCCGATCGCCGTCGGCATTGTCGGCGCTTACGGCGGCTCGCTGTACGGCTGGCTGTCCGGCCGCGGCAGCTTCGTGTATTTCGACTTCGTCGCGTCGTTCATCCTGCTGATGCTCGTCGGCCGGTGGGCGCAGGTGGCCGCGGTCGAGCGCAACCGCCGCCGTCTCCTGAGCGCCTCGGCCCGCCCGCACAAGGTGGGCGTGGTCGAAGGCGGCGTGATCGCGGACCGGCCCGTGGAGATGCTCCAAGCCGGCGATGTCTTCGTCGTGCGGTCGGGCCAGGTCGTGCCGGTTGAGTCCCAGCTTGAGTCCGCGGCGGCGACGGTCGGCACCGCCTGGATCACGGGCGAGTCCGATCCGCGCGCCTGCCGGGCCGGCGCGCGCGTGCCCGGCGGGGCGATCAACCTGGGTCGCGGCGAGATCCGGCTGCGCGCCGTGCAGGCGTGGCACGGGTCGCTCCTGGCGCAGTTGCTGCGCCCGGGCGAGCGCGAGGGCCATCGCCACCGTTTCCTGGAGCGCATCATCGCCGGTTACCTTTATGCGATCTTCGCGATCGCGCTCGCCACCGGGGTGGCCTGGTGGCTGCGGTCGCACGATGCGGCGGCCACCTGGTCCGCGGTGACCGCGGTGCTGGTCGTTTCGTGCCCCTGCGCCATCGGCCTGGCGTTCCCCCTGGCCGACGAGATGGCGACCGTGGCGCTGCGCCGCTTCGGCGTGTTTGTGCGCGAAAGCGACATCTGGGGACGGCTGGGCTCGATCCGGAAAGTGATCTTCGACAAGACCGGCACGCTGACGTTCGAGACCCCGGTCCTGGCCAACCCGGATGCCGTCGCCGCGCTGCCGGCCGACGCGCGCGCCGCCCTCTTTACCCTCGTGCGGGACAACCCGCACCCGATCGGCCAGAGCCTCTACGAGAACCTGCTGGCGAACGGTTTCGCCGGCGCCGGCCTGCCGGGCACCTTGCGCGAGGAACCCGGCTTCGGGCTCGCGCTCGACACCGCGGCGGGCCGGTGGTCGCTCGGCCGGCCGGGCTGGCGCGGCCGCAGCGTACCGGCCTTCCTGTCGGACGATCATGACACCGAATTCGCCCACGACGGCGTGGTGTTGGCCCGGCTGTCCTTCACCGACGCCGTTCGCGCCGATGCGCGCGAGGAAATCGCGGCCCTGCGGGCGCGCCGCCTCGGCGTGTACATTCTCAGCGGCGACCGCCGGGAAAAGGTCGAGCAGATGACCGCGGCCCTCGGGCTTTCACCGGAGTTTGGCCTCGGCGAGGTGACGCCGGACGGCAAATCCGCCTGGGTGCGACAGCTCGACCAGCGCGATACGCTCATGCTCGGCGACGGGGCGAACGACAGCCTTGCGTTCGACGCCGCGCTCGTGCGCGGCACGCCGGTCATCCATCGCGGGGTGCTCGCGGGCAAGGCCGACTTCTATTACCTCGGCCACGGGCTGGAGGGCATCCGGCGGCTCTTCGAGGTGAACGCGGCCCGCCGACGGACGCAGGCCTGGCTGCTGGTCTTTTCGGTCGCCTACAACTGCCTCGCAGTCGGGCTCGCCGCGGGGGGGCGCATGAACCCGCTCCTCGCGGCGGTGCTCATGCCCGCCAGTTCGCTCGCAACCCTCGCCATCGTGATCGTGGGACTGCGCAGCTGGCTGAAGCGGTAGCTTTGGCCGTGGAGGCGCGGGAGGTGTAGGGCGGGGTCTCCGAACCCCGCCTTGGGCGAACCTCGTTTGACTCGGCGGGGTTCGGAGACCCCGCCCTACATGCCTGGCGGCCGGGTTACCCCAGCCCCTTCGGGATCGCGGCGGTCAGGTTTTCGGGCGCGCCGGCGGTCACGTGGATATTGTCCTCGATGCGCACGCCGCCGAGGCCGAGGTATTTCTCGGCCAGCGGCCAGTTCACGCAGTCGCGGAATTTTTCGCGCCGCACGGGATCATTCAGCAGCGCGGGGATGAAATACAGCCCGGGCTCGACCGTCACGATGTAGCCGGGGCGGAGGATGAGGTCCATGCGGAGGTTGCGCAGGCAGGGGCGCGGATCCTTCGTGCGACCCGGCTCGAGGCCGCCGGCATCGCGCACGCCGAGCCCGAGCATGTGGCCGAGGCCGTGCGGGAAGAACAGCATGTGCGCTTCCTGCTCGACCAACGACTCCGGGTGGCCGCGCATCACGCCCATGGCCACGAGGCCGCCGATCATCTCGGTCGCCGCCTGGAAATGCAGGTCCTTCCACTCGGCGCCGGGCCGGCACCGGTCGATCGTGCGGATCTGCGCCGCGAGCACTACCTGGTACAGGTCGCGCTGGAACGCGCTGGGCTCGCCGGCCACGTAGGTGCGGGTGACATCGATGACGTAGCGGTCGAGCTGCGCGCCCGAGTCGATGAGGATGAAGTCGCCTTCCTGCGCAACGCGTGAGGTCGGCGACCCGTGGAAAATGGCGGCGTTGGGTCCCGTGCCCACGATCGTGTCGTAGCCGGTGGTCTGCGCGCCATGCCGGAAATACTCCGCCTCGAGCTCGATCTGCATCCGCCGCTCGGTGATGCCGGGCCGGAGGAAGGGCTGCACGGCGGCGTAGCCGGCCGCAGTCGCGGCGGCGCACGCGCGCATCAACGCCAGTTCGCCCGGCTCCTTCGCTCGCCGGGCGTGCTTGTAAGCTTCGCGCACGGCGGCGGTGCGGGTGTCGTCCGGAGTGACGCCGGCCACGGGTGCGCCCAGCGCGACCACCGGCCGGCCCGCCCGCGCCGCCAGCCAGCCGGGCAGCGTGGACAGGAGTTCACCCGGCTGTTGCCCGCGGCCTTCCCAGACTCGTTCGGCCTCGGTGACTTCGGGCACGAACGACACCCAGCCCGATTTCGGATCGAAGGCGATCACCGCGCCGGGGGCGTCGGCGATGCCGGTGAGATAATAATATTCCTGGTGCGCAATGTAGGGCAGCATAGCGTCGCTGATCTCGGGTTTGGGCTGGGCGACGCCGGCGCCGACGACGAGGATTTCGTTCGTGAGGCCAAGGGCGCGCGCGATGCGGTCGCGGCGGGCGGAGTAATCGATGGTCATGGGGATGTGCGCGCCAACATAGGTGGCGCGGCCGCGCCCGCCAGCGCGAATCGCCAGCCGCGTTGTTCCGTCGGCCGGTCGGGCCGGCTGGACCAAGGTCCAGCCCTACGAAGAAAGGGTGGGGCTGCACCTCGGTGCAGTCGGGGCGTCAAATGAGCCCGAGCTCGCGGGCCTTGAGGGCGGCCTGGGTGCGGTCGAGCGCGCCGAGCTTGCCGAGGACATTCGTCATGTGGTTCTTCACCGTGCCCTCGGTGATGGCGAGCCGGGCGCCGATTTCCTTGTTGCTGCAGCCTTCGGCCAGGAGCTTGAGGACGGCAAGTTCGCGCTCGGAGAGCGGGTCCGCCAGCGGCGGCGCGGACTTGCGCCCGTTGCGGGCGCTCAGCCGGTTCAACTCGGCCATCATCCGCGCGGCCACCGACGGCTCGAGCACCGACGTGCCCTTGGCGGCGGCGCGCACCGCCTCGCAGAGTTTCTCGGCCGAGCAGGCCTTCAACAGGTAGCCGACGGCGCCGGCGCGCAGGGCCTCGAAGATCTCCTCGTCCTCCTCGAACGTCGTGAGCACAACGACGCGCGTGGCGGGCGTGGCAGCCAGCACCCGGCGCGTGGCCTCGACGCCGTCCATCTCCGGCATGCGCAGGTCCATCAGGATGACGTCCGGCTGGTGGACGCGGGCGAGGGCGACGGCGCGCTCGCCGTTCTCGGCCTCGGCCACGATCGCGAAATCCGGCTGGAGCGCGAGCAGCGTGCGGAGGGCCTCGCGAAAGAGCGACTGGTCGTCGACCAGCAGGAGCTTCAGTTTCTTCATCGAAGCCGATTCCGGTGTGGGGCGGGGTTGAACCACGACCGGTCGGGCGCAAAGCCCGGCCTGCGGCGAGTCATGTTCATGCCGGCACCTCAATCGTCAGCGCGTAACCGCCGCCGGGTCGATCGCCGGATTCGACGCGCCCGCCCAGCACTTCGATGCGTTCGCGCACGCCGCGCAGGCCGAAGCCCGCCGCCGGGGTGCCGGTCGCGCCGCAGCCGTCATCCGTGACCGACAGCCGGACGCGCCCCGGTTCGCGGAAGTCCAGCGCGAGTTCGGCGGACGTTGCGGCGGCGTGCTTGCGGACATTGGTGAGACCTTCCTGCGCCGAGCGAAACAGCGCATGCTCGATGCCCGGCGGCAACGGCCGCGCCGCCCCCTCGAGGCGGACGGCGACCGGCAGGCCGGTTTCCCGCGTGAGCTGGCGGAGCGCTTCCGGCAGCGGCGGCCGCGTCGTATCAGTGCGCAGGGAGCCGACGGAGCGGCGGACGTCGTCGAGCGCCTCGGCGGCGAGATGCGCGGCCTTGGTCACGGAGTCGCGCGCCCGCGTCGGGTCGGCCGGCAGCAGCGCGGCGGCGGCGTCAAGCTGGGTCTTCACCACGGTGAGGTAGTGGCCGAGGCCGTCGTGGATCTCGCGCGCCAGCCGGTTGCGCTCACGCGTGGTGGCGAGATCAGCGGACTGGGCGGCGTGCTCGCGGAGCTGGGTATTGGCGGCTTCCAGCTCGCGGCGGAGGCGCTCCTCGCGTTTCTGGTAGTCGAGGGCGCGCCGCGTGATGAGGGTGAAGGCGACCGTGAAGGCAAAGGCGGCCGCGTAATTGAGGAAGGCGTGCAGCCCGGAGTGCCAGCCGTAGGGCACGGCCCAGATCGAGATGTTCAGCGCGTAAAGATAGGCGCTGACGAGCAGGGCGTTCCGGCGCCGGAGAACGAAGATTGCCTGGCTCGCGACCGGCAGGACGATGATGCCGAAGAACCCGCGGATCGGGCTCAGCCAGAGCATCGCGGTCAGCAGGGCGCATTGCCCGGTGAAATAGATCCCGCGCAGCCGCGGGTCTCGCTCCATGGGGACAAAGTCGAGGATGCCGAAGGCCACGTGAACGGAACAAAGGAAGACGCTCAACCACACCATCCACGCGGGGCCGTAGAAATCCTCGGTGAAGAAATAGCCGGCGAAACACGTCACGACCACGCTCGCGAAGGCGAATGCGCCGTAATACGGTCCCTCGTCCCGGGGGGTGGTCCTCATGTCCGGTCAGCCTAACACGCCTTGGCGGCGGGAGGATATAGGAAGGAAGTCATGCCGGGGTCATGCCAGCGCGGCGTGCAGGATCTCCACCGGGTGCAGGGCCGTGCGGCCCGTGCCGTCGCGGATCTGGTGACGGCAGCTCGTGCCCGGAGCGGCGATGAGGGTGTCGGCCGGAGCGGAGCGCACGGCCGGAAACAGCACGAGTTCGCCGATCTGCTGGGAAAGGGCGAAGTGTTCCTCCTCGTAGCCGAACGAACCGGCCATGCCGCAGCAACCCGACGGAATGACCGCCACCTGGTAGTTCGCCGGCAACCCGAGCATGCGAACGGTGGGCTGGAGCGAGGACAGCGCCTTCTGGTGGCAGTGGCCGTGGAGCTTGATCATGGCGGGCCGGGTGGTGAAGGCCTCGCGCCTGATCCGGCCCGCGTCGGCTTCGCGGGCGATGAACTCGTCGATCAGCAGGGCGTGCTGCGCCAACTCGCGGGCGGCGGCGATGAAGTGGTCCGGCACGAGGTCCGGGTACTCGTCGCGGAAAGAGAGAATCGCGGAAGGCTCGATCCCGATCAGCGGTGACGGCGCGGAGACGACCTCGCGGAGCATCTCGACATTCCACATCGCCAGCCGGCGCGCGTCGCGCACGAGGCCCTTCGACAGGTGGGCCCGACCGCTCTCGACGTGCGGCGGAATCTCCACGCGATAGCCGAGGCGGTTGAGGAGCTGCACGGCCTTGATGCCGACATCGGCATCCGTGTAGTTCGTGAACTCGTCACAGAAGAGGAAAACGCGGCCGTGGGGGAAGGGATCAACGGCCCGCGGAGGGTCGGCCTCCCGGGCGACCGGCCCTCCATTCCCGTGCCGCGCGAACCACGCGCGGAGCGTGGTTGCGTGCAGCCGCGGCAGGCTGCGGCGCGGGGCGAAGCCGGCGAAGCGCTTGATGAAGCGCGACACGTCCGGGGCCGTGACCGCCCAGTTGTAGAGCCACGGCAGGGCCGAGGCGAAGCGCATCGACCGCGCGAAGCCGGCGACGAGCCGCGAGCGCAGCGGCACGCCGTGCGCATCATGGTAATGCTGCTGCCACTCCGCCTTGAGGCGCGCGACGTCGACATTCGACGGGCACTCGGACTTGCAGCCCTTGCACGAGAGGCAGAGGTCCATCACGGCGGCGACCGCGGGGCTGTCCCACGGATTGGCGCCGCGCGCGTGCGTGAGGACGTCGCGGAGCACATTGGCGCGGGCCCGGGTCGTGTCCTTTTCGTTGCGGGTCGCCATGTAGCTCGGGCACATGGTGCCGCCCATCAGGTGCGTTTTCCGGCATTCGCCGACCCCGGTGCACTTCTCGGCCGCGCGCAACACGCCCTGGCTGGCGGCGAAGTTGAACACCGTGGCGTGCTCCGGCGCGGCGTGGCCCGGGGCGTGGCGCAGCGAGGTGTCCATCGGCGGCGTGTCGATGATCTTGCCGGGATTGAAGATGCCGTGGGGGTCGAAGATCGCCTTCACCCAGCGCATGAGCGCGTAGCACTCGTCGCCGACCATGAAGCGGATGAACTCGCCGCGCAACCGGCCGTCGCCATGTTCGCCGCTGAGCGAACCGCGGTAGCGTTTCACGAGGGCGGCGACATCGGTGGCAATGCTCCGGAACATCCGCCGGCCTTCCGGTGTTTTCAGGTTGAAGAGCGGGCGGGTGTGCAGCTCGCCCGCGCCGGCGTGGGCGTAGTAGACGCAGCTGATGCCGTACTTGTTGCGCATGAGCGCATCGAAGTCGGCGATGTAGGCCGGCAGGTCGGCGACGGCCACGGCGGTGTCCTCGACGATCTCGCGCGGTTTCGCGTCGCCCTCGACGTTGTTCATCAACCCCTGCCCGGCGCGACGCAGGTCCCAGACGCGGTTGACGTCGTCGCCCCAGAGGACGGGGAAGGCGTAACCCGGCTGCGGCGCGGGCCCCGGCGAGGGGGACGCGGCCAAGTGCGGTGGGCGAACCTTGCGCAGGTCGGACTCGAGCGCGCGCATCGTCGCCTCGACCTCGGCGCGGGTGGGCCGGCGGATTTCGATGACGAGCACGGCGCCGGGATCACCCTGCACGAAGAAGCGGTTCTTGGCGTGCTCGAGGTTGGCCTTGGTGCACTCGAGGATGTGCCGGTCGATCAACTCGCAGCCGTGCGGCCGGTGCCGGAGGGCGACGAGCGTGGCATGGAGCGCGTCGTTGATGGTGGCGAAATGCGCACACATCAGCGCGCCGGGCGGGGGCAGGGGCTCGAGGTTGAGCTCGTACTCGACGCCGAGGAACAACGTGCCCTCGGAGCCGGCGAGCAGCTGGCAGAGGTTGAATGGCCGGGCGGAGGCGGGGTCGAAGACGCGGCAGTCCATCAACCGGTCGAGCGCATAGCCGGTGTTGCGGCGGGTGACCTCGGGCTTGGGAAAGCAGGTGCGGATGAGGTCGCGGTTTTTCGTGTTGCCGAGCAGGTCGCGGACGGCGCGGTAAATCCGGGTCTCGAGCGTGTCGGGGCCGGCGCACTTGGCGGCGAACTCTTCCGGCGTGAGCGGTCCAAACGTCGTTTCGGTGCCGTCGCTCAGGAAGCCGCGCACGGAAACCAGGTGCTCGCGGGTCGTGCCGTAGACGATCGAGTTGGCACCGCAGGAGTTGTTGCCGGCCATGCCGCCGATCATGGCGCGGTTGGCGGTGGAGGTTTCCGGGGCGAAGAAGAGCCCGTGCGGCGCGAGGGCGAGATTGAGCTCGTTGCGCACGACGCCCGGTTGCACGCGGGCGCGGCGCGCGTCGGGATCGATGGCGAGGATGTGGTTCAGGTGGCGACCGACATCGACCACGATGCCGCCGCCGACGACCTGGCCGGCGAGGGAGGTGCCGGCGCCGCGCGGGATGAGGCCGACGCGGTGCCGCGCGGCATGGTGGACGAGTTCGCGCACATCCTGCTCGGAGCGGGGCAGGGCCACCGCGAGCGGCAGTTCCTGGTATTCCGAGGCATCGGTCGCGTAGAGCTGCCGCATCAGGCGGTCGAAGTGCAGTTCGCCGGCCAGCCGGGCGGCGAGCGCCGGCAGGTCGGAGCCGGCGGCAGTCTCGGGGCGGGCGGACGGAGGGGCGACGCTCATGGGGACGACGGGCATTCGAAGCGATCGGCCGCGCCATGGCGAGACCGCGGTGGTCAGGTTGTCGCGGCAGTCGACGGCGGGCTTCGGAGGCCGCGCCCGGCAATGGTTGGGTTTGGGCGTAGGGCTGCACCTTGGTGCAGCCGTGGGTGGCATGATCGTAGCGCGGGGCACGCGGCTGGACCAAGGTCCAGCCCTACGCAATATCAGCACGCCCGAAGCCGGCAGGGTTGTTTCATCCTTTCGGCTGAGCAGATCGGGCTTGGACAGTGCGGGCGGGCTGGCTTAAGTGGGCCACGAGACACCGACGCCCGACGCCGGCGCGCCGTCGTCCCCGCCACGACCATGAGTGCGTTGAACGCCCCCGAAAATTTCAACTGGCCACTGGCCTACGAAGCCGAGGCGCTGCTGGCGAAGCACATCGGCGCTTTCCTTGGCGCCAACCGGGCCGCCGCGACGCTGGCCGCCCGGATGCGCGACGAGACCGGCACGGAGTTCTTCGAATGGGTCGATCACTTCGTGGTCTCGGCCGAACACGAGCAGGAGTTTCGCACCGCCGGTTTCCGCCCCGAGGCCAGCGACGCGCCGGTGAAGCACACCGTGCTGGCGCATCCCCACGCCATGCTGCCGCGCGTCATCGTCAGCCTCGAGGCACGGCCGGCGGCGGTCCCGGCGGTGCTGGCGATCCGGCCGGAATACCTCGCCGACTTCATGGCCCGGCACGGGCTGGCCGGGGAGCCGCTCGGCCCGCCGGGCTCCCGCTATCGCGCCATCACCATCAGCCATGAGCCCGGCGCGAGCTTCCTCGCCGTCGAGCGATTGGGCTACCGCGGCTTCGTGGCCGCCGTGCCCCGCACCGGTTTCGCGGGCGACCTGCTCAAGGCCCGCGAGCTGTTCCGGACGCGCAAACGCGATTTTCCGAGCGACGACGATGCGGTCCGGCACGCCTTCGAGGTGCAGCAGCGCGCGATCGAGTTGGTCGGCGTCGACGCCGCCTGCGACCTGTTTTTCGCCGAGGAGCGCCACTACTGGGAGCTGCGCAACCGCGCCGCCCGCGTCCAGAAGCGCCGCCAGGACCTGCTCGGCCTGGGTTGGGCCAACCACGACCACCACACCTTCCGGTGCTCGCGGAAATATTTTCCCGACCTGGTGAAGTTCCTCGAGAACCTCGGGCTGGAAAAGCGCGAACGCTTCTACGCCGGCGCCGAGGCGGGCTGGGGGGCGCAGGTCATGGAGGCACCGGCCGTCGGCATCGTGGTCTTCGCCGACGTCGACCTGCTCCCGGGGGAAGTCGACCGCGACTTCGCGCAGGAACGGCTGCCGGAGATCGGCGCCGCGCGGACCGTCGGGCTGTGGTGCGGTCTGCACGGCGACAGCTTCCTGCAGGCCGGCATGCACCACCTCGAGGCGCGGTTCAATTTCCCGCTGCTGCGCGAGCAGCTCGCCGCCGAGGGAGTGGCGACGATGAAGCCGTTCTCCGATTTTCCCTTCCTCAAGCAGGCCTTCACCGAGGGCGAACGCTGGCCGGTCAACCCGCGGCGCGCCGAGGCGCTGCGCGATCGCGGCATCATCACGGCGGAACAGTGCGCCGGCTTCATCAAGGAGGGCGCCATCGGCAGCCACCTGGAGAACCTGCAGCGCAAGGGCGGGTTCAAGGGCTTCAACCAGAAGGCCGTCAGCGCGATCATCGCCGCGACCGATCCGCGGAAAGTACAGGAGGCGCATGCAATGTAACGTTGAAGGCGGGCCGGTCTCCCGACCGGCCGCAGCTGGCCGGGAGGCCAGCCCTCCAACCGGCAAGGCTCCCGCATCCCCATGAAAATCGGCATCATCGGCGCCGGCAAAGTCGGCGGTACCATCGCGACGCTGCTCGAGTCGTGTCCGTTCTGCAAATTGGTCGTGCTGGCCGACGTGCGTCCGGCCGCCGACCTCCGCGGCCTGCGCAAGGCGCGCTTCGTGCGGGTCGACGTGAAGAAACCGGCGCAGCTCGCCGCGTTCGTGCGCACGGCCGATGTCATCGTCAGCGCCGCGCCTTATTTTCTCAACCGGCCGATTGCCGCGGCATGCGCGAAGGCCGGCGTGAGTTACTTCGACCTGACCGAGGACGTCGAGACGACCGCCTACATCCAGGGATTGGCGCGGCAGGCGAAGGCCACGTTCATGCCGCAGTGCGGGCTCGCGCCCGGGGCGATCAACATCGTCGGCGGTTCGCTGGTGTCGTCGATGAAGTACGCCCGGTGCTGCGAGATGCGGGTCGGCGCGCTGCCGCTCAACGCCAGCAACCAGATGAAATATTACCTGAGCTGGAGCACCGCCGGGCTGATCAACGAGTACTGCCAGCCGGGCGAGGCGCTGTACGCCGGCCGGCGCGTGACGACGATGCCGCTCGACGGCATGGAGCGCATCACGATCGATGGCACGGAATACGAGGCGTTCAACACCTCCGGCGGCGTGGCGACGATGTGCCAGACCTTCGAGGGCAAGGTGGGCGACCTGAACTACAAGACGATGCGCTACCCGGGGCATCGCGACCTGATGAAGTTCCTGCTGCACGACCTGAACCTCGCTCCGCGCCAGGAACTGGTGACGCAGATCTTCGACCAGGAGGTGCCGCTGACGGAGTCGGACGTCGTCGTATTCTACGTCAACGTCGTTGGCAACGACCCGGCCGGCGGGCTCAAGCAGCGCAGCTTCATCAAGAAGATGCACGGGGCGACGATCCACGGCCGCAAGCTCAACGCCATCCAGCTTACGACCGCCGCCGGCCTCACCGGCGTCCTCGAGCTTTATGCGCGGGGTAAACTCGGCCCGGGCTTCGTCACGCAGGAATCGGTCTCACTGCCGAGTTTCCTTGGCACCCGGTGGGGTGGAAAGGTGTATGGAGAATAGCCTGTGGGGCGGGGTCTCCGAACCCCGCCGAGCGC
>DATJES010000056.1:0-35891 GCA_035496355.1 Lacunisphaera sp. | reverse complement strand
TCGTGCCCACTGGCGGGGCGCGGCATCTGCCTCTGCTCACCGGTCTGATATCGATGCCGCTCAGCCTGCTGTTTGATCCCGATTCCTTCTATTTCGGCGTGCTCCCCGTGCTGGCGCAAACCGCGGCGAAGCTCGGAGTTCCACCGCTCGAGACAGCGCAGGCCGCGATGCTCGGTCTGCATACTACCGGCTTTCCGGTGAGTCCGCTCACGCCGGCTCCGTTTCTTCTAGTGGGCCTCGCCGGCCTCGATTTCCGCGAGCATCAGAAATTCGCATTTCCGTATCTGCTGGCGACCTCGCTCGTGATGACAGGGGTCGCCGTGCTGATCGGAATTTTTCCGCTGTAACTCTTGCGGCGACGAGGCCGACGGAATAACATGGAGAGCTATATAAAGTTTCCGGAAAGGTCGCCCCAGGGGGTGGGGAGACTGATCGTATGAGCACTCGACCCGCTCGGCGAACCGGCGGGCGTGGGGCTCTCGGCTTAACTGCCGGGTTCCGCGCCCGAGATTTCATAAAATCGTTTTACGGACAACCATGAGATCCACATACATTGCACTGGCCGCACTCTTTACAGCGTCGGCCGCGCACGCGGCGCTCGATACCGCGCAGGTCGCCACCGGCAAACTGCGCGGCGTGATCCACAACGGCATCGCATCGTTCAAGGGAATTCCATTCGCCGCGCCGCCGGTCGGCGATCTCCGCTGGCGCGCACCGCAGCCCGCCGCGAAGTGGGAAGGCGTCCGTGCCGCCGACAAGTTCGCGCCCGATCCCTACCAGGGCGACGGCAAGGGCAATGTCAGCGAGGATTGCCTCTACCTCAACATCTGGACTCCCGCCAAATCGGCGAACGAACGTCTGCCCGTGCTCGTCTGGATCTATGGCGGCGGCTTTTCCTTCGGCTCGACCTCCACGCCCGTCCACAATGGCGAGCATCTCGCGCGCAAGGGCGTCATCCTCGTCAGCATCAACTACCGCGTCGGCACGCTCGGCTTCCTCGCCCACCCCGAACTCACCGCCGAGTCGCCGGACCACGTCTCGGGCAACTACGGGCTGCTCGACCAGATCGCCGGCCTGCAATGGGTGCAGCGGAACATCGCGGCGTTTGGCGGCGACCCGGCCAAGGTCACGATCTTCGGCGAATCGGCCGGCGGCATCTCCGTCAGCATGCTGTGCGCCTCCCCGCTCGCGCACGGGTTGTTCCGCGGCGCCATCTCGGAAAGCGGCGGCTCGTTCGGGCCGACGCGTCCCACCACCTATCCCGGCGAAAACATGCACACGCTCGCCGAGGCCGAGCAGGCGGGCGTCGCTTATGCGGCGAAAACCGGCGCCTCCGGCCTGGCCGCCCTGCGCGCGCTCCCGCCCGACAAGCTGCCGGGCGGATGGGGCACCGGCACCGCGTGGCCGATCGTCGATGGCCACGTGATTCCCGACGACCAGTTCAAACTCTACGAGGCCGGCCGCTACAACCACGTCAACATCCTCGTCGGCATCAATTCGGACGAAGGCCTCAGCTTCACCCGCGAGAAGACACCGGCGGAATTCATCGCCAATGTCCGGAAACGCTACGGGCCGTTCGCCGACCAGCTGCTCGCGGCCTACCCGGTCGGCGAGACGACCGTGCCCAAGACCGCGCGCGACCTGATGCGCGACGCCGCCTTCGGCTGGCACACCTGGAGCTGGGCCCGCCTGCAGGCCGCGGCCGGCGAAAAGGTTTTCCTCTATTACTTCGACCAGCATGCGCCACATGCCGCCGGCTCGCCCGAGGCCGACCACGGCACGCCGCATGGCGTGGAAGTGCCTTACGTTTTCCAGACACTCGACCGCAAGGACCCGAAGCTCACGCCCGCCGACTGGACGGTGTCCGACCTCGTCTCGACCTACTGGACCAACTTCGCGAAGCACGGCGACCCGAATGGCGCCGGGGTGCCGGCCTGGCCGCGGTTCACGCGCGAGGACGGCGAAGCCATGTATTTCCACGGCGGCGCCCAGCCCGGACCGGTGCCGAGCCTGACGTCGTTGAAAGTCCTCGATGCTTACTTCGCCTGGCGGCGCACGCCCGAGGGCGTCGCCTGGGCCCAATAGCCGCATCGGTTATCTTTTTTCCCGCTGCTCACAAAACTCATCCCACTATGAAACATCTCTCCCGCATCCTCGCCCTGCTGGCGCTGGCCTTCGCGCTCTCCCCAGGTCTCCGCGCCACCGACGACCCCGCCAAGCCAACCATCGTCATCGTCCACGGCGCCACGGCCGGCGGCTATGAGTGGAAGAAGACCGGCAACTTCCTCCTGGCCGATGGCTACACGGTCTACCGCGTAACCCTCACCGGCCTCGGCGAGCGCATGCACCTCAGCAGCCCGGAGATCGATCTCCAGACCCACATCAACGACGTGGTGAACACGATCCTGTTTGAGGATCTCCACGATGTGATCCTCACCGGCCACAGCTATGGTGGCATGGTCATCACGGGCGTGATGGACCGAATCCCGGAGCGCATCCGCCACGTGATCTACTTCGACGCCGCCGTGCCGGACGACGGCCAGTCGCTCTTCGACCTGTTTGGCGGCGGCGCGCGCGATCCCTCCCGGTTCAAGGACGGCATGATGCAGGTCCCGTGGGTCAAGCCCGGCGCGCCGTTCCCGCACAACACCCCGCAATCGATCAAGACTTTCGAACAGAAGGTCTCCTACAAGAATCCACCGGCCAAGGCCCTGCCGGTGACCTACGTGGCCTTCATTCCCGAGGGCAAATCGGCTGACGAGCGCGCCGCGAAGGACGTCAGCTGGCACCACGCCCTCGCCCGCGGGTGGACGATCCGCACTTTCCCCGGCACCCACGTGGCGATGCTGGAAAATCCGCGGGGCATCGCGACGCTCATCGAGGAAGCCATCAACGACCGCAACCAGCCGGTCACGGCGACCGACAAACCTGTCGCCGCCCCGACCCCCTGACGCCGCGCTCGGCCCGTGCGAGGGCAATCCGCCACCCGCCCCATGAATTCCCCGTGCCTTCGTCGTTTGGCGCCGCTCCTGCTGCTGGCGGGTGTCCTCGCGGCGGGCGCCGAGCCGGCCGCGCCCCGCCCGCCGGGCTTCAGGTTTCCGCCGCGCGGGGAAAAGAAGCCGACCGGCATTGTCCTCGTCGACCATCTCGGCCCGGCCTCGGCCACCGTTCCCCACACGGAAAAGGATTTCGGCGGCTACGTGATGGTTTACTTCAAGGACCAGACCCAGTCCGCCTACCTCGCGGTCAGCCGCGACGGTTACACGTTCACCGATGTCAACGGCGGCGAACCGGTGTTCGACGGCGAGATCCTGGCGGAACAAAAGGGGGTGCGGGACCCGCATCTCACGCGCGGCCCCGATGGCGGCTTCTACCTCGCGATGACGGATCTCCACATCTTCGGGCAGCTGGCGGGATTTCGCGACACTCCCTGGCAGCGCCCGGCGGAGAAATATGGCTGGGGCAACAATCGCGCGCTCGTGCTCATGAAATCCTGGGACCTCATCCACTGGACCCACGCGGATTTTCGGGTCGACCAGGCCTTCCCCGAACTCGGCGACATCGACTGTGCCTGGGCGCCCGAGACCACCTATGACCCCGAGCGGGGCCGGATGATGGTCTATTTCACCATTCGTTACGGCAACAAGCGCGCCAACCTCTACACCGCGTATGCCGATGACGCCTTCGCCCGGCTCGAGACGGTGCCCCGGATGATCCCCGGGATCGGCGGCATCGACGGCGACCTCACCCACGTGGGAGACAAATGGCACCTGTTCTATGTTGGCGGCGCCGCCATCCATCACGCGGTTTCCGCCCGTCTCACCGAAGGCTACGTGGCCGAGGAGCGCCGGATCGACCCCGAAACCAAGCCGACCGAGGCGCCGAATCTCTTCAAACGGCTGGGCACCGACACCTATGTGTTGATGTATGACGTCTATGGCGGCCGCCCCAACAACATGGGATTCAGCGAAACCACCGACTTCGTCACCTACCGCGATATCGGCCATTTCAACGAAGGCGTGATGAAGGGCACCAACTTCGAGCGACCCAAGCACGGCGCGGTCACCTACCTGACACTCGCCGAGTTGCAGGCGGTCGCGTCCCACTGGAAAATCCCCCTCGACCTTCCCTGATTCCCGTCCCGCCCGCCCCGCCCCGCGCATTCTTCACCATGAAAACCACCATGCCCCGCGTCGCCGCGCTCGTCCTCGGCGCCGCCCTCTGCGCCCATGCCCAGGAAAAGCCCGCTGACGCCTCGCCCGAGCGCGCCCGGCAAAACTTCGCCCGGAAGATCGAACTCGCCCCCGACGACGTCCGCGCCTTCCCCGAGGCCCCCGAGGGTTACCGCACGGCCCGCGCCGGCATCCCGCACGGCACCGTGGAATCGTTCGAATACGATTCGTCCGTCACCGGCAAGCGCCGCCATGCGAACGTCTACCTGCCGCCGGGCTACGCGGCCGACAAAAAGTATCCCGTGCTCTACCTGCTGCACGGCATCGGCGGCGACGAGAACGAATGGCTGCGTTTCGACCAGCCGAATGTCATCCTCGACAACCTCATCGCCGACGGCAAGGCGGTGCCGATGATCATCGTGCTGCCCAACGGCCGCGCGCTGCCCGACGACCGCGCCGAGGGCAACCCGTTCACACCGGAAAAGGTCCAGGGTTTCGCCAACTTCGAGAAGGACCTCCTCGACTGCCTCATCCCTGCGGTGCAGGCGAAATATTCGGTGCTGACCGACCGCGGCCACCGCGCGCTCGCCGGCCTGTCGATGGGCGGAGGCCAGACCTTCAACTTCGGACTCGGCCACCTCGACACCTTTGCCTGGCTGGGCGCGTTTTCCGCCGCGCCGAACACCAAGCCGCCCGCCGAGCTCGTGCCCGACCCCGCCGCCGCCCGCGCGCAGCTGAAGCTCCTCTACATTTCCTGCGGCAACCAGGACGGCCTCATCAACTTCTCGCAGGGCGTCCATCGCTACCTCAAGGAGCACGACGTCCCGCACATCTGGAACGTCGACGACCACGCCCACGACCCGGCGACCTGGGGCAGCAATCTCTATCATTTCGTCCAGCGGATCTTCCGGTAAACTGGCATCAATGACGGACAATCTTCGAGTCCTCGCCGCCAGGTTCCCGGTCGGGGCGCAGCCTTGCTGCGCCCATGGTAGGGCGGCGACTCCGTTCGCCGCCGGGAACGGCGCGGATCGGTGTCCGCGCCCTACCGCAGATCCTCGAAGCGCGGCCAGACGGCGCCCCTCCCCGCCAGGAATCGGAGTCGGGTTTGCGTTCCTTCTCGCCTTCGGCGTCGCGGCCCACGCCTATGACGTCACGACTTCGCCCGATACCAGCGCGAGCAGCGTCGTCCTTTCCGACGGCCGCGTCGCCGCCGCCCTGGTGGTCGACTCCGCCGACTTCCCGGTCGTGTCGCTCGCAGCCAACCTCCTCGCCGACGATGTCGCGCGCGTGGCCGGCGTCCGCCCGACCGTGGCCAACACCGCGCCCGCGTCCGGGCCGGTCGTGATCGCCGGCACGCTCGGTCACAGCCCTTTGATCGACCAGCTCGCCGCCACGGGCCGGTTGGCGGACCTCGATCGCATCAAGGGCCGGTGGGAGGCAACGCTCACGCAGGTCGTCGCGAATCCGATTCCGGGCGTCGAGCGCGCGTTCGTCATCGTCGGCAGCGACCGCCGCGGCACGGCCTATGGACTGACGCAGCTCTCCGAGAAGATCGGCGTGTCGCCGTGGTCGTGGTGGGCCGATGTGCCGGTCGCCCGCCGCGCGGGCCTGGTCCTGCGCGCTCCCGGCCCCGAGGTCGACGCCCCCGCCGTCCAGTACCGCGGCCTCTTCATCAATGACGAGGACTGGGGCCTCTTTCCGTGGGCCGCGCAGACCTTCGACCCGGCGTTCGGCAACATCGGGCCCAAGACCTATGCCAGGGTCTTCGAACTGCTGCTCCGCCTGCGCCTCAACTACCTCTGGCCCGCGATGCACGCGTGCTCGAAGGAGTTTGCGCTGACGCCCGAAAACGTCGCCCTCGCCGACCGCTACGGCATCGTCGCGGGCTCCTCGCATTGCGAGCCGATGCTCTGCAACAACATTCATTGGGACGAGGCGAAGCAGGGCCCGTGGAACTACAGCCTCAATCGCGACACCATCCACGCGTATTGGGAGGAGTCGGCCGCAACGCGCGGCGACAAGGAGGCGGTCTGGACCCTCGGCATCCGCGGCATCCACGACCGGGGCATGGAATCGCCCCCGACCTCCGTGCCCGACCGGATCAAGCTCGTGGAAAAGGTCATCCAGGACCAACGCGCGCTGATCGCGCAGCACGTCACGCCGCGGTGGGGTCCGGTCGCGCAATGCTTCGTCCCGTACAAGGAAGTCCTGCCGCTCTACGATGCCGGCCTCGCGGTGCCGGATGACGTGACCATCGTCTGGGTCGACGACAACTTCGGCTATGTTCGCCGGCTCGGCGCGCCGGCCGAGCGCGCGCGGCCCGGCGGCGCCGGCGTCTACTGGCACCTGTCGTATTATGGCGGTCCGCACTCCTACACCTGGATCAACACCACCCCGCCCGCCCTCATGTGGGAGGAGTTGCACAAGGCTTGGGACAACGACGCGCGGCGCCTCTGGGTCATCAATGTCGGCGACATCAAGCCGATGGAAATCGGCATCAGTTACTTCGCCCGGCTCGCGTGGAATCCGGAGGCGCTCGGGCCCGATTCGCAGCCGGCTTTCCTGCGCTCGTTCGCCGCGGAGCAGTTTGGTCCGGCCGTGGCCGACCAGGCGGCCGAACTCCTGGTCGAATACTACCGCCTCGGCACGATCCGCAAACCCGAGCTGATGAACCGCGCCTGGGCCATGTCGCTGCCGTCGCACCGTGCGGCAGACCTGGCCATGGCCTACGCCCAGCTGCTTGCCCGCGAGGAGAGCCTGGCGGCGGCCATCCCGGCGGAAGCGCGCGACGCGTGGTTCGAGCTGGTCGGCTTTCCGGCGCGCGTCCTCGGCGCGGCCGGGTCGATCTTCCTCGCCGATCGCGAAATCCAGGCCGGCCGCAACGTCGCCGCCGATGAAGCCGCCCTCGCCCGGCATCGCGTCTTCCTGCAGGCGCAGGTCGACCACTTCAACAACGACATCGCCGGCGGAAAATGGAACCGCGTCATGCCCGGACTCGAGACGGCCCCCGACTTGACCAAATGGAACAGCCAGGTGCGCTGGCCGTGGGGCGAGAAGCCGGCAACGGGCGCGCCGGCCGCGCCGGACCCGGATCGCACCTGGCGCGACGCCGCATCCGCCGATCGAAATTGGAAAATCAAGGCGACCGGCTGGACGCCCGTCTCCGGCCTGGGCTCGTCGGGCCGCGCACTTGCCCTTCTTCCGGCGGGCCTTTCGTCAGCGTGGGCCGAGGCGGACCCGGCCGCGCCGACGCTCGAATACGATTTCGAATCCGGCGGTGGCTCGGCCGGCGACGTCCTCATCGATTTCCTGCCGATGTTCCGCATCTACCCGGGCATGAAACTGCGCGTGGCGGTCGGCATCGACGAGCAGGCCGCGACCCCCATCGAGGTTCCCGGCTCCAGCGGGCGCGAGGATGAGAACGGCACGGTCCGGAGCGACGGCATCCAGGACAATTACGTTCGCGCCCGCGTGCCGCTGCCCGCGCTGCCGCCCGGGCGCCACGTGCTGAAGGTCCGCGCCGTGGATCCCGGCGCGGTCATCGATCGAATCTCCCTGCCACCATGAAACTCATAATTCCTGGAGGGCTGGTCTCCTGACCAGCCGCGGCCGGCCGGGAGGCCGGCCCTCCATCAAGCTCATCACCACACTGTCCCCATGATTCCCCCCGTCGTCTCCATGAAAACCATCGCCCTTGCCTCTCTGCTGCTCGCCGGTTCGCCGCTGCTCGCCGCCGAGGCCAAACCCGCCTATCTCGATACCGCGCAACCGCGGGAAGCACGCATCCACGATCTCATCGGCCGCATGACCCTCGAGGAAAAGGCCGGCATGATGAGCAACAGCACCCCGGGGGTGCCGCGGCTGGGCATCCCAAAGTACGACTGGTGGAGCGAGGCGCTCCACGGGGTGGCCAACGCCGGCATCGCCACCGTCTTTCCGCAGGCCATCGGCCTGGCGGCGATGTGGGACGCACCGCTGCACCAGGATATCGCGCACGTCATCGGCATCGAGGGTCGCGCGAAGTTCAACGGCTACGTCGGCACCAAGCAGGAAGGCACCATCTTTCACGGCCTCACGTTCTGGTCGCCCAACATCAATATCTTTCGCGACCCGCGCTGGGGCCGCGGCCAGGAAACCTACGGCGAGGACCCGTTCCTAACCGCCCGGCTCGGCGTGGCGTTCGTGCGCGGCCTCCAGGGGGACAACCCCGACTACCTGCTCGCCGCCGCCTGCGCCAAGCACTACGCCGTCCACAGCGGCCCCGAGTCGCTGCGGCATAATTTCGACGCCACCCCGCCCGACGCCGACCTGTACGAGACGTACCTGCCGGCGTTCGAGGCGCTCGTACGCGAGGGACACGTCGAGGCCGTGATGACGGCCTACAACGAGGTCAACGGCACGCCCGCCTCGATGAACCCGCTGCTCTACACGCTGCTGGCCAAATGGGGCTTCAACGGCCACGTCACGTCCGATTGCGGCTCGGTCGACGATCTCAGCCGCACGTACAAGCGCGGCGACCCGGCCGAGGCCAACGCCCTGACGACGCGCGCCGGCATGAATGTCCGCTGCGGCAACGAGTCGGCCGCGCTCGTCGAGGCCGTGCACCGCGGCCTCATTTCCGAGGCCGAGCTCGACTACCGCCTCGACGCGCTCCTCCGCACGATGTTCCGGCTCGGCTTCTTCGACCCGAAGGACCGCGTGCCGTTCAATGCCATCTCGCCCAAGGAAAATGACACGCCGGAACATGGCGCGCTCGCCTTGCGCGCCGCGCGCGAGTCCATCGTGCTCCTCAAGAACGACGGCCTGCTGCCGCTCGACCCCCGGAAGGTGCACCGCGTCGCCGTCATCGGTCCGAACGCCACGTCGACGCCCGTCCTGGTCGGCAATTACAATGGCTCGCCCTCCGCGCCCGTCACGGTGCTCGCGGGGCTGAAGGCCGCGCTCGAGCCCGCGGGCGTGACCGTCGACTATGCGCATGGATGCGAATACGCGGTGCGTCCCACCGCCCGCCGGCTCATCAATGCCGGCTGGGTCCACGGCGAGTACTTCACCAATGCGAACCTGGCCGGCGAACCCGCGGTGCAGCGCATCGAGCGCCCCCTCAGCTTCGATTGGGGCAATCCCAAGCGTTTCTTCGGCGGCCGGCCCGACAACGTCCCCGACCACGGGGTCTCGGCGCGCTGGAAGGGCAACCTCGAGACCACGCTCGCCGGCGACTATGGCTTCATCGTCCACGGGCGCGGCGGCTTTCGGCTGAAGGTCGGCGACCAGACGGTCATCGATTCCTGGACTCCGCCCGCCGGTGAGGAAGGCAAGGAACGCGAGGTGAGCGCGACGCGGGCCCTGCCGGACAACGCTTCGCTGCCCATCACCCTGGAGTACGTGCAGGGTGACGGCCCGTTGAACGTCACCGTCGACTGGACCACCCCGGCGCCCGATTCCGGCGTGGCCGAGGCCGTCGCCAAGGCGCAAACCGCCGACGTGATCGTGTTCGTTGGCGGCATCTCCGCCCAGCTCGAGGGCGAGGAGATGCGCGTCGATTATGAAGGCTTCTCGGGCGGCGACCGCCTCGCGATCGAGCTGCCGCCGCTCCAGCAGCAGTTGCTCCAAAAACTCCAGGCCACCGGCAAGCCGCTCGTCTTCGTCAACCTTTCCGGCAGCGCGGTCGCGATGCCGTGGGTCGATGCGCACGCGGCCGCCGTCGTGCAAGCGTGGTATCCGGGCCAGGCGGGCGGCACCGCCGTCGCCGATGTCCTGCTGGGCAAATACAATCCCGCCGGCCGGCTGCCCGTCACGTTCTACCGCGCCACGGCCGACCTACCCGACTTCAAGGACTACAACATGGCCGGCCGGACCTACCGTTATTTCAACGGGAAGCCGCTGTACCCCTTCGGCCATGGCCTGAGCTTCACGAAGTTCACCTATGCCCGCCTGCACGCGGCCCCCGTGGTCACGGGCGGACTCGCGGTCACGGTCGACGTCACCAACAGTGGCGGACGCGATGGCGACGAGGTCGTGCAGCTCTACGCCACGCCGCCGGCGTCCTCGCACCCGCGCGAGCACCGCGCCCTGTGCGGTTTTGCCCGCGTCCATCTCAAGGCCGGCGAAACGCAGACGGTGAAGCTCGCCGTGCCCGTGTCGGCCCTGCGCCGCTGGAGCGACGAGAAGAAGGACTACACCATCCCCGCCGGCGATTGGACCCTCGGCGCCGGCGCCTCGTCGGCCGACATTCGCCAATCCACCGCGATCAAGCTCTAAGCCTGGAGGGCTGGTCTCCTGACCAGCCGCGGCCGGCCGGAAGGCCGGCCCTCCCTTGGCAACACCCGACATCATGCGCCGATACCTCGCCCTCGCCTTGCTCGCCGTAGCCCCGCTGCGCGCCGCCGAGGAGTCGGTGACGTCGCCCGACGGCAGCGTGGCCATCACGGTCAGCGACGCCGACGGGCTGCGCTACCGCGTCAGTTTCCAGGGTGAGCCGGTGATCGTCGACTCCCGGCTCGGTCTGGATTTCGCAGGCGGCGTCTCGCTCGGCCGCGCGGCTTCCCTCGAGCGGACCGATCGCACCGAGCAGGACAGCACCTGGGACAATCCCTTCGGCCAGCACCGCGCCGTGCGCGATCATTACCGCGAGCTGAAGGTTGCGCTGCGGGAACATGCCGATGCGCCCTCGCGGATGAATCTGATCGTGCGCGCCTACGACCAGGGCGTCGCCTTCCGCTATGAGATTCCGGTGCAGCCGGGCCTCGAGGACTACGCCGTCACGAGTGAGAACACTGAGTTCATCTTTTCCTCGGACCTGACCTGCTGGGCGGGCAACTACTCGGATTGCGCCGAGTGCCAGTATCCGGAGAAGCATCTCACGGAGCTGGGCGCCAGCCTCGCCCGCCCCCACGTGCTGCCGCTGCTGGTCAAACTGCCGCACGGCTACGCGGCCATCGCCGAGTCCGACCTCCTCGACTGGGCCGGCATGTTCGTCGTCGCCGCCGGGCCGCGCGCGGACGGCTCGGCGCGCCCCGGTGCGCGGGTCGCGCTGGCGCCGCGCAAGGACGGCCGCGGGCTGGTCGCCGGCCACGATCGCCGCGTGAGCCCGTGGCGGGTGATCCAGCTCGCCCGCGACGCGAAGGACCTCGTCGCGAGCGAACTCATCCCGACGCTCGCCACGCCCTCGCAGCTAGCCGACACCTCCTGGATCAAGCCCGGCATCACCACCTGGGACTCGTGGTGGACGGGCCTCAATCCGACGCAGCCCGACTACCGGGGCCTCCGCGCCCGCGGCGACACGCGCTCGCACAAGGAATACATCCAGTTCGCCGCGGACATGGGTTTCCCGTACCAGTTGATCGACTGGTACTGGTACGAGCCGATGAACAGCCCGAAGGCAGACCTGACCAAACCGGCGCCACACGTCGACCTGCCCGGACTCGTCGCCTTCGCGCGCGAGCGCAACGTCCGGCTCCTCCTCTGGCTCGATTCGCACGACCTGAGCCGGCAGGGCTTCGAAAAAGTGTTCACGCAGATCGAGGCCTGGGGTTTCGACGGGGTGAAGATCGATTTCATGAACAGCGACAGCCAGGAGACGGTGCGCTGGTATGCCGACGTGCTCGCCGCGGCCGCGCGCCACCGCCTGCTGGTCGACCTGCACGGCGCGTACAAGCCCACCGGCTTGGCGCGGACGTGGCCCAACTTCATCACGCAGGAGGGCGTGCTCGGCAACGAGTACAACAAGATCCGCTCCGGCGCGTGCTCGACCCTGCACACGATCACGTTGCCGTTCACGCGCGGTCTGCTCGGCCCGATGGATTTCACGCCGGGCGGCTTCCTCAACCGCACGGCGGCCGACTTCAAGGTCACCGCCCCGGCCGAGGTCGTCGGCACCCGGGCCCGCCAGCTGGCCGAAACCGTGGTGTACTTCAGCCCGCAACTCTGCCTCTGCGACAGCCCGGAGAACTATCGCGGGCAGCCCGGCGTCGAGTTCTTCCGCGGCTTGCCGACGGTCTGGGACGACACCGTCGTGCTCTCCGCCGAAGTGGCGCAGCACGTCGTGATCGCCCGCCGCTCCGGCGCGCGCTGGTATCTCGCCGCCATGAACGGCGACGCTCCGCTCACGCTGAAAGTCCCGCTGAAATTCCTCGGCGGTGGCGCGTGGACGCTGCGCGCCTTTGCCGACACGCCCGCGTCGGCCTCGCAGCCCACCTCGATTTCCGACGCGTCTTCGGCGGTTTCTGCCGGCGACAGCATCGACCTCACCCTCGCCCCCGCCGGCGGCTATGCCGCCGAACTCTCGCCGCGCTGATCCCTCCGCTCATCGCCCCAGCGCCATCGCCACCCGCCCAAGGAGCCTTACCGTGAAAAACAAACTGCTGGTCATTGCCGCCCTCGCGCTTCCCGGCCTTCTCGCCGCCCAGGACAGCCGCAAGCCCTACGAACCGACCTTCGCCTCGCTGGAAAAGGCGACGCCGGTGCCCGAATGGTTCAAGGATGCCAAATTCGGCATCTATTTCCACTGGGGCGTCTATTCCGTGCCGGCGTTCGCCAACGAATGGTATCCCCGCACGATGTACATCGCCGGCTCGACCGAGAACCGGCATCACCTGGCAACCTACGGCACGCTGGCCGAGTGGCCGTACGACCATTTCATCACCGGCGATCGCGACAAGCAGGGCCGCTGGGTCCAGTTTGCCCCGAAGCTCAAGTCCGCGGGCGGCAAGTTCGATCCCGACGAGTGGGCGCAATTGTTCGCCGACGCCGGCGCGAAGTTCGCCGGACCGGTGGCCGAGCACCACGACGGCTTCTCGCTCTGGGCCAGCAAGGTCAACCCGTGGAACGCGCAGGATATGGGCCCGCACCTCGACCTGGTGCGATTGCTGACCGACGCGATCCGCCGGCACGACATGAAGGTCTTCCTGTCGATGCACCACGCGTTCAACATCACCGGCTACTACAGCGCGGTGCCGAAGACCGACGACCCCAAGCTGCAGATGCTCTACGGGCAGCAGGGCAAGGAGAAGAACGAGGCGTTCTGGCTGGCCAAGCACAAGGAGATCATCGACGGCTACCAGCCCGACATCATCTACCAGGATTTCAACCTGCACCTCATCTCCCAGCCGGTCCTGCTCGGGTTCCTCGCCTACTACTACAACCAGGCGGCGACCTGGCACAAGGAGGTCGTCGCCACCTTCAAGGACGGCCTGAACGACAAGTGCGCCGTCCTCGACTACGAGCGCGGTGGCCCGGCCGACATCAAGGAGCCCTACTGGCTGACCGACGATGCCATCAGCTCCTCGAGTTGGTGCTACACCGAAGGACTCGGCTACTACTCGACGCAGCAGATCCTGCACGGCTTCATCGACCGCATCAGCAAGAACGGCAACATGGTCCTCGACATCGCCCCCCAGGCGGACGGCACCATCCCGCCGGAGCAAAAGGCCATTCTCCACGGCCTCGGCTCCTGGCTGCACAAGTATGGCGAGGCCATTTATGCGACCCGCGCCTGGGTGCGCTACGGCGAGGGTCCGACCAAGATGGGCGCCGCGCACGGCGTCATGGGTCCGCCCCGCGCCGGCACCGCGCGCGACGTCCGTTACACCCGCTCGAAGGACAACTCCACGCTCTACGCGATCATGCTCGGTTGGGACGCCGGGCAGACGGCGCTCGATCTCTCCTTGCTTTCGTCCCGGCGCCTCGACGGTTCCAGGTTGAAATCCGTCGAGTTGATCAACGGCGCCGCCGGCAGCTACCTGCCGCTGCATTTCGCGCAGGACGAAAAAGGTCTCCACGTCACGCTGCCCGCGCGTCCCTTCGACGAACTGGCCTACGTGATCAAACTCCGCTTCGACGGGGGCATCCCGCCGTTCGCCAACTTTGTCGAAGTCGATACGTCCCGTTATTATCACCTCGTCCCCACCGGCGGTTCTGGCGACCTCGTTCTCGGCTCCGCCATGAAACTGACCGCGGCCCGAAAGGACGCAGCCAACCAGTGGGGCTTCAAGGCCGTCCGCCCGGGCGTGTACGCGTTTCTCAGCCGCCAGGACGGCCGCACCACCCTGGCCCGTGCGGCCGGCACCGGCGCGCTCGTGTCCGCTGCGTTCTCCGGCGCCGACGAACAACTCTGGAAGCTCGATGACGCCTACGACGGTGAGGTCGTGATCGCCAGCGTGACGGACCCCGCCACCCGCCTCGGCCTTTCGTCCGCCCCCGCGGCCGACGTGCCGGCGGTCCTGGCGGGCGCCGCCGGACAACCGCGCGCGACCTGGCAGCTCGTCCCCGTCTGCGACATGAAGCAGGAACCATTCAAACCGCATTCGCTGCCGGGGACGATTGAAGCCGAAGACTACGATCTCGGCTGCCCGGGCGATGCCTACCACGACCGCGACGAGATCAACGAGGGCGGGCTCTATCGGCCGGACAGCGGCGTCGATATCGGCGCCGTCGACGGCGGCGGCTACACGCTCGGCTGGACGCACGCGGGCGAGTGGACCGCGTACACGGTGAACGTCACGGCGTCCGGCACCTACAAGGTCTCGTTCCGCGTCGCTTCCGGCCAGACGAGCGCGAAGTTCCATCTCGAGTCCGACGGCGCGAAGCTGACCGACATCATCGACGTGCCGAACACCCAGGGCTTCCAGAATTGGATCGTCCTCGACCGCACCGTGCGGCTCGACGCCGGTGCGCACGTGTTGCGTGTCGTCATCGACGGCGACTTCGTCAACCTCGACAAGATGGACTTTGCCGCCGAGTGATCCCTGACTTCCCCCCATCCTCATTCCATAACGCTGGAGGGCTGGTCTCCTGACCAGCCGCGGTCGGCCGGGAGGCCGACCCTCCCTCCTCACCGCCCAGTTCGACAATCACCAACGCGCCTCTATTTCATCCCTTACCTGGAGGGCTGGTCTCCTGACCAGCCGCGGTCGGCCGGAAGGCCGGCCCTCCATTCGCCGTCCCCCGCCCTTTTCTACCAACCCAACCAACCCCAACCATCCATGACCATGCCCGCCATGTTACCTCGCTTGTTCAAGACGGCCACTTTGGCCTCCGTGCTTGCGTTCGCTGCCTCCGCCCTGGCGCAGGACGGCACCGTGTATCCACTCGAGGCTCCCGCCGAACCCGGCGCCATTCCGCTCGGCACCGGCGGCGTCGAGAACCAACCCGCCAAGGAAAGCTGGTTCCGCCAGTGGGGCGAGCCGATGGTGCGCAACGTCACCGCGGCCACGCTCACGCCGTTCCTGCCCGATCCGGCCAAGGCCAATGGCACCGCGGTCATCGTGGCGCCCGGCGGCGGCTTCCGCTGGTTGTCGATCAACAACGAGGGCTGGAAGATCGCCAAGGCGCTGAACGCCCAGGGCGTCGCCGCCTTCGTGCTCAAGTACCGGCTCATCCCGACGCCGGAGTCGCTCGATGCCTTCAAGGATTCGATGGGCCGGCCGCCGCCCGGAGGTGCGCCCGGCGGTACGGGCCCGCGTCCGCCGCGGCCCAATCTGGCCAACCAGCTGGCGGACGCCGAGGCCGCCTACGCCATGATCGTCAACCGCGCCCAGGAATGGCACGTCGATACCAGCCGGATCGGCATGATGGGCTTCTCGGCCGGCGCCGGCCTGACGATGGAGAGCGAACTCCATTCGAAGACGATGAAGCTCGCCTTCATCGCGCCGATCTATGGCTTCCTCGGGGCCGTCGAGGTGCCAAAGGACGCACCGCCGCTGTTTGTGGCCCTGGCCATCGACGACCCGTTGATGTTCCACGGCGATTTCGGGCTCATCAAATCCTGGCACGACGCGAAGCGGCCGGTCGAGTTTCACCTCTACCAAGACGGCGGCCACGGCTTCGGCATGGGCTATCCGGGCCACCCGACTCAATGGTGGTTCGAGCCCTTCACCCACTGGCTCGACCACAACGGCTTCCTCAAGTCCAGCGGCGCCAAATAAGCCTGCCGACATCCGTTCACCGGCACCGCCCCGGTCCCTCGATAAAATCGCTTCCCTTCATGTAGGAGCCTGCTTGCAGGCGATTCCCCCCGCTTGGGTCGCCCCCTGAATCGCCTGCAAGCAGGCTCCTACATCGCCCCACCCTGCCAACCCTGCGACCAATGAAAACACTGCGATACGTTCTCTCCTCCGTCCTCTTGACTGGCTTGACCGCGGCCAGCCTCATGGCCGGCGACACCGCCCTGATCAAAATCGACCCCGACCGGACCATCGGCGCCATCGACCCCAACATCTACTCGAGCTTTCTCGAGCCGGTGGAGCGCAGCGGTGCCGGCCCCGGTTTCACTGTCGTCTATGGCGCGCTGTACGACCCGAAGTCCCCGCACGCCGACGCCAACGGCTTTCGGAAGGAATACATCCAGCAGATCAAGGACCTGAAGGTTTCATCCGTCCGCTGGCCCGGCGGCAATTTCGTTTCCGGTTACCACTGGGAGGATGGCATCGGGCCGAAGGACCAGCGTCCCGTCAACTTGGACCTTTCGCGCAGCCGGCAGGAAACGAACCAGATGGGCACCGATGAGTATGCCGCGTTCTGCCATCTGGTCGGCGCGGAGAATTTCATCTGCATCAATGCCGGCACGGGCACGATCGAGGACGCCGCCCATTGGGTCGAATACTGCAACGCCCCCGCCGGAACCCGCTACGCCAACCTCCGCGTGAAGTACGGGCATCCGGAACCCTACAAGGTCAAATACTGGGCCTTGGGGAACGAGCCCGACGGCCCCTGGCAGCTCGGCCACAAGAACAAGGAGGACTACACCAAGTTCGCCATCGAGGCGGCCAAGACGATGCGCGCGGCCGACAAGGACATCCGCCTGATCGCGGCCGGCGCGTCGAACTATCCCCTCGTCACGAAGAATTACGATCCCAAGGACGGCTGGACCGACTGGAACGACTACGTGCTCGATCAGATGGCCGGCTATATCGACTACATTTCCCTTCACCGCTATGTCTTCCAGGTCCTGCGGGGAATCGAAAAGCCGACGTTCGCCGACCAGATGTCCCTCGGCCTGGAAATCGATCGCATCATCAAGGTCACCCAAGGCTCCATCGAGAAGGCGATGGCCAAGTCCGGGACGGACCGGCCGATCTATATCTCGTTCGACGAATACGGCGCGCGCGGCAACAACCTGACCGGGCCGCTGCTGCTGGCGCAGCACCTGAACGCCTTCATCCGCCACGCCGACATCGTCAAGATGGCGAACCTGACCTTCCTGACCAGCCTCGTCGGCCTCACCCCCACGGGCGATTACAAGACCTCCCTCTACTACCCGTTCGATCTTTATTCGAACCATTGCCGCGGCACGGCCCTCGACGTCTACACGCGTTGCGCCACCTACGACAATTCGGTCTTCAAGGGCATCCCCTACCTCGACGTCACCGCCGTGCTGAATCAGTCCGACGGCAAGCTGGTCGTGAATGTCGTGAATCGCAGCGAAGCGGAGGCGATCCCCGCCGACATCGACCTGCAATCCGGCGCCTACACCGGCAAGGGGCAGGTGCACCTCATCAATGCCGATTCCATCGAGGCCACCAACACCGCCACGAAGGAACAGGTCCGCACCGTAACCAGCGACCTGGCGTTTACCGGCAACCGGATCAGCCACACCTTTCCGGCCCATTCGCTCACCCAACTGGAAATTGCGCTGAAGAAATGAGTCGGGCCGCCCGGGTCGCGCCGCATCTCCAATGGAGGCGGGACGCCCTCGTCCCGCGGGTAATCATGCGCGCTGGCCGTTAGCGGGGTGAGGGCACCCCGCCTCCATTTCCCATTCCCTCACCCAGCTGGATCGCTTTCCCGATCGATCAAAAACGAAAACATCATGTCCCATTCTCACCATCCCACTGGCACCAAGTTCACCCGGCGTCAGGCGCTGCTCCTCGGCGCCACGGCCGGTATCGGCGCGGCCTTGACCGGCTCCCTCCGCGCGGCGGACCCCGACCGCCCCGCCGCCGAAAAGCGCGGCGGAAGCTGTTCCACGCCGCGATCGGCGGTCGCGAAAACGAAGTACGGCAAGGTGCGCGGCTATGTGGAGGACGGCGTCCTCACGTTCAAAGGCGTTCCCTACGGGGCGGACACGGGCGGCGAGAACCGCTGGCTGCCCGCGAAACCGCCCGCGCCCTGGGAGGGCGAACTGCCGGCGCTGACCTACGGTAGCAACTGCCCGCAGCGCCTGCACGATTGGTCGAGCGAACAGACGTTTCTCCAGCAGTGGACCGACGGCTGGCAGAGCGAAGACATGCTCAAGGTCAACATCTGGACCTCCAACCTGGAGGGCAAACGTCCCGTGATGTTCTACATCCATGGCGGCGGCTTCTCCTTTGGCTCGGCCTACGAGCTCGCGTCGCAGGATGGAGCGCAGCTGGCCCGGCATCACGACGTGGTGTCCGTCACGGTCAATCACCGCCTCAATGCCCTGGGTTTTCTGGACGTCTCCTCGGTCGGCGGGCCGGCCTATGCCGACTCCGCGAATGTCGGCATGACCGATCTGGTGGCCGCGCTGCACTGGGTGCGCGAAAACATCGCCAACTTTGGGGGCGATCCCGATTGCGTCATGATCTACGGCCAGTCGGGCGGTGGTTCGAAGGTGACCACCCTGCTCGGCATGCCGTCCGCGTCCGGATTGATCCATCGCGCCTCGGCGCAGTCAGGCGGCGGCGGCAATCCGCCGGACAGCGACCAGTCCGGCGAATTTGCGCACCAGGTGCTCGCGGAACTCGGCGTGAAGGATATCGCCGCGCTGCAAAAGATGGAGTGGGCCCGGCTGAACGACGCCGGCACCGCGGTCATGACGCGGATGAATCCGCCGTGGGGCCTGTTCGGCCCGACGCCGCCCCCGGGCACGGCCAAGCCGCGCGTGGGCTGGGGGCCCACGGTCGATGGCCGGATCATCACGCTGCGCTCGTTCTACGACGCGGCGCCCGCCAGCGCCAAGGACGTGCCGATGCTGATGGGTTCGGTGAGCGAAGAGGGCAATCGCATGCGCTCCCGCCCCACGGAGGAGGAGTGGCTGGCCACGATGACGAAGAGCTACGGCGAGTCCAAGGCCCGGGCCCTCGCGGCGGCCCTCAAGCAGGCGCACCCCGAAAAGAGCATCCGCACGTTATCCTACATGTGCAGCGGCGGCGGGCTGAATACCTTGAGCATGCGCAACAACGTCACCCGCATGGCCACGCTCAAGCACGCGCAGATAGCGGCGCCGGTGTTCACGTGGTATTTCACCTGGCCATCGCCCATGCTCGAGGACGCGGGGGCGTGGCACACCGCCGAACTCGCCTTCTGCTTCGACAACACCAAGCGCTGCGAACAAGGCACCGGCAACACGCCGGAGGCCCAGAAACTAGCCAAGCAGATGGCCGGCGCCTGGGCCGCATTCGCCCGCACCGGCAACCCGAGCCACGCCGGGTTGACGTGGGCGCCATTCGAGCCGGAGCGCTGCCCCACGATGGTGTTCGACAACGCCTGCGGCATGCAGGACGACCCCGAAAGCGAAGCCCGCAGGATTTTCGCCAGCTGATCTTCCCGCCGGCGACTGCCGCATCGCCCTTCGCGGCGCGACGCCCGCGTCGCGCGGGTTTCGCCCACGCCGCCCTTACCCCAAATGGAGGCGGGACGCCCTCGTCCCGCGGGTTGGCGCGCACGCTTCGCGGGGAGAGGGCACCCCGCCTCCAGTTTCGACCGGACACCCTCGGGTCAGAGGGGAACTCCGCTGGCCAAGGCTTGCTCCCCTCTAACAAGAGGGGTGGCGCGCAGCGCCGGGGTGTGTCAGGTGAACCGCAATTACCGTGTGGGCCGCTTCGCCCAGGTATTATCCCTCTCAATCCTTGAACAGCAGCGGGGCGAACTCGCGCAGGTCGCGGCGCCACGACAGCCACTCATGCGCCGTGTTCGGGGACACATAGTAATGGGCGTTGATACCGGCCGCCTGGAGCGCATCGCAATCCGCCTTCGGGTCGTCGCCGCGGCGGGTCTTGCCGCCCTCCACCTCCCGGCTGCCGTAGCCCACGAAGACCAGCTTGTTGGCCGCCTTGAAGGCATTCAGGTCCGCGATGTCGGCGGGCTTGATGCTCCCGCCACTGAAGAGTCCGATCGCTGAAAACGTGTCGAGGTCTTTCAGCGTGATCGTCTTGGTCTCCATGCCGCCCATCGACAGGCCGGCCATGGCCCGGTGCGGCTGGTCGGCGAGCGTGCGGAAATGGCTGTCGATGTAGGGCACCAGCTCCTTCACCAGGACGGTTTCGAACGGCACGATGCTGAACTCGTTCATGTGGCCGAACCGAACATCGTTCGTCATGCCATAGGTCATCACGATCAGGAATGGCTTCGCGCCGCCGGCGGCGATCAGGTTGTCCATGATCTCGGGGACGCGGCCCTGGTTGCCCCAGCCGTATTCGTTTTCGCCCCAGCCGTGCTGGAGATAGAGCACCGGGTAGCGCTGCGCCGCATTGTCGTCGTAGCCCGGCGGGGTGTAGACGAACGCGCGCCGCTCGGCATTCGTGCTCGCCGAGTGAAAGTAGATTTCCCGCAGCTGGCCGTGCGGCACGTTCTTGATCGTGTAGAAATCCTGGTCGTGCGCGGGGAGTTCCACCGCGCTCCCCCAGCGCAGCGCGCCGAAATACATCAGGCTGTTCGGGTCCGGCACCTCGGCGCCGTCGATCTTGATCGTGTAATAATGGAAACCCTCGTCGAGCGAGCGCGTGATGCCATACCAGGCGCCGTCCGGTCCCTTGGTGAATGCGCCGGTGTCCTTGAAACTCACGCCCACGCTCTTCGCCTCGGGGGCCACGAGGCGGAACTTCACGCGGCCCTCGGAGTTCACCTGGGGAAAATCCTTGCCGGGCTGGTTGGAGGTGGCCGGCTTCCAGTCATCGGCGGGCGCCTTTTCCTGGGCTTGGGCGATCATGGGCTGGGCGCACAGCACGGAGGCCAGCGCGAACACGAGGGGCAGCTTCTTCATGGGTTCAGTCGTTCGGGGTTGGGAGGCGGGAACGGGCAATTCAACTAAGGTACGTATTGCCCCGCCGACACCTCTTCGCCACATGACCGTTAGGCGGATCGGCGGACGCTAAGATGCGCGCAACAACGGCGGCATGCACCATGGTGCAGCCCTACGCGATCAATCCTGGATCAACCCCCACCGGTAGGGCTGGACCTCGGTCCAGCCGCGACTGACGCCAGCGCTGGTTGCATCCCATCCGTACATTACCGTCATGCGGTCGGGCACTTTGCCCCCGCCCGCACGCCGCGAGATGTTTGGTCAAATCGCCCGCCGTGTCCCCCCGCCCCCGGCCGGGCCAACACCCTCCCTCGTTTCCCCCGATGCGACCGGTCCGCTCCCACTTCACCCTGCTACTGGCCTGCCTCCCATGGTTCAGCGCCAGCCTGCCCGCCGCCACCGGCTTGGATTCCGCCGGACAGATGCAGGCCGTCGTGCCCGCGACCCAAGGCGGCTTTTCCTATGTTCGCCTCGATCATGGCGTCCAGTTTCACGTCAACGGCGTCACGAAAAACGTCATTTTCTACGGGCCGGGCATCGTCCGCGTGAACGCCAATCTCGGCCATGCGGACACCGCCCAGCCGAGCCTCGCGGTCGTGGCCGGCCCCGCCAACGTCGCCTTCCGCGTCGAGGAATCACCTGCCAGCCTCACGGTGGCGGCCGATCGGCTTCGCATCGTGGCCGACAAGCAGACCGGCGCGCTCGCCTTCTTCCGACCCGACGGCGGAGAAATCACCCGGGAGCGAACCGACCGGCCGGAGACGATCAAGGAGGTGACAATCTCGGGCGCCCCCACCTACGACATTGCGCAAACCCTCACCCTCGCCCCGGACGAATCGCTCTACGGTCTCGGCCAGTACAACCGGCCTTACATGGACTATCGCGGCCAGGACGTGCTCCTGGTGCAGACGAACATCGGCATCGTCGTGCCGTTCCTCCTTTCGACAAAGCGATACGGCATCCTCTGGGACATCTATTCCAAGATGACCTTCAAGGACGATGCCTCGGGCGCCACGCTGTGGGCCGAGAGCGCACCGGCCGGCGTCGATTATTATTTCGTCGCGGGCGACACCATGGACGGCGTGATCGCCGGCTATCGCGAGCTCACGGGTGCGGCGCCGATGTTCCCGAAGCAGGCGTTCGGCTTGTTCATGAGCAAGGAGCGCTATCAGACCCAGGACCGGCTCATCGATGTCGTGCGCCATTTCCGCGCGGCCGGCTTCCCCCTCGATTACATCGTGCAGGACTGGCAATACTGGGGCAGCGACCACGACGGCACCTGGAGCGGCATGATCTGGAACAAGGACCGCTACCCCGATCCGGCCGCGTTGACGCGGACGCTGCATGACGAGCTGCATGCCAAGCTGATGATCTCGATCTGGCCGTCCATCGGCAATGACACGGCGCTGGCGCACGAGCTCGACGCGCACGGCCTGCGTTTCGCGCCGCTGCACTGGATCTCGAAGCAGGCGCGCATCTACGACGCCTACAGCCCGGAGGGCCGCGCGATCTATTTCAAGTACATCAAGCAGGGCCTGCTCGATGTCGGCGTCGACGCCCTGTGGATGGACGGCACCGAGGTCGAGGTCGGCGGGGCCTGCCACGACCCCGCGGAGGTCGAACGCGACATCAAGGGCCTCGGCCGAAACGCGCTGGGCGACTTCACCCGTTACCTCAACCCCTACAGCCTCGAGACCACCAAGGGCACCTACGAGGGCCAGCGCGCCACGGGCGACAAGCGCGTGCTCACCCTCACGCGTTCCGCGTGGGCCGGGCAGCAACGCTACGCCGCCCTGCCGTGGTCGGGCGACACCACCGCGAGTTGGGCGACCCTCCGCCAGCAGATCGCCGGCGGCCTCAACGTCGCCATGGCCGGCCTGCCCTACTGGACCCAGGATACCGGCGGCTTCTTCGTCAACTACGAGCACGGCGAGAAGAATCCCGAGTACCAGGAGCTCTACGCCCGCTGGAACCAGTTCGCGATCTTCAACCCGCTCTACCGCATCCACGGCACGAGCATCGAGCGCGAGCCCTACATCTTCCAGACGCTCGCGCCCGACCTTTATCATTCGCTGCTCGCTGCCGCCCGGCTGCGCTATGCGCTGCTGCCGTACGTCTACTCGCTCGCGTGGCAGACGACGGAAAACGGCTACACCATGATGCGCGGGCTGCCGATGGATTTTCCCGACGATCGCAAGGTCCGCCAGGCGGACGACGCCTTCATGTTCGGCCCGGCCTTTCTCGTGCATCCGGTGACTCGCGCGATGTATCACCAGAGCGATCCGCCGGCGGCCACCATTCCGACCGCGGCCCTGCGCACGCCCGACGGCCGCCCGGGCCTGGCCGTCCAGTACTTCTCCGGCGTCGACTTCAACGAACCCGCCGGCACCGCGATCGACGAGCGCGTCGACCATGACTGGCCGGGTCCGCCGCTGGCCAACCCGCCGCCCGGCCTGCATGGCTTCGACAACTTCTCCGCCCGCTGGGAAGGCACCATCACCGCCCCGGAGGCCGGCGAATATGAATTCGGCATCGAATACGACGACGGCGGCCGCCTCTACCTCGATGGCCGGCTCCTGGTCGATGACTGGAGCTATGGCGCGCGGCGCTATCGGCGCGCCTTCGTCACCCTCGCCCAAGGCCAGCAGGTCATGGTGAAGGCGGAGTTTCACCAGGGCGGACAAAACCGGTCGTTCCGCCTCGCCTGGCGCACTCCGTCCGAGCGCCGCGCCCTGGCAAACGCGGCGAAGACGCTCGACAACACGATGGTAACTTACCTGCCGACCGGGGCCGACTGGTTCGACTTCCGCACGAACGAACGCTTCCCTGGCGGCGCGACGGCGAAATTGGCGTGCCCGCTCGACACCTTCCCGCTGTACGTGCGCGCCGGCTCCATCGTGCCGATGGGACCCGCGGATCTCCAATACGCGACCGAGCGGCCGGATGCGCCCTGGACCATCCGCGTCTACCCTGGCGCCGATGCGAAGTTCACGCTCTATGAGGACGACGGCGAAACCTACGCCTACGAGCGCGGCCAGCGCGCCACCTGCGGCCTGGTCTGGCACGACGCGGCCCGGACGCTCGAAATCGGCGCGCGCCAGGGCTCGTTTCCTGGTATGGTCGCGCAGCGCGAAATGAAAGTCGTCCTTATCGGCGCCGAACCCGCGACCGCGACCAAGACCGTCACCTATCGCGGCCAGCCCGTTGATGTGACCTTCCGCTGATCGACCCGCCTTTCATGAAGATCCTCGTTTGCCTCGCCTTGTTCACCGCCAGCCTGTGCGTGCCTGCGCAGGCGGCGGCCGAGCCCGCCGCGCCTGCTCCCCAGATCCTCACGCCACCGGCGCCAGCCACGCCGCGCATCAACGGCCCGGGCATCTTCGGCGTCCGCCCCGGCGCGCCGTTCCTCTATACGATACCCGCGACCGGCCGGCGGCCGATGACGTTCGCCGTCGACGGCCTGCCCGCCGGCCTGGCGGTCGAAGCTGCCACCGGCCGGATCACGGGCACTCTGCCTTCCGCGGGCGAATTCACCGTGACGCTCCGGGCCCACAACGACCGCGGCGAAGCGACGAAATCTTTCCGCATCGTGGTAGGCGATCGCATCGCGCTCACGCCGCCGATGGGCTGGAGCAGCTGGAATTGCTGGGGCGATGCCGTCAGCCAGGAGAAGGTTCTCAGCTCCGCCCGCGCGATGGCCGAAAAAGGGCTGCGCGATCATGGCTGGACCTTCATCAACATCGATGACGGCTGGCAGGGTCCGCGCGGCGGCGAGTTCAATGCGATCCAGCCGAACAAGAAGTTCCCGGACATGAAGGCGCTCGCCGACGAGATCCACGCGCTCGGCCTGAAGTTCGGCATCTACTCGAGCCCGTGGCGCGGCACCTACGCGGGCTATCCCGGCGGTTCCTCCGACAATGCCGACGGCACCTACCCGTGGGTCGTCGCCGGCGACGTGAACGAATTCTATCGGCTCCATCCGGACCCGAAGCCGCCCGGCGCCAAGCCCAACTGGGTCAACTGGACCTTCGGTGCCCACTCCTTTGCCGCCGTCGACGCCCGGCAGTGGGCGCAGTGGGGCGTCGATTACCTCAAATACGATTGGTTCCCCAATGATGTGCCGCACGTCGCCGAGATGACCGAGGCCCTCCGCGCGACCGGCCGCGACATCGTTTACAGCCTTTCCAACACCGGTCTCTACGACAGCGCCGCCGACTACCAGCGGCTCGCCAACGTCTGGCGCACGACCGGCGACATCGTCGACACCTGGGCGAGTGTCAGCCGCAACGGTTTCTCGCAGGATCGCTGGGCCGGCTACACCGGACCGGGCCATTGGAGCGACCCCGACATGCTCGTCGTCGGCCGCGTGGGCTGGGGCCGCAATCTCCACCCGACACGCCTCACGCCGGACGAACAATACTCGCACCTGAGCCTCTGGTGCCTGTTGTCCTCGCCGCTCCTCCTCGGCTGCGACCTCGCCCAACTCGACGACTTCACGCTCAGCCTGCTCACCAACGACGAGGTGCTCGCCATCGACCAGGACGCCCTCGGCCGGCAGGCCACGCAGTTCAGCAACAACGACGGCAAGGTCGTCTATGCGAAAACCCTCGAGGACGGATCGATCGCCGTCGGTTTGTTCAACCGCGGCGAGGCCGCGACTTCGGTCTCGGTCAAGTGGGGCCCGTGGGGCAACGTGCCGACGGCCCGCGCCGGCATGACTTTTCGCGTCCGCGATCTCTGGCGCCAGCAGGACCTCGGCGAGTTCAAGGACCACTTCTCCGCCGAGGTCGCGCCGCACGGCGTTGTGCTCGTGCGATTGATCCCTAAGCCGTGACAAACGCTCGGCGACTTATCTGTTCCCTGTTACCAATCCCTCCTCACATGAAACTTCTCCTCCTTTCAGCTGCCCTGTTTGCCTCCACCGCCACGGTCTTCGCCGCACCGGCGAAACTCGATATCGATCTCGCCCACCCGGGTCATGCCATCCCGCCGGGCTTCTATGGCCTGATGACCGAGGAGATCAACTACAGCTACGATGGCGGACTCTTCGCCGAGCTGATCCGCAACCGCACCTTCCAGGACCCGGCCGCCGGCGCCACCAGCCGCGATCCGCGTCCGCCGGTCGGCGTCGTCCCCCCGCACTGGTCCGTCGTCGGCGCCGCCCGCGCCGCAACAAACCGCACCGACCCGGTCAACGCCGCGCTGCCCGTCAATCTCCGGCTCACCCTCACCGGCGGCATCGGCGGTGTCGCCAACAACGGCTATTGGGGCATCCCGGTCCGGCCGGCGACAAAATACACGGCGACGTTCTATGCCCGCGGCGTCGATGGCTTTGCCGGCCCCGTGACCGCCGCCCTGGTCCTGGACGATGGCGCCAAGGTTATCGGGCAGGCGGAAACTGAACCGATCTCCGGCGCGTGGAAGAAATACTCCGTTACTTTCAATACCGCGGCTGATGCCCCCACCACCGCCGCCGCGCGTTTTGTTCTCTCGGCGAACGGCACCGGTGGCGTCGACTTCAGTTTTGTGTCGCTCTTCCCGCCGACCTACGGCGGCGTGCCGAACGGCCTGCGGCCGGACATCATGAAGCTGCTCGCGGCCATGCATCCGAAGTTCATCCGCCTGCCGGGCGGCAACTATGCCGAAGGCTCGCGCTTCGCGGACCGCTTCGCGTGGAAGACAATGATCGGGCCGGCCGACGAGCGTCCCGGCCACATGGGTTGCTGGAGCTATCGCAGCAGCGATGGCTTCGGGCTGCCCGAATACCTGCTCTGGTGCAAACAGCTCGGCGCCGAGCCGGTGCTGGCGGTCTTCGCCGGCTACGTGCTCAATGGCGACTACGCCCACCCGGGCAGCCCGGAGATGGCGCTCTACACGCAGGAGGCGCTCGACGAGATCGAATACGTCATGGGCCCGGCCGACAGCGAGTGGGGCAAGCGCCGCGCCGACGACGGCTTCCCCGAGCCGTTCCCGCTCCACTACGTCGAGATCGGCAACGAGGATTTCTTCGACCGTTCCGGCAGCTACGAGGGCCGCTTCGCCGAGATGACCAAGGCGATCCGTGCAAAGTATCCGCAGTTGAAGATCATCGCCACCACGCCGGTGAAGGACACCAAGCCCGATCTCGTCGACGACCACATCTACGCGACTGCCTCCACCATGCAGCGCGAGTTCACCCGCTATGACGTCGGCTCCGGCCACCCCGAGGGGCGCAAGGCCGACGGCGTGAAGGTGTTCATGGGCGAGTGGGCCACGCAGGGCGGCTCGCCCACGCCGAATCTCAACTCCGCGCTAGCCGATGCCGTCTTCGCCATGGGCCTCGAGCGCAACTCCGACGACGTCCTGATGGAGTGCTACGCGCCGCTCTTCGCCAACGTGAACCTCGAGAACAAGGAACGCGGCGACCCGCGCGGCTGGCAATGGCCGACCAACCTCATTGGCTACGACGCGCTCCACGCCTTCGGCTCGCCGAGCTACCACGTGCTCGCGATGTTCGGCGCGAACCGCGGCGACAAGGTGCTGCCGGTGAACTTTGACGTTCCCACCGTCACGCCGCCGATCGACCCGCATCCGCACGGGCGCTTCGGCGTCGGCATGTATGGCACGCGGAACGAGTACACCGACATCGTCGTCACGGGCCCCGACGGCAAGAAGCTCTCCTCCGCCAATCTCGCCGCCGAAGCCGGCCGCTGGACCTTCACACATGGCAAGTGGTCGATCGAGAACGGCGTGTTGCGCCCGCCGGAGGGAGCGCAGCAGTCATGGGCCCTCGCGGGCGAGCCAACCTGGGCGAATTACACCGTGACGCTCCGCGCCCGCAAAGTCGCGGGCGGCGAAGGCTTCATCCTCCTCTGGAATTCGGCCGACGGCGACAACTACCGCTGGTGGAACCTCGGCGGCTGGGGCAACACGGTTTCCCGTTGCGAGGTTTCCGAGAACGGCGGGCGCGAGCCGTACGGCCCGAGCGTCCCCTTCACCGTCGAGACCGGCCGCTGGTACGACTTGAAGCTCGTGGTCGACGGCCATACCGCCCGCGGCTACGTCGACGGCAAGCTCGTCATGGAGGCCACCGACACTCAGCGCCAGCCGACGCCGGCGGCCTTCGCGTCCGCTTCGTACGTCGACGCCACCGGCGAGGTGATCGTCAAGGTCGTCAACACCGCCGCGACGCCTCTCGAGGCCACGATCCATCTCGGGGGTGCCGCGCAGGTCGGCACCGGCCAAGCCATCGTCCTCGCCGGCGACCCCATCGCCACCAACTCCGTCGCACAGCCTGACAAGGTCGCGCCGCGCGAAGAGCCGCTCGCCAACGCCGCGCCCTCATTCACCCGCACCTTCGCGCCCTATTCCGTCACGCTGCTGCGCTTCCCGGCAAAACGGTGAGTTATCCCATGGTTCGTACCCCCATTCATGTTGGGAGCCGGAAGCGGTTGGTAGAGGCGCAGTCTTGCTGCGCCCGTTTGCGTTCGGTAGGGCTGCCGCTTGCCGGCAGACCGTCTGGACACGGCGCGGCGACAAGCGCCGGCCCTACAAAGGCGCAGCAAGACTGCGCCCCTACCCAAAGAATAATCTTCGCCCCATGAACTTCCGCTCCTGCTTTCTTCTCGTTGCCTTCGCCGTCGCCGCCGCTTCCGTGCCGGCCCAGATCCCCAGCACCGCCGCGCCCACCGTCATCGTCAGCACCGCCGCCGAGCCGGTGGCGTCCGGCCCGTTCCAGCCGGCGTGGGCCTCCCTCCAGCACTACCAGGTTCCCGCCTGGTTCCGTGATGCGAAGTTCGGCATCTGGGCCCACTGGGGTCCGCAGTGCGAGCCGGAACACGGCGATTGGTATGCGCGCGAAATGTATGGCGAGGGCAGCTCGGACTACCAATTCCATGTCGCTCACTTTGGCCACCCGTCGAAGTTCGGCTTCAAGGACGTCATCCACGCATGGAAGGCGGAGCACTGGGACCCGGACAGGCTGCTCGCCCTCTACAAGCGCGCCGGCGCCGAATACTTTTTCGCCCTCGCGAACCACCACGACAATTTCGACAACTTCGACAGCAAGTACCAGCCGTGGAACTCCGTGAACATGGGTCCGCAGAAAGACCTCATTGGCGGCTGGGCGCAGGCCGCGCGCAAGGTCGGCTTGAAGTTCGGCGTCAGCGTCCATGCCTCGCACGCCTGGAGCTGGTATGAGCCCGCCCAGGGCGCCGACGCCAAGGGCCCGCTTGCCGGGGTGCCTTACGACGGCAAGCTGACCAAGGCCGACGGCAAGGGCACATGGTGGGACGGCTACGACCCGCAGGACCTCTACGCCCAGAACCACGCGCCCGCGCCGGGCTTTGAGAAACTGGGCAGCATCCACAAGCGCTGGAATTGGGGCAACGGCGTGACGCCGCCCGACCAGGCCTATTGCGAGAAGTTCTACAACCGGACGATTGACCTCATCGACAAGTACCACCCCGACCTCATCTACTTCGACGACACCGCGCTGCCGCTCTGGCCGGTCAGCGACGCCGGCCTGAAGATCGCCGCGCATTTCTACAACCGCAACCAGCAGTGGCATGGCGACGACGGCGTGCTCTTCGGCAAGATCCTTTCCGCCGACCAGCGCCAATGCATGGCGTGGGACATCGAGCGCGGCAGCGCCAACGAGATCCAGCCCCAGCCCTGGCAGACCGACACCTGCATCGGCTCCTGGCATTACGACCGGCGCATCCTCGACCGCCACGGCTACAAGACCGCGAAAACCGTCATCCACACCCTCATCGACGTCGTGAGCAAGAACGGCAACCTGCTCCTCAGTGTCCCGCTCCGGGGCGACGGCACGCCGGACGCGGACGAGCTCGCCATCGTCGAAGGCATCGCCGATTGGATGCAGGTCAACCAGGAGGCCATCCACGGCACGCGGCCCTGGAAGGTTTTCGGCGAAGGCCCGCAGATGGCCAGCGCACGCCCGATGACCGGGCCGGGCTTCAACGAGGGCAAGGGCAAGCCGTTCACCGCCGCGGATGTGCGGTTCACCACCAAGGGCTCGACGCTCTACGCGTTTGTCATGGGAGGGCCGACCGGTCCGGTGAGCATCAAGTCGCTCGGCGCCGACGCGAAGCTGCTCGACCGCAAGATCGCCGGCATCGCGCTCCTCGGCAGCGCGGAGAAGGTCGCGTGGACGCAAACTGCCGACGCCCTCGTCATCACCGCACCGTCGCATGCGCCGAGCGACGTCGCCAACGTCTACAAGATCGCCACCCATGAATAGACGCTCCGCAACATTCCGGTCCTTGCCGGTAGGGGCGCAGTCTTGCTGCGCCCGCTTGCCCCGTAGGGCTGCCGCTTGCCGGCAGGCCGTTTTGTCGCGGCCCGGCGACAAGCGCCGGCCCTACATCGTCGGTCACGTTTGGTTGTGGCGGCTCCTTGCCCTCGCCGGCCTCGCCGCAACCGCCCCCGCCCGCGCCGCCGAACCGCCGCTGGCCGTCGCCCCGGACACGCCCGCGAAAATCTACCGCCTCGACGCCGTCCGCCTGCTCGACGGCGGCCCTTTCCCCGCCGCGGTGAAGGCGAACCGCGAGTATTTGCTCGCGCTTGAACCGGACCGGCTGCTCGCCCCGTTCCGCCGCGAGGCCGGCCTGCCGGCCAAGGCCCAGGCTTACGGCAACTGGGAGAGCATCGGCTTGGACGGCCACACCGCCGGCCATTACCTGTCGGCGCTCGCCGACATGATCGCGTCCGGCGCGGACACGCCCGACGGCGAACTGCGTCGCCGGCTCGATTACATGGTCGGCGAACTGCAGGCGTGCCAGGCGGCCTGGGGCAATGGCTACGTCGGCGGCGTGCCCGGCAGCAAGGCGCTGTGGGCCGCGGTGGCCGGCGGCGACGTCCGGGCCGTCAACAAAAAATGGGTCCCCTGGTACAACCTGCACAAGACCTTCGCGGGGCTGCGCGACGCCTACCTGCAGGTCGGCAACACCCAGGCCCGCGACGTCCTCATCCACCTCGGCAACTGGTGCGTGGACCTCACGTCCAAGCTCAGCGACGAACAGATGCAGCGGATGCTCGACCAGGAACACGGGGGCATGGATGAGGTGATGGCCGACATTTTCGCGATCACCGGCGACCGCAAGTACCTGGTCACCGCCCAGCGCTTCATCCACCACGCCGTGCTCGATCCGCTCATGGCACAGCAGGACCAGCTCACCGGCAAGCACGCCAACACCCAGATCCCGAAGGTCGCCGGCCTCGAGCGCATCGCCACCCTGACGGGCGACGCGGCCGACGAGACCGGCGCCCGCTTCTTCTGGCAGACGGTCACGGCCCACCGCTCCGTGGTCTTCGGCGGCAACAGTGTGTCGGAGCATTTCAACGACCCGCACAATTTCCACGGGATGCTGGTGAGCCGCGAGGGTCCCGAGACCTGCAACACCTACAACATGCTCCGGCTGACCGAGCAGCTGTTCGCCCGCGAGCCGGATGCCGCCTACGCCGATTACTACGAGCGCGCGCTCTTCAACCACATCCTCGCTTCGATCAACCCGGACCACCCGGGCTACGTTTATTTCACGCCGATCCGCCCCGATCACTACCGCGTCTATTCGACGCCCGGCGTCACCTTCTGGTGCTGCGTCGGCACCGGCATGGAGAATCCCGGCAAATACGGCGAGTTCATCTATGCCCGCGCCCGCGACGGCATTTACGTCAACCTCTTCATCGCCTCCGAGCTCACCGCGCCCGACCTGGGCCTCACGCTGCGCCAGGAAACCGCCTTCCCCGACGAGGAGCGCTCGCGCTTCACGCTGAAGCTCGCCCGGCCCGCCGCCTTCACGCTGCACCTGCGTTATCCCGGCTGGGTTGCCGCCGGCGCGCTGCGCGTCCGCGTCAATGGCCAGCCCGTGGCCGTGGCGGCCGGGCCCTCGTCCTACGTGCCCGTGCAGCGCGAGTGGCACGACGGCGATCGCGTCGAGATCGACCTGCCCATGCGCACGACGGTCGAGGGGCTGCCCGACGGCTCCAACTGGTACGCCATCCTCCACGGCCCGATCGTGCTGGCGCACCCCGCCGGCGACCGCGACTTGAAGGGCCTGCGCGCCGACGATTCCCGTATGGGCCAGGTGGCCTCGGGCCCGGCGGAGCCGCTCGACCGGGCGCCTGTGTTGCTCGCCGCTCCCCAGGCCATCCCGGCCAGCGTGGTCGCCGATCCCGCGGCTGGCCCGTTGCATTTCAAACTCGAGCGCGTCGTCGAGCCGCCCGCAGCCGGCGGACTGGAGCTGATCCCGTTCTTCCGCCTGCACGACGCCCGCTATCAGATGTATTGGGAAACGACGACGCGCGAAGGCCTGGCCGCCCGCCAGGCTGCCCTGGCCGCCGCGGAACGCGAGCGGGCCGCCCGCGAGGCCGCCACGATCGACTGGGTCGCGCCGGGCGAACAGCAACCGGAAGTTGAGCATGGGTTCCAGGGCGAGGGCACCGCCAGCGGCGTCTATAACGGCCGGCGCTGGCGCCACGGCCGCTGGTTCCAATACACGCTCGACACCCACAGCGAGAAAGCGGTCACGCTGTCGGTCACCTATTCGGGCGACGATTCCGGCCGAAAGTTCGAGATCCTCGCCAACGGCACGCTCCTCGCCGTCCAGAATCTTGCGGGCAACCGCCTGGGCGAGTTCATCGACCGCACCTACGAAATCCCCGCGAGCGTCCTCGCCGCGGCGCCTGGCGGCCGCGTGACGATCAAGTTTGCCGCCGCCCAGGGCCTCGCCGGCGGCGTCTATGACGTCCGCCTGCTGCGGACATCCCATCAACCGTAGGAGCGGGTTTATCCCGCGATCAAAAGTACCATCGCGGCGTAAAGCCGCTCCTACACCAAGTGCATCAAATATGAAACTGCGCGCTCCAATTTCTTTTCGCCACGTGTTCCTCGCGACGATCGCCTGCTTATTCGCCGTCCTCGCGCGGGGCGCGCCCGCCGCCGATGCCGCCCGCACCACCTGGATGCCCGACAACGGCAACGGCACCTACACGAATCCGCTCTTCTACGACGAGTTCACCGATCCGGACATGATCCGCGTCGGCGACGACTACTACCTCGCCGGCACGACCATGCACGCCATGCCCTGCCTCGTGGTGCTGCATTCGAAGGACCTGGTGAACTGGAAATTCCTGAGCTACGCCACCGACCGGCTCGACTACGGACCCGAGTTCCGCCTCGAGGGCGGCAAGGAGATCTACGGCCAGGGCATCTGGGCGCCCTGCATCCGGTATCACGACGGCACGTTCTATCTCTTCTCCAACGTCAACCACCGGAAAACCCAGCTCTTCACCGCGACCAATCCGTCCGGGCCGTGGAAGCACACCGAACTCGGCAGCTCGCTGCACGACCTCTCGGTGCTGTTCGACGACGACGGCAAGATCTACGTCGTCTGGAGCTACAACGCGGTCATGTTCGCCCAGCTCAAACCGGACCTGAGCGACATCATCCCGGAAACACGGCGCACCCTGATCCCCGCCGGCAGCGGCATGGGCGAAGGTCACCATTTCTACAAGATTCACGGGAAGTACTACATCATCAGCGCCAACTATGCGCCCGTCGGCCGCATGCAGTGCGCGCGCGCCGACCGCCCCGAGGGTCCGTACGAAACCGTCGTCATCAGCGCCAACGAGACGATGGGCACACAGCGTGCGTGGGGCGTCCGCGGCGCCGGCCTCGGTCGCGACCTGCCCGCGCCCGGCGCGAAGTTCGAGATCTTCAAAACCGACGACAACCTGCTCGGCGCGGTCGCGCTCCACCAGGGCGGCATCGTCGACCTGCCCAACGGCGACTGGTGGGGCTTCTCGATGATGGATTTCAAGTCCGTCGGCCGGACAACCTTCCTCTCGCCCGTTACCTGGCAGGACGGCTGGCCGTATTTCGGCCTGCCGGGCAACCTCGGCCGTTCGCCGCGCACCTGGTTCAAGCCCAACGTCGGCGTCGATGTCGCGCCCACCGCGCCCTACCAGCGCAGCGACGATTTCTCCGGACCCAAGCTGCTGCCGATCTGGCAATGGAACCATGCGCCGGTCGACGCCCAGTGGTCGCTGACCGAAAAGCCCGGCGTGCTCCGGCTGCACACCCTGCCTGCCGACCGGTTTCTGCTCGCGCGCAACACGCTCACGCAACGCGCCATCGGGCCCGTGGCGACCGCGACCGTCGAGCTCGACGCCACCGGCCTGCAGCCGGGCGATGTCGCCGGCCTCGGCTTGCTCAACATTCCGTGCGCGTGGATCGGGATCGCCCGTACCGACGGTGGCTCGGCGCTCCGGTACTACGACGAGTTCGCCGACAAGACCATCGATGTGCCAATCACCGCGGCTCATGTCAGCCTGCGCGCGACCGGCGATTACGATGCGAATATCGCCCACCTCAGCTACAGCGTCGATGGCCAGGCGTTCACGCCGCTCGGCGACGAGATTGCCCTGCCCTACCAGTTGAAGACTTTCCAGGGCGTCCGTTACTCGCTCTTTGCCTACAACTCCGCGGGGCATGGCGGCGGTTATGCGGATTTCGACAATTTTCACGTCGACGAGCCGCTGGCCGATCGCTCGCACAATATCCCGCTCGGGAAAGTCATCGCGATGGCCAATTTCGGGAATGGCGACATCGCGTGGGTCCACCCGCTCGGCCTGCTCGATTGGACCAGTCCGGAATCAAAGGAGGCGTCCGAAGCCAAGGCTCGCTTCCGCGTGCTCGATCGCGGCCGGGGGCGCGTCGCGCTCGAGGCATCCGACGGCAGCGGGTTCCTCACGGTGGTCGGCGCCGGGCTGTCCGGCGACGTCCGGCTGCTGAAGCAGGAGACCGAGGGCAGTTTGTTCCTGTGGCAGGATATGATCCGGAACCACCAGTTCATGCTCCTTTCGCTGAAGACGAATCGCTACGTCGGGCTCAACCCGCTCACGGGCGAGCCCTACGGCGCCGACTGGCCCGGGACGCGTCCCGACCGCAAGGACGGCACCGTGCTCACCTGGACCGAGGCGGCACCGTGATGTAGGGCGGGGTCTCCGAACCCCGCCGAATCCTGCGAGGCCCGCAATTTGGCGGCATTCGGAGATGCCGCGCTACAGTTGAGAAAAGCCTTAGGGTTTGGGGCCAAATGCGGGGCCCATCTGGCTGGGAGACGGAGCCGTCTCGGAGCTTTGAAAACTACGCTCGCCACCACCGGGCACACCGTTGACCAAGATTTGGCCCGGCTTGTCCGCGGGCGTCGTCCGGGCCTTCCAAAGGCCCGTCAGCCAAGTGCGTGTCTCTTCTGGTTTCCCGTCGAGCACCCGATCGATGAGTCCACGGGTGATTCCATCGGCGTCGGGCCGGTACGCCGCCAAAGTTATCCGCACGGCGGGATGCTCGCTGACGTTGCGCGCCAACGACCACATGGCCGTGGCGCCGATCCAGAATTTCGCCCCGTCGGCTTCGCCGATCAGGTGCATCCGGGCCGCCAGCCGGCGCAGATGATCCGGGTTGCCCGAGGCAAAGAAGGCGCCCCAACACCGGTCGTTTTGGGCCACCGATTCATACTTGCGCGCGAACACCTCGACCGGACCGTCCAGGTCCAGCGCGGCCTTCACGACGTCCTGCACGTCCTGAGGCTGCCGCGACGCGATCTGCCGCCAGCCTTCGACCTGACTCGGATTGGCGGCAAACACTTCGGCGACGAACCCGATGAACACGTTTTTCCGGTCCGTCAGAAACCCCGGCGCGCCGAGCCCCGCGATCGCCCGCCCCATCAGCTCCG
>DATJES010000055.1:0-102418 GCA_035496355.1 Lacunisphaera sp. | reverse complement strand
GATCGCGCTTTATCACAAAGGCGGCACCGCCGGCATCGGCCTGCCCGTGGGCGCCGACGGCAATCCCGACTACAACATGGTCGTGCCGGCAATGCTCGCGAAGTACTTCCCGAACGGCATGCTCGGCATCGGCCTGACCGCCCTCATGGCCTCGTTCATGTCGGGCATGGCGGGCAACGTCACCGCCTTCAACACCGTTTGGACTTACGACCTGTATCAGCGCTGGATCAACCCCGACCCGACAGACGCCCACCTGATTCGCGTCGGCCGGGTGACCACGGTCGTCGGCCTGATCATCAGCGCCTGCTGCGCCTACGCCGCCGCGAAGTTCAATAACATCATGGACATGCTCCAGTTGGTGTTCGGTTTCGTGAACGCGCCGCTCTTCGCCATCTTCCTGCTCGGCATGTTCTGGAAACGCGCCACCGGCCACGGCGCCTTCTTCGGACTGTTGCTCGGCACACTGTTGGCCGCGATCTTCCAGGGCTGCACGCTGCCGGTCGGCGAAACCGCCGGCCTGCTCAAGGGCGGCTGGCTGGGCGTGCACCACACCTTCGTCAGCTCGATGGCGCAGAATTTCTGGCTGGCGATCTTCGCCTTCAGCGGCTGCTTCCTCGGCACGCTGTTCATCTCGCTTGCGACGGCACCGAACCGCACGGACGACCAGCTGCGCGGGCTGGTGTACTCGCTCACGGAAAAGCACAAGGACGCCCATGGGCCGTGGTACGTGCGCCCGTTCCCGCTCGGCATCACGGTCCTCGGCGCGACGTTGGTGCTCAACATCATCTTCTGGTAACTCGAAACGCTTCCGCCCATGCAACTCGACATCCGCCTGCCCATGGGGCTCCTTTTCCTGCTCCTCGGCGCCATCCTGCTCGTGTACGGTTTCGCCTCGAATCCCGCCATCTACGCCGCCCACTCGCTCGGCCAGAACGTCAACCTCACGTGGGGCGTGGTCTTCGCCCTCTTCGGCGCCTTCATGCTCTGGCTCGCGCGGAAGAAGAAGACGTAGGGCGCGGCCAATCGGTAGGGCGCGCAGTCCCTTGCGCGCCGCGGCGGCGAGCGGAGTCGCCGCCCCACCGGTCGCGGATTCCACGTCTCCGCCCCCTCACTTCTTTTGCCCGTAATAGGCGCCGGGCCCGTGCTTGCGCTGGAAATGCTTGGCGAGCAGCGCCGGCTCGATCGGCTTCAGGCGCGGCTCGAGCTGCAGCGACAGCCGCGCCATGTGCGCGCAGCACTCGAGCGCGACGGCCACTTCGACGGCCTTGGCGACCGACTCGCCCCAGGCGAACGGCGCATGGCGGTTCACGAGCACGCCGGGGCAATCGAGCGGCTCGAGCTCGTCATCGAGAAACCGCTCGATGATGACGTTGCCGGTTTCCCATTCGTAGGCGCCGCCGATCTCCCGCGCGGTCAGCTTCCGCGTCACCGGGATCTCGCCGCAAAAGTAATCGGCGTGGGTCGTGCCGAAGATCGGCACGGGCCGGCCGGCCTGGGCAAACGCCGTCGCCTGCGTGCTGTGCGTATGGACGATGCCCCCGATCGCATGGAAGCCGAGGTAGAGCCGGCGGTGCGTCGGCGTGTCGGAGGACGGATTCAGCGCGCCTTCGACCTTTCGGCCCTCGAGGTCGACCAGCACCATGTCGGCCGGCTTGAGCGCGGTGTAGTCGACGCCGCTGGGCTTGATGGCGAAGATGCCGCGGCCGCGGTCGAGCGCGCTGGCGTTGCCGAACGTCAGGTTGATCAACCCGTGGGCCGGGAGGGCCAGGTTGGCCTCGAAGGCTTCGCGTTTGAGTTCAGTCAACATGAGGAAGGGAGATAACCACGAAGGACACGAAGTTCACGAAGGAAACACCATAATCGTTCTCCGTGAACTTCGTATCCTCCGTGGCCAAGCGAAATCAAACCCGCAGGCCCTGCGCGAGGGTGTAGTACAGATCGTTGTGCCGGAGCTGCTGCTTGAAGGAACGCAGCTCCGTCTTCACGTCGATGACCGCCAGCTCGATGCCGGCGATCTCCGCCAGGTCCTCGAGTTGCTCGGTCGTGACGCTGTAGCTGTAGCCGGTATGGTGCGCCCCGCCGGCATAAATCCACGCGGCACACGCGGTCTTGAAATCGGGCTGGCACTCCCAGACGGCACGGGCGACGGGCAGCTTCGGCAACTTCGGCGTCTTCACGGCGGTCACTTCGTTCACGAGCAGGCGGAAGCGGTTGCCCAGGTCGATGAGCGAGGCGTTGAGGGCCGGCCCCGCCGGCGCATCGAAGACCAGGCGCACCGGGTCCTCCCGGCCGCCGATGCCGAGGGGATGAATCTCGAGCGAGGGCTTGGTGGCGGCGATGGATTCGCAGATCTCGAGCATGTGCGCACCGAGCACCTGGTGTTTGCCGGGCGCGAGGTGGTACGTGTAGTCCTCCATGAACGACGTGCCGCCGGGCAGCCCTTCGCCCATGACCTTCATGGCGCGAAGCAGGGCGGCGGTCTTCCAGTCGCCCTCGGCGCCGAACCCATAGCCGTCCGCCATCAACCGCTGGACGGCGAGGCCGGGCAGCTGGCGCAGGCCGTGCAGGTCCTCGAAGGTCGTGGTGAAGCCCTTGAACCCGCCTTCCTCGAGAAAGGCGCGCAGGCCGAGTTCGATGCGCGCGCCGTAGCGGAGGGATTCGTGCCGGGCGCCGCCCTTGCGCAGCTCCTTCGCGACCAGGTAACGGTCCTCGTATTCGGCGCAGAGTCGGTCGACCTGCCGGTCATGGATCCCAACGTCGGAAATCTTGCCCACGAGGTCGCCGACCCCATGGCCATTGACGGCGAAGCCAAAGCGAATCTCGGCCGCGACCTTGTCGCCTTCGGTCACCGCCACCTGGCGCATGTTGTCGCCAAAGCGGACGAAGCGTGCGCCCTGCCAGTCGTGCCAGGCGCGCGCCACCCGGGCCCAGGCGCCGAGGCGCTGCTGGACCTCGTCATCGCTCCAGTGCCCCACCACGACCTTGCGCCCGAGGCGCAGCCGGGTGTGCAGGAATCCCGCCTCGCGGTCGCCATGGGCCGCCTGGTTGAGATTCATGAAATCCATGTCGATCTTGTCCCACGGCAGGTCGCGGTTGAACTGGGTGTGCAGGTGGCAGAACGGCTTCTTCAGCGCCGTCAGCCCGCGGATCCACATCTTCGAGGGCGAAAACGTGTGCATCCACAGGATCAAGCCGGCGCACTTGGCATCGGCGTTGGCCTCGAGGCAGAGCTGCGTGATCTCGTCGGGGGTGGTCAGCAGCGCCTTGAACTGGACGGGCACGGGCAGGTGCTTCGACTTCGCGAGCGCGCCGGCGACGGCGCGGGCATTGGCCGCGACCTGCTTGAGCGGGCCGGGGCCGTAAAGATGTTGCGAGCCGCAGACGAACCAGATTTCGGCGGGGGAGAGGTTTTTCATGGGTGAAGGGTCAATGCGGGGGGTGGGGCGGGGAGGGCCGGTCTTTGACTGGCCGGCCCGGTCAAAGAGCGGTCCTACGGCGCCGCGTATCGAGGCCCGGGTTCGTCATTGCAGCGTCAGCACCACCACGGACTTGGCCGGCAAGTCGATCGCGAGTTTGCCGTCGGCGAGCTTGGCGCCATTGAACGCAACCGGCTCGACGGTGTGCGGCGCGTCGAAGGTGTTGTGGCTGGTGATGGCGGGGGCGGTGAGGATGCGGCCCGACACCGACTTGGCCGCGAGGCCCTCGAGCGCGCACGACACGCTCACCGCATGGTGCGGGTCGGCGTTGGCCAGCGAGACGTGCACGACCCCGGCGGCGTCGCGGGAAGCGGAGGCGCTGACCGCGGGGATCTTCTGGTCGCCGTTGACGTAATCGGGCGATGTGACCGTCAGCGGCAGCGACGTGGCGCCCTGGTGCACGTTGAGCATCTCGAACACATGATAAGTCGGCGTGAGCACCATCTTGTCACCATCGGTGAGGATCATGGCCTGGAGCACATTCACCATCTGGGCGATGTTGGCCATCGTCACGCGATCGGCGTGCGCCTGGAAGATGTGCAGGTTGATCGCGGCCAGGATGGCGTCGCGCAGCGAATTTTGCTGGAAGAGGAAGCCGGGGTTGGTGCCGGGCTCGACGTCGGTCCAGACGCCCCACTCGTCGACGACGAGGCCGACGCGCTTCTGCGGGTCGTACTTGTCCATGATGGCCGAGTGCTTCGCGATCAGCTCCTCCATCTTGAGCGTCCGGTGCAGGGTGGCGAAGTACTCGGCCTCATCGAAGTTCGTCGCCGAGCCCTTGGCGCGCCAATTGCCGGTCGGGACCGTATAGAAGTGCAGCGCGAGCCCGTCCATCTGGCGGCCGGCCTCCTTCATCATCGTCTCGGTCCACTCGTAGTTGTCGCCATTGGGGCCGCAGGCGATGCGCTTGATCCGGTTCTCGGGGCCGGGCGAGTAGTTTTTGACGAAGGTGTTGTAGCGCTTGAAATTGTCGGCGTAGAACGACGCGGTCATGTTGCCGCCGCAGCCCCAGCTTTCGTTGCCGACGGCGACGAACGGCACCTTCCACGGCGCGTCGCGACCGTCCGCGCGGCGCATGTTGGCCATGGGCGAGCTGGCCGGGGAGGTCATGTACTCGACCCACTCCATCGCTTCCTGCACGGTGCCGCTGCCGACGTTCAGGCAGACGTAGGGTTCGATGCCAAGCAGCTCGCAGAGATTGAGGAACTCGTGCGTGCCGAAGGCGTTGTTTTCGACGACGCCGCCCCAGTGCGAGTTGTACATCGACGGGCGCTTCTCGCGCGGCCCGATGCCGTCCTTCCAGTGGTATTCATCGGCGAAGCAGCCGCCCGGCCAGCGCAGCTGCGGCACCTTGAGATCCTTCAGCGCCGCGAGGACGTCGTTGCGGTAGCCTTGGGTGTTGGGGATGGGCGAGTCGGGCCCGACCCAGATGCCGCCGTAGATGCAGTGGCCGAGGTGTTCGGCGAACTGGCCGTAGATTTCCTTGTGGATGACGGCGCCGGGATGGTCGGCCTGGAGCGTGAGGGTGGCCGACGGTTCGGCGGCGCCGAGGGTCAGGCTGAGCGCGAGGCCGAGGGCGCACGCGCCGAGGGGTTTCGGCAGGGGGAATGACATGGACGGGCGGGGGTTAGCTTTTGAGCGCGAGCAAATCCTTCATCACGCGCGAGAGGTCGGCCGACTTGTTCAGGCCGCCAAAGGAATCGTGCAGCTGTCGGTAGAGCGCATAGAGCCGGTCGTAGGTCTGCTGCGCCGCGGCGCGCGGCCGGTAGGACACCTTCTTCAACGAGGTCATCTTGCGCTGGGCCGTCGGGAAATCCGGATGGGCGCCCGCCAGCACGGCGGCGGACACGGCCGACCCGAGGGCGCAGGCCTGGCTGGAGCCGGACACGAGCATCGTGCAGCCGGTGACGTCGGCGTAGATCTGCATCAGCAGGGGATTCTTTTCCGCAATGCCGCCGGCGCAGACGACTCGGTCGATGGGCACGCCGTATTCCTTGAAGCGCTCGATGATGGCGCGCGCGCCGAACGCCGTCGCTTCGATGAGCGCGCGGTAGATCTCGGCCTGCGTCGTGTGCAACGTGCAGCCGAGGATCATCCCGGTGAGGAGCGGGTCGACGAGGATGGTGCGGTTGCCGTTCTGCCAGTCGAGCGCGAGCAGGCCGCTTTGCCCGGGACGGAGCCTCGCGGCCTCCTTGGTGAGGCGCGCATGGCGGGCGGCGTTGCCCTCGCACACGACTTCGACCCACCACTTGAAAATATCGCCGACGGCCGACTGTCCCGCCTCGAGGCCGTAGAAACCCGGCAGGATGGCGCCGGGCACGATGCCGCAGATGCCGGGGATGTCGGGCACCTTCTTTTGGGCGGAGACCACGCCGCAATCGCAGGTGGAGGTGCCGATGACCTTGACCAGCGTGCCCTCCGCCACGCCGCAACCGATCGCGCCGTAGTGGACATCGAATTCGCCGATTGCGATCGGGATGCCGGCGGGCAGGCCGAGCTTGGCGGCCCACTCCGGACACAGCCTGCCGGCGCTGGCGGTGGCGTCGTGCGCCTTCGGGTAGAGGCGGTCGCGCAGGTCGGCCAGCGCGGGGTCGAGCAGCGCCAGGAATTCCTTGTCCGGCAGCCCACCCCAATCTTCCGAATAGAGCGCCTTGTGGCCGGCGGCGCAGATGCCGCGCTGGACTTCGCGCGGATCGGTCACGCCGGCGAGGACGGCCGGCACCCAGTCGCACAGCTCGACCCAGGAGTAGGCCGCGGCGAACACCTTCGGCGCGACCTGGCGGCAGTGCCAGATCTTCGACCAGAACCACTCGGAGGAATAAGTGTTGCCACACTTGGCGATGAACTGCGGCCGGTGCTGCGCCGCGAGCTCCGTGATCCGCGCCGCCTCGCGGTGGCTGGTGTGGTCCTTCCACAGCCAGCATTGCGCGTGCAGGTTCTGGCGCCACTTCGCGCCGAGTGCGAGCGGCACGTTGCGGGCGTCGACCGGAATCGGGCTGGAGCCGGTGGTGTCGACGCCGATGCCCACGACCTGTGCGGGCGTGAAACCGCGGACCTTGCGCGCGGAGGCCAGGACGCCGCGCACGCTTTTCTCCAAACCGAAAAGATAATCGCCCGGGTGCTGGCGGGCCAGGTGATGATCCCGGGGATCGAGCAGCACGCCTTCGCGGCCGCTCGGGTAGCCGACGACGCAGCTCGCCAGCTCGGCGCCGTCCGCACAGCGGACCACGAGGGCGCGCACCGAATTGGTGCCGTAGTCTAGGCCGAGGGTATACACGCGGGCAAGTTAGCGGCTCCGCCGGGAACCGGGGAACCACCCCGCTGTTTGACAGTCACGTCGCGGCGCCGCGAACCAAAATGCGCCGCCCGGAGCGCGCTCACTCCTCGGGCCGGCGAAACTCCTTGTGGTCCTCGCGCTGCGTCGCGCCCATCTTCTTCACGAGTTCGGCGGCGGCGGCATTGTCGTTGGTCTTCAGCGCCGTCTCGAGCTGGCCGACGAGGCCGAGGAATTCCTTCAGGTGGGCGCGAAAGGATTCGACGAACTTGGCGCGTTCGGCGGCGGGCACGTCCTGCGCCTTGATCGGCTCCAGCTTGAGGGCCTTTGCGAGGTTGCCCTGGATATCGGTCACCAGCGCCAGCGTGCCGGCATTGTCCGCGGGGTTGTCCACCTGCTTGCGCACCGTGCGCCAGTCGCGGCCGACCTGGTGCATGAGCTTGCCGAGCTCGGTATCGGGCTCCTGGTGTTCATGGTGCTGCTGGGCGCGGAGGAGCGGCGCGGCTGGCAGGATGAGGAGGAGGGGGAGGGCGAGGCGGAGGAGCGGGTTCTTCATGGTGAAAATGAAGCGCGGACCGTAGGAGAAAATGGCCGGATGGCCAGAAAGAGTTGCAACGTCCGGCAAACATGACTGTCACACCGAGTGAGCATTGTGGCATTGCGACGCCGGGAAAATTGTCTTTGTTCATCCCTCCGGGCGCCCGCCACCGGCCTCGGTCACACCCCGCTTCCCCGCATGAAACCAACCTCCTTGTTCAAGTCGTTCCTCGTTGTTCTGGCCGCCGGGCTCGCCGCCGGCTCCGTGTCCGCCAAGCCGTTGAAGATCGGATTCGCCCAGACCGGGGCGGAGAGCGCCTGGCGCACCGCCAATTCCGAGTCGATGAAGGCCGAGGCGGCAAAACGCGGCATCGACCTGAAGTTCGCCGACGGCCAGGGCAAGCAGGAGAACCAGATCCGGGCCATCCGGTCGTTCGTCACGCAGGGGGTCGACGCCATCGTCGTCGCGCCCATCGTGGAAACGGGCTGGGATCCCGTGCTGCGCGAGGCGAAGCGCGCCCACATCCCGGTCATCATCACCGATCGCACCATCCAGACGTCGGACGAGTCGCTGTACACCTGTTTCATTGGTTCCGATTTCTACGCCGAGGGCCGCATGGCCGCCGACTGGCTGGCGAAAAAGGTCAACGGGAAGGGCCGCATCGTCGAATTGCAGGGCACGCCCGGCTCCGCGCCGGCCAACGAGCGCCGCAAGGCCTTCGCCGACGCCATCGCCAAGTATCCCGACCTGAAGGTCATCGATTCGCAGAGCGGTGATTTCCGGCGCACCGGCGGCAAGGAGGTCATGGAGGCCTTCATCAAGAAGCACGGCCGCGACATCGACATCGTCTACGCCCACAACGACGACATGGCGCTCGGCGCCGCGCAGGCGATCGAGGAGGCGGGCCTGAAGCCGGGCAAGGACATCATCATCGTCAGCATCGACGCCATCCGGGAGGGCGTGCAGGCGGTGGTCGACGGCCGCATCAATTGCACCGTGGAATGCAACCCGCTGTTCGGGCCGAAGGTCTACGACACGGTCCAGAAGATCCTGGCGGGTGAAAAGGTCGAGCGGAAGTCCTACAACAAGGACGAGCTGTTCGACTCGACCAACGCCGCGGCCGCGCTGCCGACCCGGCAGTACTGAGCCCTTGAGCCCTCGATGCGTGTCATTCTGAGCGTACCGAGGAATCGAGTCCTTGGCGGCGGGGTGCCCTCACCCCGGCCCCAGGATTGCCTGGCGATGTCATGAACCCCGCCCTGCTTGAACTGCGCGGCATCGGAAAGAAATTTCCCGGCGTGGTGGCGCTGGCGGGCGTCGATTTCACCGTCCGCGCGGGCGAGACCCACGCGCTGCTGGGGGAAAACGGCGCCGGCAAGTCGACCTTGATCAAGGTGCTGACCGGGGTGCATCCGGCCGATGCGGGCGAGATCCGCCTCGACGGTCGCGTGATCCGGCCGGACTCGCCGCGCGAGGCCGAGGAGCTGGGGATCAGCACGGTCTACCAGGAGGTAAATCTCGTGCCCTCGCTCTCGGTGGCCGAGAACATCACGCTCGGGCGGCAGCCCGGCCGGGCCGGTTTCCTTAACTGGCGCGCCATCCGCCGCCGGGCCCGCACGGCACTGGCGCGGCTGGAGATCGAGTGCGACGTCGATGCCGAGCTCGGTTCGCTCTCGGTGGCGCTGCAGCAAATGGTGGCGATTGCGCGCGCCCTCGACACCGCGGCGAAGCTCCTCGTGCTCGATGAGCCGACGGCCAGCCTCGACGAACGCGAGGTGGCCGAGCTCTTCGCCGTCATGCGCAAGCTCCGGGGCGACGGCCTCGGCATCGTCTTCGTCACGCACTTCCTCGACCAGGTCTACGCCGTCACCGACCGCCTGACCGTGCTGCGCAACGGGCAACTCGTGGGCGAGTTCGCCACCGCGGAGCTGTCGCGGCTGGACCTGGTCGGCCGGATGCTCGGCCGCGAGGTGACGGCCGCGGATTTCTCGCCCGGGAAACCGGCGGAACGCGCCGCCCGCGAGCAGCCGGTGCTGGTCGCCCGCGGGCTGGCGCGAGCGGGCGCGATCGCGCCGACCGACCTGGCGTTGCACGCCGGCGAGGTCGCCGGCCTGGGCGGCCTGCTGGGCTCCGGCCGCACCGAGACCGCCCGGCTCCTCTTCGGGATCGATACGGCCGACGCCGGAGTGTTCGAGGTGCAAGGCCGGCCGGCGGCGATTCATTCCCCGCGCGACGCCATCCGGCTCGGCCTCGCGTTCTGCTCGGAAGACCGCAAGGCCGAGGGGATCCTGCCCAACCTGTCCGTGCGCGAGAACCTGCTCGTGGCCCTCCAGGGCAAGCGCGGGGCGCTCCGGGCCTTGGCGAGGGCCGAGCAGGCGCAGCTGTGCGACCATTACATCCGCGCCCTGCGCATCAAGACCGCCGACGCGGAGACCCCGGTGAAGAACTTGTCGGGCGGCAACCAACAGAAGGTTCTCCTCGCCCGCTGGCTGGCGACGCAACCCGCGGTGATCATCCTCGACGAACCGACGCGCGGCATCGACGTCGGCGCCAAGCAGGAGATCGAGCAACTGGTGGCGAAGCTGCGGGACGACGGCCTCGCGGTGCTGTTCATTTCCTCGGAAATCGACGAAGTCGTGCGCAACTGCTCGCGCGTCCTGGTGCTGCGCGAGCGCCGCTTGACCGGCGAGGTGTCCGGCGACGGGCTGACCTCGGAGAACCTGATGCACCTCATGGCGGGCACCCATGAAGGCTAGGGCGCCGGTTTTCTGGCCGTTGGTCGGGCTCGCCGCGCTCGTGCTGCTGAACGCGGTGTTCGAGCCCGGTTTCCTCAAGGTGACCGTGCTGAATGGCCACCTCTTCGGCGTGCCGATGGACATTCTCACGCAGGGCTCGCGCACGATGCTGGTCGCGCTCGGCATGACGCTGGTCATCGCCACCGGCGGCGTCGACCTGTCGGTCGGCTCGGTCATGGCGGTGGCGGGCGCCGTCAGTGCGGTGATGTTGCAGGGCGGTCATGGCCTGGCGCTCGCGTTGGCGGCGGCCGTCGGGGCGGGCGTGCTCGCCGGCGGCGCCAATGGCACGCTCGTCGCGCGCCTCGGCGTGCAGCCCATCGTGGCGACGCTGATCCTGATGGTGGCGGGCCGGGGCGTGGCGGAGCTGATCGTCGGCGGCCAGGTGATCATCATCGCGCACGACAGGTTTGAGTACCTCGCCAACGGCTTCCTCCTCGGCCTGCCGTTTGCGCCGCTGCTGGTCGGCGCGTGCTATCTCGCGACGCACCTTTTGCTGCGGCGCACGGCGCTGGGCTTGTTTGTCGAGGCGGTGGGCGACAATGAGACCGCGAGCCGTTTCGCGGGGCTCGCCGCGGCTCGCATCAAGGCGTTCGCCTACATTTTCTGCGGCGGCTGCGCCGGGCTGGCCGGGGTGCTCGCGGCGGCGAACATCCGCGCGGCCGACGCTTATCGCGCCGGCGAGAACGCGGAGCTCGACGCGATCTTTGCCGTGGTCGTCGGCGGGACGGCGCTGTCCGGCGGCCGCTTCACCGTCCTGGGCTCGGCCGTCGGCGCGCTGCTCATCCAGACCCTGACCACGACGATGTACAACCTCGGCGTGCCCCCGGCGGTCGCGCCGGTGCCGAAGGCGCTGCTCATCATCGGCGTGACGCTGCTGCAGTCGGATAAAGTCGGGCGCTGGCTCGGCGGGCTGCGGCGGAGGGCGGCGGCATGAACCGCCCCCACCCGGAGACGGCGGCGGGACCGGCCGCGCTGCGCACCATTCTTCGCCGCCAGTTGCCACTGGTGGCGACCGCCCTCATTTTCGCCGCGCTGTTCGGCACGGCGGGATTTCTCTACGACGGCTTTTTTTCCGTCCGCGTGGCGACCGGCCTGCTGGCCGACAACGCCTTTCTTGGCATCACGGCGGTCGGGATGACGCTGGTGATATTTTCCGGCGGCATCGACCTGTCGGTGGGCGCGGTCATCGGGTTCACTTCGATCTTCACCGCCACCCTGGTCGAGAAACACGGCGTGGCGCCGGGCGTGGCCTGGCTGGCGGCGCTGGCGCTGGGCGCGGCGCTCGGCGCCGGCATGGGCGCGCTGATTCATTGCTTCACGCTGCCGCCGTTCCTGATCACGCTGGCGGGCATGTTCCTCGCGCGGGGCGTCGGCTTCTGGATCAACCAGGAGTCGGTGGGCATCACCCACCCTGTGTACGAACGCATCTCGGGCTTCGAGCTGGACGTGGGCCGGGCGTTCTTCACCGCGAATGCGCTCATCTTTGTGGCGGTGATCGTGGCCGGCTACGTCGTGGCCCATCACACGCGCTTCGGCCGGAACCTGCTCGCCATCGGCGGCAATGAGCAATCGGCGCTCCTGATGGGACTGCCGATCGGCGCCGCCAAGATTGGCGTGTACGCGGTCAACGGGTTCTGCGCGGCACTGGCCGGCATCGTGGCGACGTTCTACACGGGCTCGGGCAATCCCTCGATGGGAGTCGGACTCGAGCTCGACTCGATCGCGATCGTCGTGATCGGCGGCACGCTCCTGACGGGCGGTCGCGGCCACATGCTCGGCACCTTCCTCGGCGTGCTGATCTTCGGCACCATCCAGGCCGCGATCCTGTTCGACGGGCGCCTGAGCGCGTGGTGGATGCGGATCGTGGTCGGCGCCCTGCTGTTGGTGTTCATCCTCTTGCAGCGCTTCTTCTTGCGAAAGAAAAGATAGGGCCCGATCGCGGGCAGCCGGGGCGCGAAATCACCCGGTCGGAAAAAGGCCCGGAATCGGTCTTGCCAAGGGTGGGGGCTGTCTCTCTTTTCGGCGGTTCCCGTTCCTTCAACCGATAACCGTTAACCGCAGTCACGATCGCAAGGCGGCCCAGTTGGCCGACCTGTGTCTCGTAACGACATAGATCACATGAACATCACTCCGAAAGACCTCCTCGACGCCGGCGTCCACCTTGGTCACCAGACCAAACGCTGGAACCCGCGCTCGAAGCCCTACGTGTTCGACCACCGTCAGGGCATCACCATCATCGACCTCGAGAAGACCCACGCCGCCCTGGAAAAGGCCTGCGCGTTCCTCGAGAGCCTCGTGGCGGGCGGCAGCGACGTGCTGCTCGTCGGCACCAAACGCCAGGCGCAGGAGCTCATCCGCGAAGCGGCGGCCGCGACCAACATGCCCTACGTGACCACCCGCTGGATGGGCGGCACGCTCACCAATTTCGAGACGATCAAGAAGTCGCTCGCGAAGTTCAAGAAGTACCAGGCGATGGACACCACCGGCGAGCTGGCCAAGCTTTCCTCCAAGGAGGAGTCCGCTGTCCGCCGCGAGATGGCCCGCATGACGCGCAATTTCGACGGCATCGCCAACATCACCGGCCTGCCCGGCGCCGTGTTCGTGGTCGACACCTCCTACGAGGAGATCGCCGTGGCCGAGGCCAAGCGCATGAACATCCCGTGCATCGGCCTGGTCGACACGAATTCCGACCCGACCCAGCTCGCGTACCCGATCCCCGGCAATGACGATGCCACCAAGGCGGTGCGCATCATCGTCGAGACGATCGTCGACGCCATCAGCAAGGGCCTGGCCCACCGCGAAACCCGCCGCGTCGCGGCCCATGCCGAGGCCAACGCCGCCGCCGGCGGCGCCGTGGGCGAGGGCGAGGTCGACCTCGACAAGGTCGTGCTCCCGGGGAACCTCAAGGACCTCGTGGAGGAGGACAAGCCGGCCGTCGCGCCGCGCAAGCGCCCGAGCCGCGCCGGGGCCAAGAAGTCCGCCGTCAGCACCGAGGAAATCTAACCCGCCAACCTTTTCCCACTATGGCAGCCACTTCAGCAAACATGGTCGCGGAGCTCCGCGAGAAAACCGGCGCCGGCCTGCTCGACTGCAAGAAGGCCCTCGACGAGTCCCAGGGCAACATGGAGCAGGCGGAGACGATCCTGCGCAAGAAAGGCGTCGCTTCCGCGGCCAAGAAGGCCGGTCGCTCCACCTCGGACGGCCTGATCGAGGCCTACATCCACTTCGGCGGCAAGGTTGGCGTGCTCGTGGAAATCAACTGCGAGACCGACTTCGTCGCGAAAACCGACGAGTTCAAGACCTTCTGCCGCGACGTCTGCCTGCAGATCGCCGCCGCCAGCCCGTTGTACGTGCGCCGCGAGGACGTGCCCGAGGCCGACCTGGCCAAGGAGCGCGACATCGCCGCCGCCCAGGTGCAGGGCAAGCCGCCGGCCGCCGTGCAGAAGATCGTCGAGGGCAAGCTCAACAAGTTCTACGAGCAGTACTGTCTCCTCGACCAGCCGTTCGTGAAGGACAACACGAAGACGATCAAGGATGTCCTCACCGAGAAGATCGCGAAGCTCGGCGAGAACATGCAGATCCGCCGCTTCTCGCGCTTCCAGCTCGGCACCTGAGCCGCACGCGCGATTCCATCTTCCAGGGCGCCCCCGCAACGGGGCGCCTTTTTGCTGTAGGGCCGGCGCTTGTCGCCGTGCCGCGACGCGAGACGGCCTACCGGCGAGCGGCAGCGCTGCGGGCGACCAATGCGCCCAGCGCCGAATTTATCCGTGTGCATCCGCACGATCCGTGGTTAAACCGTGCTACTGATGAAAGTCACCGCCGGCCAGATCATCCACCGCGGCCTCACCAATCGCTGCCCGAACTGCGGCGGGAAGACGCTGTTCCAGCCCGGCAAGATGTTCGACCTCGCCGACAACTGCCCGGCCTGCGGGCTTAAGTTCGAGAAGGACGAGGGCTTTTACCTCGGGGCACTGTCGCTCAACTACGGGGTGACGCTCGTCGGGTGCCTGACGCCGGTGGCCTTGCTTTGGTACTGGGGCGTGCTGGGGCCCAAGGTGGCGATCGGGCTGGCCGTGGCCGGCGCGATCGTGGTTCCTGTCTTGCTCTATCGGCCCTCGCGCAGCTGGCAGCTGATGCTCTATTACTCGTTTCTGCCGCAACATCTGCCGGCGAACCGGCGGAAGCTCGACGCGCTCGAGGACGAGAACGTGTAGGTGGAGACCCGATCGAACCGGGAATGGCCGTGAAAATTTCTGCTTCCGTTTTCGGGGGCACCGCCTACGTTTTCGCCCCTTGTCACGGAGAGGTGGCAGAGTGGTCTATCGCACCGCACTCGAAATGCGGAGTGTCGCAAGGCACCGTGGGTTCGAATCCCACCCTCTCCGCCAGTTTTGGTTTCGCGAAAATGGCGACTCTGGCGAAGCCGGAGGTGATGCAAAGCTGCACAGAGGGAGGGGGCTGCACGAAACATTGGGGAGAGGCATGATTGCGGGTTGAGGTTCGCCGCGCTGGGCGATGACGCGGAGGCGGCGATTGGTGAAGGAGCGGAAGTCGCGGTCGCGAACGAAGTCGCCGCCCTTCCTGCCGCCGGTCGCTTAAGGGTTGAGCCACGCCGGAAGCTGCGTCTCAGTAGAGCCCAACATTCCCCATGCATACTCCCCTGACTCCCTATCGTTCGTTCGTCATGGCGGCCGCCCTTTCGGCCGCGCTGGCCTCCGGGCAGGCCGAACCGGCCGCCCGGCTGGCCGACTACCAGGCGCTCGCGGCCAAATCGAAACAGCACCTGGAACTGCCGACCTATCCGGTGACGGCCGACGAGGTCCGCGCCCAGGCGGACAAGGCCATCAAGCGGGCCGACGCCGAACTCGCCGCGCTCGCCGCCCAGGATCCGGCGAAGCTGAATTTCAGCAACACGTTCGCGGCCTTCGACGCCATCACCGCCAAGGTGACCGACGCGTACCTCGTCATCGGCACGGTCGCCGAGTCCGCCATCGACAAGGACATGCGCGACGCTGCCAACGAGATGTCGGTCAAGCTTCAGGAGTGGGGCGTCGGGCTCGATTATCGCGACGATCTGTACCGCGCCCTGAAAAAGGTCGCCGATGCCAAGCCGCAGCTGGACGCCGAGGAGCAGCGCAACCTCAACGAACAGATGCGCACCTATCGCCGGGCGGGGCTCGCCCTGCCGCCGGCGGAGCGCGCCAACGTCGAGCGCCTGCGCAAGGACCTGGCGGCGCTCAACACCCAGTTTGCCGTCAACATCAACGAGGCCCGCGCGCCGATGGACTTCACGGCGGAGGAACTGGCCGGCATGCCGCAGAGCTTCCTCGACAGCCCCGGCATCCGGCAGCCCGACGGCTGCTATCGGGTCATGGTCAACGTGACTTGGCAATACATCGCCGTGGAGGAGAACGCCGACAGCGCCGACGTGCGCCATCGCGTGATGGTCACCCGCTACCGCCTGGCCCGCGAGGCCAACCTGCCCGTGCTGAGCAAGCTGGTCGCCTTGCGCGCCGACATCGCGCAGCGCCTCGGCTACAAGAACTGGGCCGACTACCAGACCGAGACCCGCATGGCGAAGAACGGGGCCACGGCGCTCAAGTTCGAGGAGGATCTCGTCGCCGGCCTGCAGCCGAAATACGCGGCCGAGGTCGAGACGCTGCGCCAGCTCAAGGCGAAGGCGATCGGCCAGCCCGACGCCAAGCTCGAGCGGTGGGACGTGCGCTACTACACGAACAAGCTCAAGAAGGAGAAGTACAACGTCGATGCCGAGGCGCTTCGCGTCTACTTCCCCTACCAGGCGACGCTCGAGGGCATGTTCGCCATCTACCAGAAGATCTTCGGCCTGAAGTTCGTCGCCATCGAGCCGCCCTACGTCTGGGCCCCGGGCGTGCAGCTCTATGTCGTGCTCGACGCCAAGAGCAGCGTGCCGATGGGGGCCTTCTACCTCGACATGTTCCCGCGCGAGGGGAAGTTCAACCACTTCGCCTGCTTCCCGCAGAAGTCCGGCGGCTGGATGAAGGACGGCGAATACGACCTGCCCGTCGAGACGCTGCTCTGCAACTTCCCGGCGCCCTCGGCCGACAAACCCTCGCTGCTCAAACACAGCGACGTGGAGACGCTCTTCCACGAGTTCGGCCACGTGATGCACGGCATCATGAGCCGGTCGAAGTTCGTGGCGCAAGCCGGCTTCAACGTGCCGCAGGATTTCGTCGAGGCCCCGTCGCAAATGCTGGAGAACTGGGTCTGGGACAAGAAGGTCCTCGACACTTTCGCCGCCGATTATCGCGATCCCACCAAGAAGATTCCCGCCGAGACGATCGACGCGCTCGTCGCCGCCCGCCAGGCCACCGAGGGCTGGTTTGAGCGCCGGCAGTTGTCGATCGGCCTGCTCGACCTGGGCCTGCACACGCTGTCCGCGGACGATGCCTGGCTCGCCGATGTCGCCAAGGTCACCAACGACGCCATCGCGCGCGTGACGATCGCCGCGCCGGAGGACACCTTCTGGGCCGGCTACATCGGTCACCTGGCCGGCTACGATGCCGCCTACTACGGTTACCTCTGGGCCAAGGTCATGGCGATCGACATGGCCAGCGTATTCAAGGCTGCGCCTGACGGTTTTCTTGACGCGAATGTCGGGATGCGCCTGCGCAACGAGGTCTACGGCAAGGGCAACACGCGCGACGTCGGCGAGTCGGTGGAAAAGTTCCTCAGCCGGCCGCGCTCGCAGGAGCCGTTCCTCGAGTACGTCGGGATCAAGAAGCACTGAGCGCTGCCCGGTAGGGCTGCACCTCGGTGCAGCCTTGCCGCGGGGAAGGCGCCCACTGCATCCCGCGCGCGGCTGGACCAAGGTCCAGCCCTACCGGGAAAAGGCGACGCCCTGCACGGAGTGCAGGGTCCACCCTTGGTTCTCCCGCCCTCAGACGTTCTCGAGCAGCTTGTAGAGCCGGGCGACCATCGGCGTCGCGTCCTCAAGCATGCCCGCAGAGATGAGCGCATTGTCGAGGATCTGCTCGGCCACGAGCTTCGCCTTGTCCGGAGCCGCCGTGTGCGTCTCGAAGAGGCGCTTGATGACGGCGGCGCGCGGGTTGATCTCGAGGTTCACCTTCTGGGGGGTGTCGGCGCCGTCCTTGTTCATCGCCTTCATCATGCGGCGCATGTGGGCGGACATGAACTTGTCGGCGTTGATCGCCAGGGCGGGCGAATCGACGAGCCGGTCGCTGGCTTTCACCTCGGCCACGCGGTCGCCGAGGGTTTCCTTGAGCCAGGCGGTGAGCTTCTTCGTGTCGTCGTCGCTCAGCGCGCCCTCGGGCTTGGGAATGTCGGCCAGCTTCACGTCGCCGTGGTCGGCGGCGATGAGCTTCTTCCCGTCGAACTCGCGGACGTTGTTCATCACGTACTCGTCGACGGGCTCGTAGCAGAACAGCACCTCGAGGTTGCGGGCCTTGAAGGCCTCGAGGTACGGGCCGCTCTCGATCGTGGCGCGGTTGGCGCCGACGAGGTAATAGATCTCCTTCTGGTCGGAACCCATGCGCGACACGTAGTCGGCCAGCGAGGTGTTCTTGGTCTTCTCGGTGAGCGACGACTCGAACCGGAGCAGCTTCATGAGCTGGTCCTTGTGGGTGAAATCGAGCGCGGCGCCCTCCTTGAGGAAAATCCCGAACTCGGCGTAGAATTTCGCGTAGGAGTCGGGCCGCTGCGTCGCCTCCTCGTCGAGGAACTTGAGAAACCGCTTCGTGATGACCTTGTTCAGCTTCTCGATCAGGCTCTTGTCCTGCATCGACTCGCGCGAGATGTTCAGCGGCAGGTCCTCGCTGTCGACCACGCCCTTGAGAAAGCGGAGCCATTCCGGCAGCAGGTCCTTCGGCGCGGCCTCGATGAGGATCTTGCGGCAGTAAAGCGAGACCGACGGCTCGAGCCGGGCGAAGCCGTAGCGCTCGGTATTTTCCTTCGGGACGAACAGCAGGGCGTTGATCGAGAGCGGCGCGTCGGCGCTGAAATGCAGCCGCAGGAGCGGCTCCTCGTACGCATGCGCCTGGAACTTGTAGAACTCGGTGTATTCCTCGTCCTTGATCTCGTTCTTGTTGCGCAGCCAGAGCGCCTGGATCGTGTTGACCTGCTTCCCGTTCAGGTTGATCGGGAACGACACAAACGCGCTGTAGCGCTCGAGGATGCCCTTGATCCGGCTGTCGGAGGCGAACTCGCCGCACTCGTCCTTCAGCGCGATGACGATCTTCGTGCCCCGGCTCAGGTCCGCGACTTCCTCGATTTCGTAGCTCCCGGATCCATCGCTCGACCACAGGTGACCGGGCTCGGCGGCGCGCCAGGAGCGGGAGTAGACCTTGACGGACTTGGCGACCATGAAGGCCGAGTAGAAGCCGACGCCGAACTGGCCGATGAGGCTCGTGTTCTTCTGCTCGCCCTCGCTCAGGGCCTTGAGGAAGGCCTTGGAGCCGGAGTGCGCGATGGTGCCGAGGTTCTCGACCAGCTCGGCGCGGGTCATGCCGATGCCATAGTCCTGGATCGTGAGCGTCTTCGCCTTGTCGTCGGTCGTGAGGTTGATCTCGAGCTTCTGCTGGTCGTCGAAGATCTCCTTCTCCGTCAGCCGGGTGTGCCGGAGCTTCTCGAGGGCATCGGACGCGTTGGACACGAGCTCGCGGACGAAGATCTCCTTCTCCGTGTAGAGCGAGTGCGTGACGATATCGAGGAGCTGCGCGATCTCGGCCTGGAATTCGAATTTCTGGGGAGTGGTGGTGGACATGGTCGGGAGGGAGTTGGGAAAGAAAAAGGGGCGGTTACCTTACAAATCACCCCGCAAAAATCAAGGGGCGGGGTGGGCGGGCGCCGGCGGCCATTCGGGTCGGTCGGGCATTGCGCCCGCCGTGTCGGGCATAAACCCCGACCTGCCGCGGCCGAGCCACCCGCGTGGCCGCTCCCTTACTTCACCGTGACATCCACGACCTTCGGCTTCTTTTGGTCGTAGGTCTGGATCAGCATCTCGAACTCCCGGGTGCCGCGCCCGAAGCCGCTCGCCTGGTTGTTGAGGTATTGCCGGTACGCGGTGCCCCGGACGCGATAGCGGCCGGTCCAGCCCGGCACGGGCTCGGGATCCTCGAGGTAAAGATCGACGCCGGTCACCGCGCCAATGTTGGAGTAGGGGGCATCCTCGTATTTGAAGTAACGGCGCGCCTGCTCTTCCGCGACCCGGTTCACCTCGTCCAGCGTGCGATCCTCCCGCATCAGCTGCTGCTCGGCGGCCTTCATGTGCAGGGCCCGGTTGGCGTCGCGGTTCGCCTTGGCCTCCTCTTCGGCCTGCTTCTGCTGGCGGTCGGCGAGTTCCTCCCCGCGTTTGCGGTTGGCCTCGTCGCGGGCCCTCTCCGCCTCCTGCGCCTCCTTGGACAGGGCCGGCGTGAGGTCCTTGAGCCTGGCCTGCACGTCGTCGGGCAACAGGGACGTTTGCACGCTCATCAGCTCGTTTTTTGCGCGCAGGCTCGCCGTGCCCGCGGTGGTGTTGAAGCTCTGGATCGTGACCTCGTTCAGGACGGTGCCGTCCTTGAGCCGCAGTTCCGGGTAGGGCAGGCGGAGGACGACGACGGCGGCGCCGGCTTCGAGGGCGACAAGTCCGGCGAGGGTCAACAGGGCGCGGCGGATCATGGCGCGAAACTAGCCCGCCCCCGCGAATTTCGCAAGCCCGCCTACTCGTCCGGCGGCCCGGGGGGCGAGCCGAACAGCACGCGGCCGACGCAGTAGACGAAGAGCACGGTGACGAAGCCCACCGAAAGGATCATGGTCACCCAGCCGCCGGTCGTCATCGCGTATTCCCCCCGGTTGCGCCGGTCGACCAGTTGCGGCCGGCGATGTGCACCAGCCACCCGATGAGCGCGATCACCGCGAGGGTGAACAGGAACGTACCGCGCGCGACGTTGCTGGGATGGGGCCCGACCAGGTCCGCCACATAGCTTGTCGGATGAAACTGCGGCGCGGCGAAGCTGAAGTTCCAACCCAGGACATTTGCGCCGATGAACATCAGGAACACGAGGAACAGAAACAGCGGGGAGACGAACTGCAGGACGGGCTTGTAGAAACCCGGGATGCGCATGGCCGCGCCTGCGTGGGTTTCCTTCCAGCCCTCCTCAATCCCGATGATCCAGGAATAGGTCGCCACCAGGATCATCCCCTGGATGAAGATGCCGACGGTGCCGATCCAGAAATCGATCGTGTCGAGCGCCTTCAGGTCCTTGCTGAACCACCAGACGATCATGGTTCCGAGGCCGGTCAGCAGCGCCAATGCCCCCATGGCGGCCTTGCGCTTCAGGCGCAGGCCCTCCTCGAAGAAGGCGACCCCCGGCTGCAGCATCGAGAGCGAGCTGGTGATGGCGGCGATGAAAAGCAGGACGTAGAAGATCGTCGCGAAAAAGTCGCCGAAGGGCATCTTCGAAAACACGAAAGGCAGCACTTTGAAGCCGAGGCCGAAGGTGCCCTGGCCGGCGATGCCGGCCGCGCCCAGGAACACGAAGGCCGCCGGCACCGTGATCAGCCCGCCGAGGCCGACCTCGCAGAATTCGTTGGCGGAGGCCGCGGTCAGCCCGCTGAGCACGACGTCATCCTTCTTCCGCAGGTAGCTCGCATAGGTGATGATCGCGCCGAAACCGACGGAAAGGGAGAAGAAGATCTGGCCGGCGGCGGCGAGCCAGAGCTGCGGGTCGCCGAGGCCGGGCTGCCCGAAACCGTTCCAGATGCCGTGCGGATTCCACATATAGCCGAGGCCGTTGAGCACGTTCTGGTCGGGTTTGGCCGGGTCGGGCGTGCCGAGCGTCATCACGCGCCCGAGGATGATCAGCGCGATCAGGATGAGCACGGGCATGCCCCACTTGCAGACGAACTCGATGCCCTTCGACAGGCCCTTGTAGATGAAGTAGAAGTTCGCGATGTAGACCAGGACCACGAAGAGGCCGACGTCCTTGAGGCCGAAGTGGATCGCGACGCCATTCGCGCCCGCGCCCGTGAAGTCGGCGAAGAACTTCCCGTAGTCGATGCCCACGTGGCTAAACGTGCCGCTCGCGGCGTTGAGCGCGTAGCCCAGGCACCAGGCCTCGATGTAGACATAGTACATGTACACGACCACGGGGATGATGAAGCCCATCAGGCCGAGGTATTTCCCGAGCGGGTGCCGCACAATGGCGTGAAAGATTCCGGGCGACGAGTGATAGCCGGCCAGGCCGCCCTGCCGGCCCATCGTCCACTCCGTCCAGCCGATCGGGATGCCGAGGAGGAGCAGGGCGACGAAATAGGCGATCATGAACGCCGCGCCGCCGTATTGGGCCGCCAGGCCCGGGAAGCGCAGGAAATTGCCGAGTCCGACCGCGCTGCCGGCGACGGCCAGGATCACGCCCAAGCGCGAGCTCCAGGCTTCTTTGGGTTCCGGCATGCGGCGATGAAAGGACGATCGCGGAGCTGGGCAAGCCCAACTGCCGCGGGCGCCGCTTTCGGCTTTGCGCCGCGCCCGGCCGCGGTTTCACTGGCGGCGGCTTGAACCTCTTCGACCGGTACCTCCTGCGCGAGTGGCTGAAAATGCTCGCGCTGCTGCTCGCCGCCACCACCGGCGTGCTGCTCCTCTCGGCGCTCTACGACAACTTCCGCGATCTCATCCAGCTCGGTGTCGGGGCCGCCGACATCCTGCTCTACTATGCCACGCTCATGCCGAGCTTCCTGTCGATCGTGCTGCCGATCTCGATGCTGCTCTCGCTCCTGTTCGTGCTGAGCAAGCTCCATCGCAACAACGAGCTCACGGCGGTGCGCGCCGCCGGGCTGAACATCTTCGCCACGACCCGCGCCCTCTGGCTGGCGGGTGTCGTGCTCAGCGGCGTCTCGCTGCTGCTCAACGCGCGGGTCGTGCCGTGGTCGGTCGAGACCACCCGCAGCCTCTGGCAGGGCTTCCAGTACCGCGCCGAGTCGAAGAGCGTCGCGCCGGCGAAGCTCGGGCTCGTCACCAGCGTGGCGTTCGACAATCCCCGCGCCAACCGCATGTGGTTCATCAACCGCTACAGCCGCTATACCGAGACGGCTTTCGGCGTGTCGGTCTCGACGCTCGATTTGCGGCGCCACGAGATTTTCCGGCTCATGGCGCGCGAGGGCCGCTACGACGCCATCCGGCACGGCTGGGTCTTCACCGACGGGCGCGAGATCTGGTTCGACCCGGCGGGCGGGGAAATCACCCGCACGGCGGGCTTCGCGACCCTGGTCCGGTCCGACTACGGCGAGGATCCGTCCCTGATGCTCCTGATCGACCGCAAGCCCAACGAGCTCTCGTTCAATGAACTCAAGCGCATCACCCGGTATTTCTCGACGGAGGACACGCCGAAATTTCTGCGCTACGAGGTGCGTTATTACGGCCTCCTCTTCGATACGCTCGGGCCGCTCATCATAATCGCGATCGCCGTGCCCTTTGCCGCGTCGGGCACGCGGGTCAGCCCCGCCGTCGGCGTCTCGAAGTCGATCGGGCTCTTCTTCGTCTATTTCATCCTCAACGGCATCGCGACGCCGCTCGGCGGCAACGGTTTCCTCGAGCCGGTCTGGGCCGCCCTCATGCCCGACCTGGCGATGATCGGGATCGCGGCCTGGTTCTTCGGCCGGATGCGGTGAGGGGCGCACCGCCGGAAGGGAGGCCGGTTTTCCCCACCCGCCTACGGCAGGAACGGCGGGGGCCAGCGGAGAAACTCCAGCTTGGCGATGCGCTCCCAGTTGGAAAACAGGATGACGCCCCACACGACGATGCAGTTGATATAGGCCATGAACACGGCCGCGCTGCCCATGTCCTTGGCGCGCTTGGCGAACGGCCGCTTGGCCAGCGAAATGTCGTCGATGGTCCACTCGATCGCGGAGTTCACCAGCTCGGTGAGCACGATGAGGAAAAGGGACATGATCATCAGCGCCGTGGACACGGCGTTCACCGGCAGGATGATCGCGAGGGGGGTCAGGATGACGACGAACAGCAGGTCCTCGCGAAACGACGGCTCGTGCCGGGCCGCGGCCCAGAATCCCTCGACCGCATAGCCGACCGACTGGAAGAAATTCCGGAAGTCGCGGACCTTGTTCTCGGGCGTGGGCGGAGGCGCGGAGTCGGGCATGGCGGCGCGGGTGGACCTGACTTTCGGCCGATCGCCGGCACGCGACAAACTAATTGTGGGGCCGGATCGCCGCTCCCGCCCTGCGGCCCTCAGGCGCTCAGGAGCCGGAAACCGCCGGTGACCTCGCCGAGGCCCAGGGCCCGGCAGGCTTCCCGCACCGTCTCGTCGTGGCAGCCGACGAACTCGAGCAGGCGGCAGACGAAGCGCCGCTTCGTCGCGTCGTCGATCGTCATGACGGCCCAGTACTGGGTGCCGTCAATCTGCTGCGCATGGTTGTGCGAGCGCACGTCGTTGACCTCGTCGCGGCTGAGCATCAGGTAACGACGGCCGCTTTCCTGGTGGGAAATGAAATCCGCGAAATCACACGCGTAGTTCTTCGCCACCCAGGCCAGCAGCGCGAGGTACCGCGCCGTCGGGGTTTGCTCCAGGGCGAATTCGGCGCTCGTCAGGAAAAACAGCAGGTGGTCGCCCGCGAGCGGCGGGCGGCCGGCGCCGAGCATGGCGGCGATGACCTCGGACGGCGTGAGCTTTTTCGCCGCCGCCAGCTGTTCCAGGGCGCGGAACGCTTCATCGCTCAATTCCACTTTCTTCATGACTTGAAATTTGGCCCGATTGCCTTTTCCGGCAACGGCGGCGCGCGGGAAAGTTTGTAATCTTGGACCGAAAGTCCCGAATTCGGGACACCGCTGAGAGCGGCGTTGCAGCGGGGCGCGGCGCCGCCATTGTGCGCCGCATGCCCACCGCCTTCATCGCCGGAGCGAGCGGACTCGTCGGCCGCCACCTGCTGCGCGAATTACTGGCCGCCGGCGAATACGACCGGGTCGTGGCCTTCGTGCGGCGGCCGCTCGGCGTGGTGGATCCGCGGCTCGTCGAGGTCACGACCGACTTCACCGGGCTCGATCGGGTCGCGGACGGAATGGCGTGCGACGACGCTTTTTGCTGTCTGGGCACCACGCGATGGCGGGCGGGCTCGCGCGCCGGGTTCCGCGCCGTGGATCACGGCGCCGTCCTGGCCTTCGCCTGGGCCGCGCGGCGGGCGGGCGCCCAGCGCTTGTTCCTGGTTTCCGCCCTCGGGGCCAATTCGGCCTCTCACTTCTTCTATCACCGCGTGAAGGGCGAGACCGAGGAGGCGCTCTACGTCCTCGGCTTCCGCACCCTGGCCATCTTTCGCCCCAGCCTGCTGCTCGGGCGGCGCGGGGAATTCCGCCTCGGCGAAACGCTGAGCGCGGCGCTGCTGTGGTTCGGCGAGCCGCTGCTCCGCGGGCCGCTGCGCAAGTACCGGGCGATCGGGGCCGACGTCGTCGCCCGGGCGATCGTGCGCTGTTCGTTCGGGCGCCAAGCCGAAGGGGTGCTCGTTTTCCCGTCGAACGAGATCCAGGACCTCGGCGGGTCCACGATCTGAGGGACTAGTTTGCCGGCGGAACCGCGGGGCCGGCCGGGGCGGGGGTGGCGGGGGGGACGGCCCGCAGCTTGATGATCTGCTTTTCGGATTTACCGGCCGCGCGCAGCACCAGCGTCGCATCGACCCCGGCGAGCGGGCCGGCGAGCTGCGACGACATCGGCTCGACTTCGAGCGACTGGCCCGGCGCGAGCGTCAGGGTCTCGGGCTGCACGGCGAAATTCCCCAGGGGTGAGACGAAGTCGGCGATGGCGACCACGACCTTCTCCGGGCCGTGGTTGGTGAACTTCAAGTGGATCATCTCCGGCACGCCCATCGGGCGGTGCATCATCGGGCCGGCGCCCGCGCCCTCGGGACGTTCGCCGCTTGGTTCATAGCCTTCGCCGGACGGGCGCCGACCGCCATGGCGCCGGCCGCCGCTCCAGTGTTCGTCGCCCCCGCTGCCCTCGGGCCGGCCCAACCCGGCGGGACGATCCATGGCCCCCACGGTGATTTCGACGTCGACCCGGCCCTCGAAATAGGTGCCATTCCCCGCCAGTGGCGTCGGCTTGGGACGCGCGCGATGCTCGGGCGCGTTGAAAACGGATTCCTGCTCCTCGCTGGCGCAACCGGCGGCCAGGAGGATCACGACGAAGGCGGCGGCCAGGATGGGGAAACGGACGGAGCGGTGGGTGCGCATCGGCCTCAAGACGATCCGTAACGGGTTAAGTTTCACCCATCCGGTGCCGCCCTCAGCTCCAGTTGTAGTTGAAGCTGACGCTGATTCTCTCCGCCCGGAGCGGGTTGGCCGGCACTTCGTGCCGGAGCCAGCTTTCGAACAGCAGGACGTGGCCGGCGCGCGCCGGGTAGGTGACATGCGTGCGGTTGGCCGGGCGCGCGCGCGAGGTTTTGGGCGGCGCCGCCATGAAACGGCTCAGGCGCGGATCCTCGAACTTCAATCCCGGGCAGCCCGGGGGCGTCACGACGTAATAGGTGCCGCTGACGAATGACAGCGGGTGGAGGTGCAGCCCGTGTGCGGCGTGCTCGGGCATGATGTTCACCCAGAAATCGGTCATCGTCACCGTCCGCCCGCGCAGATCCAGGTCGAGCTGCGCCGCGAAGCGCCGCACATGCACCGCCAGGCTCCGCTCCAGGTCGGCGAAGGTCGACGAAAACTTGTGGAGCTGGTTCAGCGACGCGTAGGAGGTGTAGCCGCCGGGATAATGTTTGGCCGACCAGCGCCGGCCCGCCGCATCATAGTCCCGCAGCTGCCGGCATTCGTCCGCCAGCGCGGCATTGAAGCGATCGAGGCCGGTCCGCCGCAGCGGTTCATGATAGATCAGCGTCGGGAACCAGGCGCGGGTGGGCATCGCCGCCAGTAAGCGCCCGCCTCCGCCTCATGCAATCCGGAAGCGGTGGGAAGAAAGTCGCACGCTGCGCCCGCGCCCTCCCTCGGGCCGAAAACGGCCGCCCGGTGCGCGCGCGTCGCACCAGGTAACCGAGCCGCCCGTCACTGGCCGCCCGGGCGGCGGCGCACGGCGCTGGCAAAGGCGACCGCCGGGCCCCACCAGCCGCGCTGCCGGAGCTGCTCGGCCCAGCGCGCCGGGCGCAGGATCGACACCAGCGCCATCAGGACCAGTCCGACCGCGACGAAGCGCAACCCGAGCCAGGCGATTTCTTCCCACGTCCCGCCGCTGAGCGCGAGGATCCCGGCCACCATCGCCAGCGGCAGCCAGAATTGCCACTGCGCGAGTTCACGGAGGCGCCGGGGGCGCGCCGGCGCCGGCCGGCCGGCCTGGTGTTCCTCGCGGTCGATGACGCGCTGCAGCGATGCCGGCGGTTCGCGCAGCCGCCAGGCCGTCAGGGTGACGCCGGCCGCCACGACCGCGTGCACCAGCGTCCAGGCGCCGAGCAGCCAGGGCAGGCCGGGCACCGTGATCTGCCAATGCTGCGCCAGCCAGAGCACGGTCGTGTCGTAGGCCCGCACGAGTTCGTCCCCCATCAAGAGGTATTGGAGAAACAAGCCCTGCAGGGCGGCCCACGCTCCCACCAGCGCGCCACCGAGCGCCAACGCGGCGGGATTCCAGCCGAGCACTTGCACCGAGCTGCCAAACAGCAGGCCCTGGACGATGATGGCGATCATCGGCCGCACCCGACTGCCCGCCGGCGAGAGTGCCTTCAGGCCGCCGGACACGAACGGCACCCAGACCACCCGGCCCGGCTGGGCGAGCCCGGATCCGGCAAACACCATCATCGCCGATTGGAGCGACGCCATCGCCAGGCCGCCCAGCGGCACCTTGGCCGCGTGCAGCGCGGAACCGATCGTCAGTTCGAGGCTGCCCGAGGCGGCGCCGAACAGGCCGATGCGCGTCCATTCGCCAAAATCCTCGCAGGCGCGCTGCAACTGCTCGATCGCGTCGGGTGCGCTGGCATCCACCTGCAGGTCGAAGCGCCGGCCGATGGCCCCTTCGATGGCCTCGACCAGTCCCTCGCGGACCGCGATGACGACGATCTGCGGTGCGGCGGCCGCGAGTGTCGGCCAGATCGGCATCAGGCCCTTGCCCTGCAGCTCGAACTTGCCGAATTCGTCGAGCACCAGCAGCGGCGCCGGCGACTCGGCGCGCAGGCGTCCGGCCCAGGCGTGCAACTTGCGCTCGGCCTCGGGTTCGAAGCGATAGGGTGGGTCGAGGGACTCGTCGCGCACGGCCCAGATCGCCTCCTGGTCGCTGCCAATCAGGCGCAACCAGTACTCGTCGGCGCCGCGGCCGGGCGCACGGCGCCGGCCCGCGAGCGCCAGCACCCCCTCGACCCGCTGGCCGCGCGCCAGCCGGCGGGCGGCGAGTTCGGCCAGCAGTCGCGTCTTGCTCGAACCGGGCGCGCCGGTGAGCGCAACCAACAGGCCGGGCGCCACCGCGGGTGACGTGGAAGAATCAGCAGGCATCAGGAGGGACCGCGTCGAGGAAAAGACAACCGTCCGCCACGGCAAGCTCAACGCGCACGCGCATCATAACAGCCAGGCACCGGCGAGCGCGCTGCCGAACACGACGGCCCACACCGGCACCCGGCCGGACCCGAGCGCCAGGAGCGCGGCGACTGCGAGTCCCGTCGCCCGTCCGCTGGTGAGGGCGGCGGTGCACACCGGGTCATAAAACGCCGCCAGCAGCACGCCGACGACCGCGGCATTCGCACCCCGCAACGCGGCCTGCGGGCCGGCCTGGGCGCGGACCTCGTGCCAGAAAGGCAGCACGCCGGCCGTGAGCAGCAGGCCCGGCAGGAAGATCGCGACCAGCGCCACGGCGGCGCCGCTCCAGCCGCCGGGCGCGATGCTGGCGCCGAGATAGGCGCTCAGCGTGAACAGCGGCCCGGGGAGCGCCTGCGCGGCGCCATAGCCCGCGAGAAAACGATCGTGCGTCAGCCAGCCGGGCGCCACGACCTCGTGCTCCAAGAGTGGCAGCACCACATGGCCGCCGCCAAACACGAGCGCACCTACGCGGTAGAACCGATCGAAAGCGTCCAGCGCGGGAAAGTTCGTGATCCGAACAACGGCCGGAAGTCCGAGCAGCAACCCGCCGAAGAGTAGCAGGCAGGCCATGCCAGTTCCCTTGGTGGGAGCGCAATCTGGCTGCGCCCCGCGCGTTATTTCACGAACGCCTGTGGGGTCGGGCCCCGGCCCGCCCTCCGGTCGGCCGTCGCCAGCGACGACCCTGCGTTTGGCCCCGGGAGCGCCATCGGATTCGGCTCCGACGTTTCCGCGCAGGCTCAATCCGACCAACGCGCCGGCGCCGATCACCGCTATTTGCGTCCAGGCGCGCGGTACCCAGAACACCAGCGCCGCGGCCGCGAGGGCCAGGACCCGCCGCGACCAATCCGGGCAGAGGCTCCGGCCCATCGTCCACACGGCCGAGCCGACGACGGCGACGGCGGCGACCTTGAGTCCGCGCATCCAGCCGGCGGCCTCGAAGTGCCCGCTCGATGCCAGGCCCAGCGCGAAGGCCGTCATCAGGATCGCGGACGGCAGCGTGAAACCGAGCCAGACGGCCAGGCCACCGGCCAGGCCGCGCAACTGGCAGCCAATCGCGAAACCGGTCTGGCTGCTCGAGGGCCCGGGAAGAAACTGGCACAGCGCGACGAGGTCCGCGAAATGGGCATCGTCGATCCAGCGGCGTCGCTCGACGTATTCCTTCCGGTAGTAGCCCAGGTGCGCGACCGGCCCGCCGAACGAGATGCAGCCCAGCCGCAGCGCGACGAGAAACAGTTGGGCCAGCGAAGGACGCGGCGGCATCCGTCCCAGCAAACACGCGCGCCGAACGACCGCACGCCTTTCTTTGCCGCTACTCGCGATAAAAGGCCTCGCTGCGAATGATGCCCATTTCGAGGCCGCGCAATTCGGCCATGCCGCGCAGCAAGCCAATGGCGGAGTAACCCGGGTTGGTCTCCTTCCTTAGATCGTCGAGGATGGTGTGCCCATGGTCGGCGCGCATCGGGATGATGGCGTCGTTCCGGCCCAGGGCCCGGCGCTGGTGCTGCTCCCGGAGGATTTCGCGGATCACGCGGTACATGTCCACGTTCCCCTCCAGGTGCGCCGCCTCGAAGAACGAGCCGTTGTCGCTGCGCTGTGTGCTGCGCAGGTGGGCGAAGTTGAGCTTGTCGCCGAGGCGCTTGACGATGCCGACCAGGTCGTTGTCGGGGCGCACCCCGAGGGACCCGGTGCAAAGCGTGAAACCGTTGTAGATCGAATCGTGCACGCCGCAGACCCAGCGCAGGTCTTCCTCGGTGCTGACGACCCGGGGCAGCCCGAACAGCGGCGACGGCGGATCGTCGGGATGAATGGCCAGCTTGATGCCGACCTCCTCGGCCACCGGCACGACGGCGCGGAGGAAATAGGCGAGGTTCTCCCGGAATTTGGCCTCGGTGACCGACGCGTAGGCGTTGAGCCGGGCCTGGAACTGCTCGAGCGTGTAGCCCTCCTGGCCGCCGGGTAGGCCGGCGATGATGTTGTGCTGGAGCAGCGCCCGCCGGTCCGGGCCCAGGGAGTCGAAGCGGTCCCGGGCCGCGGCGATCCGGGCGCGGGAATACGACGCCTCCGCCCCGGGTCGCTGCAGCATGAACAGGTCAAACGCGGCGAATTCGTCCGCATCGAACCGCAGCGCCCGGGAACCGTCCTCCAGCTCGTAGGCGAGGTCGGTGCGCGTCCAGTCGAGCACCGGCATGAAGTTGTAGCACAGGCACGGCACGCCGGCGGCCCCGAGGTTCCGCAGGGTCTGCCGGTAATTCTCGATGTAGGCATCGCGCGTCGGCAGGCCCATCTTGATGTCCTCGTGCACCGGCACGCTCTCCACGACCGACCAGACCAGGCCCCGGCGGCGGGGTGGCGACACCGAGTCGTCAAACTCGATCAACCTCCGGCGCGCCTGGATGGCGGCCGCGGGCCAGGTTTCGCCAATCGGGATCTCGTGGAGGGCGGTGACGATGCCGGTCGCGCCGGCCTGGCGGATGTCACTGAGGGTGACCGGATCGTCCGGGCCGTACCACCGCCAGGTTTGTTCCATGCCTTGCATAGGGAGGGAGTCGGAAATTTGTCGGGGGCGGGATCGCCGCGTGGAGAGGAAGCCGGAGAGTTTTTCGGCGAGACACCGGGCTGTCGACGTCCTTGTGTGCAATAACCGTCCGGGCCCCGCCTATTTCGCGAGGGCAAAGGTGCGGGTCGTGGCATGAACGGGCGCGCGACCCGGCGACAACACGCTCGACATCAGGTGGAACTCGGTCACGCGGAACGGCGGCCCTTCGAACTGCGCGTGGAGTGCGAGGAATTTCGCCACCGGCTTGGGGTCGTACTCGTGGCCGAGCCGGCCCAGCGTGAAATGCGGGTGGAAGCTGTGCACATCGAGCGTCATGTCGACCGACAGGAGCGCCTCGTCGACCTGCTTGCGCAGCTGGTAGAGCCGCGTGTGGCCGTTCGCCGTGCCGGCCCACATGACCTTGGCCGGTCCGCGGGTGGGAAACAGGCCGACGCCGCCCACCGGTAGAATGAACGGCTCGACGTGCACGCGCGCGAGGGCGTCCTCGAGCCGCGCCTGTTTGTCGGCGTCGGCGTCCCCGATGAAGCGGAGTGTCAGGTGCAGGTTGTCCTCCGGCACCCAGCGCACGCCGTCGACCGGCGTGGCGAGCGCCGCGAGCTCGGCGCGGACGGCGGCGGGCGGGAGCAGGGCGACGAACAGACGGGCCATGCCGGCATTGAAGCCGGCCGGCCCGCTCGTGCAAGCGGGCCTCGTCACCAGCGGCAGTTCAGGCCGGCGACGAACAACACGCGCGGCTGCAGCTGGAGGCCGTTCCAGCGCTGGTAGACAGGAAGCTGGACGAAGGCGTAGGCATTGACCGTGGTCGTGAACTGGGCGGACAGGCCCGGACTGAGCAGCACGACGGCGCCGCCGCTGTTGGCGCGGTCGGCTTCGGGACCGTGCTCGCGGTCCTCGGTGCGCACGTTGAGCTGCAGTTGCGGCGTGAGGTTGCCGGCGTTGAGCCAGCGCACGCCGCCGTTGAACGTGAGGCTGGCGCCCGGCGCGAAGCCGGCGCGCTCCGCCAGCGGTTGATCGAGCAGGGCCTGCGCGAAGAAGCCCCAGTTGGTCGCCGGCCGGCCGAACCACGCCGCGCCGGCCAGGAGGTTCGTCGTGCCGGTGCCGGGTTGCAGGCCGCGATCGAGTGGTTCGCCGGCCTGCGGCCGGGTGGCGAAATCCTGGTCGAAGCGGCCGGTCGGCAGTTTTAGGCCGGCTTGCAGGACCCAGCGGTTGTTCAGTTCGTTCCTCAGCTGGTAGCGGACGAGGAGCCGCGCATCGCCCCAGCCGCGGGCCAGCGACGACGACACTTCGGCATCGCCCGCGGCGATCGTCTGGTGGCTGCGGTCATGGTACGGCAGCTGGATCGAGACGGACCATTTCCGGTCGATCACGTCGTCGAGCTGCAGCACGGCATTGCGGTTGGTCGTGCTGACCTGGAGTTCGTCGCTGTTGGGCAGCGGGTAGTCGTGACGGTCGACGACGTGGCGGCCGGAACGGAGCTGGTCCTGGTCGAAGTACTCGTAACGCAGGCTGAGCAGGGCGCCGCCGGTTTCGTTGTAGCCTTCCGGACCCCAGTCGGAGGCCAGGGAACAGCCACAGACGGAGCATGGGTGAGCGCCGGGAGTGGCGGCCGCGAGGGAGGCGGCGAGGATGAATGCGGGAGATCGTAATTTCATGAAATAGCATTGGTGGAGGGCGCGCGAAACACGCGTGCGCGCAAGCGCAGCCCGGCTGGGCGAGAAGAGGACGACAAACACCGCGCGATGGCGGCGGGCAACGGCCCGGCGCGCGGTGGCGCGGAGCATGGGCGGGCGTCAGGCCCGCGGCGGCGGCACGGGCACTGCCTCGACCCGGCGAAGCCCGGTCGCCGCGGGAGCCTCCGGCCAGGCATCGACGGGCGGAGTCAACCCCAAGCCCGGGGCGCTGTCGGCCAGCAGGAGCAGCTTGTCCATGGCATCGCCGAGCGCGGCGTCACGGGGTAATTGCTCGCGGGCGGCGTCCTTGGCTTTCTGCGAGAGATGGCACAAGGCGCAGGGGGCGCTGCCGTCGAACGTGACCTCCAGCGCACGGCTGATAGGCATGGTTTGGACATTTCGCTCGAGCATGTTCGCCCAGGCCACCACCTGCACGACGTTCCAGATCGCCCCATTGGCGCAGATCCAGGCGAACAAAAGGCAGGCGATGGAGACCTTGCGGCGCACCGGGCGACAAGTTCCTCCGGCCGACCGCGGCGGCAAGCGGAAAGTTCCGGAAAAATTTTCCGCGCACCGGGCATCAATTGGCTGGCAACTGCGTCGCCATGGATTACTCGGAGCGCATGCGTTTCGCAGGATTCAAGGTGGTGGTGCTTTTCACGTCCCTGTGCGCGGGCGGCTGGTCCGTCGCGCGGGCGGCCGACAAACCGGCGGAGCCGGCCGCGGACACCCTGGTGTTCAAGGATGGCGACCGGGTGCACGGGCATGTGCTGGCGCAGGATGAGAACCTGATCGTGTTCAAGTCGGACCGCTTCGGCGAACTGCACGTCTCCACGCGCGACGTCGTGGTCATCAAGGGCTCCGCGCCCGAGACGCCGGTGGCGGCGGCCGCGCCGGCGGCGCGACCCGGGACGCCACCGGTCAACCCGGCCGAACGGGCCGCCGAGGAGCAGGTGACGCTGTGGGAACACCTGTCGGCGGCGAGGCTCGCGGCGAACCTCCGGGATTTCTTCGGCGCCTGGCATGGCCGGCTGGCCTTTTCGACCGAGGCGGTGGCGGACACCGCCGATCGGAGCAACCAATCCATCGAGGGACACCTCAAGCGGAAATGGACCGCCGACGAAGCCCAGCTCAACGGCCGGTACGACTTCAACCAGACCAACGGCCTGACGACGACCGACCTGCTCAAGGCGGATGGCCTGTGGCGGCACGATTTTTCGAAGAAGGTTTTCACGCAATACCGGCCGTCGGTGGAGTGGAACCGCGCCAACTTCATCGCGACCGGCACAAAGGCGCCGGCCGACTACGTGCTGCTGCAGCAGGAGATCGGCGGCGGCATCACGCTGGTCTCCGCCCCGGCGCACCAGGTTCGCCTCGGCGTGTCGGAAAATCTTTTCGACGTCTGGAACACGTCGCCGCCGACGTTGCACAAGGCTCGCGCGATCGAATCCGGCTTCGTCGAGACCGAGGTGAAACTGCCGTGGAGCCTGAAGCTCACGGAACGCGGCGTTTACTACTACTCAATCGCGAGCGGAACCGATGGCTGGGAAAACCGCGTCGAGCTGACGAAGAAGTTCACCGAGACGCTGAGCACCGCGATCCGGCACGAGACGCGGCAGAATAGTCCCGACGGCCGCGCCCAGGACTACACCCGGCTGAAGCTGCTGCTGGGCGTGGAATTCTAGGCCGGGCGGATGGGGGCCGCCTCCGGGCGGGTGGAGGGCCGGTCTCCTGGCCGGCCGGGGTCGGCGAATGTCGGTCGGCCGCGAGGCCGACCCTCCCACAAACCTGGCCGGCGGTCACACCTCGCACTTGAACACGAAGACGGCGCCCTGCTCGGTGCCGACGGCGAGGAGCGAATCATCGCAACGCCACGCGAATTTTGTCGCCGGCGCGGGCATGCGCACCTCGGCGACCATCGGGTTTTTCCGCGTCGGACTCCACAAGGTGAACACGCCGCTCGCGTCGCCGGTCGCCAGCAGGCCATGCGCCTGTTGGAAGGCGACGGCCGTCGTCCGCGCGGCCTGGGGCAACAGGAGCGGCTCCCGGCCCTCGGGACCGGCACCCGAGCAATCCCACACGCAGGCGTCGCGACCGCCCCCGGTGGCGAGCCAGCGGGAGTCGTTGCTGAACGACAGCTCCTTCAGCTTGGTCTCGTAACCGCTCATCTGCAGCTCAAGTTCTTCGGCCGGCACCCACAGGTGCACGGCGTTGTCGTGGCAGCCCGCCACCAGCCACCGACCATCGGGCGACCAGGTGAGCGCCAGGATCGCGTTGGCGTAGGGATATTCCTTTTGCGCGGCGAACGTGGCCGCGTCCCAGATCGTGACATGTCCGAAACACGCGGCGGCCAGGGCGCCGCCGTCAGGTCGCCACGCCAGGGCCGAGATGGTCTTCGGCGCATCGGGAAACTGGTGCGCGGTGCTGCCATCGGGTCGGAGCAGGACCAGCTTGCGTCCGGCGGCGACCGCAAGGTAGCCGGGATGCTGCAACGTTCCGGGCGGGGACCACGCGAGATGCTCGACCCAACCCGCGCTGAGCTGGTGCTCGACGCGCATCTCCCCGGAGGCCGGATCCCAGATTCGCACGAATCCATCCTGCCCCCCGGTGGCGAGGACTGTAGGAGCGGGTTTATCCCGCGATTCATCGGGGCGTAAAGCCCCTCCGACAGATTCCGGCGTCCACGCGAGGCCATTGGCGCCGTCGTCATGGCCGCGGAGCGGTCGGGCCACCGCGCCGGTGGCGGCGTCAAAGAGCGTGATGCCGCCGCTCGCGGAGGCCGCGGCGAGCAGGGTGCCGGCGGGAGACCAGGCGAGATCGATCACATAGTCGTCGAGATTGCCGGCCCAGTGCTTGGAGAAATTCATGCCGGCACAATTTCGCGCAAAGCGCCCGCGACGCAAAGCGGGAAATGGCGTTGACTGCATCCCGTGGGTTGGGGAGCGGCCTTGGCGCGCCCATCGGCGTTGTGTTGGGCTGCCGCTCGCCGGCAGGCCGTCACGTTGCGGCGCGGCGACAAGCGCCGGCTTTACCAGGGCGCCGCCGGTCCGCGATCCTACCTGCCGGCCGCGCCGAGCACTTCGGTCGCAATCTGGTCGGCTACGACGGCGGGCTCGCTGCCCGCCAACGGGTACTCGCCGCTCCACGCGATGCCGGCCGGATCGACCTTCATCAGGCGCACATGCAGGGTGGCCGCGCCGTCCTGGTGCGTCATCCACGCGCCGAGCACGAAGGTGGCGTCGAGCCGTTCCCCGAGGGCGCGGAGGGACTCGTTCGAAACACCGGCGAGCGGCTGGGTCACGGCGCCGGTCTTGTCGCCCAGAACCACGGCCAGCTGGCCGTACAAGGGCGTGAAGACATCACCGAGAAACTTCGCATCGGCGGCGTCGGTGACGCCGAGGGCGAACGGCACGGCCAGCACGCGCTTGTCGCCCAGATCGGCGTCCTTCAGGCTGCTCGCCACACCCTGCGCGATTTGTTTCAGCGCGCTGACGGCATCCGTCTTCACCCCGTCCTGGCCCGTGGCGGCCAGTTTGGACACGGCAACCATCGCCGCCTTCTTGGCGGCTTCCTTGTCCTTGTCGTTCAGGGCCCGCGCGCCGGCCTGGGACTGCCCGGCCCCTTCGCGATAGTAGTCGCTGCGGCTGCAATGGGTGACGCCCCAGGAAATGAACCAGATGGAAACCAACACCCGGACCCAGCGCGGGGAGCGCTTGAGCAGGACCCAGCCGGCCGTGATCGCCCACCAGGCGACTTCCGCGATGAACTTCAGGCCGTGGCCGAAATGACCCTTTTCCGGCACATGCGGAAACGGCGGCATGGGCGGCGGGCCGTCATGGTGCGCGGCCGCCTTGGACAACCGCGGCGCTTTCGGCGCCGCTTCCAGCGGCGGGGGAATGTGGTGGTCGCCGGTCGCGATCCGGCGAACCAAGGACTCGAACGCGGGCGTGGCCTGGCCGCCGGGCGCGCGCAGCCACTGCACCGAGACAAACTTCTCCGGCACGCGCGCGTTGGTCTCGGTGGTGCCGTCAATCGCCACGGGCAGCAGGAACATGACGTCGTCGGCCATGTCGAGCGTGCGCTCGGCGGCCAGCCGCCACTCGCGCCGGAAGTATCCCTCCTTGCGCCGCTCGGTGGTGGCGGAGACCACGGGCATGAAGTAATCGCATTCGCGGATCTGCCGCCGGATCTTTTGATCCCACGCATCGCCGCCGCCGAGCTCGTTCTCATCGTACCACACATCGAGTCCCGCCGCCTGCAACGTGTCGCGCAGCCGCCGCGCCGCCTCCCGATCTTCCGAGGCGTAGCTGATGAAGATGGTGGGTTGGGCCATGAACGACCGGGCCATTCAGGACGGGACCGGGGGCGGGTCAAGCGGTGAGTCGGCGCACTCGGGGCTTGCCCGGACTGTGGCGGTTTGCGGAATGGGCGGCATGCCCGAGCTGCCGGACATCACGGTTTATGTCGAGGCGCTGGAGCGGCGCATCCTCGGGCAGGTGCTCGAAGCGATCCGGCTGCAGAATATGTTCGTCTTGCGAACCTATGCGCCGCCGCTCGATGGCCTCGCCGGCCGGCGGGTCACGGCGGTGTGTCGCATCGGCAAGCGGATCGCGTTCGGATTCGAGAATGACAACTGGCTGGTCATACACCTGATGATCGCCGGCCGGCTGCAGTGGACGCCATCGCCGGACTCGAACCGGGGCGGCGCCGGCGCGAAGCCGAAGGCCGCCAATGCGCTGGCGCATTTCACCTTCCCGAACGGCACGCTGACGCTGACTGAGGCGGGTTCGAAACGGCGCGCCTCGCTGCATGTCGTCGCCGACGACACCGGCCTCGCGGCGCACGGACGTGGCGGGCTGGACGTTTCCTCCGCGACGACGGGGGACTTCGCCGCCGCGCTCACGCGCGAGAACCACACGCTCAAGCGGGTGCTGACCGATCCGCGGCTCTTCGACGGCATCGGCAACGCGTACTCGGACGAGATCCTGCACGCGGCGAAACTGTCACCGGTGACGCTCACATCGAAACTGTCGCCCGCCGAGATCGCGCGGCTGCACTCGGCGGCGCAATCCACGCTGGCCGCCTGGACGGCGCGGCTGCGTGCGGAGGCCGGGGACAAATTCCCGGCGAAGGTGACGGCCTTTCGCCCGGAGATGGCGGTGCACGGGAAATTCGGGCAGCCGTGTCCCGCCTGTGGCACGAAGGTGCAGCGAATCCGTTATGCCGAGAACGAGGTGAACTACTGCCCGCGCTGCCAGACCGGCGGCAAGCTGCTCGCGGACCGCTCGTTCTCGCGCCTGCTGAAGTCGGACTGGCCGCGGACGATCGACGATCTCGAGGAGAACTCACGCCCGTCGGATGCGGGCTGAGCGGCGGTCTACTCGCGCACCGAGACGTGGTCGGCCGTGGGGAAGTCGGCGGGCACGGCCTGCGTGACCTCACCCGTGGCCGCCCACTCGGTGCCGCGCTGCAGCGTCACGATGTAACCCACGCAGGAGACCGAGCGGATGGGCGGCGTGTCCTTCGGGCCGACATGACCGAGCGTCGTATGGAAGACGCGACCCTGGCCGTAGTTGATGGTCATGAGCATCGGTTCGTTCTCGCCCGTCGCGCCCTTGTACTTCGCCGGATCGGGAAAGGCGGTGGCGAGGATCGCGACGTTTTTGGCGGGGCCGCGCAGGTTGCTGTAGATCTCGTCGTGCGGATGCAGCCAGGCGGCGGGCAGCCCGCGCATGATCGGGTGATCGGGCGCCCGGGTGGTCACGAGGAAGTCATGCGCGGCGGGGTGGGTGCCGGCCTTGCCGGGCGTGTCGAGCAGCACCTGGTGGCCGTCGCGCCACTTGAGCATCGGTCCCCATTTTTCGTTGCGGGCGCCGAGATTGCCGTCGGCCTTGAGGCCCCAGCCGCCGACGCCGATCATCTCATTCCACTCGGGCCAGTAGGGGAAGGCGTTGTCGGTGTCGTGGACGGTGACGAGCCCGCCGCCGTTCCGCACGTAATCGACGAGCGCCTGCTTGGTCGCGGCCGGCCATTCGTCGCCCTCGTACACGACCACCACGGCGGCGTAAGGTTTGAAATCGGGACGGAAGGAGGACATGTCCGCGCCCTGCGGCGGGGTGGTCGCGACATCGACGGTGAACAGTCCGGTCTCCTCGAGGTATTTCTTCACCAGCGGACTGCTCTTGGACCAATCGTGGTATTTGTTGGACTGGCCGGTCACGAGCAGGACCTTGTGCGCGGCGGCGGCACGGCCGGCGACGGTGAGGCCGAGGAACAGGCAAAGCATGGGGAGTAGGGGGCGAAGGAATTTTAGCATGACGGAGCGGGGTAAGTCAGCGGGGTGCGCAGCGAACGATGAAGGCTTGGCGGTCGTCCCGCCGGCTGGCGACAAGAAATCCGGTCTTACGCGAGACTCGTACCTGGCTCTTTTCCGTAGGGCTGCACCTTGGTGCACGCCTCTCCCCGCTCGCGGCACGGCGCAAGCGCCGGCCCTACAAGGCGCAGCGCGTCGGGCGTGAAGCCCGCCCACCAGTACTCCATCTCGCGCCGACCAGCTCAGGCGACCAAACAAGCCTTGAAGCCTTCGGTCAGCGCGGCGCGGTCGAGGTTCTTGCCGATGAAGACGAGCAGATTGGTGCGGTTCTCACCGTCCTGCCATTCGCGATCGAACTTCGCGTCGAAGAACATGTGCACGCCCTGGAAAACCAGGCGCTTCTTGGTGCCCTTGACGACGAGCACGCCCTTCATCCGGTAGATGTCGCCGCCCTTCGTCTGCAGCAGCTTGGAGATCCAGTCGTTGAGCAGCTTGCCGTCGAGCTCGCCCTCGGCGCTGATGCCGACCGAGGAGACCTCCTCGTCGTGCGAGTGCTCGTGGCGAAACGTGCGGTCCCAGGAATATTTCAACAATTCCATGCGGGGTGAGGGCACCCCGCCTCCATTGCGATACAGATGCGTCGGCACGTCGTGGCCGGTGAAGAGCAGATACCGGCCGGCGGCGGCGACTGACACCTTGAACTTGCCATACTCGTCCTTGAGCTTCAGCCGGTGCAGCGTGGCGCCGGGTGTGATCGTCTCGCCCGGCAGCGTGATTTTTTCCCAGTCGGAGTAAGTCTGCACCGTGGCATTGATGGCGGTGGTGAGGACCGGTTCGTCGAAGGATTTCACCGGCAGGACGACGACATCGAGCTCGTTGTGGTCGTGGCCGCAGTCGGGACCGCAGTCATGGTCGTGCTCATGGTGATGGCCATGCTCGGGATCCGCGGGGTCGTGGCCGATCTCGAGCAGGTGTTCGCCGGCTGCCAGCTCGTAGCCGCCGGCCCATTCGAACGGATATTCCATCTCGAGGAATTGCGGGTCGACCTCGATGGCGCGGCCGAGGTTGAACCCACCCACGTCGATGATGTTCTTGATGGGAACATCGGCGTTCTGCGCGCGATAAACCCGGGCCACCGCGTTGACCGCGTGCAGGCGTTTTTCCAAGGCGGCGAGTTCCGGGAGGCTGACGAGGTCGGTCTTGTTGAGGACGATGACGTCGGCGAAGGCGATCTGCTTCAGGGCCTCGGGCGAGTCGTCGAGGTGCAGCAGGATGTGCTTGGCGTCGACGAGCGTCACGATGGCATCGAGCCGGAACTGCTCGCGCATCTCGGGATCGGTGAAGAAGGTCTGGGCCACCGGCGCCGGATTGGCGAGGCCGGTGGTCTCGATGAGGATGGCGTCGAGCCGGTCCTTGCGCTTCATCAGCCGGCCGAGGATGCGGAGGAGGTCGCCGCGCACGGTGCAGCAGATGCAGCCGTTGTTCATCTCGAAGATTTCCTCGTCGCTTTGGATCACGAGCTGGTTGTCCACGCCGACCTCGCCGAATTCGTTTTCGATCACGGCGATCTTCCGCCCGTGCTGGCCGGTCAGGATGCGGTTGAGCAGGGTGGTCTTGCCGGCGCCGAGGAAGCCGGTGAGGACCGTGACGGGAATGGGAGCGGAGGGCATGGCGGCGGTCAGAGGTCAGAGATCAGAGGACAGAAGCGAAGTCCGCAAGGCCGGGTTTGCAACCCGGGGCAATTCCGCTGTGCTGCGGCCATGTCCGACCTGCCGCCGCTGCCGACCGGGCCGAAGCCCGGCCTCTACCGTCACTACAAGGGAAATGATTACCGGGTGCTGGGCCTGGCCCGGCATTCCGAGACGCTCGAGCCGCTGGTCGTCTACCAGGCGCTCTACGGCGAACGCGGACTCTGGGTGCGCCCGGCGGCGATGTTCCGCGAGACGGTCGAAGTCGCCGGGCGGCGCGTGCCGCGGTTCACCCGGGTGGGGGAGTGAGCGGGGGCGGGTCAATCCGCTCCCGCACCAGCAGCGCTGACCGAGCGCCGGCCTCCAGCGGCGGGGGAGGGCCGGCCTCCCGGCCGGCCGCGGTCGGGCTGGAGCCCGACCCTCCAGTTCCGTTCAGTTCGACGTCGGGTCGGCGCAAGCGCCGACCTTGCGTCAGTCCGGCGGAAACGCGGCGTGCGCGGCCTGGAGTTCCGCCGCCGGCGGCTCGCCGTGGCGGAATTCGCGATGGCGGACCTTGCCGGCCGGCCAGGCGATGCGCGCCGCGGCGATGCAGGCGCCCAGGGCCACGGCGAGCGCCAGCCAGCCGAGCGGACGCTCGGCCTTCTGCCACCAGCGCGCGGCGACGAGGGCGGCGGCGGCCGCGACGGCGGCAGCGACGAAAATCGCCACGCTCTTTTCGGCGCGATAGCGGTGCAAGGTGAGCCAGTCGCCGCCGGCGTCGTCGGCCATCGACCGCACGCGATCAAAACCCGCGCGGCCGTAGTGGACGGCGGGCCACGCGGCGGCGGCGCAAAGGAGCACCAGGACGAGCGCGAGCCGGGTGGCGGGGACGCTCTTCGCGAGCAAGGCGAGCAGGAGCCCGAGCACGGCCACGGGCAGCGCATGCGTCAGCGCCGGAACCACCAACACGTGCAGGTATTCCGGCTGGCCGGCGATCTCGCTCACGGGACGGGCGGATCCGGCCGGCGCTTACGACTTAACGATCTCGATGTTCTCGAGGAGATTGATGCCGTCGCGCTCGACGAGCTTGCCCTTGACCGTGATCGTCTCGGCGGCGTGCTTCGCGAGCTCGCTGTTGGCCGGCATGTGGTCACCGATCAGGAGATAGGTCTTGCCGTCGGCGGCCTTGAGCCCGACGGGCAGGCCGTTGTTGATGCAGGTCTTCGCGCAGTCCGCATGCTTGGCCCCGTGGGCGCCGTGGTCGAGATAGCAGGCCATGTCGAGCACCTCGCCGGTGACGGTGACTTCGGGCTTGGCTTCGGCGGCGGACAAAACGGTGACGAGTGAGGCACCGGCAAACGCGAGGATGAACGGACGGAACAACGTGGAGGTTTTCATATCATGAGGGCGAGGTTGAGTGGGGGTACGGTAAGATGTCCGGCAACGCCTGCTTTGCAAATGCCGGTTTCGGAGCGGCGGTTATTCCCTTGGTGGAGGTCGGGGAGCAGTGATGGTGCGGCCTGAAGCAATCGCGGGCAGGGCGCGGACTCCGATCCGCGCCGGTCCCGGCGGCGAACGGAGTCGCCGCCCTACCGCGGGCGCGGAAGATCTGCACCCCTACAGCTTCGCCCGCCGCAGGCGCAGGGCGTTCGTCACCACGATGATCGAGCTCACGCTCATCGCCACGCTGGCGAACATCGGGTTGAGCAGCCAGCCGGTGAAGGCGAACAACGCGCCGGCGGCGACCGGGATGCCGGCGGTGTTGAAGGCGAAGGCCCAGAAAATGTTCTGCTTGATGTTGCGCAGGACGGCGCGGCTCAGGTGCACCGCCCGCACGAGCGCGGCGAGGTCGCCTTTCACGAGCACGAGGCCGGCGCTGTGCATGGCGACATCGGTGCCGGTGCCCATGGCGATGCCCACGTCGGCCGCGGCGAGGGCGGGGGCGTCGTTGAGCCCGTCGCCGGCAAACGCGACGCGTTCGCCGTGGGCCTGGTGTTCGCGCACCAGCTCCTGCTTTCGCGCGGGGTTGACCCCGGCGTGGTAGCCGTCGAGGCCAAGGTCGGCCGCGACCGCGCGGGCGGCGGCGTCGTTGTCACCGGAAACCATGACGACGCGCACGCCGAGCCCCTGCAGGGCGCGCACGGCCGAGGGGGTCGTGGCTTTGATCGCGTCGGCCAACGCGATGACGCCGGCGGGTTCTCCATCGACGCGGACGGAAACGAGCGTCGCGGCGGGGTGGAGCGCGTTGGCCGCAACTCGCCCTGCCGTGTTGGGGTCAACCCGGCCCACCCGGATGCTCCGGCCTTCAACCCGGGCGCTTACGCCCAGGCCCGGTTCGGCGGAAAAGTCTTCAACCGCCGCCAGCTTCAGCGAGCGGGCTTGCGCCGCCGTGACGATGGCGCGGGCCAGCGGATGCTCACTCGCGGACTCGGCCGAGGCGGCGAGACGGAGCAACTCGTCGGCGTTTAAATCGGTCGCGGGCTCGATCGCCACGACCCGTGGCCGGCCCTCGGTGAGCGTGCCGGTCTTGTCGATCAGCAGGGTGCCGGCGTCGGCGAGCCTTTCCAGCGCGGCGGCGTTTTTCACCAGGATGCCGGCGGCGGCCCCCCGGCCGATGCCGGTGACGAGCGAGACCGGCGTGGCGAGACCGAAGGCGCAGGGGCAGGCGATGATGAGCACCGACACGGCGTTGATGAGGCCGTAGAGCCAGCCGCGGTCGCTGGCGAGCAGGCCCCAGGCAACGAAGGTGACGGCCGCGATACCGAGCACGGCCGGCACGAACCAGTTCGCCACGCGATCGGCGAGGCGCGCGATGGGCGCGTCGCTCCCGACCGCCTCCTCGACGAGCCGGATGATCTGCGCGAGGAGCGTATCGGCTCCCACGCGCTCGGCGCGGAACACGAACGAACCGGTCGTGTTGAGCGTGCCGGCCTTGACGGCATCGCCCGACGCCTTCGCGACGGGCAGCGGCTCGCCGGTGAGCATGGATTCGTCGATTTCGGCCGCACCGGCCAGGAGAACGCCGTCAACGGGCAGGTTTTCGCCCGGGCGGACGCGCAGCCGGTCGCCGGGATGGACGTCGCCGACCGGCACGTCTTCCTCGACGCCGTCAGCGCGGAGGCGATGGGCCGTGGCGGGCGCGAGTTTCATCAGGCCGCGGATCGCGGCGTCGGTGCGGGCGTGGGCGCGCTGCTCGAGGATCTGACCGAGCAGCACGATGGTGGTGATAAACGCGACGGCCTCGAAATACACCGGCACGCCGTGGCGGGTCTGGTATTCCGCCGGGAAGCGGTTCCAGAGCAGGATTGCCGCCACGCTGTAAAGGTAGGCCGCCCCGGTGCCGGTGACGGTCAGCGTGAACATGTTCGTGTCGCGGGTGACGATCGACTTCCACCAACGCCGGTTGAGCGGCGCCCCCGACCAGAAGAAGATCGGTGTCGCCAGCAGCCACTGGATCCAGCCGGTCAGGCGCGGCGAGAGATGATGGACCGCCTCGGGCACGATCATTTCGCCCATGGCCAGGAACAGCACCGGCACGGCGAGCGCGAGCGCGACGTAGAACCTGGGCCGGAGGTAACGCTCGTGCGGCAGCCCCATGTAGACCGGCTGGTCCGGCGGCGGGAGGCCGTGGCCGGCGGGCGCGGCATGGTGGTGATGGCCGTGCCCGGCCGGCACCGGGGAATCGGTCGGCAATGCGGCGGAGGAAGAGCCGTGAGTCTGCATGGGGGCCTCGATTCTAGGCGGAAACGTTCGGTTCCGGCAATGGGGCAGGTTCCAGGTCGGCGGGTGGTGGATTCAGGCCGCGGCGGCGCCAGAGGTAGAAGATCGCCGGGTAGACGAGCAGTTCCATCAGCGTGGAGGTCACGACGCCGCCGACCATGGGCGTGGCGATGCGCTTCATCACGTCGGCCCCGGCGCCATGGCTCCACAGGATCGGCATCAGGCCGGCGATGATGACGGCCGCGGTCATGGCCTTCGGTCGGACGCGCTTGACCGCGCCGTGGTAGATGGCGTCGCGCAGGTCGGCCGTGGTGCGCAACCGGCCGGTTTGCTTCCACTCTTCGTAGGCGAGGTCGAGGTAGAGGAGCATCACCACGCCCGTCTCGGCGTCGAGGCCGGCGAGGGCGATGATCCCTACCCAGACGGCGACGCTCAGGTTGTAGTCGAAGAGGTAGAGCATCCAGAACGCGCCGACCAGCGAGAAGGGCACGGCGAGCAGGACGATGGCGGTCTTCAGCCACGACCGCGTGTTGAGGTAGATGATGAAGACGATGAGGAGCAGCGTGAGCGGGATGACGAGCAGCAGGCGTTGCTGGGCACGTTGCATGTATTCGAACTGGCCGCTCCAGAAGATGCTGTAGCCGGTCGGCACCTTGAGTTCGCCGGAGCGCAGGGCGTCGTTCACGGCTTTTTGCGCGCGGTGGACGTAGGTGCCGAGGTCGACGCCAGCCACATCGACGTAGATCCAGGCGTTTGGTACGGCGCCCTCGCTCTTCACCCCCATCGGCGCCGCGACGACCTTGAGCTTGGCGAGCTGGCTCAACGGCACCTGGGCCATCAGGCCGCCGCCGGAGCTGCCGGCGGGGCCCGCGCCCATGGCGCCGCCCCCGCCGCCCGATTTCACGGGAATGACGAGATCACGGAGCGCCTGGAGGTTGTCGCGATAGTCGCGGTCGTACCGGAGAATGACGCCGTAGCGCTCGAGTCCCTCGACGGTGGTGGTGAGAGGCATGCCGCCGAGCGCGACCTCGAGCACGTCCTGCACGTCGCCGACAGTGAGGCCGTAGCGGGCGATGGCGTCGCGATCGAGTTCGAACTCGACGTAGTTGCCGCCCATGACGCGTTCGGCGAACACGCTGCTGGTGCCCGGCACCTGCCGGATGATGCCCTCGATCCGGTTGCCGATGCGCTCGAGTTCGGCGAGGTTGGGGCCGGCGACCTTGATGCCGACGGGGGTCTTGATGCCGGTGGCGAGCATGTCGATGCGGGTCTTGATCGGCATGGTCCAGGCGTTGGTCAGGCCGGGGATCTGGACGGCGGCGTTCATGGCCGCGACCAGTTCGTCGACGGTCCGGCGGCGGTGGGCGACCACGTGGCCGTCGGCGTCGGTGATGTCGACGGCCGGCCAGTCGGACTCGGGCTTAAGGGTGATCGTGGTCTCGATCATGTCGAGCGGCGCGGGGTCGGTGGCGGTCTCGGCGCGACCCATCTTGCCGAAAACGGTCTTCACCTCGGGGAAGGCGCGGATCATCTGGTCGGTCTGCTGGAGGACCTGCCGGGCCTTGGTCGGCGAGATGCCGGGGAAAGTCGTCGGCATGTAGAGCAGGTCGCCCTCGTAGAGCGGCGGCATGAACTCCGAGCCGAGATGCTGGAACGGGAAGGCGCGGCCGACGGCGGTCGCCACGCTCTTCAGCCCGCCGTCCGGGAGGTGCCGGGTGACGAGGGCGTTCCACGGGAAGAAGACCCAGGCGACGATCACGCCGGCGCCGAGGACGACGGCCCAGCGGAAGCGGATGACCAGGTCGATCAGCGGGTGGTAGATCCAGGTCAGGAAGCGATTGATCGGGTTCCGGTCCTCGTGCGGGATGCGGCCGCGGATGAAGAAGCCCATCAGGACCGGGGCCAGCGTGACGGAGAGGAGGGCCGCCGCCGCCATCGAGTAGGTCTTGGTGAAGGCAAGCGGCTTGAACATGCGGCCCTCCTGCGCCTGGAGCGTGAAGACGGGCAGGAACGACACCGTGATGACGAGCAGCGAGTAGAAGAGCGTGGGCCCGACCTCGATGGAGGCGTCGCGGATGATATCCCAGTGCGGCTTCTTCCCGCGGTCGCGCTCGAGGTGCTTGTGCGCGTTCTCGATCATGATGATGACCGCGTCGACCATGGCGCCGACGGCGATGGCGATGCCGCCGAGCGACATGATGTTCGAGCTGATGCCCTGGCGCTCCATGACGACGAACGACGCCAGCACGGCGATCGGCAGGATGACGATGGCCACGAGCGCGCTGCGGAAGTGCAGCAGGAAAAGGAGGCACACGAGCGCGACGACGAGGCTTTCCTCGATGAGCTTGTGGGTCAGGGTCTCGACCGCGTGGTCGATGAGCGTGGTCCGGTCGTACACCGTGGTGTAGGTGACGTCGGCCGGGAGGCTCTTCATGGCCTGGTCCAGCCGCGCGCGCACCGCGGCGATGACGCGGCGGGTGTCGACGCCGTAGCGGACGACGACGATGCCGCCGACGGTCTCGCCCTCGCCGTTGAGCTCGGCGATGCCGCGGCGCATGTCGGGGCCGACCTGAATGTCGGCCACCGAGCCGAGGAGAATGGGCGTGCCGCCGGGGCCGCGGCCGACGGCGATCTTGCGCAGGTCGTCGACGCCCTCGATGTAGCCCTTCACGCGCAGCATGAATTCCTTCTCCCCCATCTCGATCGACCGTCCGCCGACCTCGGCATTGCTCCGCTGCACCGCCGTGGCAACGTCGCTGAGCGCGAGGTTGTAGGCGTGCAGCCGGTGCGGATCGACCGTGATCTGGTATTGCTTCACGTAGCCGCCGACCGACGCCACCTCGGCCACGCCCTCGACGCTGGCGAGCTGGTAGCGGAGGAACCAGTCCTGCATCGAGCGCAGCTCAGCGAGGTCGTGCCGCTTCGAGTTGAGGGAATACATGAACGCCCAGCCGACGCCGGTGGCGTCGGGGCCGAGCCGGGGCGTCACCTTGGGCGGCAGCTCGCCGGCGATGCCGTTGAGGTATTCAAGCACCCGGCTGCGCGCCCAATAGGGATCGGTGCCGTCCTCGAAGATCACATAGACGAAGGAGAAGCCGTAGAACGAGTAGCCGCGCACGACCTTTGCCGCCGGCACCGAGAGCATCTTGGTGGTGATCGGGTAGGTGAGCTGGTCCTGGACGATCTGCGGGGCCTGGCCCGGCCACTCGGTATAGATGATGACCTGGGTGTCGGAGAGGTCGGGGATGGCGTCGAGCGGGATGCGCCGGAGGGCGATCACGCCGCCGAGCACGACGGCGGCGGTGGCCGCCAGCACCAGCACCTTGTTCCGGAGCGAGAAATCAATGATGGCCTTGAGCATGGTCAGGGTCTCCCGGGGCGGTCCGCGTAGCCGCGGAGCTCGTCGTAGCGCGCGATCTGGGCGGGCTCGAGGATCCGCGCGGCGGCGACGTGGGCGTTGAGGTGGGAGGCGCGCAGCTCGCCTTGCAGGCGGCCGATCCCGGCGGTGAGCGCGGCGACGGCGTCCGCCGTGGCCCGTTTCTCCGCGAAGAGCCGGTCGAGGGCGGTCTCCTGCGCGATGAGTTCGCGGCCGAGTTTTTGCGCGGCGGCGTGCATCCGGTCGAAGACGGCGGTGAGCTGGTCGACCTGGGCGGGCGTCAGCGAAAGTTCCGCCCGCAGGTCGAGCACGTGGCGCGGGCCGGGATAATCGTTGAGTTCGGCAGCGCGGGCCAGGCCCAGTCCGTGACCGGCACGCAGGGCGGTGATCTCGTCCTCCGACAGCGCCTTGATGGCGCGATGCTGTTCGCCGGCGTAATCGGAGACCGCGGCGCGGGTGGCGAGCGGGGCGGCGACGAGCAGGAGAAGCGACAGCGAGGATTTCATGGCGGCGGGCCGGGGGGTCATGGGATTTCCTCCCCGCACTCGGGCATGGCCGAACCGTGGAATGGGTTCCTGATGTTGGCGGAACGCTGCAGCCAGCGGCCGGTGCCGATGCCGGGCGCCATCGGGCACTCGAAGACGTGCCAGTGCTCCTGCTCGGGCAGGCGGTTGGCGCGGGCCAGGTCGGCGACCGCGGTGCTGAAATAGGCGAAGTCGCGCTGGGCCGCCTTCAGGTCGGCCCGATCCGGCAGGTTGTCCTTGAACCTCCCCAGTGGGCCGTCGTCGGCCCGGTCGTAGCCGGCGAAAAAGGCCGCCAGCGCCTGGCGGATGGCGGGCAGCTGCTTCTGGTAGCCGGCGAAGTCATCGGCGGCGAGCGCGTCGCCGCCGGCGATCGTGGCCACCGCAAGGTCGCGCAACCGCGCGCGGGCCTCCGCCGGGAGCATCGACACCTCATCCATGCCGATCGCGGCGTGGCCGTCCGGCCGCGGTTTGGCCTCGGCGGGGGCGGCGGCCGGCGCCGGCGCGGCGCCGTCGGGCGCGCCGAGCATCTTCTGGATGGCGTCGCGCAGCTGGCTTTCCGAATCGAGCATGAACTGGCCGGAGGTAACCACGCGCTCCCCGCCGGCGAGCCCTTCGAGGACCTGGTAGACATTGCCCTGCGAGCGGACGCCGAGGCGCACCTCGCGCGGCGAGAACGAGCCATCCGCGTTGGCCAGGAACACGGTGTTGTGTTCGCCGCTGCGCAGGACGGCGAGGTCGGGCACGAGCACCGCGTCGTCGGCCAGCCGGGCCGCGAACCGCACGTCGACGAACATGCCGGGACGGAGGGAGCCGTCGGGATTGGGCAGGACGATGCGGGCGGTGGCGGTGCGCGTCTGCTCCTCGACCCGCGGCAGGAGTAGGGCGACCTTGCCCTCGATCGTCCGCTCGGGCCCGTAGGTGACGCGGACGGTGGCGTCCTGGCCGGGGTGGACGAACGGCAGGTCCTGTTCGTAGATCTGCGCCTCCACCCAGACCCGCGAGAGGTCGGCGAGCTGGAACAGGCGTTCACCCGCGTTGACCATCCGGCCGGCGACGGCCATCTTCTCGACGACGGTGCCGTCGGCCGGCGCGCGATAGACGAAGTTGCGCGGCGCGGCGTGCTCCGGCGTCAGGCTGGCGATGACATCCTCCGGCACGTCGAAAAGCTGCAGGCGTGCGCGGGCCGCGCGGGTCAGCGGGCCGCCGGCCGGGCCCTCGCTGCGGAGGGCGACGAGGTAGTTGAGCTCGGCGTTGTAGAGGTCCGGCGAGTAGATCGCGAACAGCGGTTCGCCGGCGCGGACGACGGCCCACGTCGTGTCGACAAAGAGCTGCTCGATCCAGCCGCCGTATTTCGTCGTGATGTCCCGCAGGCCGGCTTCGTCGAAGGCCACGGTGCCGACGGTGCGGAACTCGCGCAGGACCGTGCCGCGGGTCACGAGGCCGGTCTTCAGGTTCATGCGTTGGATCGTCACCGGATCGATCCGGATGGCGGTCGCGGCGGAGGCGTCGTCCTCGTAGACGGGCACGAGGTCCATGCCCATCGAGTCCTTGCCCGGCTGGGGGCTGACCTCGCCGGGATTCATGGAGGACTTCCAGTATTTGATCTTGTGTTCGCCCGGGGCGGCGGGACCGCCGCCGTTGGCCCGGATGGGCACGAGCTTCATGCCGCAGATCGGGCAGTTGCCGGGCTCCTTCTTGATGATCTGCGGATGCATGCCGCAGGTGTAGAGCTGTTCGGCGGCGACGCTGAACGCGGCGCCGGCGAAGGCGGTGAGGAAGACGAGCAGGTAGAGGAAGGGTTTCGTGGAGCGCATGGTTCAGGGAGTGTCAGCGGGGAGAGGGGAACCGGCGGGGGCGACGTCGGCGACCAGGAGGGCGAGGTCGACGGCGGCGGATTCGCGACGGCGGAGCCATTCGAGGCGGTCGTGGCGGAGGTCGAGGACCATGAGGCGGGTGCGGGCGATCATCGCGGGTTCGGCCATGCCGGACTGGACGCCGGCCTCGAGGGTGGCGTAGCTGCGGTCGAAGTTGGGCAGGGCGGTGCCGTCGATGTAGGCGAGCATCCGGTCGGCCTCGCGGACCATGTAGAGCATCTGCGCGAGTTCGGCGGCGAGGTTGAGTTTTTCGGCGCCGACGCGGGCCGCGGCGGCGCCGCGGCGGGCATCGGCGGCGGCCACGGCGGCGGCGACCTTGTCGCGCCAGAGCGGGAGGGAGATGTTGGCGGTGGGCCGGAACATGAGCGGGTCGGCCTTGAGGTCGACCATGGCGCCCACGGCGAAGTTGGGCCGGCCGGTCTGGCGGGCGACCTCGACACCGGCGACGGTCATCTCGACCATCGCGCGCATCTGCGCGAGGTCGGGGTTGGCGAGCTTCGCGCGCCGCCACAGTTCGTCGGCGTCGGGCACGGGGGTCGCGACGAGGTCGGGATGGGGCCAGGGCGGATCGGGATCGTCGGGCGTGAGGCCGAGGGCGGACTTGAAGCGCGCCCGCGCCGCAACCCGGCGGTCCGCGATGCCGGCGTGGTGCGCGTGGTGTTCGGCGACGAGATTCTCGAGTTCGATCTGCCGGTCGAAGGTCGCCATGCCGCGGCCGGTGGCATAGCCGGCGTTGGTGAGGTCGAGGGCCTCCTCGGCGGTGTGAATCGTGGTGGCGTAGAGGCGGTCGACGGCCTCGACGTAGGCGAGTTCCACCCAGGCCTGGCGGGCGGCGGCGGCGGCGCGCAGCACGGCGGTGACATAGGCGCGGCGGGCGGTCTCGGCGCCGGCGGCGGCCTCGCGGGCCATGGCGGTGCGCTTGCCGGAGCCCATCAGGTCGAACATCAGGCCCGGCATGAACGACATCAGCGTGTCGCGGATGTCGGCCTGGAAGGTGAACTGCGGATCCGGCAACGCGCCGGCGGGCGTGATGGCCTCGACGGCGGCGCGCCAGTCCTGATAGGCGGCGGCCACGGCGGGTTGATTGAGCACCGCATAGCGGATGAAATCCGCTGGCGGCGAATCAGCGTGCAACGCCGGAAGGTCGGGCCGGCCGGCGGGCCCGAAGAGACGGGCGCCGGTCTGCTTCAGGCCGGCCCGCGCCGAGCTGGCCGCCGGCGTGGGCGCGCCGGCGCAGCCCGCCAGCAGCAGGGCGGCGATGGCGAGCGGAAGAAACGGGAAAAGTTTGTTCATGGGAATCCTGATGTATCGAACCGGAGGGAAAGTCCCGCGGGTGCGCCAACGCGCGGCGGGACGAAACAGCCGGCGTCCGTCCGGACGCGGGCACACTGCTCCCGGGCCTTAGATCAGGAAGCTGCAATGCGCCGCAAACAGCGGCACACTCGCAGGACGCGCGATCGCGACGGCGATGCGCGGGGCGGGCGCGATGGCCCGGTGGGAATCAAAACGGACGAAAAACTTCTCCTGCGCCCCGCGGGGAGCCACGGCGCGTCGCGCGGGCGACGGGATCGCCTGGGCCGGTGCCTGCAGGGTCACGACCGGGGCGGGATTGTTCGCCGGCGGCGGCGGGCACTTGGGCATGTCGCAGCCCCCGCCACAGCAGCACTCCGGCGCCTTTGTCACGGGCAAGTCCGCCGGTTCCACCCGCGTGAGCAGGGTGGCGAAGACCGCGACGACGAGCCAGACGAAGCGTTTCATGCGCAAGGGACCGATAGTCATCCGAGCCGCGGCGGCAATGGCATATTCCGGTGCGGCCAAGTTCCGCGCAGAAAATGCCAGCCAATGCGCAACCAATCCGGTCCCTGGGGGCGGGGCCACCGGCCCCGCGAGTTTAGCGCTCGCCTCGTCCCGCGGGGCTGATGGCCCCGCCTCCACGGCCGGCGCGGATTGCGGCAACAGACTGTTGTGCCATCGGGCTTTGCAGGATCGGGCGGCACAGATCGGAGGACCTTTCAACCCAAGTCCCGGCGACCAGCCGTCAGCCCTGCACCTCGCGCAGCTGGATGCTGTCGACCCGGCGGTCCTTGGCCTGGATGTCGGAGACGATGATGAGCTTGTCGCCGTCCTGGATGCGGCCGAGCCGCAGGAGCATGGCGGTGGCCTTCTCGATGGTTTCCTCGGGCTCGCCGAATTCGCCGAGCAGGAACGGCTCGACGGAGCGCACCATGCGGAGATGGCGCACGGTCTCGATGCTGTCCGTCATGGCGAGGATGGGCGCGTGGGGCGGGCGGTGCGCGGCGATGCCGGCGGCGTTCGTGCCGTGGCGCGTGAAAACGAGGATGAGCGAGCGCGGCAGCTCGTTGGCCAGCACGACGGCGGAGCGGAAGATTTTCATGCGTTCGCTAACGAACACGGCGGGCTCGGGAAAATCCTCGGCCAGCTCCTCCTCGACGCGGCGCGCGATGGCGTCGATCACCTTGATGCATTCGAGCGGGTACTGGCCGATGGTGGTCTCGCCGGAGAGCATGGCGCAGTCGGCCTGCTCGTAGACGGCGTTGGCGACGTCGGTGATCTCGGCCCGGGTCGGCATCGGCTGGCTGATCATCGATTCGAGCATGTGCGTGGCGATGATGACCGGCCGGCCGACCGCCAGGCACGTGCGGACGGCGCGGTGCTGGATGATCGGCAGGTCCTGGAACGGCACCTCGATGCCGAGGTCGCCGCGCGCGACCATCAGGACGTCGGTGGCGCGGATGATGTCGTCGAGGTTCTCGATCGCGGACTGGTCCTCGATCTTGGCGACGATGCGGGCGCGCGAGCCCCGTTCCTTCAGGAAGGCGCGCAGCTGCTCGATGTCCGAGGCCGCGCGCACAAACGACAGCGCGACGAAGTCGATGCCCTCCTCGATGCCCACGGCGGTGTCGCCCTTGTCCTTGAGGGTGAAGGCCGGCAGGTTCACGTGCACGCCGGGCAGGTTGATGTGGCGGCGGGAGGTGAGGGAGCCCGGGGTGAGCACGCGGCAGCGGATGTGCGCGTCGTGCTTTTCCAGCACCTGCAGGCGGATGAGGCCGCTGTCGACGAGCACGGTGTCGCCGACCTTGATGTCGTTGACGAGGTCGCGGTAATTGACGTCGACCGAGCGGATCTCCTCGGCGTGCTCGCGCTCGGCGCCGGGCTTGACGGTGAAGTCGAAGATCTCCCCGGCTTGGAGCTCGAGCGGCACTTCGAGGTCGCCGGTGCGGATCTCGGGACCCTTGATGTCCATCATGATTGCGACCTCGCGCCCCGCGGTCCGCGAGGCGGCGCGGATGCGGCGGATGATCATGCGGGTCCAGTCGTGCTTGGCATGCGCCATGTTGAGGCGGACGACGTCGACGCCGGCCTCGATGAGCTTGACGAGCATGGCCTCGCTTTCGGTCGCGGGTCCGAGCGTGGCGACGATCTTGGTGCGGCGCAGTTGGTGGGTGGACGGCATGAGTGGCCTCTTTTCTTGTCGCAATCGCGACGGCGGGCAAAGCCCAAAACCCGTCACTGGCGTAAGGCGTTCTAATCCACGACGAGCGCGGGTGAAAATATTGCGTGGCGAACCCATTTTCGTCGTGCCTAGCGATGGTGGTCACCTATGGTGCCCGCGTGTCGTCCGCCGTGCGTCCCCTCTTCCCCTGAACCATGGATCTGGCCCTCGTTTTCGTCGTCCTGCTCGTCGTCATAGGGGTGTATTTCTACAACAACCCGATGAGGCACGGCCCGTGGTTCCTGAGCCGGCGTTTCATCAACTGGTTTCCGCTGGGGATGTCGTACTCGTTCCTCTACATGGGCCGGTACAACCTCGCGGTGGCGAAGAACGCCTTCGGGGCCCTCATGTCGAACGAGGACTTCGGGCTGATTTTCGCGGCGGGCACGGTGGTCTACGCCTTTTCGTTCCTCGTGAACGGGCCGCTGGTGGACAAGATCGGCGGGAAGAAAGGCATCATCATCTCGGTGCTCGGCGCGGCGGGTGCCAACACCGCGATGGGGATCATCACCTGGGTGGTGTTGACCGGCCGCACGACCATCCCGCTCTTCTGGCCCTTCGTGGTGCTCTACGCCCTCAACATGTATTTCCAGAGCTACGGCGCCGTCTCGATCATCAAGGTCAAGGCGAACTGGTTCCACGTCCGCGAGCGCGGTGTGTTCGGCGCGATCTTCGGGACGCTGATTTCGTTCGGCGTGTATTTTGCGTTCGATTGGGGCCAGACCATCGTGAACATGACCAAGGTGGCGGCGGAGGCGGTCCCGAACGGCCTGTCGCGGCTGCTGCGGGAATGGTTTGTGCCGGCGGGGGCCACCGTGGATGCCACCTGGGCGGTCTTCTTCGTCCCCGCCATCATCCTGGTCGGCTGGGCCGTGCTGGACCTGTGGCTGATCAAGGAAACGCCGGAGGACGCCGGCTTTCCCTACCTCGACACGCACGACGCCTCGTCCGGCCACATGCAGGACCAGTACACGACGCTGGACCTGCTGAAGAAGGTTTTCTGCAGCCCGTTGATGCTGATGCTGGGCGGCGTCGAGCTGACGGCGGGGGTGCTCCGCAACGGCATCATGCAGTGGTACCTGGTCTTCGCGAAGCAGGTGCCGCAGCCGGGGGCGGAGGCGATCATCGGCAACTGGGGCCTGCTGCTCTGCCTCTTCGGCATCGTCGGCGGCTTCGCCGGCGGGCTGGTGTCGGACAAGTTCTTCCAGTCGCGGCGCGGGCCGCCGGCGGCGATCTTCAGCGCGTTCATGCTCATGATGGCCGCCGTGATGTCGATGAACCTGTTCAAGCTCCCGTTTCTCGTCGGCGTGTCGTCGCTCCTGATCGTGGCGGCGGTGACCGGCGTGCACTCGCTGATGTCCGGCACGGCGGCGGCGGATTTCGGCGGCCGCAAGGCGACAGCGACGTGTTCGGGGCTCATCGACGGCTGCGTCTACCTCGGCAGCAGCGTGCAGTCGGTCTGCGTCGGCTTCCTGACGGGCACGAGCTGGTCCGGCCACAGCTGGCAGTGGTGGCCGATCTTCCTCATGCCGTTCGCGCTCGCCGGCGGGATCATCGCGTGGCGCATCTGGAACGAGCTGCCCGCAGCCACGCGCAAATACATCGCCGAGCACGAGGCGAAGCAGGCGCCGGCCGGACACACGGACACCTAGGCGAATTCGTAGACCGGCGTGCCGGCGCCCGGCGCGACCACGGAGAAGCCGCAGGCCCGGGCCGCCAGCACCGCGCCGCAGGCGGATTCGACCGCGGCCGGCGAATTGCAGTCGCGGCTGAGATGCGTGAGAAAGACATGGCGCCAGCGCGCGCCGGGCAGGGACTCGAGCAATTCGCGCGCCGCCACGTTCGACAGGTGGCCGTGCCGGCCGCTGATGCGCTGCTTGGTCGACCACGGCCGCCGGGTGTCGGCCTCGAGCATCTGCGGGCAGTGGTTCGCCTCGATCACCAGGACGTCGGCGTCGCGAATGCGCTCGCGGACGTGCGCCGGCGCGTGACCGAGGTCGGTCAGCCACGCGAGGCTGCGGCGCGGCGCGAGGAGGTCGCCCTCGCCGTGGGCAATGAGGAAGCCCACCGGGTCCTGCGCGTCATGCGGCACCGAGAAGCTGGTGATCTCGAGGTCGCGGAAGCGGAAGGTGGCGCCGGTTTCGAACAGCTGCCAGGCCACGCGATGCTTGAGCGTGGCCTGCAGCGCCTGCGCCGTGGCCCGGTTCGCGAACACGCGGATGTGCGGATGGCGCGCGAGGCCCGTCAACCCGGCGGCATGGTCGCCATGCTCGTGCGTGAGAAAGATGGCGTCGACCGCCTCAAGTTTCTCGTCGTGGGCGGCGAGCAGCGCGGCGAGGCGCCGGGCCGAGAACCCGGCATCGATCAGCACCCGCGTGTTCTCGGTGCGGAGGAGCGCGGCGTTGCCGGCGCTGCCGCTGCCGAGAATGCTGAAGCGAAAGGCCATGGGCGCGATTGAGCGCCCCGCCCCAGCGCCGGGCAATAAAAATGCGGGCGGGGCAGCCGGTGAACCGCGCGGTGGAGCGACTTGACCCCTAGGCGCTTCCCGCCGTCGTCGGGCGCCATCCAACGCGCTGAGGTCAGCGCGTTCCACCTCGTGCCGAATGCTGTCGCGTCACTCGAAATCGCAGAGCGCCGCGATGCCGGCGGCGGAGCCGTCGCGCTGCCAGCCGTCGAGCTGGGCCTGGTCCTTGAGTTGCTGGCCGCGGGCGCGCGGCACGATTGCGAAAGCGGACGGGCATTCCGGCAGTGCGGTCATGTCGCCCCAGAGTTTTTCAAACTGGGTCACCGGGTACACATCCTCCTGGCCATGGCCCCAGCGCTTCTTGACCTCCTTGAGCGTGACATATGTCGGCATGCGGGCGGCGAAACGGCGCACGGCATCGGCGGTCCGCAGCGGGTCGCCGAGTTCGTCCCGGCGAAGCCCGAACAGCGTGAGCAGCCGGTCGAGGTCGATCCAGCACGTGTTGGTATTATAGTACGTGAGGCCGAACTCGTCCTCCTCGCGCGGCAGGGCGAGGCCCTCCACGAGGCGCAGCCGGCCGTCGACGCGGGCGAGCCCGCCGCCGTGGTCCTCGATGCGCCGGGAGATCACCTCGCCGCCGAGCGTGGCGCCGGTCGAGCGAAACCAGCCGATCAGGGCCGGGTCGGCGGTGGCGCCGAGGGTGTCGATGTTGTGCACCAGCAGCGTGCGCAGCTGCGGCCGGGCGGCGAGGAGCTGCGCCAGCACGCCGTTCTTGAGCAGGTTGGGAAGCTCGAACCAGTGGCCGACCGGGTGCAGACATTGCTCGGGCCGGTTGTCGGTGTAATCCGACGCCTCGCCGGCGGTCCGCGCCCAGTGGGCGAGGGCGGTGCGGAGGCTGGCGCGCATCTTCTGCTTCTGCTCATCGAGCCGCTGCTGGGCGGTTTCCTCCCAGGCGAACTGCAGGTCGCGCAGGGTCGGCACGAGGCGCAAGCCGATGGACCGACCCGGCGAGAGCCAGACCTCGCGCCCGGGCGCCGCGCCGACGGCGCCCGCCAGCGCGCGCTCGATCGGCGCGTGCGTCAGGTGGCTGGTGGTGAAAACATGCGGGACCGGCGTGCCCGCCTCCCGGCCGGTGCGGCGCGTCTTGGCCAGGTGCACCTCGATGAAACTGCGGTGGCGGCCAGCGAAGCGCGCGAACGGGTGCAGGCCCTTCACCACGCCGGCGCCCTGCGTCCAGCGACTCCCGGCGCCGGCGGCGTAGGTGATGATCGCGACCTCGCCGCGGCGCAGCGCCTCCTCGCCGACGGCGCGCCAGGCCGGGTCGGGCCGCGAAAGGTCGGCCAGGTCGCCGGGCGCCGCGTCCTCGATGCGCGTCGCCGCGGGCAGGCGGTTCAACGCGAGGCCGATGCGGCCGGCCCGCAGGTCGGCGCGGATCTGCTCGTGCTGCGCGAGGTCGAAGCCGTTGGCGGCGAGCAACGCGCGCAGCCGCCCGGTCGAGTCGTCGGCGGCCTGCTCCGTTTGGGCCTGGCGGTCGAGCAACACCGCCAGCACCGACGCGAACTGCGGCTGGGAGCGGGCGGCGGTGGTGAACTGGCGCAAGTCGCGGCGTTCGCGCGGCGAAAGTTCGGACTCGTCGCGGCGAAGGCTCGACGGCAATTCGGCCTGGTAATAGCCGGCCGGGAGCAACGCGGCCTCGCCCTGGAGCAGCGCGGAAACCGTGCCGGCCTCGTTGATCGCCAGGTCATAGACGACCGGATCCATGGCGAACGGGAGGGCGGCCTCGAGTTCGCGCTTGGTGTCGAGCATCAGGCGTTGCAGGAACTCCTGGGCGGCGCGGCGCCGCGCGGGCGCAAAGATGAAGCCCATGCCGCCGCCCGCCATGCCGCCGAGCATCCAGAAGCCCCAGAAATCTTCGCCGAATTTCTCCCGCGTCCCGGCGATCAGCCGCTCGGTGTAAAGGTTGGTCACCCACGGGATCATGGTCTGGAGCGGGCCGGTGAAGTTGGCCTCGAGGGACCGGCCGAGGGCCCGGACATCGCCCGCCGCGAGCAGGTCGAGGATGTCATCGAGGGTCGCCACCGCCTGCCGGCGGGCGTGCCATTCGGCCTCGCTGCGCAGCAGGTATTTCTCGGTGACCATCTCGAGGATGGGGCCGACGTTCTGCGCCATGCCGCCGTGGACCAACACGAGTGAGCCCTGCAGCGCGGCGCGGGCCGCGGGGGACACGCGATCGGGCCCGAGCAACGTGTGCCGCGGGAGCAAGCGGCCGCGGCTGATGCCGTGCTCGGGATCGTCCGGGCCGGCGGTGGTGCCCTCGATGAGCTTGATGCCCGGCCAGAGTCCGCCGGAATCCTGCCAGCCGCCGCCGGAGCCCCCGAGCCATTCGCCGAGGATGGCGCGCGCCGCGACGACGCGCCGCTCGCTCTCCTGCATGGGACCGGACAGCGAGGCAGTCTGCCCGGTGGCGCGCATGCACGCGCCGATGAGCGCGCCGAGCAGGTTGGTCGAGACCGCGAGGCGCGAGCCCTTGGGGATGCGGTTGACGCTGCTGACCAGCTCGAAGCCGCGGCCGGGCCCGAAGATCCGCGCCAGCAATTCGGCCAGCGACGTGCCGGAGCGCTCGATGCCCGGCGGCACCAGGCCGGCGGCGATCACCGCCGCCTTGAGCAGGCCGAGGTAGTCGCGGGCGAAATCGAAGACCTCGTCGAGGTGGCGCAGCACCGCGCTGGCGCCGAGGTCGACGCTGGCGAGCCGGATCACCGGCTCGTCGATGACGCGGAAATAGGCCTCGATCGGCGGCCGCGGCGCGTCGTCGCGGCCGTGCACCCCGAGATCGACCGAAATGTTGAGCACCCGGGCCCCCTCGGGGAAATCCATGCCGAGAAAGAAGATGTCGCTCCAGCCGCAGTGGGTGAGGTCCATGCGCACGGGGGTTTGTTCGCGCAGGACCGGGTACGGCGCGTCGGCGCCGTCGCGCGCGAGCAGTTCGGGGCGCACCCGCAGGCCCTGGTCGAGCGGGTGGCCGAGGCGAAACATCCAGGCGTTGCCGCGCGTCGACCGCACCGTGCGCCGCACCTGGTCGGCCAGCGTCTGGAAGCCGAGCGCGTAATAGGTCGCCGCCAGCGCGCTGGAGAGGGTCTCGTTCGATCCGCGTGCCGCGAACTCCTGCTGGAAGACGCCGATCGCCTCCTCGAAGCGGCGCTCGAGCAGGAACTGAAACCCGGCGTAGGGCACGCGGCCGGCGCGCGGATACTCGGGCCGGGCCGGCAGGTGGTAGCGGTGCAGGGCGCTGAGGAAAAAGAGCGCCCGCACGCGCCGGTACAGGTTGGTCTCATTCCGCCGGTACTGGTCGAGTTCCGACGCGGCGGCCAGGAGCTCGGCGGCGGAGCGGCCCGCGCACCAGCGTTCGAGGGCGCAGTCGCGCACGGTCGCGTCGGGCGACGCGATGAGGTCAATCAGCCGGGCGTTCATAGCTGGCCGCTGGCCGGATGGGCGAGGAGCTCGACGATCTGGGTGAGCACCGTGTCGCGGTCGCGGCCCGCCAGCGAGAGCGCGAGCTGCGCCAGCAGGAGGCCGTAGCGCGAGCCGATGTCGTAGCGCCGGCCGGCGACCGTGAGCGCGAGGTAGCGGCGGCGCGCAGCCATGGCGTGCAGCGACGGCGTGAGGCCGAACGGCTGGTCGCCCGCGGCGGCGCGGGCCGCCTCGAGGTAGTCGAAGATGGCGGCATCGACCGCATGCAGGCCGAAGAAGCAGAGGTAGAAACCGGCGCGCAGTCCCGGGACGATGAGCTGCTGCTCAGCCAGCGTCGGCGTGGGTTTTTCCAGGACCGACTCGATCTGGTAGAGCGGTCGGTCGCCGCCGACGAGCTTGCCGCCCACCGTGCCGTAAGACGTGAGCAGGCTTTCGTGCGTGGGCTGGACCGCCGAGACCGGGCAGGCCTCGGCCGCGGCGACATCGATCAGCTGCCGCGCGCAGCTGACGGTCGACTGGCTGACGTGCAGGTGGTCGCCGACCATGTGCAGGAACGGCTCTCCTCCGCAAAACTCGCGCCCGCAGAGCACGGCCTGGCCGTAACCGCGCGGCCCGGACTGGACAATGAAGCGCACCTGCGACCGGAACGGCCCGCAGGCCGCGGCGTAGTTGGCCTCGTCGCCCGGGCAGACCACGACGCCGAACTCCTCGATCCCGGCGCCGGCCGCCTCGGCGAGCACAATCTGGAGCGCCGCCTTCGTCTCGCCGTCGCGATCGACGAGCGTTTGCAGCGGCAGGGTACGCTGGCGCGGGTTGGCGGCGGTGATCAGGGCCTTGCGGATCTTCATCGGTGGGGCGGTTCGCGGGCGACCCAGTGTCGGTGTGCGCCGGGCGCGGTTCAACCGGATTCGGCCGGGCGCCCGGGGTTGACGCGAGGGGGAATCTGGCTTCGCTTGACCCCTCCATGCCGTCCCGCGCCTCCAGCCGAAAGAAGCCCGCGTCGCGCGTGCGCCCGCTGGCGGGGACGGTTTTCATCACGCGGCAGGTGCATTTCAATTCGGCCCACCGGCTCTACAACCCGACGAAGAGCCTGGCGTGGAACCGCCGGCAGTACGGCCCCTGCACCAACCCGCACTGGCACGGGCACAATTACGTGCTGGAGGTCACGGTGCGCGGCGAGCCGGCGGCGGACACCGGCTACATCATCGACCTCGGGGAGTTGAAGCGCATCCTGCACCGCGCCGTGGTCGACGCGTGCGACCATCGCAACCTGAACGAGGACGTGCCGTTCCTGCGCGGCGTCATCCCGACGACGGAGAACCTCGTCATCGCCTTCTGGCACCGCATCGCGCCGTTGCTGCCGGCCGGCCGGCTGCATTGCGTGCGGCTGTACGAGACGCCGCGGAATTTCGCGGAGTTCCTCGGCCCGGGCGCATGAGGCCCCCGCGGGCATCCTTCCGATGAAACAGATGTATCTCCACCGTTCGAACTGCGGCAAGGAACCGCCGATCCAGCGCACCTACGACCGCAAATTCCGGCCGGACGCCGCCTACCGCGCCTCGATGCCGGACATGATGGAGGTGGCGCACGAGACGATCCAGGGCGCGCACGTCCCGATCCAGCAGGTGGGTATCCACAATTTCAAGCTGCCGCTCAAGTACCGCACCAAGGCCGGCAAGATCCTCACGCTCGAGACGAGCGTCACGGGCACGGTGTCGCTCGAGGCCGACCTGAAGGGCATCAACATGAGCCGGATCATGCGGACCTTCTACGAGCACCGGAACGACGTCACGACCGGCGAGTGGATGGGCAAGATCCTGAAGGCCTACCTGCGCAAGGTGGAGTCGAAGGACGCGCGGCTGAAGATCTCCTTCTCCTACCCGATGCTGCGCCCGAGCCTGCGCACGGACCTCGAGGGCTACCAGTTCTACACCGTGGCGTTCGAAGGCGTGATGACCCGCGACGGCCGCTACCGCCGGTTCATCCATTTCGACTTCGTCTATTCCTCGGCCTGTCCCTGCTCGGCCGAGCTGACGGAGCACGCCCGGGACAAGCGCGGCGCCTACGGCGTGCCGCATTCGCAGCGCAGCAAGGCGCGCATCACGCTGGAGGAGGCCGAGGGCCGGAAGATCTGGATCGAGGACGTGCACGCCCTCTGCCTGCAGGCGCTGCAGACCGAGACCCAGGTGATGGTGAAGCGCGAGGACGAGCAGGCCTTCGCCGAACTCAACGGCGCCTACCTCAAGTTCGTCGAGGATGCCGCGCGGCAGCTCTACCTCGTGTTCGACGCCGAGCCGCGCGTCGCCGATTTCCGCATCGCCTGCTCGCACCTCGAGTCGCTGCACTCGCACGACGCCGTCAGCGTGATCTGCAAGGGCGTGCAGGGCGGTTTCACGGCGGACTTCATGGATTTCGGATCGCTCCTTTGCTGATCGCGCCAGGAGCGCAAATCACAAACGCCAAAATGCCAAAGGCCAAACAGGGTGAAGAGACTTGAAATTTCAGTTCTGAGATTTGTTTGGTCCCTGGGATTTGGCCTGTGGTGTTTTTGAAAATGAAGACCGCAAAAGGAAAGGGACCCGTCGTCGTCATCACCGGTGCCTCGCAGGGCATCGGCGCGGCGATCGCCCGCGTGTTCGCCGCGGGCCTGCCGGGTGCGCGCCTGGCGCTGGTGGCGCGGCACGAGCGCACGCTGCGGCCGGTGGCGGCCGAGTGCCTCCGGCTCGGCGCCACGGTCGAGATCTTCCCCTGTGACGTGACCGAGGAGCCCGCCGTGCGGAAGATGGCGCGGACGGTGGCCGCGCACTTCGGCGCCCCGGACATCCTCGTCAACAACGCCGGCGCGTTCGTGCAGGCCTCGTTTGCCGAGACCAAGGTGGCGGACTTCGACCGGATGATCGCGGTGAACCTGCGCAGCGCGTTCCTGGTGACGCACGCGTTCCTGCCCGCGATGCTGCAGCGCCGGCGGGGCGACATCTTCTTCCTGAGCTCGATCGCGGGGCTCGCAGCCTATCCGAACGGCGCGGCGTATTGCGCGGCCAAGTTTGGCGTGACCGGCCTGGCGCAGGTGCTGCGCGCCGAGACGAAGGGCCACGGGCTGCGCGTGACCTGCGTGCATCCGGGCGCGACCTGGACGCCCTCGTGGGCGAAGAGCGGGGTGAAACCGGCGCGGCTCATGCCCGCCGAGGACGTCGCGCGGGCCATGCTGGACGTTTCCCGTCTCAGTCGCCGCTCGGTGGTGGAGGAGCTCGTCCTTCGGCCCGCGCAAGGGGATCTGTAGGCCGGCTGGCGGCGGGAAGGATCAAGGACCGGGAAACAAGCAACAGGCACGATGCCGCGGCGGGAGGTGGCATCTTGGTACTTGTTACTTGGTCCCTGAGACTTTTCCCTTCCGCCATGCCGCCCGCGCGCCAGACGGTCCTCGTCGTCGAGGACGAATCCGCCATCGCGGAGACCATCGTCTACGCCTTGCGAACGGAGGGATTCGAGCCGGTGTGGAAGACGACGGGCCGTGAGGCGCTGGCGGCGATGCGGACGCGCCAGGTCGCGCTGGTCGTGCTCGACGTCGGGCTGCCCGACATGAGCGGCTTCGATGTCTGCCGCGAGATCCAGCGTTCGGGCGCCGTGCCAGTGATCTTCCTGACGGCCCGCAGCAGCGAGGTCGACCGGATCGTGGGACTCGAGCTCGGCGCCGACGACTACCTGGCGAAGCCGTTCAGCCCCCGCGAACTCACGGCCCGCATCCGCGCCGTCCTGCGCCGGACGAACGGCCACAGCGGCGGCCCGGCGTCGGCTGCCGCGGAATGGGGGCACGATCCGGCGCGCTGCCGGATCACCTACCGGGGCACCGTCCTCGAGCTCACGCGCAACGAGTACCGGCTGCTCGCGGCGCTCCTGGCGGCGCCGGGGCGAGTGTTCAACCGCGACCAGTTGATGAACGCCGCCTGGGATGACCCCGGCGCGGCGCTTGACCGGACGGTCGACGCCCACGTGAAGACCCTGCGGTCAAAGCTGCGGGCCGTGGCGCCCGACGCCGACCCGATCGTCACCCATCGCGGGTTGGGTTACTCGCTGCGGGAATGAGGCGTGAAGATTCGCACGGCCATTTTTGTCGTCTACGTCGCCGCTTCGGCGGTGGGTTTCGCGGTCCTGATGCGGTTCATCCTCGCGGAGGTGCGGCCGCGCTATGTGGCGGCGGTCCGTCTCAACATGCAGGACACGGCGAGACTGCTCGCGTCGGCGCTGGCCGGCCGCACGCCGGCGCAGGCCGCGCAGGCGCTCGGGGGACCCGCAGGGTTTCGCCGGCGCGTGCTCGGACCTGAGGGCCGGGCTTTGTTCGACTCGCATGAAGCGGAGGCGCCGACCCCGGCCGCCTATGACGCCCGGACCCGGAGCCTTGGGGCGCGCCTGCTGGATGAGGAGCCGGACCGGGACGATCTCGACATTGCGGTGACGGCCCCGGTCCAGCTGGCCGGCGGCATCGGCGCGCAACTGGTCCTTTCGCGTTCGTTTCGCAGCGTGGATGCGGTCATCTGGGCCGAGCGCCGCAAGCTCGCGGCCGTCGCCATGCTCATCGCAGCCGTGATGGTGGTGGCGGGCTGGTGGATTGCCGCCAAGCTGACCGATTCGCTCGAGCGGCTCACCGCCTACGCGCAGTCGGTGCGCGATGGGCGCCCGGTGCGGCCCCCGCCGTCGCGCGCGGTGGAGATCGCCGCCCTGACGCAGGCTTTCGAGGAGATGCGCGAGACGCTCGAGGGGCGGAAGCATGCCGAGCGCTACACCCAAGCCCTGGCGCACGAGGTGAAGGCGCCCCTCGCCGCGATCCGCGGCGCGGCGGAGCTGCTCGATGAGTCGATGCCGGCGGACGAACGGCGGAAATTCCTCGCCAACATCCGCACCGAGTCGGCGCGCATCCACCAGATCATCGAGCGGCTGCTCGAGCTGTCGTCGCTCGAGGCGCGGAAGGCGCTGCAACAGACGGCGCCGGTTGAAGTGACCGAATTGCTGCATGAGGCGGCGGCGGTGCTGGCCCCGGCCGGCGCGGCGGTGGGGGTCACGCTCCGGGTCGAGGGCGTCGCGGCCACGATTCGCGGCGAACGGGTGTTGTTGCGCGAGGCGCTCGTCAACCTCCTGCAGAACGCGCAGGAATTCTCGGCGGCCGGTGGCGAAGTCCGGCTGCGGGCCGAGGCGGCCGGCGGCCGGGTGACGATCACGGTCGACGACGACGGCCCGGGCGTGCCCGATTTTGCGCTGCCGCGGGTCTTCGAGCGGTTCTATTCGCTGCCACGGCCGGGCGGCACGCGCAAGAGCACCGGACTCGGGCTGGCGCTGGTCCGCGAGATCGCGCACCTGCATGGTGGGGACGTCACGCTGGCGAACCGTCCGGAAGGCGGCGCCCGGGCGACGCTGTGGGTGCCGGTGTAGGTTGGGCGAGAGGCGAGAGGCAAAAGGCCAGAGGCGAGAGGCGAAAGGCCAGAGAGGCGATGGGGGAGGGCGAGAGGGAGGAAGCTATTTCCTCGTGATTTCATCGTCGCTTCACACGGGCTTCATGGAGATCGGGCAGAGTGACGTCATGAACTCGGCCCCCTCCGACTCCCTTTTATGGTTCAGGCGCTTCGGCTGGTTCTACCGGCCGGTGCATGCGTTCGGCTGGATCGTGTTGCTCGCGGCTCTGGCCTTCCTGGGCAATGTCTTCCTCGTGTTGGATGCCCATGCGCACTCGGTCAGCGATGTGCTCTACAACTTCTACGCCTACGCGGCGCCGACCTTCCTCGGGCTGATGTGGATTGGCTCGCGCACGAGTGACGAACGCGGCGAAGGTGGCCGGTGAACGCCGGCGAAACTCCCGCCGCCTCCGGCGCCCGTCTCTGGCGGCGGCCCAGCGCCTTTCTCCCGCTGGCCTGCTCGGCGACCGCGCTGCTGGTGCTGGCGGCGCATCTCGCCATCCATGGTCCAGTCGGCGAACCGGACGAAGGTGCGGCGGCCCACCTCTGGCAATTGCTGATGGCCGGCGAGATCCCGATCGTGCTGTTTTTTGCCGCGAAGTGGCTGCCGCGGGCGCCGGGCGCCGCGGCCAAGGTTCTCGTTGCCCAGCTGGTCGCCGCGGCCGGCGCCGCTCTGCCGGTCATTTTCCTCGGACTATGAATTCGCCCGCCCCAACGCCTGAGCCTCCGCTCCTGCCCACACCCGCCGGCCGGCGGCTGGCCGTTTTTCTCAAGGTCGGCTTCATCTGCCTGCTTATTCCTTTCCTGCTGATCCCGCTCGCCATGACAAACGGCGTGTTGCACGAGCGCCAGGGCTACCAGTTGCAGGCGACGCGCGAGATCGCCGCGATCTGGGGCCGGCAGCAACTGGTGACCGGCCCGGTGCTCGCCGTGCCCTATGCCTATCGGACGACGGTGATCCGGCCGAAAGTCGTGGCGGGGCGCAAAGTCGACGTCGAGGAGACGGAGCTGGTGCCCGCCGTCGCGTATTTTCTGCCGGAGAGCCTGGCGATCCAGGGCGCGGTGGATCCCGAAACCCGGCACCGTGGCATCTACGAGGCAGTCGTGTACACCGCGACATTGAAGCTGACGGGATCCTTCGAGGCTGATTTCGCCGCCGCAGGCATCGCGGCCGACCAGGTGTCGTGGGACAAGGCGGAGGTTCTGTTTGGAGTTTCGGATTTGCGCGGCGTGCGCTCGGTTTCGCCGGTGACGATCACGCCCGCGACGGAGCCCGGGGCGGCTCCCGCGGCTGGGCTCGGAGCCGGCGGACCGCGGCGCTTCCCGTTCGAATCCGCCGACGGCGCCGGCAGCGAAGGCCTGTCGCTCGCGGCGAGGACGGACGGTGCGATCACGGCCGGCAAGTTTGCGTTCGCGCTCGAGGCGGTGTTACAGGGCAGTGAGCGGCTGGATTTCGTGCCGGCGGGCAAGTCGACCCAAGTCGGCGTTCGCTCCCCGTGGCCCGCGCCTTCATTTGGCGGCGCCTACCTGCCGGTGAAGCGCACGGTCGGTTCGACCGGATTCACGGCGGACTGGGAGGTGTCGCATTTCAGCCGCGGGTTCGGCCAAAGCTGGACCAGCCGTGGAGCGGAGGGCGGCGGCATGGCGAACAAGTTTGCCGCGGCCGGCTTTGGCGTGGCCTTTGCGCAGCCGGTGAACGCCTACAGCATGGTCGAGCGCGCGCAGAAATACGGCGTGTTGTTCTTCGTGCTCGTTTTCGCGGTGTTCTTCCTTTTCGAGATCACGGCGCGCCTGCGGATCCATCCGCTGCAGTACGCGATGGTCGGCGCGGCGCTCTGCCTGTTTTTCCTCGGGTTCCTGGCACTGTCGGAATTCTGGTCGATCGCGGCCGCCTATGGTGCGGCGGCCGCGGCCTGCACGCTGCTGGTGGCGTTGTACGCGTGGACGTTCCTCCGCAGCGGCGGGCGGACGCTCGTCATCGGCGGCGGGCTGGCAGCGACGTACGGTTACCTCTACTTCGTGCTGCAGTCGGAAGACTATGCCCTCGTCGCGGGCACGGCGGCGCTGTTCGCGGCGCTGGCGCTCGTGATGTTCGGCACGCGGCGGATCAACTGGTATGCGCTCGATCTGCCCGGCACTGAAAATGCCGGCGCGGGCGCGCGCTGAATGGGTCGGCAGTTATCGAGCCGCCAGCTTTGGCTCGGACCGTGTGCAACGCCGGCGGGTCGGTGGGTTCTCGAAAAACCCCCGGCCCGGCCGGCTCACGGGTTGTCCCGCAAGGCGCGATCGCGGCCGCAAGCCGCTCCTACAGGAGGGAACCCTGCCCGTCGGCGGCGGGTTTCAGGCCGATGGCGTGGTAGCCCTTCGGCGTGAGGATGCGGCCCTGCGCGGTCCGGGCGAGGTAGCCTTCCTGGATGAGGAAGGGTTCGTGGACCTCCTCGAGCGTGTCGGCTTCCTCGCCGACGGCGATGGCGATTGTGCCGAGTCCGACGGGGCCGCCCCGGTGGTGCTCGGCGATGAGGCGGAGGATGCGCTTGTCCATTTCATCGAGGCCGGCGGCGTCGATCTCGAGCAGCTCGAGCGCGCGGGCGGCGACGGGCTGGGTGATCTTTCCCTGGGCCTTCTCGGAGGCGAAGTCGCGGACGAAGTTGACGAGGTTGTTGGCGATGCGCGGCGTGCCGCGGGCGCGGGTGGCGATCTCCTTCGCGCCGGCGTCGTCGATGTCGACCTTGAGCAACCCGCAGCTCCGGCGAACGATGCCCTCGAGCGTGGCGCGGTCGTAGTAATCGAGGCGCGTGTTGAGCGTGAAGCGCGAGCGCAGCGGCGCCGTGAGGAGGCCGGCGCGGGTGGTGGCGCCGACGAGCGTGAACTTCGGGATCGAGAGCCGGACGCTGCGGGCGTTGGGCCCCTGGTCGATCATGATGTCGAGCCGGAAGTCCTCCATCGCCGAGTAAAGGTACTCCTCCACGGTTTTCGGGATGCGGTGGATCTCGTCAATGAAGAGGATGTCGCCCTCCTCGAGGTTGGTCAGGAGCCCGGCGAGGTCGCCCGCCTTCTCGACGACGGGGCCGGAGGTCACGCGCACGTTGCGCCCGAGCTCGTGGCCGAGGATGAAGGCGAGCGTCGTCTTGCCGAGGCCGGGCGGACCCGAGAGCAGGATGTGGTTGAGCGGTTCGCCCCGGCGCTTGGCGGCGCCGACCATCACCTGCAGGCGCTCGACGGTTTTCGGCTGGCCGGCGAAATCGGCGAAGGTCAGCGGCCGCAGGGCGGCCTCGGTCGGCGACACGGGTGCGCCGAGCGTCGAGGTGATGAAGTCGGTTCCCTTGTGGGGTTTTTCGGAAGAAGGCATCAGAATGTTGAACCGCTAATCCGCACTAATGGGCGCCAATCATGGCGGGGATCGGCGAAGATCAGCGGTCAAAAGATCATTTCCATTCCACATCGGCGCCGAGGCTGCGGAGGTTTTCGACGAAGTTGGGATGGGCGCGGCGGATGGTGTCGGCGTTCTTCACCACGGACCGGCCCGGGATGCTGGCCGCGACCATGTAAAGCGCGACCGCGGCGCGGATGATGTAGGGCGCCTCGACGACGGCCGGACGCAGCGGCTTGGCCCCGAAAACCGTGATGCGGTGCGGGTCGCTGACGACCACATGCGCGCCGAACTTCGACAGTTCGGACATCCAGGTGAAGCCGCCTTCGTAGACTTTGTTCCAAAACATGATCGTGCCGCGCGCGCGCACCGACAGCGCGATCATGCACGGCAGCAGGTCGACGGGAAAATACGGCCATGGCGCGGCCTCGATCTTGGGCAGGAGGTTCGAGGTGAACGGCTCGGCGACGGCGAGCTTCTGCTTTCGGCGGACGATGGCGGTGTCGCCCTCGTAGCCGACATGGACGCCGAGCTTGGCGAACGAGCGGTTGATGAGGTCGAAGTGCTGCGGCTGCGAGTCGCGCACGCGCACCTCGCCGCCGGTGATGGCGCCGAGGGCCAGGAAGGTGACGACCTCGTGGTGGTCGGAGTTGATGGTGAACGCGCCGCCCTTGAGCGCCTTCACGCCGGTGATGGTGAGCTGGCTGGTGCCGGCGCCGGCGATCTTCGCGCCCATGGCGGCCAGCACGGCGCAGAGGTCCTGCACGTGCGGCTCGCTCGCCGCGTTGAGGAGCACCGATTCGCCCTCGGCCAGGACGGCGGCCATGACGAAGTTCTCCGTCGCGGTGACGGACATGTAGTCGGGCCAGTGGCGCGCGCCGCGGAACCGGCCGGGCAGCGAGAGCGTGAGGTCGCCGTTGTGCGAGATGCGGGCGCCGAGCTTCTCGAGGATCTCGAGGTGCGGGTCGAGTTCGCGGATGCCGAGCGAGCAGCCCTTGGCGTTGGCGGGCAGGGCAAACCGCTTCATCCGCTGGAGCAGCGGCGCGAACAACAGCACGGAGGAGCGCATGCCCGAGGGGAGTTCGCCGTCGAGGCGGCGGGCGTCGAAGCCCGAGTGGTCGAGCGTCATCGTGCCGGCGGCGCGGTCCCAGTCGACCTGTGAGCCCTGCGCGACGAAGAAGTTCACGACCTTCTCGACGTCGGTGATGTTCGGCACATTCCGCAGCTTGATCCGCGCATCGGTCAGCAACGACGCGCAGAGGATGGGCAGCGCGGAATTCTTGTTGCCCGAGGGGGTGATGGTGCCGCTCAGGGGCTTGCCGCCATGGATGATGAGGTCGGACATGAGGGAACTCTAAGCTCTAAGCGTTAAGCGATGAGCTGGAAGCAAGAAGCGCCGCGCAAACAAAAAGGCGTCCGCGGGGAGCGGACGCCTTGAACGTGAATCGCGCAACTGGCGCGGACAAGGTTTAAGTGGAACCGTGGCCGCCGTCGCGACCGCCCCGGCTCCGACCGCGACCGCCGCGATGGCGCCGGCGATAACCGCCTTCACCGCCAGGGCTGCGTCCGCGATCGCCACGACGGTTGCCGCCGTGGAAGTGCTCGCTGGCCGGGGATTCAACCGGCGCCGCGGGCGCCGACGAGCCGCCGAAAAGCGACTTGATCCAGCCGAAGATGCCGCCGGAAGCGGCCGGCTTCGCGGTTTCGCGCGCGGCGGCAGCGGCAGCGGCAGGGGCCCCGGCCGAAGTGAGGCGCGGTGCGCGTTCGCGCGGGGCCCCGCCCCAGTTTTTCGGCGTCGGCACGAACTTCACGCCCGGACGGACGTAGAGGAATTGCGGCGGGATCGAAGCGATATCGACTTCCTCGGCGGGCTCCTCCTGGCGGGCGGCCTCGTAACGCGACGACTCGTGGCGGGAGGTCTCATGACGCGCCTCGCGGGCCGGGCGGAAGCCTTCGCTCTCCCAGGTCTGCGGCGGGACCGAACGCTGGCGTTCGGGTTCGAGGATGTTCAGTTGCGCGGGCGTCTCGGCAGGCCCGTCGGCCTCAGCGGTCTCGGCCTCGGTGCTGCTCGCGGCGGGTTCAGTTGCGGCTACCGGCGTTTGTGCCGGCGCGGAGGGTTCGACGTACTCAGGGCGGGCCGGTTGGGCGGGCTGCTCTTGAACAGGCTCCGGCGTGGCCGGGGCGAACGGATTCTGGTACTCGCGCGGGGCGTTGATGACTTCGATGGCAGTGGGCTTGTAGTCGCTGGGGGCGGGCGCGGCATTGGTGGCCGGGCCGGCGCTCGAACGTTTTCCGCGGGCCAAGCCGGAGCCGCGGGTCGTGCCGAAGGTTGGGAATTCGGCGGCGGGCGCCGGGGGAGTCGCGGAGCCTTCGGCAGGCGCACCGGACGATTCTGTGGAGGACATGTCTATGTTGTTGGTTGAAAGCGCCTGCCAAGGGTCGGCGGCGCAGGTTGTGAATGCCAGCCGGAGCTCGGGTATCTCGCTCAACCCCTCGACAAGGCTCGGGGCAGACAGCGGCAAATCGTTCTGGAAAGTCGTCCATGGCCGTGGGCAGAGCAAACCAAATTTTCCTCGGGGCAGGGCTTGCCACCAATGGACCGCGGTTACACGCTGCCGGCCATGGACAAACTTGAGGAGATCTTTCGGATGCAAGATGCGCTCAATAAGCGCATTGGAGTGAATTTACCACCCGCCTCGGAAGAGGAGAAAACCAAGTGGATCCTCAATTACACGCGGGCCATGCAGCAGGAAACGGCCGAGCTGATCGACAGCGTGCCGTGGAAGTGGTGGGCCAAGTACCAGAAGTTCGACGAGCAGAACGCGAAGGTCGAAGTCGTCGATTTGTTTCACTTTCTCGTCTCGCTGGCGCAGGTGCTCGGGATGACGCCGGACGATGTCTACCAGGCGTACCTGAAAAAGAACGCGGTCAATCACCAGCGGCAGGACAGCGGCTACGCGAAGAAGGACGAGGCGGATTCGAAGCACATCTGACCGAAGCGCGAATCGCGCCGGCAAATCGCAAAGGCCAGGGTCCAAACGCCAAACCAATCGCGACCTTCGCCGGCTTGTCGTTTGTGGTTTGGAGTTTTGGCGTTTGGAATTTGCCCGCGCACCCGGCGCGGGTTGTTACCACTCAAACACCAGCAGCGACACGGCCTGGCGCGGCAGCGTGAGGGTCAGCGCGGACTGGCCGGATTCGTTGGCTGAGAGCGCCGGGGCAGCTACCGTCGCCAGGGCGCTGGCGGCCTCGAGCGCGGCGACTTGCGCGGCGGTCGGCGACGAGGGTGAGCCCATGGCCACCCAAGCGGTGTAGGCGTTGGAATGGTCGTGATCGATCCGGTACTCGGTCACGCGCGCCTTCGCGGGCACGCCGGCGAGAGACAGGCTCACGGCGGCGTCGGGGCCGGGCACATCGTCATCATGGTAGTGCCAGAGCAGCACCGACAGCCGGTGCGGTTCGACGGCGGCGAGACCGCTCACGTCGGGCTGGGCGCGGACGCCCGCGCGGATGATGTCGTCCGTGGCCACCCCGCCGGAGCTCACGACGGCCACCCGCTGGCCGGCCATTTTCGCCAACAGGCGGAAGGTGTTCAGCACGGGCATCGCGACGCCGTTGCTGGCGAGCTGGCGAAATCCGGCGAACCACGGCTGGTCCTCGAAGGTGAAGGCCCAGGTCAGCGCGCCCTCGATGTTGACGCCATGGCGGTCGGCGAGCTCCTGGATCCGCCCGAAGCTCGCGGCGGTATAGCTCGAGTACATCGTGGTGTTGCGATAACCGAGCTGCGGGCCGCGGCAGGCGGCGCAACCGTCGGGATCGCACTCGCCGATGATGATGGGCTTGGACTTCATCTCCGGCACGCTGGCGATGAGCGCGAAGCCGTCGTTGATGTTGCGCAGCTGGTTGGCGAGGCCCATGCGGACATGGCCGTCGACAAAGGTCGGCTGGCCCTTGGCATGAAAGGAAATGAAATCGACCGGCCCGCCGATCCCGCCCGTGGCCGCGTTGGCGCCGCGCGTCGCGTGGTCCAGGAACGCATGCATGAATTTGCCGCCCGGTCCGGCGGAATCGGGTCCGCCCACGCGCGCCGACGGCAGGGCGCGACGCACGCCCGCCACGGCGTAGTCGTGCATTTTCAGGAATTCGTCCGGCGTGCCGTTCCAGTAGGGCGGGATGTTGGCTTCGTTCCACACCTCCCAGTACCACTGCTCGACCTCGGCGCGTCCGTAGCGCTCGACGCAGTGCTTGGTCCACTGGTAGACAAGCTCGCCCCATTTGGCATAGTCCTTCGGCGGCCAGGCCCAGCCGGTGTTGAGCTTGGCATCCTTGGTGTGGCCCCAGGAATGCTGGTAGGGACCGGTGTCCGGCGAAAGCGCCTGCGGCATGAAGCCGATCTCCACGTACGGGCGCACACCGCGGGCCAGGTAAGTGTCGAAGATCCGGTCGAGGATCGTCCAGTTGTAGACGGGCCGGCCCTGGGCGTCCTCGGTGTAGGCATTGGTGCTGCCCCATTTCAGCGCGGGCGTGCCGTCGCCGGACGTGAGGAGATTGTGCGTGCGAAAATAGACGGCATGGGGCCGAAGTTCTCCGAGCTGGCCCAGGAGTTTGCTGCCGTCCTTCATGTACGCATAGTTCGGCTCGTCGGCGCCGAAGAAGCGCCAGATGGGTTTCAGCTCACCGATGGCATGTGAGGCATCGACGCGGACGGAAACGGGGAAGGCCGGCGTCGGTTCGGCAGCCGACAATGAGGCCAGAAGTCCGACCTGCAGGAGTATGAGAAAGGGCGTGGGTTTCATGGGGCAGTTGGCAAGGCTAGGCTGCAACCGTGCCACGCCGCGAACCCCAATTCCGTTTTACCGTTCGAGAATGCGGCGGGTGGTGTCGGCGGTCCGGGACCGCCACCGAAGGGCGACACTCATAGCCCGCCGTTCCAGGCCAGCCTCCAAGGGGTGGAGTCAGAGCACGGCGACAAATGTGCCGGTGAACTCGACGGCGGGTTTTCCGTCGGTGCCCTCGACGACCGCGTTCAGTTCCATCCGCGCTTTTCTATGCCGGCGCAGGTCGGCGATGAAGGCGTTGACAATTTCCGGGGCCGGACGCTCACAGACCGCACGCAGCGTGCCAGTGACGGGCTGGCGGTAATAGGCGGAGCTTCGTTTCACGACCACGTGGCCGTCGAGTCCGGCTTCGCCGAGGAGCGTCCACACCGCGGCGTAGCCCGCCAGCGTCGGCAGGGTGTGGAGCGATCCGCCAAACGCGGTGCCGAGGTGGTTGACGTTCTTGTCGAGCGGCGCCTCGAGCACGATCCGGGCGCCGCTGGCGGCGACATGCAGACCCATGGCGCGCGTGAGCGGGATCTTCCCGTGGAGGAATTGCTCCAACTGCTGGGGCGCCAGGCTGGCCGGGACGGAATCACTCATGCGCCGGCGAACATGGCTGGCGGTCGCACAGGCGCAAGCGCCGGTGTGCGGCCATGGCCCAGGGCAAAAGACACCGATTCTGCACGGAAAATCGCGCGGGGATGTCCGGATTGCGCGCGCCCGTTCGTTGTATTAATGAACCTCCCAAGAAACATGCCTGCCAATACCCAGTTCATGATCCTGCTGCGCCAGCCCGCTGGCGGCCAGATTCCGCCGCCCGACGAGCTGGCAAAAATCATGGCCCGATTCTCCGTCTGGATGGACGGGCTCCGGGCGAAACACGCCGTCGTCGGCACCAACGGTCTGCAATACGCCGGCAGGATTCTCCGCGGGCCGCCGGGCGAGACGGTGATCACCGACGGGCCCTTCACCGAGGGCAAGGAAGTGATCGGCGGCTACGTGCTCGTGCAGGCGCGGAGCCTCGCCGCCGCCGTGGCGATGGCGAAGAAGTGCCCGGGACTCGACTATCGCATGTCGGTCGAGGTTCGGCCCGTGCAGCCGCGGCCGGGGCGGAAGTGAGCGGTCCGGTCAGCTACGAAATTCCCATGACGAAGCTTACCCCATTCCTGTTGTTTGACGGCAATTGCGCCGAGGCCATGGCATTCTACCAATCTTGTTTGGGCGGCGAGCTGAGCCTGACCAGGATCAGCGATACCCCGATGAAGGCCCAGGTTTCGGCCGGGCAACAGCACAAGGTGGCCCACGCGCACCTGCGGAGCGGAGACATCGAATTTTCCGCCACGGATTGGATGCATCCGACCCGGACGCCGAGGGTTGGCAACACCGTGTGCTTGTACGTCGACGGCGGAACCTACGCGGAACTTAGGTCCGTCTTCGACCGGCTCGCGGCCGGCGCGGACCAGGCGCTTCTGGACGATCTGCGGGACCTGCCGTTCGGCAGCTACGGCCATCTCGCCGACAAATATGGCGTCCATTGGTTTTTCCGCGGGGAGAAGAAGCCGGACGCCTGACCCGGAATCTTTCCTGCAGCCTTGGGCTGGCGCGGCCGGCCGGCCGGCCCGGCACCACCGCGACCGGGGTTGATCGGGAGCGACGCGGGGTGTACCGGCGCCGTCACTCACCGACGATCTTCACCAGGACGCGCTTGCGGCGCCGGCCGTCGAATTCGCCGTAGAAGATCTGCTCCCACGGGCCGAAATCGAGCTGGCCGCCGGTCACGGCGACGACGACCTCGCGGCCCATGACCTGGCGCTTGAGGTGCGCGTCGGCGTTGTCCTCGCCTGTGCGATTGTGGTCGTACTGCGCGTGGGGCTTTTCCGGCGCGAGCTTCTCGAGCCAGCGTTCATAGTCGGCGTGCAGGCCGGACTCGTCGTCATTGATGAAGACCGAGGCCGAGATGTGCATCGCATTGACCAGGCAAAGGCCTTCCCTGACGCCGCTGGCCTTCAGGGCCGCCTGCACCTGCGGCGTGATGTTGATGAACGCGCGGCGCTGCGGCACCTCGAACCAGAGTTCCTGGCGGTGGGATTTCACGGCAGCAGCGTGACCTTGCCCGTGAGCTTGATCGCGTCGGAGGCGGCGCCGACGAGGATGTCGTAGGCATGCGGCTCGGCCTTCCAGCCATGGCGCTGTACGTCCCAGTAAGCGAAGGCCTCCTGTCCAAGGCGCACGCGGACGCTCTTCGATTCGCCGGGGGCGAGGGTGACGCGACTGAAGCCCTTCAACTCCTTTTCCGGGCGGGGCACGGCGGAACCCGGGTCGTGGATGTAGACCTGCGCGATCTCGGTCCCGGCGACCGGGCCGGTGTTGGTCACGTCGAATTCGATGCTGATGCGCCCGTCGGGCGCGAGCGTGTCGGGGGTGATGGTGAGATTCTTGTAGGCAAAGGTCGTATAGGAAAGCCCGTGGCCGAAGGCATAGAGCGGCGCGATCTTCTTCGCCTCGTACCAGCGGTAGCCCATGAACACGCCCTCCTTGTACTCCACGTTGTACACCGGCTTCGACATGTCGTTGTCGTAGTTCCAGCCCGTGTAGAGCTTTTCACCGGCGGGCAGGTAGCCGAAGCCCGGCGAATCCTCCCAGCGCTTTTCGATCGTCATCGGCAGCTTGCCGGAGGGATTGGCGGCGCCGGTCAGGATGTCGGCCAGCGCGCGATTGCCGTTCTGGCCGGGATACCACGCCCAGAGGATCGCCGCGGCGCGATCGTTCCAGGCGCTCAGGTTGATGCCGCCGCCGGCGTTGACGATGACGACGGTGTGCGGGTTGAGCGCGACCGCATGCGTGACGCGCGCCTCTTCGGCCGGCGGCAGGTCGAACGTGCGGTCCCAGCCTTCGCTGTCGCTCGTGCCGGTGCTGAGGAGCACGACGGCCGCGGCTTTCAGCTGTTCATCGGTTGGGCTCGGCGCGTATTCGAGGCGTGCCCCGAAGGCGTCTCGGAGCGCTTGGAGCAACGTGACATTGTCATAGCCGGCCACCTCGGCCGACCCGCCGCCGCGCGCCAGCTGCTCGACGAACCGGCCCGTGAGGAGGATCTGGCCGGGGCTGTCTTGCGAGAGCGGAAGGATGCCCTGGTTGCGCAGGAGCACCATCGACTCGCGGGCGGTCTGGAGGGCGATCGCCGCGTGCTCGGGGAATTTTCGCAGGTAATAAGTATCCTGCACCGGCCGGTCGTAGAGGCCCATCGCGATGCAGGTGCGCATGATGTCCTTCGCCATGCGATCGAGATCGGCCTCGGCGACCTGGCCCGACTCAAGGAGGCGGTCGCCGTCGGCCTTGATGAATTTTTCGCCGGGCATCTCCAGGTCGAGGCCGCTCTGCATGATCTTCCCGGCATCCCAGACGGACCACCAATCCGACATCACCAGCCAGCGGAAACCGAGTTCGCCGCGGAGAAGGTCGGTGATGACCTTGCGGCTCTGGCCGCAGTACTCGCCGTTGAGCTGGTTGTACGAGGTCATGACCGCCATGGCGCCGGCGTTGATGCCCGCGACGAACGGCGGCAGGTAGATCTCGTGGAGCGTGCGCTCGTCGATCAGCGAATTGGAGAGGCGGCGGTGCCAGTCGGTTTCGTTGCCGACGAAATGCTTGAGCGTCGGGATCGTGCCGGTATCGAGCACGCCGGTGACGTACGGGCCAACCATCGCGGCCACGAGGAACGGGTCCTCGCCCCAGAACTCAAAGTTCCGGCCGTACTGCGACTGCCGGTACATGTTCATGCCGGGGCCGAGCAGGATGGCGACGCCCCCGGCGCGGCACTCCTCGCCCACGCTGCGGGCGTAGTTGTAAGCCAGGCCGGGATCCCAGGTGGCGGCGAGCGCGAGCGGATTGGGGAAGGCGGTGGACTTCTCGAGCAGGTTGCTGACGTTGCGGCGGATGTTCACGCCACCGGTGGCGTCGGACATGTAGAGCTGCGGGATGCCGTACTGGGGAAAGCCCTTGAGATAAAAAGTATTGTGGCCGCTCACGAGCTGCAGCTTCTCGGCGCGGCTCATCTTCGCGAGAATGACGCCGGCGCGGGCATCGGCCTCCTCGTAGCTGACCGGCGTCTTGAACGACGGCTGGGCGAGGCTTGGGATGGCGATGGCGGCGGCGAGGATCACAAGGACGGGCAGACGGGACATGGGGAGTTGGGAGGGGTTGGCCTCACGCTAACGGGGGAACGTCCCGAGCCAAGCCTGGGCAACGAGCCCGACGCCGGTGAGGGAAACCGCACCTGGACACGGAGAGGCACGAAGGACAGGTCGCAAAGATAATCCGTGCCTAATGGTGGCGTCCATGGCTAATGGATCCCATGGAATGCCGGCCAGACTGCGGTGCGTGCTGCATCGCGCCCTCGATCACCTCGCCGATTCCCGGCATGCCCCACGGCAAGCCGGCGGGGATTCCCTGCGTGCAATTGTTGCCCGACTTCCGCTGCGCCCTGTTCGGGCGGCCCGAGCGCCCGGCGTTTTGCGCGAGCTTGCGTCCCAGTGAATCCATGTGCGGTTCGAACCGGGGTGACGCGATGGATTATCTCGGCGGCCTGGAGCGACAGACCGTGCCCTGACGGGGCCGCGACCCCGGGAACTGGCCCGCAGCCCGGCAGTCAGCGAAGGCATGACTCCAAACCGCGCGGTCATGATCGTCGACGTGCAGCGGGCGTTTGCACCGCCGCCCGCCTTCGTCCGCAAGCTCGCCCGCTACGTGCGGGGTGCGAACCTTAGCCGCCACCAGGATGCGGCGGCCGCCGCTCGAGTTCCCGACGGGCGATCTTCAGGACATCCTCGAGTTCCGCGGCCGTGATCGGCTTGACGAGGTGAACGATGAAGCCGGCCTCGGCGCTGCGGGCGAGGTCGGCTGCGGACCCATATCCGCTGATGACGGCGCCCCGAATTCCATATCGGGCGCGCAGCTCCTGCATCAGCTCGCAGCCGTCGCCGTCCGCCAAGCCCAGGTCCGAAATGAGAAACCCGATGTCATGCTGGGCCGCCGCCTCGCGCGCTTCCGCCAGCGAGGACGCCGCGACAACGCGGAAGCCGCGGGCCCGCACCATGCGGGCAAAAACGGCGGACGTGGGTGAATGATCTTCAACAATCAGGATCGAACGGGACGGCGCCTCCATTGCGGGAATTGGGGGTGATGCAGCGATCCGCGAAATCATGAACCGAATTGGCGCCGGGAGGAGTATTTCTTTGCGGCCGGGACGATTCTACAATCCGGAGTAGTCCAATGGCCTGCATAGGACTTGAATTCGCGCGGGGATGCGCCTTCGCGCTTTTGACGGCGCACGGAGCGATGCAGTCTGGACCGATGCCCCGCCAAACCCGTGCCGTCGCCTGCAATAACACGGTCAAGCTGACCGAAGCCCTGCGCCAGCGAGTCGCCAAGGCCATGGCCGTCGAGGGCTTCACCGTCTGGTCCGAATTTTGCCGCGTGGCCTTGACCGAGAAATGTGTCGCGATCGAGCGCAACCTGCGGAACCGCGACCCTCAGGAATATGCCCGGGTCTATTCCCGGGAAGGCACCTGAGGGACAAAGCGGCGCCAGCTTTCGCACTTTGGCCGGAGTCCCTGTCTGAGGAGACATGCCAGAAACTTCCAGACCCGAGGAGCAGGCGCTCGCCATCAACCACACGGTTAAACTGCCTTCGGCCTTGCAGCGACGTATCCAGAAAGCCATGGTCACCGAGGGCTTCACCGTGTGGTCCGAATTCTGCCGCGTCGCCCTGACGGAGAAATGCCAGGCCAGCGAGGCCCGCCAGCTCGCGCGCCATTCCCGGGACATCAATTGATGTTTGACGGCACCGCCCCGGCGCTCGCTTTCCCCAGAGCGCGGTCGCCGAGCCGCGCCGAGATCCGGGCGTCCGGAGACACCAGCCGGCCGGCCGGCGCGATCGCGGTTTCCGTCCGGGGCCACCTCAGTGAGCTGCGGCGGAATCGAGATCGCCGGGCTTGAGGAGCGGCGCGAAGAGGCCCTTGTTGCTGCCCTTCATGTAGGCTTCCTTGGCCTCGACGGTGCCGTCCTTCACGCGCGCCATGAGGCTGTTGTCCATCGTGATCATGCCGTCCTCCTTGCCGCTCTCGATGATGGCGCGGATGTTGGCGATCTGGCCCGAGCGAATCGTGTTCGGCAGCGCCTCGTGCTGCAGCAGGATCTCGTGCACGGCGCAGCGGCCCTTGGGGATCTTCTTGCAGAGGAGCTGGGCGACGACGCCGGCGAGGCAGCTGGCGAGCATGACGCGCACCTGGTTCTGCTCGTCGGCGGGGAAGGTGTTGATGATGCGGTCGACCGTCTTGGGGGCGTTGTTGGTGTGCAGCGTGCCGAACACCAGCATGCCCATCGATGCGCAGGAGAGGGCGAGCTTGATGGTCTCCATCTCGCGCATTTCACCGAGGAGGAGAATGTCGGGATCGTGGCGCATCGCGCCCTTGAGCGCGGCGGCGAACGTCTCGGTGTGCTCGCCGACCTCGCGGTGCACGATGGTCGATTTCTTGCAGGGGTGGACGAATTCGATCGGGTCCTCGATCGTGATGATGTGCTTGGCGAAGTTGTCGTTGATGTAGTCGATCATCGCCGCGAGCGTGGTCGACTTGCCGGAACCCGTCGGGCCGGTGACAACGACGAGTCCCTGGTCGAGGTGGCAAAGCTTCTTGAGCGCCTCGGGCAGGTTGAGCTGGTTGAACGAGAGGATCTTCGCGGGAATCTGGCGGAAGACGGCGGCCTGGCCCCAGTGGTTGTAGAGATAATTCCCGCGGAAACGGGCGAGGCCGGGCACCTCGTGCGCGAGGTCGAGGTCCTTGCGCGCGAGGAATTCGGTCCAGCGTTTCTCGGGACAGATTTCCTTGAGATACGCCTCCATCTGCTGCGACGTCAGCGGCGTGTCGCCGATGGGCGTCAGCGAGCCGGAGATGCGGGACTTGGGCGGAAGCCCGACCGTCAGGTGCAGGTCGGAGCCGCCCTTGTCGAGCATGGTCTTGAGGAGCGCGTCGATGGCGGCCATGGGTTGGAGGCGGGATCTTGGGTCACTTCTTGCCGGTGGGCGGCGGGGGCGGCGGCGCGGGCGGCGGATCGATCTTCTGGCGGACATTCCGCGTGGTGACGTTGGCCAGCGCCGTTTCCTTGGAAATCTTTCCCTGCTGGAACAGCTCGAGGACGACGTTCTCCATGATGCACATGCCTTCCTTGATGCCGGTCTCCATCGTGTTGCGCAGGCCGGCGGACTTGCCTTCGCGGATGAGGGCCTGGATCGCGAGGTTGGACACCATGATCTCGCAGGCCACGACGAGGCCGCCGCTGGTGCTGGGCAGGAGCCGCTGGCAGACAATGCCGCGGAGCGATTCGGCGACGGAGGCGCGAATCTGCGTTTGCTGCGCGGGCGAGAAGACGTCGAGCAGGCGGTTCAGCGTCGTGGCGGCATCGCTGGTGTGCATCGTGCCGATGACCAGGTGGCCGGTTTCCGACGCGCTGATGGCCATCTCGATCGTCTCGAGGTCGCGCAATTCGCCAATGACGATCACGTCGGGGTCCTCGCGCAGCGCGCCCTTGAGCGCGGAGAAAAACGACTTGGTATGCGGGCCCACCTCGCGCTGCGTGACGTTGCAGCCCTTGGGCAGCTGGACCACCTCGATCGGGTCCTCGACGGTGATGATGTGGTCCTCGCGCTGTTCGTTGAGCTCGGCCACGAGCGCGGCCAGCGTGGTGGTCTTGCCCGCGCCGACCGGGCCGGTGACGAGGATGAGGCCGTTGTGGTAGGTGAGGAGCTTGCGAATCGTGTCGAGGTTGCGCAGGCCGAGCTCGTCGAGCTTGGGGACGCCGGCGGGCACCATGCGGTAGCAGCCCGACGGCCCCCACTTGTGGACCATCAGGTTCACGCGGTAGCGGTGCTCGGCGTCGAGGGCCAGGGCGAAGTCGTAGTCCTTCCGCTCGAGATAGATTTTCTTCTGGTGCTCCGCGAGCAGGGCGGTGTTCAGGCGCAGCGACTCCTCCTCGGTGAGGATGTGCCCGGTGATGGAACTGAGCGCGCGATTCTTGCGGATGAAGGGCGTCGAACCGGCGGAGAGATGGAGATCGCTGGCGCCATAGGTGCCCGCATCGAGCAGGAGCTGGCGCATGGCGTCCGCCAGCGCCGCCTCATTCAGCGACGCGATGCCATTGAACGGAAAGACCGGCAGGCCGTTCGCGGAGGCGGAGACCCGGCTCGTGCCGCCCGCCGGCCTCGCCGGTTCGGCGGCCGGTTCTTCCTCGAGCAGCGGGTTGACCGCGGGCGGGCCGGCCTCGGCCCGCGCCATGGCGTCGCCCGCAATCGTCTCGAGCCGGCCCACGTCGGCGACGATGCCCTCGTCGATCAACTTCTGCGCGAAGTCCATGAGGTCCGCGTCGCGTCCGGCCATTCGCAGCATGGCGAGCGCCTGGTCGCGGGTGAACATCTTCTGGTCGAGGCCGAGTCGGATGAGCCAGAGGACTTCGTTCTTCATCGTGGAGAAGTGGCGGAATGGTTCCGAGCGCGCGCCGCTTGGCAAGGCAAAGCGGGCGGCTGAAATCGAAAAGGCCGCCGGGCTGCGCGGCGGTGGCGCAGGCGGACTCGGCCGCGGGCGTCAATCCGTGCCGTTGACCAGCTTGTAGATTGCGGCGGCGGCCAGGCCGCCGGCCGGGCAGGCCACCAGATAGATCCACAGGCTGCCCCAGCCCACGACGCCCATCAGGCACAGGCCCACAGCGACGGCGGGGTTGAACGCTCCGCCCGACACGGCGCCGACGGCGCACGCACCGGCGAGCACCGTGAATCCGATGGCCAGCCCATAAAAGGAATTGCCGGCGGTATCCTTGTTCGTCGCGGTGTTGAGCACCACCCAGGCGAGCGCGAAGGTGAACAGGAACTCGACCGTGAGCGCGGGCAGGACAAGCGGCCGCAGCGGCCCGGCCAGGGCGACGGCCTCCGCCACGAGACCGCCTTTCAAGGCCTTCACGAGGAGAGCGGCCACGACACCGGCCCCGACTTGCGCCACCATGTAGGGCACGACGTCGGACATCGCGCATTTGCCCCGCGACCAGACCGCGAGCGTCACCGCCGGGTTGAAGTGCCCGCCCGAGACGTGGCCGCCGGCGAAGATCATGACGGCGAGCACTGAGCCGATGGCGAGGGGAGCCAGGACGCTGGCGCCCGGGGCGACGACGGTCATCCCGATGGTGAAGACGAGGAAGAAGGTGCCGATGAATTCAACGAGGTATTTCTTCATGGAAGCGTGGGGTGCGGCCGGGATTCAATCGCACCCGGAAGGCGAGTCGAGCGGGAAGGCGGGCGACAAGGGATGCGCAGGAATCGTCCGTGCAATCAACGGGGCCGGCGGTAATCTGCCCGGCATGCGCGTGCTTCGCATCCTGGTGGCCGGCTTGGTCGGGCTGGCCGCGATGATCGCCGTCTTCCTGGCAGCGGCGGTGGTGGTGGTGACCGGGGTGGTGGCCTGGGCGGTGCAGTTGTTCCGTCCGGATCATCCGGCGTCCGCTGCGCCGGCGCGGACGGCCCCCGGTGCGCCGGCGGCCCGGGGCGAGCCGATTGACGTGGTCGCCACCCGGGTGCCGACCGACTCTTCGGGAGGGTGACGCCGGCGGCCCGGCCGGTGGAATCGTTTTGTTTTCCGGACGGATTTTGCCCAGCCTTCCGCCGACCGTTCCTGGTTCCCAATCACCCCCGCGTTGCCGATGAAACCCTCCTGTCGTCTCGCCGCCGCCCTCGTCCTGACCTGTTTCCTCGTTCCCGTCGCCCGGGCCGAGGATCGCCTGTTGGTTGATTTTGCCGATTACCATCAGGAACGCGATGGCCGGTCGACGCGGCCCTACGAGTACGCCTACCAGGATTGGGACAAGGCCGTGCGCCCGCTGCCCGGCAAGGGCACCCTGGTGCAGGCGCCGTCGGGGAAGGGTGGGTTGGGCGAGAACAAACCCGCCGCCGACTTCGGGGGCTTGCGGGCCGTCGAGATTTTCCTCGTGATCGGCAACGCCAACCAGGCCCGCGCTCTTGGCTTCGGCCTCGCCGACAAGGATGGCACCGACTGGGGCTGGAATCTTTCGTTGGAGGACAAGCCGCACGGAGCGGTGCTCGCCTATCGCCTCGATCTGGCCAAACCCGATTACGAGAACAAGCCCGGCAAGACCAAGGGGCTCAACCTGGACAAGCTCACCTCCTGGCAGGTGCGGGGAGATTTCAGCGCTCCCAATGTCGAGGTGCTGTTGATCCGAATGAGCGGCGTGAAATAACGCATCGCCAGGGCGCCGCTCCCGCCCGGTCCGCCGTCAGCCGCTCATCCCGTACTTGCCTGCCGGTGCAAAAGCGGCTCTGCTCGCGCCGGTCTGGATCTAGTCACTGGCACCCATCGCACCGGAATGAATCCACCCAACCCTGACGACCTCACCTCGCGTCCCAACCCTTCCGGACGCAGGCGATCCGACCGAGGCCGCACCGTCCCGCTGCGGGTCCGGCGGTCGCCGCCACCTTCCACCTAGCCGCCACGCTTACCTGGCGGAAACACTCGGGCCAATCCACGCCGAGCCATTGTCCGCCACCCAACCTGCATGTCCGACTACGGTGGCTACCAACAGAAACGCGCCCATGACCTCGGGCCGTTCACGAGCGTCTACGAGGCGACCGCGCCGGACGGCCAGCCGGGTCGGTTTGCGCTGAAGATATTTCATCCGCCGGCCTCCACCAGCGTCCGGCGGTTCTATGCCATCGAAGGCTGGCTGGTCGCCGCCGAGCGCCAGCAACGCGGCGCCAATGAGGACGGCGCCGTGTTGCCGGTGGTCGCCTTCGGCCGCTGTCCCGAGGGTGCGTACTCGGTCACACCCTGGCAGGAGCGCACGCTTGAGCCGATGGTTGAAACGCTCTCGGCCAAGGGCGACCATCTGCGGGCGCTGGCTGAATGCCTGTTCAACGCGGTCGAGAAATGGGGCCTGAAGCCCGGCGGCTCGCACCGGAAGCTCAAATCGTCGAATATCTTCATCACCAAGTCCGGCCCGCTCCCGGGCATGACGGTCATTCTCGCGGACCCGTGGTTCATGTACGGGATCAAGGACGAGAATGCGCCCCGCACCAACGACCTCACCGCCATCGGCGCCATCCTCGCCCAGGTGGTCCGGCGCCGTGCCGTGGCCGGCTGGCCGATCGAGGACGGCCCGGAGTGGCGCGCGCTCGGCCATCCCGGGAAAGCCTGGCTCGCCTACTGCAATTACCTGCTGAACCCGGAGCCGAAGGCCGGCGAACTCACGCTGGCCGAGGCGCGCAAGCGCCTGCGCCAGGTGCCGAAGGACGCGCGTCCGGTCCGGAAGGCGATGATGATCGGTTCGGCGGCGACGTTCGTCATCGCCGGCGGCGTCCTGGCCTTCGCCCGCTTTGGCAACCCGATCTACATGCCGGACAACCTCCGGCGACTCGCGGAAACGGTGAAGAATCCCCGGGCGCTCGAGGTCAATGTGCCGGCGTCATGGTCGCTGCTCTGCCGTGCTTGGGACACCTGGCTCGCCGACCTGCAGAACAACGCCCCGCGGCTGTTGAAGACCGAGGCGCTGTGGAACGGCCGGAACGATCCGCTGCGGGTCGCGATCACCAACTTCGTCAACAATGCGCCGAACCTCGTGCCCGGTGCGCTGGTGCCCGAGGCGGCCGGGGAAAAACGCCTGGGCGTGCTCGGCGAATCGCCCCCGCCCGCCGTGTTGAGCGAACTGCGTCTGCAATCCGTCGGCGACAAAGTCACGACGGCCTATCAACAGGTCCTGACCCTCGCGATCCAGTTGGAAGGATGGCCGCGCTGGGCGGAAATGCGGAACCTCCTGACCCTGCTCAACGAGCGCAGGTACAGCGGTGCGGCGGAGGCGTTGGGGCCGCGGCTACCGCCGCAGCGCGGCGACCCCAACTACGGCAAACAAGACAGCGCCCGCACCCTGAAATACTTCAACGACATCTCACTCGACGAGTCGGGCACGCTGCTGTTGGCCAGCCGCTGGAGCGTTCTCACACGGCTCACCGCGGACATGAAGGGCACGCCCGACCGGGTGCAGCAGGCCATGCCCGACTTGATTCTCCAGCGCCTGACCGACCATGGCTCGGTGGGCGAATTTGCCGACGCCTTGGCCGGTCCACTCGAGGAACTCCGCAATCGCCGCGAGCAGTTCCTCGACCCGGCCGTCGAGCGCGAGCGCTTCCTGAAGGAGTCGGCGTTGCTCAAGGAGACTGCGCCGGTGGTGGTCGAGGATTTTCCGCGCTGGTCGCAGGAACTCGCCCTCTATTCGAAGGTGCCGCCGGCCGAGGATCCGCGCCTGGCGCCGGCGCTCGACGCGACGGTCACGCAACTGAACACCCGCGCGGCCGGGCTGGAAGCCGACGCGCCCGCCCCCGAGCCGGGCGGACCAACGACACTGAACGCCGCGGATTTCCGCACCGAGTACCAGCAGCGGACCGCCGACCTGCATGCCCTGCGCGGCCAGGACATCGTGCGCCACGATCTGCCGCGGGTGTCGGCCGAGACCAACCAGCTGGCGGAGAAACTGCAGAACCTCGGGCAGCGCCTCGAGGCCACGCTCACCCTGTTGCGGCCCGACGTGTGGCTGGCGAAGGTCGGCCGGCCGTATGGGCAGTTTGAAGAAACCCGGCGCCGGTGGGCGGCGTGGCAGCAGGCGGCCCTGGGTGGCGTGACCGCGGAGGCGCTGGCGCAGGACCGCGCGCGCTTCCGCACGCTGCGGGCGCAGGAGCGCCAGATGCGCGAGTGGGTGGACGGACTGGAAGGGGAAAATGGCTTTGGCGCCTTGAAGGTGCCGGAGCTCCCGGGCGTCTCGGCGGAAACGGCGGACGCGCTACGCCGCCTGGAGGCTGCGCGCCGCGAGCAGGCGGCGACCGCGATCGGGGTCCTGGTCCAATGGCGCGACGCCCTGCCGGCGACGCCCTGGTCGGCCGGCAGCGCCGCCGACCGCGCACCGCTCGAGGACCACCGCCGATGGCTGGCCGCGCTGCCCGCGTTCGCCGGCGACCTCGACCGGCTGGGTCAGCTCCTGGCGGGCGGAATTGCGTGGCGCGAGGGCGTGAAGGACATCGTCGATCGTTTGGCGCAGCATCCCGGGCTCGACGCGCTCACCGGACCGCCGGCGGAATGGAACAACGAGGCCCGGCTGCTGGGCCGGCTGGACGAAAGCACCGACCGGGCGGAACTGGTCGGGGCCGCCCAAAGCGGCGGGCTTTCACGGAAGCTGACCGCCTGGCGCCGCCTCGGCGCACTCACCGGCTGGCCGGCGGGAGCCGCGGATCTCGACATCGACGGTGCGGTGGTCTCGAACCTTCGCGACATAGTCGGTCGCGACGTGAAGGACGAGACGCGCCGCGGGACGTTGCTCGACGAATTGACGAGGGAAACGCGGGTGCGCTGGAACCGCGCCGCGCGGAATTCCGCCGCCAGCGAGGAGCAACTCTCCGCCGTGTTTGAACGGATGCAGCGCTACGGCATCACCGAGGCGGACCTGGACGACCCGGCGCTCTACGACCTGAAGCTCTGGCAGCTGAAGCGTTCCGACTGGACGGAGGTGGATCTCGCCCCGCTGCGCAGCCGGCGCGACGCCTTCGTCGGGGCCGTGCGCGCCATCAAGGGCATGGCAACGCAACCGGCGGTGACCTCGTTCGTCGACCAGCTCGCCGGCATCGAGCTCAAGGTCGACCCGAACCGGAAGCCGACGCCTTCGCCCCGGCTCGCCGGCTGGCAGGAGGAACTGACCGACTCGGGCCTCGGGCTCACCGCCACCTGGAAGGGTCGGAACGATGGGACGGTGGTGAAGCTCGATTTTTCGATCGTGCAACCGGACGACGATACGCCGGCGTTCTACCTCGCCAACCGCGAACTCGCGGTCGGCGAATTCCTCGAGCTCATGAAGGACCGGCCGAAGGCGCAGACGGACGCGGTGATGGCCGCGCTGCCGCAATGGGCAAAGGGCGAATCCTATTCGAAGCCCTACGACCAGCCGATGAGCTGGCGTCCCCGCATCGACAACGCCGGGAACTACGCCGGCATCGAGTTGAATCCGTCGTGGTTCTTCTACACCACGGCCGCGGTCGAGGGCCTGCTCCACAACACCGAGCTGCGGGCCACCAACGCGGTGCTCGACAAGGCGGCCCGGGAGACACCTAGTTTGCGCAGCCCGGTGCAACAGCTGCCGCCCGAGGCGGCGCGCGCGGTCGCCGAGCGCCTGATTGGCGCCCGGCTGCCCACGCCCCGCGAGTGGGCGGCCGTCATGAAGGTGGTCGGCAAGCCCGCCGAGGGAAATTTCCGCGGCCCGGATTTCCAGAACCTGTTCTATTACCTGCGCGACTACAACGTCGCCGGCCAGACCGTGCCGTGGCGGCCCAACGCCGGCGCCTTCCTGCCCAAGGTCCAGGTGGAGGGCAGCAAGGCGCGGCGGACCTTCAACGACGACGGGCACGCCGCGGCGTCGGCCGACGAGGGCCGGGTGTGGTTTGGCCCGGTCGACGAGGGCCCGGTCACCGGCAAGTTCGTCAACCTGACGGGCAATGTCTCGATCTTCCTCTTTGATCCCCTGACCAGCGCCTACTACGTGGCGGGTGGCTCGGCGCTGTCGCCGCCGGGCATCGACTTCACCCAGCCGCAGAAGGTCGAGGCCGCCGGCCTGATCGGGGCGAAGCCGGGCACCGAGCCCTACAGCGACGTCGGCATCCGGCCGGCCTTCGAGGCGCCGCCCGGATTCCGCGAGCGCTACAAGCTGTTAGTGCTTGTGCGTGAGCAGAAATATTTGACATGGTGACCATCAATGCCGCCAGCCCCTCCAGATGAAGTGGCCGATGTTGAACGCACGACGTGGGCATCGTCGCTGGTCACCCGCCTGAAATACCTGCAGACGACGCTGACCGCCGAGAAGCCGGAAGACCGCCAGGTTCACCTCGAGGAGGAGATGCGCCGGGCCCTGCAGGAGATACCGGCGGCGAAGCGGGGCGGCTACCTGTATGCGCTCACGCAGGCGTTTCCCGAATGGGACCTCGCCGCGGCCACTGCCCTTGCGCCCGCCGCGGCCGCCCGGCTCACGCCCGACGAGCTGATCGCAGCCTTCGTGCAGCTTGTGCCGAAGCTCACGGCGGAGCAACGCGAAGCGGTGAAGCGCCAGCTGGCCGCCGCAGGCCTGGTCCAGCCGGCCGGCCACGCCTTCGAGGGCGAGGCCCTGACCGCCGTGCAAACCAAGCTGAAGCTCGACCCGGATGACCCGATCGACACGCAGCAGCTGGCGAAGCTGTTCGCGACCTTTGCCGAGGCGATGCTGGCGCTCGACCAGCTGGCCTGGAACGTCTGGCGCAATGCCGCGCCAAAATCGCCGATTCGCCGCGACACCGCGCAGGGCGACCTGCGCGCCGTCACCAGGCGCACCCTGACCGGCGGGCCGGCGGCGGTGGCGGCGCAGGTCCTCGTGCAGAAGCAGGTGGACGCCTCGCGCCAGCTCATCGCGGGCCTGCTGGCCGGCCTCGGGCCGGCGGGCAAGAATTTCGCGCGCCGCTTCCAGCAGCGTTACACCCCCGACGCCATCCGCGAGCTCGTGCGCGCCGAGGGCGGCGGGAAGAGCGACGCCCAGTTCTGGAAGAAGCACACCGAACTCGCCGCCGAGATCACGGAGACCGTGATCGAGGACGACGTGCAGGCCGCGGTGGTGAAATACGCCGAGGACCTGATGCGCGGGGCGGGCAAGGAGTGATCGCCCGTCGCGCCCCGCATTGTCCGCACCCCGCCCCGGTTTTCACCTCCCATCCCCAACCTCCCTCCCGCCGTGTCCGCCAGCCTCGTCAACCATTGTGAACCGCTTTTCCAGACGGTTTGCCGCCTCAATCGCATCGGCCGCATGGGCCGCGGCGATGCCATCGACTACGCCCAGACCCGCGCCGAGATCGAGGAGCAGTTCGAAGTGCTCGCCCGCATCGCCCGCGGCGACCTGTCGCTCGGCGACCAGTACCGCAAGGTCGAGCTGGCGCTGATCTGCTTCGTCGACTCCATGATCGCGGAGAGCGCGCTGCCCTTTGCCGGCAAGTGGAACAACAACCGCCTCGCCGCCGCGCGCAACGAATACGCCGGCGACGAGAAGTTCTTCGAGCTGCTCGACGAGACGCTGAAGGACACCAAGGAAACGGCCGACGAGCGGCTGGCGATCTTCTACATCTGCATCGGCCTCGGCTTCACCGGCGGCAACAGCGGCCAGCTCGACTTCCTGAAGAAGAAGATGGAGGAGATCGCCCCGCGCGTGAAGGCGTATGTCGATGCCGACGAGTCGGCCTTCATCACGCCCGCCTCCTACCAGCACACCAACCTGGCGAACCTGCCGATGCCGATGGCCGCCAGCCTCGTGCCGCTGCTCATCGTCCTCGCCGGGCTCCTGTTCGTGGTGGTGGCGGTCAACATCTACACCTTCCACAGCGCTTCGGCGGAGCTGAACAAGTCCCTCGATGCAATCATCGCGCACGATCCCGCGAAGACCACCTCCCAACCCTGAGGCGCCGCCATGCTCGACCAATTCCAGCAGATTCCGAAGAACATGAAGATCCTCGTGGCGGCGCTGTGCGGCATCACCGTGCTCGCCGTCGCCGCCGTGATCGACCGCCGCGCGTTGCTGATTGCCGCGGCCGGCATCGTCCTGGTCGTGCTCGCGATCGTCGCCTGGTCGATGTACCAGAAGATGGCCGGCCGCCAGCGCGCCCGCAAGATGAGCAGCCAGCTCACGGCGCACACCTCCGGCACGCCCTCCGCCATCCACGACCCGGCGATGCTGGCGACGCTCGACCGGCTGCGCGAGAACTTCGCCCGCGGCATCGAGAAGTTCGAGGCGGTGGGCAAGGACCTGTACTCGCTGCCTTGGTACGTGGTGTGCGGCGAGCCCGGCTCGGGCAAGACCGAGGCGGTGCGCCGCTGCAAGGTCGGGTTCCCCCCGGGCCTGCAGGACGAAATGCAGGGTGCGGGCGGCACGATCAACATGCACTGGTGGTTCACGAACTACGCCGTGCTGATCGACACGGCCGGCAAGCTGCTCTTCCAGGAGGCGCCCCCGGGCAGCACGACCGAGTGGACCGAGTTCCTCACGCTGCTGCGCAAGACGCGCCCGAACTGCCCGATCAACGGCCTCCTCCTCGTGATCCCGTCGGAAAGCCTGATCAAGGACTCGATGGAGGACATCACGGCCAAGGCCGGCAAGATCGCCCGCCAGCTCGACGTGATCCAGCGCACGCTCGACGTGCGCTTCCCGGTCTTCGTGCTCATCACCAAGTGCGACAAGATCGTCGGCTTCCGCGAATTCTTCAGCGGCGTGAAGGACCCGCAGCTGCAGGACCAGATGACCGGCTGGTCCAATCCCGCGCCGCTCGACACGCCCTTCCAGATGGAGGCGGTGAACCGCCACCTCGCCGAGGTGGTGCAGCGCATCGGCCGCCGCCGGCTTGGCATGCTCAAGGACCCGATTCCCACGGACCACAGCAAGCGCCGCGCCGACGAGGTCGACTCGCTCTTCTCGCTGGCGGCGAGCATCGGCGCGCTCGCGCCGCGGCTGCGCAAGTACCTCGAGACGATCTTCGGCCCGAGCGCGCAGTCGGCCAAGCCGCTCTTTCTGCGCGGCATCTACTTCACCTCCGCGCTCACCGAGGGCAAGGAACTCGACACCGAGCTGGCCGCGGCCCTTGGCCTCAGCGAGGAACAGTTGCCGGCCAGCAAGGCCTGGGAACGCGAGCGGTCGTTCTTCCTCAAGGACCTCTTCCTCCAGAAAGTTTTCAAGGAAAAGGGCCTCGTCACGCGCGCGACCAACACGACCAAGCTGATCAAGACCCGCCAGCGCATCATCGCCTCCGTGGTCGCGGTCGGCGCCCTCGCCGTGCTCGGCATCAGCTACGCCGGCTACCGGGCGCTCAAGTCCAGTGTCGGCAGCGAGCTGACCTACTGGCGGGCGGGCGCCAAGGCGGAGAACTGGTCCGGGGCGCGGTGGCGCCCGATCGTCAACGGCCGGCTCGAATTCACGGGCAACGACCTGGTCCAACTCGACCTGCACCAGGACATCCCGATCCTGCAGTTCCATGAGAAGCTGCAGAAGACGGCCAGCGCCGACCTCAGGATTCCGCTGATCTTCAAGCCGATCGAGTCCGTCGCCATGCAGGCGAATCCCCGCCGCCGCCAGGCGCAGCGCGTGCTCTTCGAAGCCAGCGTCATCGCGCCGATCGTCGACGCGAACCGCGACCGGTTGATCAACTCCGGCGGCTGGACCGCCGCCGATGCGCAGCGCCTCGCCGCCTTGATCCGGTTGGAAGGCGCCATCCACCTCAAGGGGCTGCCCGGTTACGACGCGGATTACCCGCCCGAGGATTTCTTCGTGCCCCTGCTCGGCCCCACGATGGCCGGCGTGCCCGACGGCCCGGCGGTCATGGATCACCTGATGCAGATCCACGACTGGACCTACTTCCGCGGCGGCGCCGGGAAGGGCCTGTGGCCGCCGGCCTGGCTCTCGCGCGGCAAGAGCCTGCGCGACAACCAGCCGCTCGCCCGCGGCTGGGACGCCCTCGACAAGTCGATGCAGGCGGCGCAGGGCGTGCAGCGCGACGCCATCGCCTCCATCCAGGCGGGCCGGCTCACGGTCGCTCGCTACAACGACGCGGAGAAATCTTTCCTCAAGGCCGTCGGTGAACCCGCCAGCGGCGCCCATTGGTTCGAGCAGGTGCTCGCCGCCTGGGGCGACCTCGACACGCGCCGGACCGGCATGGACAAATTGGTCGGCGAGCTCAAGGCCAAGACGGGGGTGACCGACGACGTCACGCTCGAGGCAAGCTACCGCGCCATCGTCACCAAGATGCGCAGCGAGGCCGGGCAGGTGACGCAGGTCATCGCCACGGCGCTGCACAAGCAGAAGGACGCCGCCGCCGCGGCCGCGGGCATGGCGTCCGGCCCGGCCAGCGAGTTCACGCTCTACAAGGATCTCGAGCGCCGGCTCACCGGGCTCGACAGCCAGGTCTCCGCGCAACTGTCGCAACTGATGAGCCCCGCGGAGGAGGCGCAGTTGAGCGATTTGGACCTGCCCAGCCTCGTGGGCATGGACGGCAAGCCGGCCTACGCGGTGCGCTGCGCGACCTACGCGGACCTCATCCGGATCATGGCGCCGCCGCCGGGCGGCGGCAGCCTGATCGGCCACCTCGGCGACACGCTGAAGCAGCAGGCCGCGTTGCTCGCGGGCGTGCGCGAGCGCGTGGGCAAATATGCCGGCGCGATGCGCTTCGAATACACCACGGCCGTGGGCACGCTGGTCGAGGCCGCCGGGCCGCGCGGCGTGGCCGAAACGATTGCCGCCTACCAGCGCGAGCTCGACGAGGCCTTCCCCCCGGCCTTGGGCTACCCGCTGGGTTCCGGCCCGGCGCTCACGGTGGAACAATTGAAAAAGGCCGTGGCCCAGCTCGCCTTGGTGCGGGCCGATGCCGCCGCGCCGGGCCTGCCGGCCGAGGCGAAGGCCGCCCTCGCCGGGCGCTTCAAGCACCTCGAGCAGATGGCCGCGTTTGCCGCGCTGCTGATGACGCCCGACGGCAATCTGGCCAACGTCCGGCTGATTCTCCCGAGCGACCAGGATCAGGCGGCGGCGGTCCAAAAGGCGTTGGGTTCCGCAGCGGCCAAGAAGGCCATCACCCGCGTCTTCAAGTCCCTGCGGGTCGGCGATCGCGGTTATCCGCTCGCGGGCCTGCCCGAGAGCGTGATGCTGGACAAGTTCACCGTGGCCTCGCCGCTCCCGAAGGTCGAGTTCTTCACCACCGTCGGCCCGAAGTCCGTGGCCGACGCCGCGGTCGAGCCCGGCGCCGGCTGGGGCGCGCTGCACCTGCTCGAGCAGAATTCGGTTCGCCGCGCCGAGGGCAAGGAATGGGATGCATTGATCCAACTGAACGACCGCGGCACCGACCTCGTGCTGCCGGTGACCGTCAGCTTCGACCAGCCGATGCCGTCGCTGGATGAATGGCCGGCGGCGCCGCGTTGATCGCCTCGACTCGACGCCGTCATGTTCATCCTGACTCCACGACCGCCCGGCCACCCGCAGCCCGAGTCCCGGGGCGTTTCCATCGGACATGAATAACTTCACCCGCTTCTTTCTGAACGAGGACTGGAAGAAGTCGCCCTCCGCGGCGCGGGTCCATGTCGGTGCCTTCGGCAAGCACCCGGGCTGGAACGACCACCTGGACGACATCGGCCTGGTCACCGCGTCGCTGGTCGAGGCCCGCAGCATCCTTTATGGCGGCATCGCGCGCCAGATCGAGCATGCCGCCTGGGAAAAGGCCGGACCCGACAAGGTGATGCCGGGGTTCGACCATGTCTTCCACTGGCGCCGGCTGAACGAAAGCCACACGGGGCTGATCTGGTCTTCGCAGGATGGCAAGGGACGCGCGCTCTATCCGATGATCCTCATCGCGCATTGCGTCACGCGTTCCTTCAGCTGGCTGGCGAACGAGCTGCTGCCGGCATTGGAGGAATTGAAGACCAAGTGTCGCGGCACCAACTCGTCCGGCGTGGTGATTTCCTACATCAAGGCGGCCGAGCAGGCGTTGCAGGCGCGCTTTCCCACCGGGCCGCATGTCTCGGTGGGTCCCGGCCACGGCGTCGCGGCCTGGGCGGCGCATTTCACGCGTGAGCCGGAGTCATTCCGCCGCGTGGTGCATCACCTGCGGCGAAATTTCCCGGTGTTCGCCCCCGGCACTTTTGCCTGGTGCCAGGACGGCAAGCCGGCGGGAACGCGTTGCCTGCGCCTGCCGCAGATTCCCGGCGCCCATCCGGCGGAATCGCTCAACGCCTGGATTTCGTTCCTCGCCACGCAGCTGGAACCGGCGGTGCCGTTCTTCGGCCTCGCGCCGGCGGGACGCGAGTGGATGGATGTGATCGTCGGCGAGCCCGATCCGTCGGATTTCTTCCTGCTGCGGGCGCTGCCCGCCGCGCTTCCGATCGTGACCCAGATTCCGTACCAGCTGGAAGCGGAGGGCCAGACGAACGACGCCAGCCTGCTCGCGAGCCTCGCGGCCGGCCGGCTGCCGGAGGTCTCGTGCATGAACGGCCAGGCCGTCGAAGCCAGTCGCGAGGCGGCCTCGAAATGGCTGGTGCGTTTCCGGCCCGGTTCACGGCCCGGATTTTTCAGCCGGTTGTTCGGTTGATTTTTTTGGCCGGCACCAGTCCTACAGGACGGTTGTCAATAAGGTGAGAATACCCGCGCATTCCTTCGGTTTGCCAGCGAGTTGCAGCGGGGCAATTTGGGCGTCCTACAACCGCCCCGTAATCGTCCTACACCGGCACCCGCCTGACAGGGATTAACTGGTTGACGGCTAGGGCAATTTACCGGTTTCCTCCCCCTCCAGTTGTGGGGACGTCACCTGATGATTACGGGCTTAAATCGCCTTGGATTGGTGACCGCTTGTCAGTGCCGGAAACGCACCAGCGGAGGCAACGTCGTGTCATATCCGGATGGAGCCATCGCTAAGGCCTCTTCAGCGCGATTTCCCGTAGCGAATTTGCGGGGGCTGAGGTGGCAGTGGATCGTGGTCGTGCTGGCGTATTGCTACGGTGCGATGGCCTTGTCGGCCCAGGAAAAGACGGCGACCGCGGCGCCGCCGGCTGACCCCGGGGTGCCGGTGGACCACTTCGAGTTCAGGTACGGGCTCCAACATCCCGCGCTGCCGGCCGTCGAGCAACTGAAGGATCTCACCGTTAACGTGACGCGCGACGGAAATGTCTTTCGCGCGCCGGCCGCGACGGGCGCCGAGAACCTGAGTCTCAGCGCCATTCCGGAAGGCAGCCGGTTTGATGGCGACGCTTTGCGCGGCATCGCCCAGGACGTCGTGCGCTGGTACAACGCGCGTGGGATCTTCGGGGTGTGGGTTACGTTTCCGGAATTGGAGATTTCCAGCACCGGCCTGGTCGACAATCGCCCGGCCGACGACCACGCCGCCCGCATGGTTGTTTGGGCGAGCCAGATCGCCGAGATCCGCACGCTCGCCCGTGGCAAGCGCTTCAAGCCGCAGGCCTCGGTCAACAACCGCAAGCACCGCGCCATCGCCGCCCATTCGCCGCTGAAGGTCGGCGACCTGTTCCGCGAGGGCCGGCTCAACCGCTACCTGCGTGGGCTCAGCCTGCACCCGGGCCGCCTGGTGGAGGCCTCGATCGCCTCCTCGGGGGAGCCGGGCAAGGTGGTGCTCGACTACCTCGTCAATGAATCGCGGGCGTGGCAGGTCTACGGGCAGGTGACCAACTTCGGCACGGAGTCGACCGGCATCTGGCGGGGTCGGATCGGCTTTCAGGACAACCAACTTACGAACCACGACGACATCCTGAACTTCGACGCGATCACCACGCCGAATCTCGAGACCTACGGTTCCTTCCTGTCCTACCGGATCCCGGTGTTCCGCCCCGCGAAGCTGCTGGCGCGCGTCTACGGTTCATACGGCGACTTCCTGGCTTCGGATGCCGCCATCGAAACCCTGCGTTATGCCGGCAAGAACTGGCAGGGCGGCCTCGAGTTTTCCAACCGACTGCAACTGCCCTGGAACTGGGAGCTAACCTCCGCCCTCGGCGCGAATTTCACCCACTACGGCATCCAGAGCCGGATCATCAAGGCCCCGCTCTCGACCGGCTCCTCCAATTTTCTCGTGCCGTTTTTCACCGGGACCCTCACCCGCGAATCCAGCTGGTGGTCCCTTTCCGGCAGCGCGCGCTATGAGCAGACGGTCGGGAGCTTCGCCAACCTGAATACGACCAACGGCATCCCGCAGCTGGGGCGCCTCTCGGCCGATGCCGACTGGACCTCGCTGCGCGGAAGCCTGAATGCCTCGATGTATCTGGAGCCGATTTTCGGCGGAGTGGCCAAGGCCCATCACTTCGCCCACGAGGTCTCGCTGCGGCTGCGCGGCCGCTACTTGATCAAGGGCAAGCGGCTGATTCCGCAGGAGGACGAACCCATGGGCGGCGCATCGTCCGTGCGCGGCTACGCCGAGGCGGTGCTCGCGGCCGACGAGTTCTACACCGCTTCCATCGAATATGCCCTGCATTTCCCGCGCCTGTTCAAGCCCGGCCCGCCCGGGAAGTTCATCCGGAATGCCTGGCCGTTCCAGTGGCGTCCTGCGCGGGACAAGCAGGGCGCGGACTGGGACCTGATCGGCCGCGTATTCTACGATTACGGCTACCGATACGTGAATCCGGTGCCCGGCGGCACCATCCTGGCGCCGGGCGAGGAACTGCCCCTCGCCGATACCAGCCTGCCGCTGGCCGGCGCGGGCGGCGGGTTGGAACTGCAGCTGAAGCAGTATTTCGCGGTGCGCTGCGACGTTGGCGTGGCGCTGAACCAGCTGCGTGACCCGAGCCGCGACGCTGGCCAACAAATCGTGGTCCCGGCGGGTGACGTCCGCTATTACATTTCGGGCAGCCTCTCCTGGTAGTTGCGCGACCGCCATGCCATCACCCGCTTCCATTCCCGCTTCCCGCCCGCGCCGCGCCGTCCGCGGGCTCGTGCGCGGCCTGGCGTTCGCGCTGGGGTTGGCGGGCGTGGTGGCGCACGCGCAGCGGCCGGAGGGCGGCACCGTGGTGGCCGGCGCGGCCACCATCGCGAACGCGGCGAACTCCACCGTCGTCACCGCCGGCAACAACAGCGTCCTGCGCTGGAATTCGTTCAACGTCGGCGCGAACCAGACGGTGCAGTTTGTGCAACCCGGCGCCTCGGCGCGGGTGCTGAACTGGATCGGAGGTCTCACGCCGTCGCAGATCGACGGCGCGTTGCTGGCGAACGGCCGCGTCTACCTGCTCAACCCGCAGGGCGTGTACTTCGGGCGGACCGCGGTGGTGGACGTCGCCGGGCTCTATGCCATCGGCGGCTCGATGACCAAGGAGGATTTTCTCACCGGCATGGACCGCTTCAGTGTCACGGGCGACGTGCGCAACGCCGGCTCCATTCGCGGCGACTTTGTCGCGCTGGTGGGGCGCTCGGTTACGAACACCGGATCGATCGTTTCGCCGAACGGTTTTATCGGGCTGGCGTCCGGCGATCGCGTCTATCTCGGCCAGAACGGCGGCAACATCTACGTCGACGCGGGTCCGTCCGCTTCGGCCCCGGCGCCGGCGGCCGGCACGGGCGTGGCTAATTCCGGCACGATCGACGCGGGTCGCGGCAAGGCGGTGCTGGCCGCGGGTGACCTTTATGCCGTCGCCATTGCGCACGACGGCCGCCTGGCGGGCCGCGACGTCCAGCTGCAAGGGCAGGGGAAGGGCGACGTGCTCGTCAGCGGGCAGATCGACGCCTCGGCTCGCAATGCCGGCGAGACCGGCGGTCGCGTTGAAGTCACCGGCGAGCGTGTCGGCCTGACCGGTTCCGCGACGATCGATGCGTCCGGCCCGGCCGGCGGCGGCACGATCCTCGTTGGCGGCGATCTCCACGGCGCGAATCCCGACGTGCGGAACGCCTCCCGTGCGTATGTCGGCCCCGACGTCTGGTTGCTGGCCGACGCGTTCACCAACGGCAACGGCGGCAAGGTCGTCGTTTGGTCGGATAACTGGACCCGATTTTCGGGTTCGATTAGCGCAAAGGGCGGGGCGCAGTCAGGCGACGGTGGCTTTGTGGAAGTTTCGGGCAAACAGACCCTCGCCTTCAACGGCAGCGTGAATACTTCCGCGCACCAAGGCCGCACCGGCACACTCCTACTTGACCCGACCGACATCACGGTAATCAACGGTTCGGGAGGAACGGATGATGCAACACTTCTGAGTGCGACGGATGGGACTATCCTTTCAAGTGACGGACCCGCGACAACCCAGATCAGCGAGGTTGCCTTGGAGACGGTTCAAGCGACCACGAACATTTCGCTGGCTGCGACCAACAGCATCACGATCAATGACCTTGCTGACAACAACCTGAATCTGGCGCAGACGTCCGGCAATTCAGTAACCTTTACCTCTGGTGCAGGCGGCTTCATTATGTTGGGTGCCGCGACCGATACGATCACCACCGCTGGTGGCGCGTTAAATATCACCACAACCGGAGGCGCTACCATTGGTGCGCTTACCACGGGAGCCGGACTCGTCACGATCGACGTCGGGACTGCTTCCACCGTTAGTGGCGTAATCAGCAATTCTGGCGGCTTGACCAAACTCGGTGCTGGAACGCTGTCGCTAAACCAAGCCAGCACCTACACGGGGGCGACCACCATCAATGGCGGCACGGTTGCCCTGGGGGTGGCGGACGGCCTGCCGACCACAACTGACCTGACTGTGGGCGGCAGCGGCACGCTGGACCTGGTCGGGTTCAACCAGCAGGTAAGCACGGTGTCCGGAAGCGGGGTAGTCACGAACAGCGGAGGGGCGGCGACCTTCACGGTGAATAACTCAGGAGCCGATACATTTGCCGGCACCTTGTCTGGTGGGCTGGCCCTGACTAAGAACGGCGCGGGCAACCTGACGCTCTCGGGCGCCAACTCCTACACTGGGTCGACCACCGTTTCCAATGGCACCCTGACCCTCGGTTCGACCGGGGCGCTTGGCTCGACCTCGAGCACAACGGTGACTGGCGCCACGCTCGCGGCGGCCTTCAGCGGTACGCTGATCAATAACAACCTGATTTCCTTGGACGGCACCCTGGCGATCGCAGGCACGAGCCCCACGCTGACCAACAACATCACCTTGGCGAGCACCGGTACCGTTAACGGCACCGTTAATGGCACCCTCACTCTGACTGGAGTGGTGAGCGATGGCGGCAGTAATTTTGGCGTCACCAAGACGAACCTCGGAACTTTGAACCTGAGCGGTGCCAACACCTACGGTGGAGCGACCAGTGTCAGTGGTGGCACGCTGGTGCTCGGCTCAACCGGGGCGCTGGGTTCGACCACCGGCACGGCGGTGGCCGCGGGCGCGACGCTCGACGTGGGCTTCAGCTCCGCCACGCTGACCAACACCAATACCATCACCCTGACCGGCGGCACCCTGAGCTTTTCGGGCACGAGTGCCGTGGTAAACAACCCTATCGCACTGGTGTCCGATAGCACCCTCAGCGGCGCCGGCAGCGGCACGCTCGGCGGCGTGATCAGCGGCAGTGGTTTGGGCATTGCCAAAATGGGTACCGGCACGGTGACGCTGTCGGGAGCCAACACCTACTCAGGTAAGACGAGCATTCAGGCCGGCACATTGAGCGTGGGGTCACTCAACAGCGTCGCTGGTGGCAGTGGCAGCAGCAACTTGGGTGTTCCGTCGTCCCTGGCCAATGGAACCATTGATCTGGGCAGTGGAACGACGACGGGAACCTTGCTGTACACTGGCTCGGGAGAAACGACGGATCGGGTGGTCAACCTCGCGGGCACCACGGGTGGAGGCACGATTGATCAATCCGGGACTGGGTTACTGAAATTCACGAGTGCGTTCACGGCGACCGGAGCCGGTGCCAAGACTCTCACCCTCCAGGGTTCAACCGCGGGCACAGGAGAAATAGCCGGGATTATTGTGGACAACAGCGGCATTAACACGACCGACGTCACGAAAGCCGGCACCGGTACATGGACTCTTTCTGGGGCGAACACCTACACGGGGGTGACGACAATCAACGCGGGTGCTTTGGCTCTGTCGGGTTCGGGCAGTATCGCCAACAGCAACGTGGCAGGTTCGGGTGGCACGTTCGACATCAGCGGAACGACCGGGGCGAGCATCGTGTCGTTGGCGGGTTCGGACGGGGTGTCACTGGGAGCACAGACCCTGACACTCTCCAACGCTTCCGGCACCTACTCGGGCGTGATGGCGGGCACCGGTGGCGGGCTGACACTTACCGCTGGCACCGAGATTCTATCGGGCGCCAACACCTACACTGGCGCGACGACGATCAATGGCGGCACGCTGACGATTGACGGCGCCACTGCGAAGGCGGGCAACGGCGGCACGATCGCTGTTGGGGCAAATACGCTGAATATTAACAACGGCGCTTCCCTAGCCAACCCGGTCACGATCACGACTGGCACGATCGGCAACACTGCCGGAACGGGCACACTGGCGACCGGCGGAGTGACATTGAACGGAGCGGGTAATCTCAGTTCTACCGGCACCGGGCTGACGGTCAGCGCGGCGATTGGCCAGACTGCGGGCACGGACTCGTTGACCAAGACGGGTGCTGGCACAGTGAGCTTGAGTGGAACGAATACCTATGCCGGCACGACCACCGTCAATGCCGGCACCTTGGAGCTGTCTGGCTCCGGCACGCTCGCCAGCTCGGGGGTTAGTGTGGGCACCGGGATACTTAAGCTTACCGGCGTGACGAATGCGGTGCCGGTCACTCTGAACAACGGAGCCGCTTTGCGGGGCTCCGGCACCTCGACCCAGTCAGGGGCCGTCACGCTCGCCGGTGCGGGTGCCGGCCAGACGATCGATACTGTGGCCAATACAGACGTATTTAATTTCACGAATACAATCACGGATAGCGGCACTTCGACCCTGACGCTTGCCGGCGTGAACGGCAGCACAATCAATATCACCGGTGCGGTTACAGCAGCCGGCCTCACAACTTCCGCCACTACGCAGAACATTTCGCTCACCGGCGCCGCGGGCACGATCACCAACGCGGTATCGTTCACCAACACGGGCACGCTCACTCTGGGTCAGGCGCCCGGCACGCTTACCTTTACCGGCGGGCTCGCGGCCACGGCGCCCTCGACGACAACACTGAACGGAGCCATCGGCACCTCCACCAATTCCCAAACTTATGGGACAGTGGCACTGGGCTCCGATGTGACCCTGACGGGTGTTGGCGTGTCGTTCAATTCGACGGTGGATTCACCAACTACGGCGCACAGTCTCACGGTAAACGATTCCGGGACGACGACTTTCGGCGGGGCGGTGGGTGGCACCAACCCGCTTCTGAGCGTCACCACCGACGCCGCCGGCGCCACCGCGATCAACGGCGGGGTGGTTACGACCACCACGACCCAGACCTACAACGATGCGGTGACGATCAACGCCAACGCGACGCTTACAACGTCGAATAGTGCGATCAGCTTTGGCTCGACTGTGAACTCTTTCAACACCACGCACCAGGACCTGGCTCTGAGCGCAGGAAGCGGTGTTATCACGCTCACGGGTGCGGTGGGTGGGGCAAACCCGCTCGGCGCAGTAAACCTGACCACATCCTCGGCCATCGCCCTCCCAGCCATTACCAGCGATTCCTTGACCGTGAACGCCGCCGGCACCGCCGTGAACGGAGCCGTCAACACGACCACTACCACCTTCAACAACACGGGCACACTGTCTGGCTCGGGGGTAGTCACTGCCGGGACGCAGGTCAACCTCAACGGCAGTGGCAACGCTACGGTCACCACGGCTACGCCGACTATCAGCCTCGGCGCCACCGGTGGCGATATCACGGTGACCAATCGCAATTCCGGCGGCGTCACCGTCAGCGGCGGCGCAGGCGGCGTCGCCAACCTCGATCTCACCTCGCGCAACTCGGGCGACACGGGCGGCGATGCCTTGGTCATCGGCTCCGGCAACCTCACGACCAGTACGTCGGTTACTCTCACGGGAACCAACCTGACCCTCAACGGCGACATCACCAGCCCGACCATTACCCTCAATCTTGCGGGCGACCTCACCGGGTCCAAGCAACTGGCGGCTTCAACCGAGCTTAAGCTCAACGGCTCGGGCACGCACAACGTCGAGGCAACCCTCGGCAGCGGCACCGGAATCAAGACCAACACACCGAAAGTGACGCTGAATTGGGGCTCCGGCGATGTCTACATCGACAATGGTTCGAACACCCTGTTGCTGGCGCCGACCGCGTTCACTGGCAACGGCACGTTCACGGCCGGGGCGCTCACGCTGGCCGGAGCGATCGATGTCAGCACCGGATCGAAGAGCCTTACGTTCAACACTTCGACCTTTGGTCTCGGCACGAACAACGTATCGGCCGGTACGTTGACGATCAACAATTCGGGCGGGCTGACAGGCACCGGCACGCTCACCGCCACCACGCTCAACTTCAACGGTCTCGGCGCCGTCGGTACCGGTACCTCAGGGCGGATTGCCACGACCGCCGGTACCATTTCCTTTAACAAGGGCGCGACGGCGGGTAACAGCTTCCTCAACGAGACCGACGCGGTTACGTTGACGGGCTCGACCCAGGGCGCCGTCGACCTCACCGCTGGTGGAGCGATCACGCTTTCCGGCCTCTCGACGGGCGGACTCACGGCGTCGGGTGTGGGTGGATTCAGCCTCAGCGGCACCCTTGGTGGGGCGATGACGCTCAATGATGACGTTACGCTCACCGGCGCCACGACGTTCAATGGCGCAGTCACTCTCAACAAGACGGGTGGACTGACCTTTGGCGCCGCGGGGCAGACGACGGTCTTCAACAGCTCGATTACCTTCGGAAGCGACGTCAGTTTCACCGGGGCGAGTGCCTTGACCTTCAACGGTGCTCTCGACGACAGCGGCAGTGGCCTGCATGCCCTGACCTTCAATACCGGCGGCACTGGCTTTGTGTCCCTGCTCGGCGGAGTCGGCGCCACCACTGCCTTCAAGAGCATTGGTGTTACCGGGAGCGCCAAGGTCGGCGGCACGATCAAGACCAACGGCAACACCCAGAACTGGGGCAACCTAACCTTGGCATCCACCACCACCTTCTCTGACCCCACTGGCGACATCAATTTCAACGGCACGGTGGATGCGACCACCGCGGGTGTTGAGGGACTGACGGCGACGGCAACGGCTCCCACTGCTCATGTGACATTTGCCCAAAATGTGGGCTCCGGTGTGGCGCTCGGCGTGGTGAGCGTCACCGCCTCTGCCATCAACCTGAACGGAGCCAACTTAATCACGAAGAACGGCCAGGTGGACTTCAACGGCCCGGTGACCCTCGGGACCGGGGTGGCCATCAACACGGTCGGCGGAGGCGCGGGTGCCGGCATTAACTTTAACAGCACGCTCGACGGGGCGCAGACCCTGGGCCTTA
>DATJES010000054.1:0-4219 GCA_035496355.1 Lacunisphaera sp. | reverse complement strand
CGGCGCGCAGGTTGCGCGCGTCGCGTTGGGGGCCGACATCTCGGCGCTCGACGCGCCGGAACGCGGCCACTGGGCGCCGCTGCCGGTGTACCAGGAAAACGGCGTGGCGAGCGATGAGCTGACCATTCTGGCGAAGCACGGCTGGTCGGCGTACCGCTTGCGCGTCTTTGTATCGCCGGTGCACGACGCGCCGAACAACACGCTCGAGGCGGCGATTCCGCTGGCGAAGCGGATCAAGGCGGCCGGCGCGACGTTCCTGCTCGACTTGCACCTGTCCGACACGTGGGCCGATCCGCAGCACCAGGAGATTCCGGTGGCGTGGCGGGGGCTCGACTTCGACGGGTTGGAGCAGCAGGTCGAAAGCTACTGCTTCAACACGATCAAGGCCTTCAAGGACGCGGGCGCGATGCCCGACTGGGTGCAAGTCGGCAACGAAATCACGCGCGGCACGCTGTGGCCGCTGGCCCAGCTCAAGGTGCCGGGCTCGGAAAAATACAATCCGCCGGGCAACACTGACGAGGCAGTGCAATGGGATCACCTGGCGCGCGTTCTCAAGGCCGGGATCCGCGGCGTCAAGGCGGCCGCCGGCGACCGGCCGCCGCGCATCGCCATCCACATCGACAAGGGCGGCAGCTGGAAGGTGACGCAGTGGTTCTTCGACCACCTCGAGGCGGCGCACGTCGAGTACGACGTCATCGCGCAAAGTTTTTATCCCGAGTGGAACCACGGCACGCTCGAGCAGCTGTGGGAGAACATGCAGCAATGCGCCGCGCGGTATCACAAGGACTTCGCCGTCGTCGAGACCGGCTACGGCCGATCGCACGTGAAGGACAATCCCTCGATGCTCTGGCCGGAAACGCCGGAAGGCCGGCGGCAGTTCATGGCCGACCTGATCAACACCGTCCGGCGCGCTCCCGGCGGCATCGCCGTCATGTACTGGGCGCCCGAGCGCGAGGCGTGGAACGACGACGGCACACCCGGGCCGGTGGTGTCGGTCCTGGATCATCTCGACGAGCTGGCCGCGCAGCCGGCGAGCCATGTGCCGGAGGCGGCCCGCGCTGGTGGCAGTAAGAAGTAATTCGCCTGCCGTAGGGTCGGCTCGTCGGGGACGAGGGTCGCCGCCAGCGGCGACCCTACATGCCATCCCGATCTCGCGGGTGCCGGGTATTTGGGCCCCGGCGAGGAATTCCTCTTGAAGTGCCTGCGCGCCGGCGGGTTTAGTGGCGGCGTGCAATCCACGGATAACACGGCCGGACTCGGCGGCAATGAAGTCAAGCGCCGCCATATCGTCTTGAAGGCGGTGCTGGTCGGGGTCTTGGCCGGAACACTCGGGTCAATCTTCCGGCTGACGCTGGAAAAGGGCGAGTACCTGCGGGATCACCTCATCGCGCTCGCGCCCGGAGGGTGGGGCCTGCCGGTCGCGCTCGTCGTCGGCGCAGTGGGAGGCGGGGTGGGCGTGTGGCTGGTCCGGCGGTTCGCTCCACACGCGGCCGGCAGCGGGATTCCGCACCTGAAGGCGGTGCTGTTGCGCGAGGCCGAGCCGGAATGGAAGCGGCTGATCCCGGTAAAGTTCGCCGGCGGCGTGCTCAGCACGAGCGGCGGCTTCGCGCTCGGACGCGAGGGCCCGACGGTGCAGATGGGCAGTGCCGCCGGGCACATGGTCTCGGAGCTGTTCCGCGTGCGGGCGGGCGAGGGCGAGCGGCGGGCGCTCATCAGCGCGGGTGCGGGCGCCGGCCTGGCGGCGGCGTTCAACGCGCCGCTGTCGGGGCTGATTTTCGTGCTCGAGGAATTGCACGGCAACTTCACGCCCGTGATGTTCATCGCGGCATTCCTGGCGTCGGTCTCGGGCGACGTCGTGAGCCGGCTGCTGATGGGCGAGCTGCCGGTGTTTCATTTCACCGGCATGTCTTCGCCCGGGGTCACGACTCTCCCCTGGGCGGCGCTGCTCGGTGTCGGGGCGGGCATCTTCGGTGTGCTGTTCAACCGCTGCCTGCTCGCCACGCTTGACCTGCGCGAGCGGCTGATGCGCTGGCCGGCCTTCGCCGTGGGGGCGGTCGTGGGCCTGTTTGTCGGTTTCATCGGCTGGGTGGTCCCGGGGCTGGCGGGGTCGGGCGGACCGCTGGTGCAGATGGCGTTGTCGGGCCGGATTGCCCTGACGCTGCTGCCGTTGTTCATCGTCGCGCGGTTCTCGCTCACGATGGTGAGCTACGGTTCCGGCGCCGCGGGCGGCATCTTCGCGCCGCTGCTCGTGTTGGGCGCGCTCGGCGGGGTGTGGATGGGCACGGGCGTGCACCGGCTGTTCGCGTCCTCGCACTCGCTGACCCCCCAGGTGTTCGCGGTCCTGGGCATGGGGGCGATGTTCACGGCGATCGTGCGCGCGCCGCTGACCGGGATCGTGCTGATGATCGAGCTGACCGGCAGCTACGATTTCATGCTCCCGCTCCTCGTGAGCTGCATGGCGGCCTACGGTGTCGCCGAATGGCTGGGCAACCGGCCCATCTATGAGGCGCTCCGCGAACGCTCCCGTCAGTCGATGCAGATGCCCGCGCAGGTCGCGGCAGCCTCCCCGGCCCTATGAATGCGCAAAATGCAGCGGCCGGCGCGCGGGGGCGCGTGGTGTGGCTGACCGGGCTGCCGGGCGCGGGCAAGACCACGCTGGCCGTCGCGGTGGAGCGCGTCTTGCGCGACCGCGGCGAACCGGTGTTCCGCCTCGACGGTGACGAACTGCGGCGCGGCCTGTGTGCCGGGCTGGGATTTTCCGCGGCCGATCGGGCCGAAAACATCCGGCGCGCGGCCGAGGCCGCGCGGTTGCTCGCCGATGCCGGCCTGACCTGCATCGTCGCTCTGATCTCGCCGCTCCGGGTCGACCGGGCCCGGGCGCGGGCCATCATCTCGTCCGACCGGTTTCTCGAAGTGCACGTCGCCACGCCGCTCGAGGTTTGCCGCCGACGCGACCCGAAGGGGCTGTATGCGCGGGCCGAGCGGGGCGAGATCGCCGAATTCACGGGAGTTTCCTCGCCCTATGAGACGCCGGAGGCGCCCGAAATCCGCGTGCCGGCCGGGCAGGACAGCGTCGACGCCTGCGTCGCGCAGATCATCGCGCACCTGGAGAAACGCCGGCGCTGACGTCGCGACGGCGGTCATTTCTTCCGTTGCACCGGCGCGGGGAAGCGCGAAATTAGCCTGCCATGTCCGTCGAACCGATCCGTTACTATCAGCGGAAGAAGCAGACCATCGAGACCGAGCAGGTCTATGGCGACGCCTGGCTGCGCTGGACCTACGGGACGGCGCTGGGACGCCTGGCGCTCGGGCTGCTGGTCAAGCGCGCGATCGTTTCGCGCTACTACGGCTGGCGGATGAACTGGCGGGCGAGCGCCAACAAGATCCTGCCGTTCATCGTCGACTACGACCTGGACGTCGACGAGTTCGCGAAGAATCCGTTTTCGTTCAAAACCTTCAACGAGTTTTTCTACCGGGCGCTGAAGCCCGGCGCGCGACCGATCGCGGCGGGCGAGCACGCGGCCGTCCTGCCGGCAGATGGGCGGCACCTGGCGATCCCGACCATCGACGCGGCCGAGGGTTTCTACGCGAAAGGCCAGCGCTTCGACCTGGCGGCCTTCCTCGGCGACGAGGCGCTGGCGCGCGAGTTCGCCGGCGGCGCCATGCTCATCTCGCGGCTGTGCCCCGTTGATTATCACCGGTTCCATTTTCCCGTGGCGGGCACGCCCGGCGAGGCGCGGCTGATCAACGGCTGGCTCTACTCGGTCTCGCCCATCGCCCTGCGCCGAAACCTTGGCTACCTCTGGGAAAACAAACGGATGGTCACGACAATCGAGTCGCCGCGGTTTGGGGGGGTGCTGATGGTCGAGATCGGCGCGACGATGGTCGGCAGCATCGTGCAGACGTACGTGCCGGGCCGCGCGGTGGCGAAGGGCGAGGAGAAGGGCCTGTTCAAGTTCGGCGGCTCCTGCGTGGTCACGATCTTCCGCCGCGGGTCGATTCGTTTCGATGCCGACCTCGTCAAGGCCAGTGCCGACGAGATGGAAGCGTACGCGAAGATGGGTGAATCGCTGGGGCGGGCCGGCGGGTAGTTTGCGGTTGCCAGCACGGGCGGGTGGCGGGATTTTGCCGCCCGACGCTCGGGTGATGGAATGGCAGACATGCGGGTCTTAGAAGCCCGTGCCGCAAGGCGTGTGGGTTCGAGTCCCACCCCGAGCAC
>DATJES010000053.1:0-160883 GCA_035496355.1 Lacunisphaera sp. | reverse complement strand
ACACGACGCGCTTGTCCAGCTCGTTCTCCAGTTCCAGCAGCCGCTGGGCTTCTTCCTTCTCCAGACGCGTGAGTGGCACGCCGGTCATCTTGGAGATGACCTCGGCGATGACCTCTTCGTCAACGACGCCGTCGATTTCCTTGGCCTTCTCGCGCCACTTGCGCTGCTCTTCTTCCTTGCGTGCGCGGAGGCCCTCCGCCTGATCGCGCAGCCGGGCGGCTTCCTCGTACTCGGCGTTCTTGACCGCCTCGTCCTTCTGGATGCTCAGCCGCTCGATCTGCTCCTCGATCTCCGCCAAATTCGGCGGCTTGGTCATGCTGCGGAGCCGGATGCGGGCACCCGCTTCGTCGATGACGTCGATCGCCTTGTCCGGCAGCGCGCGCCCGGTGATGTACCGGTCGGACATCTCCACCGCCGACACCAGCGCCGCGTCGAGGATCTGCACGCGGTGGTGCGCCTCATAACGATCGCGCAATCCCTTGAGAATCTCGATCGCATCTTCCTTGTTCGGCGGCTCGACGTGGATCGGCTGGAACCGCCGCGCTAGCGCCGCGTCCTTCTCGATGTACTTGCGGTACTCGTCGAACGTCGTCGCACCGATGCACTGGATCTCGCCGCGGCTCAGCGCCGGCTTCAGCACGTTGCTCGCGTCGATCGCGCCCTCGGCACCACCGGCACCAACCAAAGTATGCAACTCGTCGATGAAGAGGATGACGTTCTTCGCGCGACGAACCTCGTTCATCACCGCCTTGATGCGTTCCTCGAACTGCCCGCGGTACTTCGTGCCCGCGACCATCAGCGCGAGGTCGAGCGTGATGACCTTCTTGTCGGCAAGGATCTCGGGCACGTTGCCCTTGGCGATTTCCTGCGCGAGGCCCTCGACAATGGCGGTCTTGCCCACGCCGGCCTCGCCCACCAGCACCGGGTTGTTCTTCGTGCGCCGGCACAGGATCTGGATGACGCGGCTGATCTCCTTTTTCCGGCCGACCACCGGGTCCATCTCGCTCTTGCGGGCGAGCTCGGTCAGGTCCCGCCCGAACGCCTTCAGCGCGGGCGTCTTCACCTCTTTTTTGTCATCGGGATTGATGCCGCGGGGCGCGACTTCCTCGCCGCCGCCGGCGGCCGGGCCTTCCCCGCCCTGGCTGGAGGAGAACTGCGGGTCGAGTTCCCGCAGGATTTCGTTGCGGGTCCGCTCGATGTCGATCTCCAGCGTCTTGAGCACGCGGGCGGCGACACCCTCGCCCTCGCGCAACAGGCCCAGGAGGATGTGCTCGGTGCCGACGTAGGAATGGTTGAGGGCCTTGGCCTCCTTGCCGGCCAGGGCGAGAACCTTCTTCACGCGCGGCGTGTACGGAATGCTGCCGACCGGCGTCTTGGTTTCCTGCCCGATGCCCACCTGCTTTTCGACCTCCGCGCGGACGGTCTCGAGGTCGAGCCCCATCTTCTGCAGCACGCTCACGGCCACGCCCTGCCCCAGCTTGATCAAGCCCAAGAGGAGGTGCTCGGTGCCGACGTAGTTGTGGTGAAAACGATCGGCTTCCTTGCGGGCCAGCGCGAGCACCTGCTGCGCGCGCGGCGTGAAGTTGTTCATTGGTTCCATGTGAAGTGGTGTGGGACCGGTTAGCGGCCGGCGTTACTGAAGTCAGGAGCGGGCACTTTGGCAAACTCGGAGCGCAAGCGCGCCGCCCGCAGGACGTCGCGCTGCGCCGGGTCGAACGCGCCCTTCGCGGCGTGCTGGATGTGGCCGGGCTGGCATTCGATGAACAGCCGGTCGACCACGGCCCGCTGGTCCTCGGGCATCACGCCCAGGTCGATCCCGAGCCGGATCAGCGAGAGGAGGTTCATCGCCTCGTTCGAATTCAGGAGGTGCCCGTTCTGCAGGATGCCGAAGGCGCGACCGATCTTGTCGTAAAGCTTGTTCGGGTCGGATTCGCTCAGCTTGGCGCGGGCGTTGAGCTCCTGCTCGATGATGGTCGTGAGCACGCCATGGAGATGCTTGATGATCTCCTCCTCGCTTTCCCCCAGGGTCGTCTGGTTTGAAATCTGGAAGATGCTGCCGCTGGCATCCGAACCCTCGCCGAACAGGCCCCGCACCGCCATGCCGAGCTGGTTGACGGCGCGGACCACCTTCTCCATCTGCCCGGTGATGACGAGCGCCGGCAGATGCATCATGGCCGAAGCGCGGATGCCGGTTCCAAGATTGGTCGGGCAGGCGGAGAGATACCCCAGCTTGGGTGAAAAGGCGTAGTCGAGGTGCTCCTCGAGTTCGGAGTCGAGCGTGTTGATCGTCGTCCACACCTTCTTGAACTGGAAACCGGCGCGGAGGACCTGGATGCGCAGGTGGTCCTCCTCGTTGACCATCACGACGCAGGACTGGTCCTTGCTGATTACAATGCCGGAGCCGGCTTTCGCGTGGCAGAGTTCGCGGCTGATCAGGTGGCGCTCCACCAGGATCTGCTTTTGCAGGTCGTCGAGGCTCTCGACCGGGATCGCCAGGCCGCGCTTCATCTGCGGCAGCGCCGCCACCGCCTGCATGCACCGGTCGCGAATGTCGCGCCGCTGCGCGTCCTTGGCCCAGCCGGGAAAAGGTTCGTGCGCCAGGTTGCGGGCGAGGCGGATGCGCGTCATCAGCACCACCGCGCTCTTTCCCGCCCCGGAGTCGGTCAGCTCGGAATGCGCATCGATCAGTTCGTTGATTTTCATTTCAGTCGCCTTTCTTGGGCGCGGCCGCGGTCCGGACCTGGTGGATTTCGTCGCGAAAACGGGCGGCGTCCTCGTAACGCTCCGCCTTGATCGCGGCATCGAGCTCGGTCTCGAGCTGCGTCAACCGCTCGTAGAGCGACCGGCGCTCGAGGGCGACCTTCGGCACCTTGCCGGTGTGGGCGATGCCCTTGTGCATCGTCTCGAGCATGGGCTCGATGACGCCGCCCAGGTACTGGTAGCATTCCGGGCAGCCGAAGCGTCCCGTCTTCTTGAAGTCCTGTTGGGTGAATCCGCAGGCCTCGCATCGTCCGTCGCCGACCGGCTCCGGGTTGAGGGAAGCCTTGAGCAGCAAGTCAGCCAGGGAGAAGCCGCTCGGGTCGGTAACGCCCTTCGCCTGCGCGCAAGCCTCGCACAGGTCCACCTTGTGTATCTTATTGTTTACAATCTGGGTAAGGTGAACCGTCGCGGGCTTGGAACAGAGATCGCACTTGAGTGAATTCGCCATGTTCTTGGTTCAAAGGGATGATAGCATCCCCGGCGGGAAACGCAAATTGCGCCCGGGTAGGCCCTTTCCCCTTCAATGGACATGCCAAGACCCCCCTCCGCTGGCAAGTGCAGAGGCGGGCGGAATGCCTAGATTCGGGTACCTTCCACCAATACCCGCTTCCGGAAGCTCGCGAGAACCCTCGCCGTGATTGGTCCGGGTTTGCCGGAGCCGATCACCCGGCCGTCGAGTTTCACGACCGCGATGACCTCGGCGCCCGTGCCGGAGAGGAAGCATTCGTCCGCACACCAGATGTCGTAACGCGTCAGGTTGGCCTCGCGCATTGGGACGCCGAGGTCCTTCGCGATGTCGAAAACGGTGGAGCGGGTGATGCCCTTGAGGGCCCCGGCCGACGCCGCGGGCGTCAGGATCTCCCCCTTGTACACGGCGAAGATGTTGTCGGCTGTGCACTCGGCCACGTGGCCCTGGGAGTTCAGCATGATCGCCTCGAGCGCCCCGGCCTGCTTCGCCTCGATCTTGGCGAGAATGTTGTTGAGGTAATTCAGCGATTTGACCGTCGGCGGCAGCATGTCCGGCGAGATCCGCCGCGAGGCGACCGTGACGATGCTCAGGCCGTTCTCGTAGTACTCCGGCGGGTAAAGCTGGATCTTGCTCGCGATGATGAAAAGCGTCGGCTTCTCGCACAGCCACGGCGCCAGCCCGAGGTCGCCGGGTCCGCGCGTGATGACGAGGCGGATGTAGCCATCCGTCAGCTTGTTTCTCCGGCAGGTCTCGCACACCGCCTCGGCCATGTCGGCCCGGTTCAGCGGGACGGAAAGCAGGATGGCCTTGGCCGACATCTCCAGCCGCTCCAGGTGCTCGTCGAGCCGGAAGACATTGCCGCCGTAAATCCGGATGCCCTCGAATACGCCGTCGCCGTAAAGCACGCCGTGGTCGAAGACTGACACCTTGGCTTCCGCCGAGTCCACATACTTGCCATCCAGATAAACAATCATGGCCCGGACCTTCCCACAAAGCGCCCGGCGTTGTCCAGTCCACTGATAAGATTTGCGCTTGTATACGTCGTTTGGGGCACAAACTGTCTGGGCACGGGCCGGTGTTTTCCACCATGAAAACCCGCCCCGCCCTCCCCGGCTTCACCCTCATCGAGCTGCTCACGGTCATTGCCATCATCGGCATCCTCGCGGCTTTGATTTTTCCCACTGTCGGCAAGGTTCGCGAAACCGCGCAGCGCACGGTCGACGCGAACAACCTCCGCGAGATCGTCAAGGCCGCCACGATCTACGCCGCTGATAACAACGACCGGCTGCCCGATCCCGTCGCCATTGCCGGCCAGCGCCAGGTCACCGGCGCCGAGGGTCCATTCCTGTGGGCGGGTATCCTCGCGCAGCGCGGCATCCTAACGGACCCGACGTTCTATTTTGCCAAGAACGACCCGCAGTACAACGGCACGGCCCCGACGGCCATCGTGACCCCGTCAGACCACACGGTGCTCGACCCGAGCTTCGTCACCAACCGCGTGCTCAGTTTCGAACTGGTGGGCGGACTCCGCACGGGCGATCCGGCCTCCACGCCCGTCGCCTTCACCCGGGGATTGCAGGCGAACGGCCTCTGGAGTTTCGACAACGGCACCTACAAGGATACCGGCGGGCACGTCGCCTTTCTGGGCGGCAATGTGCAGTTCTTCCCCAATCTGACTGAGGCGGCGTCCCAGCTCACCCTGAACAACGGCCGCAAAGGTGTCTCGGTGCTCCAGGCCCTGCCCTACAACCCCAACCCGGCCCTCAACCCGCGCGTTTATGCCACCCCTCCCGCCGGCGTCGGCAGCCTGGCGGGCACCGCGGCCGAAAGGGCCCCCTGAACGGATTCAAGGTGGAACGCGCTGACCCCAGCGCGTTTCCTTCGAGCGGGGACGATCCAGCGCCTTGGGGTCAAGGCGCTCCACCTTTCGGCGGCCTTTTTTCTTCACCTCCGTGACGGACGCCACCTAGTCTGCGCCTCCCCTCCATGGCCTCCTCCACGCCCACCTACGTCATCGGCCACAAAAATCCGGACACCGACGCGATCTCTTCGGCCATTGCCTACGCCGCCTTCAAGGAAGCCCGCGGCGAACCGGGCTTCGTCCCCGCGCGATGCGGCAATTCGAACGCGCGCATCGACGCCATTCTCCAGCGCTTCCATACGCCGCTGCCCGTCTACCTCAGCGACGTCTACCCGCGGGTGCACGACCTGATGAGCCCGAGCCCGTACGCCGTGAGTCTTGGCGCCACGTGTGCGGAAACCCTCCGCCTGATCGACCAGCACCAGTTCAACGTGCTGCCCGTCGTCTCCTCGGACAACCGCGCGCTGGGCACGATCACCCTCGCGCAGCTCGGGCATTTCTTCATCCCGCGCCTCGACGAGCCCCGCGCCATGCGGCAGGTGCGCACCAGCCTCGCCCGGATTGTGCAGACCCTGCACGCCACCGTCCTTCACCTCGTCGACGGCGACCGGCTGGACGACCTGTTCGTGCGCATCGGCGCGATGGACATCGGCACATTCTGGAAGATCTCCGAGAAGGACAACATCCCGGCCGCCAAATCGATCATCATCGTCGGCGACCGGCCCGACGTCCAGCGGCGCGCCATCGACCTCGGGATCCGGGCGTTGATCGTCAGCGGCAACCTGCCGGTCGATCCGGCGATCCTCACCCTCGCCCGCGAGCGCGGCACCAGCATCCTCGTCAGCGCCCACGACACCGCCACCACCGCCTGGTTCACCCGCGCGGCGGCCACCATCGAACAACTCGCGGAGCGGAAGTTCGTCGCCCTGAATCCCGACGTGCGCATCGACGACATCCGGCGGAAGTTCTCCCACCAGGCGCCACACGCGATGATGGTCACCGGCGAGGACGGCACGCTCCTGGGCATTCTCACCAAGTCCGACCTCCTCAAGCCCGTGCCCACGCGCCTGGTCCTTGTCGATCACAACGAGCTGACCCAGGCGGTCCCCGGCGCCGACGAGGTGACCGTCGCGGAGATCATCGACCACCACCGGCTCGGCCCGGTGGCCACGCCCCAGCCGATCCTCTTCATCAACGAGCCGGTCGGCTCGACGTGCACGATCGTCGCCGACCTTTTCCGCCGCCATGGCTTGAAGCCGACGCCGAACCTCGCGGGCCTGATGATGTCGGGCCTCATCTCCGACACCCTCCTGCTGCAAAGCCCGACCTCGACGGCCAAGGACACGGAAATCCTGGCCTGGCTCGAGACCTATGCCGGCATCAAGGGCAAGGCCCTCGCCGAGATGATCTTCAGCTCCGGTTCCGTGATCCTCGCGAGTCCGCCCGCAAAGGTCGTCCGCTCCGACTTCAAGGTCTACGAGGAGGATGCGGTCCGGTTCGCCGTGTCCCAGGTCGAGGAACTGGGCTTCGACAACTTCTGGCGCCATGCCCAGGACCTGACCCGGGCGCTCGATGACCTGCGCCACGAGGAACGCCTGGCCTTCGCCTGCCTGCTGGTCACCGACATCAACACGCAAAACTCCCTGATGCTGGTCCAAGGCGACCCGGAGTTCATCCGCCGCATCTCCTATGCGCATGTCCAGCAGGACGAGATCTTCGACCTGCCGGGCGTCGTTTCGCGCAAGAAGCAGCTCATCCCCTACCTGACCGGCGTGCTGAAGGAAATGAGCGCCGAGGGTGAGACGCCCACCGCCCGCAGCCGCACCTCGGCGCCGTTCCGCCGGCCGCAAAACTAGCATTGCCGGCCCCGGACGCGATCCGCATGGTGCCTTTTTATGTCCGCCGAGACCAGCCCGTCCGCCTCCGCGCCCGCGCCCAGCGACTTCATCCGTGACATCGTTGCCCGCCATGTCGCCGAGCAGCGCTACCCGCGGATCGTCACCCGTTTCCCGCCCGAGCCCAACGGCTACCTGCACATCGGCCATGCCAAGTCGATCTGCCTGAACTTCGGGATCGCCCGTGAGAACGGCGGCACCTGCAACCTGCGGTTCGACGACACCAACCCGCTCAAGGAGGATGTCGAATACGTGGAGTCCATCACCACCGACTTGCGCTGGCTGATCGCCGGCTGGGCCGACCACTGCCTCGCCTTCAAGCCCAGGGGCGCGCACCCCGCCCCGCTCGTCAGCCAGGGCAAAGCCGATCTCTATATCGGTCCGGCGTCGCCGGACTCGCCGGAGAGCGAGCCTTTCTACGCCTCCGACTATTTTGCGGCCCTCCACGGCTATGCGGTCGAGCTCATCAAGCGCGGCAAGGCCTACGTGTGCGACCTCACGCCGAAGGAAACCGAGGAGTATCGGGGCGCGCCCGACAAGCCGGGACGCGAATCGCCCTGGCGCCATCGGAGCGTCGCCGAAAATCTCGACCTGTTCGCGCGGATGAACGCCGGCGAATTCCCGGATGGCGCCCGCACGCTGCGGGCGAAGATCGACATGGCGTCGCCCAACGTCTGGTTGCGCGATCCGCTGCTCTACCGCATTCGCCACGCGCCCCATTACCATGCGGGCGACCAGTGGTGCATCTACCCGCTCTATGATTACGCGCACTGCCTGAGCGATTATCTCGAGGGCATCAGCCACAGCGTGTGCTCCATCGAATTTGTGCCGCATCGCGCGCTGTACGACTGGATCCTCGAGGCCCTCGAACTGCCCCGCCCGCTGCCGCGGCAATACGAATTCGCCAAGCTCGTGCCCAGCTACACGCTGCTCAGCAAACGCAACATCCTCCGGCTCGTCCAGACCGGGACCGTCGCGGGCTGGGACGACCCGCGCCTGCCCACCCTCTCGGGCCTGCGCCGCCGCGGCATTCCCGCCAGCGCCATCCGCCGGTTCGTCATCGGGGTGGGCGTCACCACGTACATCAGCGTGACCGACATCGCCGTTTTCGAGCACGTCATCCGCGACGAACTCAACGCCCGGGCGGCGCGACGCCTGGCTGTGCTCCGCCCGATCAAAGTCGTGCTGACCAACCTGCCGCCGGACACCGCGCTCGAGTGCGAGGCGGTCAACAATCCGCAGGACGAGCAACCGACCACGCGCCGGGTGCCGCTGACGCGCGAGGTCTACATCGACGCCGACGATTTCGCCGAGGTGCCGCCGCCGAAATATTTCCGCCTCAAGCCGGGCGGCGAAGTTCGGCTCAAGTACGCCTGCATCATCAAATGCGACCAGGTCATCAAGGATGCCGCGGGCGCGATCCAGGAGCTGCGTTGCACCGCGCAGCTCGACACCCGCGCGGGCGAACCCAATGCGAGCAAGAAGGTCAAGGGCACGATCCATTGGGTGAGCGCCACCCGCTGCGTCGACGCCGAGGTGCGACTCTACGACCGGCTCTTCACCGTACCGGAGCCCGGCGCCGAGCCGGATTTCATGCAGGTGGTGAATCCCAAGTCGCTCGAAGTCGTCGCGGCGAAGCTCGAGGCTTCGCTGGCCGGCGCCCAGGCTGAGGACCGTTTTCAGTTCGAACGCCTCGGCTACTTCGCCCTCGACAGGGACGCCCAACCCGGCCGGCTCGTCTTCAATCGCACGATTTCGCTCAAGGACACCTGGGCGAAGTAGGCGCAGCGCCGGCCGGTAGTGCGACTTGGCCTCACGGCGCATTCAGCTCGCGCGCGCTCGTACGCGCCAATCGCGCCCCCGGGCCGCTTCCACTGGAATGCGCTGAGATCGACGCGCGCCGGCCTGGCCTCGGGCTCCGGCATTGCCACCGCTGCAATTGCGTTCATCGTTTGGCTGCGAATGGCTGCAGCGTCCAACCACCCCCCGGGCCGCATCCTCGCGGCCGTTCTGGCCGTGCTGCTGGCCGTTCCCGCCGCCACCGCGCTGACGCTGGCCGACCTGCTGAACGATCCCAACCTGACGCCGAAGCGCTTCGCGGCGTACTTCGAGGACTTCACCTACGAGTATGGCGTGCCCGTGCAGGCCCCGGACGAGTTCCTCGCCGCCCGCTCCGGGGACTGTGACGACTATGCGGTCCTCGCGGATTATGTGTTGAGCCGCCACCATTTCACCACCCGGCTCATTCACGTGCGGGTGGTGGGCCGGGTGGCGCACGCCGTCTGCTATATCGAACAGAACCGGGCCTACCTCGATTACAACAACCGGCGCTACTTCATCACCCTGACCCGGTGCGGCCGGAGCATCCGGGCGATCGCCGAGAAGGTCGCCGATTCCTTGGAGGCCAACTGGACTTCCGCCTCGGAATTCACTTATGATTACGACCAGCACCGAAAACACTTCGGCGCGACCGTGGTGAAAACCGACCCGCCTGAAACCGACCCCGATCATGGCAACCGTTAACCCACCGGCGCCGGCCGCGTCGACCGGCGCCCACCTCCTCCGTTGAACGACCTCACCATTCGTCGCATCCTGGCCGTCTTTTTGGTCGTCGCCGCCGTCCTGATCGGTGTCGCGATCGCGGCCATTCGCAACATCGAGCGTTCCGCCTCGAGCAGCGACTGGGTCAACCACACCCACGCTGTCATCAGTGAGACCGAAGCCTTCTTCGGGGCCGTGCAGGCCGGCGATGCCGCCCTGCGCACGTACCTCGTCACCGGCGATCCGCGCGACCAGGCGGCGATTCGGGACGCCGCCGCCCAGGTCGACGAGCATCTGGAAGTGGCCAAGGCGCTGGTCCGCCAGGATCCGGAAACAAGCCAGCAATTCGTCCTGCTCGAGACGCTCGCCCGCCAGCGCGCCGAGTACAATCGCGAGCTCATGGCGGCGCGCTCGGCCAACGACAGCGCCGCGCTGCGCACGCTCCTGGCCTCGGATGCGGGCGGCGGGGGCATCCGCGAGATCCAGCGCAAGACCGAGCAGTTGAAGGCCGCCGCCATGGCGCGGCTGTCGGTGCAGGACACCGCCAACTACCTGCAGGCGCAGCGCACCCGCTGGACCGTCTGGGGCGGCGTCGCGCTCAATGTCCTGCTGCTTGCCGGCGCGATCTGGCTCATCCGCGACGACTTGAATGCGCGGAAGGCCCTGGCTGCCAGCCTGCGCGAGGCCAACCTGCAGCTGGAAACTCGCGTGCAGGAACGCACGGCCGAGCTCACCGCCGCCAATGCGCGCCTCTCCAACGAAAACCTCGAACGGCAGTGGGCGAACCAGGCGCTCGAGCACCAGGTGCGCTACAACCAGCTCATCCTCGATTCGATCAACGACCTCGTGCTGGTCCTCACCAAGACCCAGAAGATCTCGCGGGTGAACGCCGCCGTCATTCACCTGACCGGTTTCCCCAGCACTGACCTCATCAACCAGCCCCTTGCCCGCATCGTGCACGTCATCCCCCCGGCCGGCGCCCCCGTCCTCCACGACCCGCTCACCCTGGCGCTCGATGAAGGTCGCGATCTCCGTGATCTCCCCGCCATACTCGAGGACAAGGCCGGCGGGCGGACCCGCGTGCGACTCACGTTGTTCCCGCTGCGCGACGGCATCAAGGTCGTCGGCGGCATCGTCACTCTCCAGCCGCAACCCGCCTGAACCCGCTCCCGCCATGGCCCAGAAAATTCTGATCATCGACGACGAGCAACCGATCCGGGAGCTGCTCGCCCAATACCTCACCGCCTGCGGCTACGCGGTCGCCAGCGCCGGCACCGAGATCGAAACTCTCGCCCGGGTGGACGAAGGCAGTCCCGACCTGGTCATTTCCGACCTGCAATTGGAGGATACCGACGGGCTGGAGATGATCGCCCGCTTGAAGGAGCGGCTGCCCGACGTGCCCGTGATCCTGCTGACCGGCGTCCTCTTCGATCCCGAGGTCGCGCGCGACGTCCTGCACAAGCACGTCGCCTGCTACCTGGAAAAGACCTCGCCGCTCTCCCGGATCCTCGAGACGATCCGGCAGCTGCTCGAGCGCCGCCAGCCCTGAGCGGCCGGGTCTCGCTCAGGCCGCGGCGAGGAATCGTTTGCTACGCGCCAGCACGCGTTCGCGGCCCAGCACGCGGAAGATGCTCGTCAGGCTCGGGCCGGCGTTGGTGCCGGTGACCGCAAGCCGCGCCACGGCCTGGTAGTCGCCGAAGCCCAGCCCCTTGCCTTCGGCCAGCGCCTTGATGCCAGCCTCGATGGCGGTATCGCTCGAGAAATCCATCGTCGGCGCCGCGGCGATCAGCTCCGCCAGCCGCGCCTTCGGATCGCCCTTGGCCAACACCTTGTCGCGCACCTTGGGATCGACGTAGTAATCCTCGCTCCAAAAGTACCCGGTGTAGGCCGCGAGTTCCTCGAGGCCCTTGATCTTCGGCTGCGCCAGTTGCATGACCTCGCGGAAGTACTCCTCGTGGGCGAGCGCCACCTGGCCGCCGGGTTGCCCGCGGAAATACCCGCGGGCCAGCTCGAGAAATCGATCCGCCGGCAGCTCCAGCAGGTACGTCATGTTCATGTGCGCGAGCTTCTTCCCGTCGAACTTTGCGTTCGACTGGTTGACCCCCGGCAGGTCGAACAGCCGGATGATGTCGGCGAGCGGCATCTTCTCCCGGTTGTCGCCCGGGTTCCATCCGAGCAGCGCGAGGTAGTTGACCAGCGCCTCAGGCAGGAAGTGGCGTTGCTGGTATTCCTCGATCAAGGCGCCCTTGTCGCGCTTGCTCATCTTGCCCTGCCCCATGTCGGGCGACTTCAGGATCAGGGGAATATGAGCGAAGACCGGCGGCGGCGCCCCGAACCCCTCGTAGAGCCGCACGTGCTTGCTGGTGTTGGAAAGATGATCTTCGCCGCGAATGACGTGCGTGACACCCATGGTGATGTCGTCGACCACGTTCACGAAATGAAACACCGGGTTGCCGTCGGAGCGGACGATGACGAAGTCCTCGTCTTCCATCCGCTCGACCCGGCCGCGGATCTGGTCGTCGATGACGACCGGATCGGCCCTGACCTTCTCGACCTCCTTCTTGCGGTGATCGTCGAAAACCTTGTAGCGGTCGCCGAGCAGCCGGAACCAGATCGCGCCATCCTTTTCGTAGGCGCGCCCCGCCTCCTGCAACCGCCGCAGGTGGGCGTGGTAAATGTCATGGCGCTGGCTCTGCCGGTACGGCCCGAACGCGCCGCGTTCGCCCTCGCCCGAGGGATTCGGACCTTCGTCCCAATCCATCCCCAGCCAGGTGAGGCTGTCGTAGATCAGCCGCAGGAATTCATCGCTGTTGCGCTCCTTGTCGGTGTCCTCGATGCGCAGAATGAACGTGCCACCCGTGTGCCGGGCGTACAGCCAGTTGAACAGGGCCGTGCGGGCGCTGCCGATGTGGAAAAAACCGGTCGGACTGGGGGCAAAGCGGACGCGGACCTGGGACATGGGAATGGCGTTGTAGTGCGGGCGAACGACCAGCAAGAAGGAAGCGGTGGAAGCTGTCAAAACCTCTCCCGACCTGCCGCTCGATCCCGACCGGTTTGTCCCTCGTTTTGTCTCCGCGGCGGAGGCGGCCGGCTTTCGCCACGAGCCGTTTGGCGAGGTCCGGGGTCATCCCCTGACGGCATTCACCAAAAGAACCCCGGGGCGCCGGCCGCGGGTCTATTTCTCCGCGGGCATCCACGGCGACGAGCCGGCCCCGTCTTGGGCGCTGCTGCGGCTGGTTGCAGAGGGCTTTTTCGACGGGCGCGCCACCTGGTTTGTCTGCCCGCTCCTGAATCCAACCGGCTTCAGTGTCCGCACCCGGGAAAACCATGCGATGATCGATCTGAATCGCGACTACAAGTCGCCGCGATCGGCCGAAATCGCGGCGCACGTGCGCTGGCTGCAACGCCAGCCGCCGCTCGATCTCATCATTTGCGTCCACGAGGATTGGGAGGCGACCGGCTTCTATCTGTACGAACTCAATCCGGAGAATCGTCCGACGCTGGCCGACACGATGATTGCCGCCGCTCGCGCCCTCTGCCCAATCGAAGCCGCCGCCGTCATCGACGGTCGCCCGATCGCCGAGCCGGGAATCATCCGGCCCATCAGCGATCCCCTCCTGCGCGAGATGTGGCCGGAGGCGATCTACCTGCGCCACGTCCATGGCCCCTTGGTTTACACGACCGAAACCCCATCGTCGCTGCCGCTCGAGCAGCGCATCACCACGCACTGCGCCGTCCTGCGCGCCGCGATGGATCGGTTCCTGCATCCGAAAGAGCTTTCGTAGGCGTGAGCTTGGTGCGGGCCTTCGCGGAGGCGGGACCGTTATTCCCGCGGAAAGAAATCCATCATCACGCTCCGCGGGGCTGAGGGCCTTGCCTCCCGGCGTTGGACGCACGGCGGAGATGGCGCAACGCGGCAAGCGCCAGACACGCGGCAAGGAACCACGGGCTCAGTGCCCCGCCACCACCGCCCGAGGACGCTGGGGTCCCGCCGCCGCCTGCCGGCGTTGGCGGTGAACCCGACGCCGTGACCGCCACGATGGCTTCGCGACTCAGGGCCGAACCGGCCGTATTTGTCACCCGGACACTATAGCGGCCGGCGTCCGCTGACTTGAACGTGGTTGCATACGTGTCGGCGACCGCACCCTCGATCGCGCCGCCGTCCTTGAACCATTGGTACCTCAAACCGCCACCGGAGGCGGACACGGTGAGCGATAAAGTCTGTCCCGCCGTCAGGCTGGCATCCTTGGGCTGCTGGAGGATAACCGGCGCGGCTTCCTTAGGCTCATTGAGGTTCGCGATGTACGCCGCGTGCTCGCGCAGCACTCGGGCATTATTGGCCGCGTGGGGATCGGACTCGGGAAACCCGATCGTCCGGGTGCCGAGGTTGAGGAAACCGCCCGGGCGATTTTCCAGCGTGGACGTTATTTCGAGCGTGATGTCCGGGTTGCTGAAATACGGCACGAGAAAATCCGCGTAGGCCATGACGGTACCGGAGGTGGTCGTGCCGACGGGGTCGGGCCAGAGCAGGCCGTAACACCACAATCCGTCGCCGTCGGGTGTCGCCGTGCTGCCGTCGCCCGTGCCGGCGTGTCCGCGGTCGTGCTGGCAGCCGAAGTTGTGCGCGAGTTCGTGTCCCAGGATGAGGATGCCCGCGGTCAGGCGGAGCGAAGCAAGCGCGTACTCGGGTTCAACCGGGTCCGACCGGATGTCGCCGGCATACGCTGCGCCCTGCCGGGTGCCGGCGCCCGTCCACATCATCACCTGGTCAGCGCCATAACGCGCCCGCACGTCTCGCACGGTGGCATCGAGCGGGCCGTCCGGCGAGATCTGGGCCAGGTCGTCGGAAACGGTGGTCTGCTCCGGGTAGGCCGGCACCGCCACCAAACCGACGTAATGCCAGCGAAACGCATCGACCCGGCTGTTTTGCAGGACCTGGTTGCAGGTCTCGAGCCCGGCACGACTGTAGGCATCGATGTAGCCGATGGGGTCGTCGGATCGCGACGCTGCCACGGCCAGGGCCCGCGTGTTGTACAGGAAAAGCACATCGACGGTCACCGGGGCCGAGTCTGCCGAATCGGGTAACGGGCCGGAAACTGTCGGGGTCAGATCGGCCGAATCGGCGGCATAGTACAGGCCGGCCGGCACCGTTTTCCGTGGTGCCGCCGCCACCTGCGTCAATTCGCAGTCGGCGCCCGAAGCGGACACCTCCTCGACCACCACCCGGCCGTCGCGCTCGTGGAAATTGAACTGGCCCGCCCCGGGCACGAGCATTACGGCGTCGTAGCCATCCGGCGTCGCGATCCCAACGAACGTCGCCCCCGGCAGCGCCGCGTCGCGTCCCACCCAGGTCAGGACGCGTCCGTCCGCTTCCGTCTTCGTCTGCTCGAAACCTAGCATTACACCCGGATAGGGAGACACCCGCAGAGTTGAGGGATGCCGGTTCCGCCAATCGCGTTCCGGCGGCACGCAGCCCGGAAACACCTCTTCGACGCCGCGCCGGGCGCTCGATTCCCATGCCCTAAACTCCGTTGGGGCCCGTTTCGCGACGACCACCCTTGGCATCGTCACATCCTGTAGCGGCGCCATCGCGGCCGACCGGTAGTGCTCGTTCGGCGCGTTTCGGTCGCCGCCGGGTTTTTCCTGGCGACCGGCGAAGCGAAAAGCGATCCCGCCCGCCATCACCACGAGTACCAAGGCAAAGGTCAGGATCTTGTTGTTCATGGCCCGGTCGCCGGCAACGGCGTACTCACCAGCGCAGGCTGGAGCAATTGGATCCTCCTGGCAGGATCTTCGCGGTGAACCGGCGGATTTTTGCGATCACTCGCAGCCATTCGCTCCGAACGGCGATCTCAGGACGCAGTTTTCTCCGCCACGAACCGGTCGATTCGTTCCTGCGCCTCCGCCTGGCCCAGCGCCATGCGCGCCTCGGCAAAGCGCGCCAGGTCCGCCGGCCACGGCGCCCGCAGCCGGTAATCCATGCCCGCGGGGCGCAGATCGATGGCGGCGCAGTGCAGGGCCTGTCGGGTCAGTGGCAGCAGCGCGGCATGCCGCGGGGTCCAACCGTGCACCGCGAACTCCTTGTACAAGGACGGATCCGGGCCGTAAAGCTTGTCGCCCACCACGCGATGCCCGAGCCATTCGGCATGGGCGCGGATCTGGTGCTTGCGGCCGGTCAACAGCTCGATCCCGGCAAGGGTGAATCCGCCGCCAGCCGCAAGCGGATGGACGACGGTCGTCGCCGGCTGGCCGCCGGCTAGGACGCAAGACTTGACGGTCACGTTCACCGAGTGGTCCGGGCCGAGAGGCTGGTCGATCGTCGTCGTGGCCGCCAGTTCGCCCTCGAGCAGGGCGATGTAGTATTTGCCCGGCTTCCGCTCGAATGTCGCCCGACCCAGCTGGCGGGCCACCGCCTCGGTCTTGCCAAGGACTATCACCCCGGAAGTCTCCCGATCGAGCCGGTAGATGAAGCGGATGGCGTCCGGCTTGAATTCCTCCCGTACGGCTCCGGCCAGGCTGGACCACGGCCCCTGTTTTGACGGATGGCAGACCAGCCAGCCGGGCTTGTCGATGACCAGCAGCCGTTCGTCGTCCAGCATCACCCACGAGCGCAAGTCGCCCGGATCCACCAACGGGGCCGCGGGCGGGGGCCAGGGGGTGTTGGCATCACTCATGCTTGGTATCCGTTCAAAATTAATAATGGGTTTGGAGCCGCAGAATGATTGCAAACCGTAATGCCTGGAGTAGCAATAGGGACAGTCGAATGAATCGGTTCCCCCAGCAGTGTTCGCGCCGTCCCGCGGGATGGCGGAAAAAGCAGGCCGACCATCGAGAAGACTTTCATCCGTGAGCGCGTTTGCTCCGTTAACCCACAAAACCAGCCATGAACCACAACCATCAGTCGCATGATATCATCGTGTCGGGCATTCACCTTGAACTAACCGCCGGCTTGAAAGGCCACGTGCGGGACAAGATGGGGCGACTGTTCCGACATCAGGAGCGTATCGTGCGGGTGAAGGTTGAGCTGGAATGTGACCGCAAACACGACCACGAGCACAAGTTTGTCGTCAAAGGGCATGTCGTGATCCATGGCCCCGACGTCATCGCCACCGTCGAGGCGGACGAGTGCTACAAGGCCATCGATCTCCTCGTCGACAAGCTCGACCAGGGATTGCGCCGGCGGCACGGGATGCACAAGGACAAGCGCAATCATCCGCGCCCGGTCGAATTCGACGGCGTGGCCCTGCCCAAGGCCGTCTAGGCCGCGTCCACTGGCTGCCTTTCGCCCGCCGGCAACGGCGGGCTTTTTTGTGCTAGGCCGGACGGAGTATATGGCCGGTTTGCCATTTCCAATTTTGGCGCGCGTGCTTTGATGGCGCGATACCCATGCCCGCTCCCCTTGTGCTATCCGGCGCCGGCCTGACGCTCGCCCGGCTTGCCGCCGCCCTCGACGATCGCCGGCGCGTCACGTTGGGCCCGCGGGCCGCCGCCCGCATCCAGGCCTCGCGCCGGATCGTCGATGGACTGCATCATGACGCGGCCGCCCATTACGGCATCAACACCGGCTTCGGCGCCCTCGCCCACCAGCGCGTCCCCGCCCGCGACCTGCGCCAGTTGCAGGAAAACCTGATCCTGAGCCATGCCGTCGGCGTCGGCGACGAGGTGCCTCAGGAGATCGTCCGGCTGATGCTGCTGCTGAAGGTGAACGGCCTGGCCGCCGGCCTCTCGGGGGTATCCCGCCCGGTGGTCAACCACCTGTTGCGCTTTCTCAACGAGGACGCCCTGCCCGTGGTGTTCACCAAGGGTTCGCTCGGCGCTTCCGGCGACCTGGCGCCACTTGCGCACCTCGTGCTGCCGCTGCTCGGGTTGGGTGAAATGGTCCATCGCGGCCGCCGTTCCCCGGCCGCGGTCGTCCTGCGCCGCCTCAAGCTCCAACCGCTCAAGCTGCGCTCGAAGGAAGGACTCGGGCTCATCAACGGCACCCAGTTCATGTCGGCCTACGCCGTCCATTGTCTCCTGCGCATCGCGCGGCTCCTGCAGACCGCGGACATCGCCGCGGCCATGACCCTCGAGGCCGCGCGGGGCAGCGCGGCGCCGTTCGATGCCCGCATCCAGGCGGCCCGGCCGCACGCGGGCCAGATCCAGGTGGCCGCCAACGTGCGCCGGCTCCTGCGCGGCTCGAAGATCCTGCCCTCGCACGCGCACTGCGCCAAGGTGCAGGATCCCTATTCGCTGCGCTGCGTGCCGCAGGTGCACGGCGCCGTCCGGCTCGCCTTCGCCCATGCCCGCGAGGTGGTCGAGACCGAGATCAATTCCGCCACCGACAATCCACTCGTCTTTCCCGGTGGCGAAGTCATCAGCGGCGGGAATTTCCACGGTGAACCGCTCGCCTTCATCATGGATTACCTCGCCATCGCCGTGGCGGAGCTGGCGTCGATCTCGGAGCGCCGCATCTACATGCTGCTGCACGGCGACACCATCGGCGACCTGAAGGTGCCCCGGCTGCTGATGCAGGACACCGGCTTGAACTCCGGTTTCATGATTCCGCAGTACACGGCCGCCGCCCTCGTCTCGGAGAACAAGGTCCTCGCCCACCCCGCCTCCGTCGACTCGATCCCATCCTCTCTGGGCCAGGAGGACCATGTTTCGATGGGCGCGATCAGCGCCACCAAGCTCCTGGAGGTCGTGAAGAACACCGAGACCGTGCTGGCCATCGAGTTCATGTGCTCGGCCCAGGCAATGGAATTCCTCCGGCCGCTGCGCTCCGGTGCTGGCATCGAGGCCGCCTTCACCGCGGTGCGGCGACACATTCCGTTTGCCCGCGCCGATCGCCTCTTCCACGACGACGTGCAAACGGCGTTGCAGCTGGTCCGCCGGGGCGCGGTCGTCACCGCCGTCGAGAAAGCCGTCGGCCGCGTCGCCTGATCAGCCATGACTCGACCTCCTGTCATTCGCGCCCCTCGGGGCAACCGGCGCACCTGCCGCACTTGGGCGGCCGAGGCCGCGATGCGGATGCTCATGAACAATCTCGATCCCGCGGTCGCCGAGCGGCCGGCCGACCTGGTCGTCTACGGCGGTCGCGGCAAGGCGGCCCGCAGCTGGCCAGCCTACCACGCGATCATCCGCGCGCTGCGCCGTTTGGGCGCAGAGGAAACGCTGCTGATCCAATCCGGCAAGCCGGTGGGCATCGTGCGGACCCATGCCGACGCCCCGCGCGTGCTCCTGGCCAACAGCAACCTCGTCCCGCACTGGGCGACCCAGGAGAAATTCGACGAGCTGGAACGCCGCGGCCTGATCATGTTCGGCCAGATGACCGCCGGCTCGTGGATCTACATCGGCACGCAGGGCATCCTGCAGGGCACGTACGAGACCTTTGCCGAGGCTGGACGACAGCATTTTGGCGGCACGCTGGCCGGGCGGCTCTGCGTCACCGCCGGCTGCGGCGGCATGGGCGGCGCGCAGCCACTCGCCGTCACCATGGCGGCCGGCACGTGCCTCATCGCCGATGTCGACCGCACCCGCCTCGAGAAACGCCGGCATGACCGTTACCTCGACGACATCGCTCCAGACCTCGAGACCGCCATCGATCGCGCGGTGGCGGCGACAGGTCGCAAGGAACCGGGCAGCATCGGTGTCGTCGCCAACGCCGTCGAACTGCTTGAACGCCTGCTGGCCCGCCGGGTGCGCGTCGATGTGTTGACGGACCAGACCGCCGCGCACGACCCGCTCGTCGGCTACGTCCCGGTCGGCCTCGACCTCCGGGCCGCCGCCCGGTTGCGCCGGGCGAATCCGGGGCGCTACCAGAAACTCTCGCTGGCCGGAATGGCCCGCCACGTCCGCGCCATGCTCGCGCTTCAGCGGCGTGGCGCGCACACCTTCGACTACGGCAACAATCTCCGCCAGCACGCCTTCGACCAGGGCGTGAAGCGTGCGTTCGATTTCCCGGGCTTCGTGCCCGCCTACATCCGGCCGCAGTTCTGCGTCGGCCGGGGTCCGTTCCGCTGGGCGGCCCTGTCCGGCGACCCCGCCGACATCGCGGCGACTGACCGGGCGCTCCTGCGGCTGTTTCCGCACGACGAGGGGCTGCGCCGCTGGCTGACGCTCGCGGGCGAGCGCGTCGCTTTTCAAGGCCTGCCCGCGCGCATCTGCTGGCTGGGCCTGGGCGAACGCCATCGCGCCGGCCTGCTCTTCAATCGCATGGTGGCGGACGGACGACTGCGGGCGCCGATCGTCATCGGTCGCGACCACCTCGATTGCGGCTCCGTGGCCAGCCCGAATCGCGAGACCGAGGCGATGAAGGACGGCTCCGACGCCATCAGCGACTGGGCGGTGCTCAACGCGCTCGTCAACACAGCCAGCGGCGCGTCCTGGGTGAGTTTTCACCACGGTGGCGGCGTTGGCATCGGCTACAGCCAGCACGCCGGCCAGGTGGTCGTCGCCGACGGCACCGCCGCCGCGGCCAGGCGCATCGCGCGGGTCCTCACCAACGACCCGATGATGGGAGTCTTCCGGCATGTCGACGCCGGTTACGGAGCTGCCGAAGCCTGCGCCAAACGCCTGCGCGTCCCGATTCCCATGCGTGTTCGCCCATGAAGTTCTCCGTGCCCTGCACCTACCCAGCCCGCTGGCCGCGGCGAATCGCGCCCAGCCGGTTCGCCGCCACGATCCGGACCGACTCGCCGGACGGTAGCCGGGTCGCGTTGCTCGGATTGCCCGACGATACCGGTGTCCGGCTCAACCACGGTCGCCCGGGCGCGCGGGATGGCCCGGCGGCCTTTCGATCCGCCCTCGCGGCCTATGGGGCGGCGCAACCCGGCTGGCCGCGGGTGTTCGACGCGGGCGACGTGATGCCGGCGCGTTCCCTCGAAGCCACCCACGATCGCGTCACCGCCGCCGCCGGCGCCTTGCTGGAGGCCGGCCTCGTTCCGGTTGGGATCGGCGGAGGTCACGACCTGACGTTTCCCTTTGTCCGCGCCGTGGCCGACCGCTTCGGCCCGCTGGCCGGAATCTACTTCGATGCCCACCTCGACGTGCGCGAGACCCGCGGTTCGGGCATGCCGTTTCGCAAGCTCATTGAGGAATGCGAGGTGCGGACGCTGGACCTGCACGGTTTTCGCCCGCTCGTGAATTCGGCCGACCATCTCGCCTGGTTCGAGGCGCACGGCGGTCACATCCGGCGCGCGGGCTCCCGGCCCGTCCTGCCCAAGGGCCGGCACCTCTTCGCCAGCTTCGACCTCGACGTCATGGACGCGGCGTTTGCGCCGGGAGTCAGCGCTCTCAACCCGTGCGGCTGGTCGCCGGCCGAGGCCGAGCCGTGGGTTCGCGCGTGTGGCGCCGACGCTCGCGTGCGCTGCTTTGACCTGATGGAACTTAATCCGCGCCACGACGCCGACGGCCGCACCGCGCGGCTCGCCGCGCACCTGTTTCTCTGCTTTCTTGCCGGCTTCGCCGCCCGATGAATCTCCTCATCCGCAATGCCCGCATCCTGACCTTGGCCGAGGGCATTCGCCCTCGCCGCGGCAAGGAACTCGCCAACCTCTCCGTGCTTCCGCAGGGCGACGTGCTCTTGGCTGATGGGAAAATTTCCGCCGTGGGCTCCAAGTTGGAAGCTCCGGCCGACGCCGAGATCATCGAAGCCCAGGGCCGTGTGCTGATGCCGGGGTTTGTCGACTGCCACACCCATGCGTGCTGGGCCGGCGACCGCCTGGCCGAGTGGGAGCAAAAGCTGCGCGGCGTGCCGTATGTCGAGATCCTGAAGCAAGGCGGCGGCATCCATGCGACGGTGCGCGCTGTCCGCGAAGCCACCAAGAAGCAGCTGGCGGCCGGCCTCAAGACGCGGCTCGACGCGATGCTGCGGGCCGGCACGACGACCGTGGAGATCAAGAGCGGCTACGGCCTCGAGACCGAGGCAGAATTGAAGATGCTTCGCGCCATCGTCCGCGCCGGTCACGAGTGGCCCGGCACGGTCGTGCCGACGGCGCTGCTCGGCCATGCGTTCGAGGGCGACCTGGACGAGTACGCCCGGATGGTCGTGAAGGAGATGCTGCCCGCCGTGGCGCGCGAATTTCCGGGGATCACAGTGGATGCCTTCTGCGAAGACGGCGCCTGGTCGCTCGAGGCGTGCGTGCGCCTGTTCGAAAAGGCCCAGAAGCATCATCCGGTCCGCGTGCATACCGACCAGTTCACGTCGCGCGGGATGATCCCGGAGGCGATCCGCCTGTTCGCGCGTTCGGTCGACCATCTCGAGGCGGCGAAGAAACCCGACCTGCAGGCGCTGGCCCAATCTCCCGTCATCGGCGTGATCCTGCCCGCCACCGGCTTCCACACCGACGGCCGTTATGCCCGGGCCGGGTTCTTTGTCGACCAAGGCGGCGCCGTCGCGCTCGCCACCAATTGTAATCCCGGCACCGCTCCGACGCATTCCATGCCTTTCGCCATCGCGCTGGCGGCGCGCTTCTGCGGGCTGACCCCGGCGGAGGCCATCGTCGCGGCCACGGTGAATGCCGCCGCCGTGCTCGGCCTCCAGGACCGTGGCACGATCACCGCCGGCCAGCGTGCCGACCTGGTGCTTCTCTGCCACAAGGACGAGCGCCTGCTCGCTTACGAGTTCGGGGACAATCCCGTCGACCTCGTGGTCGTGAATGGACAGGTCGTGCGCTGACCCACGCGGCCAGTCTTTGGCGTTGCCGCCGGCTCGCTTCACCGGTTTCTGGAGGGACCATGAAATATCCCGCCGCCCTCGCCCTCGCCTGCCTGTTGACCGCCACCGCCCTTTCCGCCCAGCCAAGCGAGGAAGGGTTCGTGCCGCTGATGGATGGCAAGACCTTCGCCGGCTGGAAACCCGCGAAGGAAAACCCGGACACCTGGAAGATCGAGGACGGCGCGTTTGTGACACGCGGCGCGCGCTGCCACCTCTACTACGTCGGCGACGGCGCGCCTTTCAAAAATTTCGAACTGCGCGTCGAGGTCATGACGGCGCCGGGCTCGAACGGTGGCATCTACTTTCACACGGCTTACCAGAACACTGGCTGGCCCAAGGCCGGCTTCGAGACCCAGGTCAACAATTCCCACTCGGATTGGAAGCGCACCGGCAGCGTCTACGATGTGGCCAACACCGGGCTGGCCAGCGCCGAGGACAACAAATGGTGGACGCAGACGATCCTGGTCGAAGGGAACACGGTCACGGTAAAGGTGGATGGCAAGGTCGTCGTGCAATACACGGAGCCGCCCGGCGCCCAGCCGGGGGCCGCCTTTGCGCGCAAGCTCGGCCAGGGCACGTTCGCGCTCCAGGCGCACGACCCGAAGAGCGTCGTGCGCTATCGCCACATCCGCGTCAAGCGCCTGCCCGACTGACGCCGGCGGGTGGTCCGGACATTCCGACCCGCGCCCGACCTGAGGCGAAGCACAGGCGCATGACCGGGAACCGGCGGGTGCGTCGCACGCGCAACCGCGCCGGCCCCGTCAACGCAGCACGCCGCGCCGGCGCAGGGCGCGCGCGTAGAACACGAGTGCGACACCGACCACAACGATGATTGCGGTGAACACCAGCGCGCCCGGACCGCCCATCAGCTTCAGTCCGTCGGACAAAATGAAATTGTGCACGAATGTCAGGATCATCGCGGCAAACGAGGTGACGAAGACGTGCAAGGCGACGGCCCGCCGCAGCAGCAACAGCAGCGAGCCGGCCAGGCTGCCCCACGTGGCCAGGCCCCACGCAACGATGACCCAGGCAGGAAAACCGGTGAAATAGGCCAGTTGCTCGGGCGTGAATTGCTTCAGGTACGCTTCGTTGTGCGTCTCGGTCATCGTAAAGTCGAGCGCGCCCATCGCATTCCACAGGAGGGACAGGCCTCCGACCACCCACAAGTGCCAGGGCGCCTTCGCCGGCGCCGACGCGGTTTCAGTCATGTCGGCGAGGCAATCATCCGCCGGAGCCCAGTCAATACCGGTGCCGTTTGCCTGGGCCGCCAGTCTCACCCTCTCGGGCTCAGCGCACGTGGCCCGCGGCGTCGACCAGCACAACGTTCGAAAGCACCGCCGTATCCTTCTGGTCCGGCACGTGCGAGCAGAAGCCGAGCCCGACGTAGAATGGCCCGTCGAACGGCAGTTTCACCGGGGGGCCCACGCGATGCATGGGTTCGCCGGCAAAGCTGAAGAACAGCGCAAAGGAGTTGCCCCGCTTCTCCAGGCCGATGCGCGCGTGGCGCGCGGCATCCTTGTGCCCCGGCGTGTCGATGCGGCAGGCCTCGCGCAGGTCGGTCGCCTTCTCCGGTCGATAGGCCAGGTGAATCAGGCCCGCACCGTGCAAGGCGACCATGATCTCCTTCGCGTCGTCATTCAGGTCCTGGCGCACGATCAGGACGGCCTTCCGATCGTCGTAACCATCGGGCTGCGGAAATTCCACGTCCGCCGCGAGCGAAACGTCGCCCGAAAGCTTCTTCCACAGGAAGCGGAACTCATCGCGAAAATACCAGATGTTGTAGCTCGCCGAGGTGATGGTGTAGCGGCCGGCCGCCGCCTCGAAGCTGGCGCTGCCAGGCAAGAGCGGTCCGCCGACATCCGCCTGGCCGTCGAACATCCCGATCGGTTGGGCGATTGTCACCGTGTCGCGGTGAAATCCCGTGGGCGGCGGCACCTGCTTGTGTTTGGCCGAGCCGGGCAGCGCCCAGTCGGGCACCGGGATGGCGTCGGCCAAAAGACTCGGCGCGAGCAGCCCGAGGGCGAGGAATAGCACGGGGTAACGGGGCGGGTTCATGGTTCAAAGGGTCGCCGGACTGGGCCCGGCCGGCAACCCTGCGTTCACGTTATTACGCAACGCTGCCGGGGGAAGGTCACCGCACCTTCCCGGCGGCGTTCTCGAGCACGACGTCACTCAGCACCGCCGCGTCGACGGTCGTGGGCAGGTGCGAGCAGAAACCGATGCCAACATAAAACGGCTCGTCGAGATGCAGCGTGATCGGCGGACCGAACTGGTGCATCGGTTCGCCCTCGAGGCTCACCAACAAGGCGAAACTGTCGCCGCGCTTCTCGATGCCGATGCGCCGGGCGATGACATTCACGAGGCTGTCCGGGCCCGCACCACCGGGCCGGCTGCCGCGTCCGCCGATGCGAAACTCCAGGTCGTTCACCCGCGCGCCCTTCGTCGGCCGCTGCGCCAGGTGGATCATGCCCGCGCCGTGCAGCGCCACGATCGCCTCCTTGGCGTCGTCCTCGAGCGACTGCCGGATCACGAGCACGGCCTTCCGGTCGCCGTAGCCGTTGGGGTCCGGATAGGCGATGTCGGCCGCGAGCGAGACATCGCCCGCCATCTTCCGCCAGAGGTAGCGGAACTCGTCGCGGGTGTACCAGACGTTGTAGCCGGCGGAGGAGATCGTGTAGCTCCCGGTGGCCGGGTCGAAGCTGGCGTCGCCGGGTACGAGCGCGGCGCCGACCTCGGCCTGCCCCTCGAAAATGCCGATGGGGCGGTCGATGACTACCGTCGCGCGATGGAAGTCCGCCGGCGGCGCCACCTGCTTGTGCGTCGCCGATCCCGGTTGGGCCCACGCCGGCGCCGCCACGGTTTCCGCACCCGCGGCGATGACGACAAATTTACCGAGGAGCAGGACGAGAACCAGGGAGCGCATGGAAAGCCGGGATTGAGAGTTAGAGCACCCGAAGGCTGGCGGAGAGTTCCGATGGCTCGCCGGCGTGGCGCGCGATGACCACTTCATAGGTGGTCGGCTCCACGACCCAGCCGCGGTGCTCGTCGTAATAGGCGAGATCGGCCGCCGGTAGCTCTAGCCTGACTTTGCGGGTTTCACCCGGGGCCAGCGTCACGCGGCTAAAGGCCTTCAACTCCGGCCCCACCCGCTCGACCACCGACGAGCGCGCCGCCGCGTAAAGCTGCACGACGTCATCACCGGGCACCGGACCGGTGTTGGTCACGTCGACCGTCGCCACAATGGTATCGGCCGGGCTGATAAGATCCCGGTCCAGCCGGAGGTTGGCGTGCCGGAACGACGTGTAGCTGAGTCCGAACCCGAAGGGAAAGGCCGCAGTCGTGCCGGTCCGCGCCAGGCGGCGATAACCGTGCCAAAGATCGTACGTGACCCGGGTCGCCTCGCGATCGAACGCCGGCAGGTCGCTCGCCCGCCGCGGAAACGTGCAGGGCAGCCGGCCGCCGGGGTTCACCCTCCCCAGCAGCACATCAGCCAGCGCATGGCCGCCTTCCATGCCGGGATACCAGAGCACCACGATGCCGGGCACGCGTTCGCGCCAGGCTTCCGTGATCACCGCGCTGCCGACCATCAACACAACCACGGTGCGGGGATTTGCGGTCGCGATCGCGAGGATCAATTCCTCTTCGCGGGGATGAAGGGTCAGACGCGTCCGGTCGCCCCCGGGCGAAAAGCCACCCTCCTTCTGCCCGTGACCGGGCAGGATCTTCTTCGCGATGGGCTGTTCCTCCGGCGCGGGAGGGGGAAAGCTCGGGGCGAATGATGGGATCATGTCCGGCGGAATGTATTCGCCTTCGTCCTCGTGGGTATAGCCGACGACCACGACGGCGGCCTCGGCGTCCGCCGCCACCCGCGCCGCGCGCATCGGGTCCGCCCCGTCGTCGTAACTCACGGCCGCCTCGGCCAGCGCCGCCTTGAGACCGGCCAGCGGCGTGACCACGTAGGCCGGCTGCGTGTTGCTCGAACCGCCATCTCCGGTATTCGGCGTGGCCGCCAGGCGGCCCACGACTGCGAGCTTGCGTAGCCCCGCCAGCGGCAGCACCTGCCGCTCGTTGCGCAGCAGGACGATGCTTTTCGCGGCCACCTCACGGGCGAGCTGACGATGCTCGGCGCAGCCCACCACCTCGCGGGCATAGTTCGCCGGCTTGCGCCCCTGGCCGAATCGCACCTGCTGCCGCAGGATGCGCAGCGCCGCATCGTCGATGCGCGCCAGCGGCACCGCACCGGACGCGACCAGCGGCTTCAGACCGCGGTGCAGGTGCATGCGGAACGGCATCTCGATGTCCTGGCCGGACAGAGCCGTCTTAAGGACATCCCGCATGCCGAAGATGAAGTCGGTGATGACGAATCCCGTGAAACCCCACTGCTCCTTGAGAATGCCGGTGAGCAGCGGCCGGTTCTGGCCGCACCACTCGCCATTGACGCTGTTGTACGCACTCATCACCGCGGCCACGCCCGCGTCGACGACCGCCTTGAAGTGCGGCAGGTAGATTTCATGCAGCGGGCGGGCGCCGATGGTCACGTCCACCTTGAAGCGCGCGTTTTCCATCGAGTTCAACGCATAGTGTTTCACGCAGGCCATCGCATGGCGCTGCACGCCGCGCGCGAGTGCCGCGCCCAGCGAGCCGAGGTGACGCGGGTCCTCGCCGTAGGTCTCCTGCGCACGGCCCCAGGCCGGGTGGCGCAGCAGGTTGATGCAGACCCCGCCGAAGAAGTTGCCGCCCAGCGCGCGCAACTCGCGCCCGATGGCGTCGCCCACGCGCTCCTCCAAGACCGGATCCCACGTGGCACCGCGGGCCATCGACACCGGGAACGTGGTGGCGCCCTTCATGATGATGCCGCGCGGACCGTCGACAAACCGGATGCCGGGAATCCCGAGCCGGGGCACTGCGCCCGCCACCCACGGCCGGCTCGCATAGCCGCCCGGGGCCATCATTTCGGCGAGCCCCGGCCAGAAGGGCGTATCACCGTCCATCAACCCGAGCTTTTCCTCAAGCGTGAGCGCGGCGACGAGTTCGCGGGCTTTGGTTTCGATTTGCTCCGGCGACAGCACAGCCGGGGTTTCAAGCGCGCCAAAAGCCGCGCCGGACTGCGGGACGGGGGTGACCATTGCGCCGATTCAGGACCGTCGCGGTCGCCGGGAAAACACACGCGGGCGTCTAACAATTGCGTGAATCCGGCGGCCGCAGGCGGCGTGGGCGCGCTGAAGGCGAGTCGCCGCGTCGAGGTCGACGCGCCCCACCGGGCTCAGACGAAGAATTGCTCGGACACGATCTTGCCGTCGCGCACGACGTAGACGCAGATTTCGTTCATCTTCACAGCACCTTCCCCCTTCATCACGGCGTCGAGACCCATGACGACCGCAAAGGCGCCATTCGCCACCACGGGATCGGACACGGTGACGGCGTTCATCTTCTCGATCATGGCGTCGAACTTCCGGCCCTTGGCGATGATGGCGTCCCGTCCGCGGGTTTCCTGCGGGAAGGCCGGATTCGGTTCGGGTTCGCGGCTCACCGCGTTCTCGGCAAAGAGTTCCCGTTGGGCGGTCTCCCATTTGGCCTCACGGCAGAGGGCGACGAGTCGGTGGGCGATTTCCTTTGTGGTCATGGTCCATGCTGGGGTTGGAGGTTTTCGTGTGCTGACCCCCCACCCTAGCACGACCGGCTGACAACGGTATGTCAGGAGAGAGCCGAAAAACTCACCCGAAAATCACCGGCAGGCCTCATCCATGATGCGGACGAGCACGTCCTCGACCTCGCGCGCCGTTTCCGCCGCGGCCGGGGCTTGGAACATCGTCAGGAGCATCGTCGGCTTCATGGTCGCCAGCACCGTGCGGCCCCCTTCCTCGTAAAGCGCAATCCGGCAAGGCAGAGCGGTGGCAATCTCGATATTCAGGTTCAACACCACTTGCGCGTGCCGCGGGTTGCAGAGCTCCACCACGCGGCACTCGCGGCCGAACGGAACACCCTTGGACTCCATTTTCTCGCGCAGGTCATGGACGGCTTGAATGCCGAACTTGTGCGCGGTGGCGATTTCCGGCAGCCGGGCGGCGACCGTGGTGAGCGCCGTCGCAGTCGAGCGAATGATGAGCAGGGGATTGGACATGGTGGTTTTTCCCCAGTTTAGCCGCAATTCGCCGCGGCGAAAGCAAAAGCCGGCGCGCGACTGACGCATATCGGCATGGACGGCGCCCGCCCGGCCCGCCAATTTGCCCGGGCCCCCCTGCCCCATGACGCCTCCACGCCTGTCTGCCGGCGCCTGCGCCGGCCTTCTCCTTCTTGCCCTCTCGGCCGACCTGTTCGCCGTCGACCTTCCACCGCTGCCGCCACCGTTGGGCGTGCCGGCTCCCGCTCCGAAAACGGACGCACCCTATGCGCCCCAGGCGATCCTGCCGGGCGGCGTCGTGCTGCCCTTGTATCCGCCGGACTCGTCGTACCTTCGGACCAGCCAGATAACCGAGCCCGAGGTCTATTCCTACTGGGGACCAGGCAATGTCGGCACGGTGGTCCACATCCACAACCCGTCGATCGAGTTCCACCCCGGCAACGGCCAGCTCAATACCGGTGCCGCCGTCATCCTCGCGGGCGGCGGCGGTCATCAGACGCTGAATGTCGGCGAGGCGACGCCCTTCGTGAATTTCTTCGCGCAGCACGGCGTGAGCACGATCGTGATCCGCAACCGCCTGCGCAGCGACGGCTACGAGCCGCGCACCGACGGCGTGCACGACGCCCTGCAGGCGATCAAGCTCGTCCGCGCGCACGCGCCGGACTGGCATCTCGACCCGCACAAGATCGGGTTCATGGGCTTTTCCGCCGGGGCCGAGCTGGCCGCCAGCGCCTCCCTGCAATGGGCCGAATTCGACCGGGCCAATGACACGCCCGGCAACCCGTTGGCCAAGGTTTCCTCACGCCCGGATTTCGTCGCCCTCGTCTATCCGGGACCATCGCCGTTTGCCCGCGGCGGCGCGCCGGCGATCCCGCGCGACATGCCGCCGGCCTTCATCACGTGTGCGGGTTGGGGCGACTGGATTCACGCGCAGTGGGCGACCGAGTACTATGACGCCTTGCTCAAGGATGGCGTGCCCAACGTCGAGATGCATCTCTACGCCCGCGGCCATCACCCGGGGCACAAGGTGGGTCCCGGCGAGCCGCCCGCCACCGGCGGGCTGAGCAACATGGGCGGCATTGCCTACGGCACCTGGTCGGCGCGCTTCCTCGATTGGTTTCGCGACCTGGGTTTCCTCCACGCGCCCGGCGTCGAAACCCAGGCGGCCAAGGATGTCGCCGCCCAGCTCCAACGCCAGCCCCACGAGCTCAAGGGCGGCCCGCCGTCACCCCCGCGCGCAAAACCCCAGCCCTGACGCTCAGGGAAACGAGCCGGGGCCCTGTTCGGGCGCGAGCGGCGCTAACACGAACCGCGTGCCGCGCGTATAGGATTCAAGCTGCATGCCGGCGTGGCGCTCGCCGTCCACGATGCGGAATTGATAGGCCAGGTCCGGATACTTCCGCGAGGTGACGCGCTTGTTGTAGAGCAGGATGGAGCCCAGATACGCCGCACCCTCGTTTTCGCCCATCGAGACGAAGAGTCGGCCGCGCAGCACGCCCCCGGCCGCGGCAAATTTCTCCTCATAGTTCAGCAGCCAGTTGTTGTCGACCGCCACGGCCGGCGTGACTGCGATCCAGGCGGAAAACAGCGTGGGCTTGGTGTACATCGCGTACAGGGTGAACAAGCCGCCCAACGACGCGCCGCCGAGGACCCGGTGCGCCGGGTCGGCGCGGTATTCGCGCTCCACGAAAGGAATGATCTCGTGTTCGATCGTGTCGAGGAATTCGGCGGCGTGCCCGGTCTTCGGGTCGTCATTGAAGCGCACCGGGGAAAGCTCCCAGCCCCGCATCATGCCATAGTCGAGTTTGTCGCCGGCGTAACCCAGGCCCACGATGATGAATTCCGGCACCACTTTGTCGAAGACCAGCGAGCCCCGGATCGCGTCCAGTTTCTCGAAATCCCAATAGCCGTCCGTGACGTACACCACCGGATAATGCTTGTTCGGATTGGCCGCGTAGCTGCCCGGCAGCCCGATGGACAACTGGTAATGCCGTCCCGCCGCGTTGACCGGCAGGACCCGCAACTGGGAGTTGGGCAACGAATGCGGCGGAAACGACTCGGGCGCGCCGACCGCCGCCGGGGCGGCGACCAGCAGACCGAGAGCGAGCGAAGTGAACGCGGGGGCCAGCGGGAATTTCATCGTGGTTCCATGCTAGACGCCATCGCAGCGAAAATCCCTTCAATTCTCGCGCCAACATTCGCTCAGGCGAGGCGGTTGAGTCGCTGGATGCAGGCGATCATCGCCAGCAGCACGGCGAGCACGACCCACGGCACGGCCGCCACCGAGAATTGCGCCACCGCCCCGGCGATCGCCGGCAGCGAGGCCGCGCCGAGGCTGGCGCCGCCCGACTGGCGGCCGATGACCGTCTGCACCGCCTCTGGGGCAAATCGTCGCGGCACCTCGTGCATCAGGCACGGATACACCGGCGCGAAGCCCACGCCCGCCAACAGCAGCGCGACGGCGGCGACGCCGACGTTGTCCCCCACGCAATACAGCACGATGCCCGCCGCGGCGATCCAGCCTCCGTAGGCGACCAAGCGCCGGTTGCCCAAGCGCTCCGCGAAGAAGCCCAGGGCGATCCTCCCGCCCGTGATCGCGCCATAGAAGATCGCCGTGCACAATGCTGCCTGCGCTGGCGTGAACCCGCGCGCCACGATCAGGACCGTCGCGGCCCACAGGCCGGTCGTCAGTTCGACCGCCACATACAGCCCGAAGATCACCGTCGAGAGCCAGCCCGCCTCCGAATTGGCCGCCAGAATCGGCGTGCGCGCAGCGGCGCGCGCCGGGTCCGCGGACATCGTGCGCTCCGGCACGTCGGACCAGAGGCCCAGCGTCAGGATAAAAACGATGGCCAGCGCAAACTGAACCGTCCCGATCAGCAGGAAGCCGGCGCGCCAGCCGAGACCCTCGCGGCTGGCCCAGCCCATGATGACCGGCCCGGCCGAAGCGCCGATGCCCCAGCACGCATGCAGCCAGTTCATGTGCCGGCCGCTGTAGTGTCGCGCCACGTAGCCATTCAGCGCCGCATCCACCGTCCCGGCCCCGAAGCCCAGCGGCGCCGCCGCTGCATAGAACCAGAGCACGCCGCGGGCGTTGGCCAGCAGCATGACGCCCGACGCCGTGGCAATGCAGCTCGCCAGCACGACCGGTCCCGTGCGTACTCGCCCCAGCACCCAACCGCTGGAGAATCCGGAGATGGCCGTGAAAAGTGTACCTACCGTCATGAACGTCCCGGCGAGCCCGACCGGCAGATGCAGCTCCGGATACATCATCGGCCACGCGACGCCAAAACTGCCGTCCGGCAGACCGAGGCTGAGAAACGCCAGATAGATGATGACCAGCAGGAGAAGGGCTCGGCCTGGGAGTTTCACGGCGGAGCGCCCAGCCAGACACCGCGGTGCCCAGCTGACAAGCCCGGGCGCAGGTCGCACGGCTCCGGAATAAATTCTCGCCCCGCTCCAGCCGCTGTGAATCCTTGCCGGTCATGACCCCGCTGCCCCGAGCCGCCTCTTCCCTTTTCGTTCTTGCCGCGGCAATCTCCGTCGCCATCCCGGCCGTCGCGATCCCCACGACCGCTGAACTCGAGGCCTCGATCCGGAGGAACCGGATGGGCACGCTCATCGTGCAGGCGCCGCCGGGCACGCCGGTCAAGGTCGAGCAGACCCGCCATGAATTCTGGTTTGGCGCCGCCCTCTCCAGCGGCGCCTTCAATGGCCGCCTTTCACCGGCCGACACCGAGCGCTACCGCCAGGTGTTCCTGGAGAATTTCAACGCCGCCGTGACCGAGAATGCGCTGAAGTGGCTCGACATGGAACCGCAGCCGGGCGCCGTCAATTATGGCACGGTCGCAGCCATCCTCGATTGGACCAAGCGCAACGGCCTGCCGCTGCGCGGTCACAATATCTTCTGGGGCGTGCCCAAATGGGTGCCGCCCTGGGTCAAGGAGCTGGATAACGACACGCTCCATCGCACGCTCGAAACCCGCGCGCGCGACGTCGGCTCGCGGTATCGGGGGATGTTCGTCGAGTACGACCTCAACAACGAGATGATCCACGGCAACTATTACGCCGACCGCTTCGGGCCCGGCATCACCCTCGAGATGGCCCGCTGGGTCCGCGAGGAGGATCCGGACGCCCGGCTCTTCGTCAATGACTACGACATTCTCACGGGCAAGCGCCTCGACGACTACGTGGCGCACATTCGCTCCCTCCTCGCGATGGGCGTGCCCCTCGCCGGCATCGGGGTCCAAGGCCACCTGCACGCCGAGACTTTCGATCGCGACGAGCTGCAGCACGCACTCGATGTCCTGGCCCAGTTTCACCTGCCGATCCGGATCACGGAGTTCAACCTCCCCGGCCAGCGCTCGCCCTACTACGAACACCGCGAACTGAAGCTCACCGACGCCGAGGAGGAGTCCAAGGCGCGCGAGATCGCCGACTACTACCGCATCTGCTTCGCCCATCCCGCCGTGGCCGGCATCCTCATGTGGGGCTTCTGGGAGGGAGCCGACTGGATCCCGGCGTCGGCGCTGTACCGGCACGACTGGAGCCCGACGCCCGCCGCCCTCGCGTATCGGGACCTTGTTTACCGGCAGTGGTGGACGAATTGGGAAGGCCGCACCGACAGCGACGGGCGCTGTGTCGTGCCGGCGTTCTTCGGCACATATCAGGTGACGATCGGCGGCAAGACGACGCTCGCGTCGCTGCGCAAACAAGACGGCACCGCGACGGTGAAATTGTAGCGGCGGCGCCCCTGGAGGCCGGGCTTTACGCCCGACGCGGCGGGCGCAAAGCCCGGCTTACCCCGAAAGGTGCCAGAACTTTTCGTCGAGACCGCGCAGCCGGCGCGCCAGGTCGCGCGCGATATTGAGCATGGCAATGCCATACTGGTCCGGGCGGTGACGATAGAGCCGGTGGAAATCCGTGCCCTTGAGCGTGCACGCCTTCACGTCGTCAACGGCAACGATGGTCGCCGACCGCGCAACGCTTTCGACGAGGCTCATCTCGCCGAAAAACGTGCCGGCACCCAGCTCGGCCAGGTGGACCGGTTTGGCCGTGCCATGGCCCTTGATCACGGCCACCCGGCCGGAGCTGATGAAGAACATGCGGTTGCCCGGTTCGCCCTCGCCGATGATCACCGTTCCGGCGGGGAAATGCTCCTCCCGCGCCAGGTCGGACAGGAAATGCAGGGCCTCGTCATCGAGACCCGCCAACACGGACATGCGGTGGAGGAAATTTTCCAGCGTGGCACTCACGGGTAATGGCCAGACGGCCAGCCGGACCCTACGGCGCAGGTGCGCGCGGGAGCAAACCCGAAGAAGGCGCCATTCGCCCATGACATCACTGGAGGCGGGGTGCCTTCACCCCGCGGGAATCTGGCGTCACGGGGCGAGGGCGCCCCGCCTCCATGACCCGGCTGACCCTACCGCTTCAGCGCGGCACAAAAGCGCGCCAGCCGCTCGAGGCCCTTGGCGATGGTCGCATCCGAGGTGGCATAGCTCAGGCGCAGGTAACCTTCGGCGCCGAACGCCGAGCCCGGCACCGCGGCGACCTTTTCCTGTTCCAACAACCGCGCGCAGAATTCCACATCCTTCAGGCCGAAGCTCGCGATGTTGGGGAAAAGATAGAACGCGCCCCCCGCGAGCAGGCACTTGATGCCCGGGATTTTGTTCAGCGCGGCGTGCAGGTGCTTCCGGCGGCGATCGAACGCCGCCTTCATCTCGGCGACGGAGGCATCAGCCTTGGCCTTTTCGGTCAGGGCCGCCAGCGCACCGTATTGCGCGAAGGTGGTGGCGTTGGACGCCATCTGGCTCTGAAGTTCGGCGGCCGCCTTCGCGATCGGCGCCGGCGCCACGAGCGTACCGAGTCGCCAGCCCGTCATCGAGAAAGTCTTGGAGAACCCGGCGACAGTGATCGTGCGCTTCTCGACCTCGAGCCCCAGCGTGGCAAAGTTCACCGGCTGCAACCCGTCGTAGATGAGGTGCTCGTACATCTCGTCGGAGAGCACGTAGAGGTTGTGGCGGACGCACACCTCGGCCAGCGCCGCGAGTTCGGCGCGCGAGTAGACCGCGCCGGTCGGGTTCGAGGGGCTGCAGAGAATCAGAAGCTTCGACTTTGGCGTGATGGCCGCGGCCAGCTTCTCCGGCGTCAGTTTGAAGCCGGCGCGGTCGTCACAGAGGATCACCTTGGGCGAGGCGCCCGCCAGCTTCGCCATCTCGGGATAGCTCACCCAGTACGGGGCCGGGATCAGCACCTCGTCGCCGGGGTTGCACGTGGCCAGCACCGCGAGGTAGCACGAAAACTTTCCCCCCGGCGAAACCACCACCTGCGAGACCGCGATCTTGTAGCCATATTCGCTCGCATAGCGGGCGGCCACCGCGGCGCGCAGCGGCTCGATGCCGGGCGTCGGCGCGTACTTGGTCTTGCCGGCCTTGAGCGCCGCGATGGCGGCGTCCTTGATGAACTCCGGCGTGTCGAAATCGGGCTCGCCCGCGGCGAAACTCGCCACGTCCTCGCCCGCCGCGAGCATGGCCTTCGCTTTCGCATCGATCGCCAGCGTCGGTGACGGCGCGATGTTCTGGGCCCAGACGGAGAGCGGGTGTGGCGTGCTCATGAGTAGCCGGCAAATAAGGCGGCGCCGAAATCAAACGCAAGCCCGCGGCCCGGGCAGGCGTGTCCTAACAAGATATGCGCAGTTCGTCCGCGCTCAACGCCGTCGCGGCGCGCGCCGCTGGCGCGTCCGGACGGGCGCCGCTTCCAACTCGGGCAGGTAGGCCTCGACCGCCGCGCGGATCAGCTGCACTTCGCTGGTGTGCTTGGCCCGGGCGTTTTTGCGCAGCATGCGCCGCGTCTCCGGCGGCAGCCGGACCGAGATCTGCACCTGCGGCGAGCGCACCACCACGACGTTGGAAAAATCAAAGCGGGCCAGCGCGGTGCGGATGATCTCGCTGACCGATTTTGCCTTCCGCTCGCGCACCGGCTCGTTCAGGCGGTCGACGAACTCGACCTCCAGCATGAGCGGAAAGGGCCGGGGATACTTCGGGCGCACGGCGCGTCAGAGGCGCTGCTGTGCCGCCGGCGGCGGCGCGGGCGCCGGCTCCGCCAGCCCCCGCGGCGTGAACGTGGCCGCCGGCAGGTCGAAGTTGAGGGCCGCGGCGGTGACTTCGAAGCGGGTCTTGTCGCGCGTCCGCGCATCGCGGAGATCGATCGCCTTCACCAGCCATTGCTCGCCGGCCTTCTTCAGGTCGAGGATGGTGATCGTCCGTTCGGTTTCGCCCTTGGCTCCGAGCAGCTCCGCCTGGAGCAGCGCCTCGAACTGCGTGTCGAGCAGAACCCGCACCCCGGTCAGGCTGGGTCGCGCTGCGGCGACCGCCGGCGGCGGGTAGAATACAAAACTGTGCGCCGGCCGGCCGCGCACGTTGGCCACGCCCTCGTAGATTTCATCAGTCCAATAAAGAAAAGGCATCTGCAGGTCGAACAACGTGAGCTCCGTGCCCGCAATCGGGGCGAAGAGGCCGGCGTCGTCCACCCGGATCCCCGCGCCGGCCGCCGCGTCCCAGCGAAACGCCGCCGCGTGTGGCCCGCCCTGGATCAGCCAGCGCTGTTCGGCGCCTCCCGCCCCGGTCGGCGCCAGCGTCAGGCGCGTGACCGGCCCCTCCGCGTTGCGCGAGCCGAGCAATTCGCCGCCCAAGGTGCGCTCCGGCGCCTTGCGCGGCATCACGCGAAGCTCGAACTTCAGCCAATAGGTGCCGGCGATGCCGGCGGCGCGAAAATCCTGGAGCACCTTGGCCCCGTCCGCCTGGTCGGCGCGGCCGCCGGACAGGAAATGCGGGGGCGGACGATACCGGCTTTCCTGCGCCGTCCCGATTCCCGGGACCAGGGCGGCCAAAACAAACAGCCAGGCCCGGCGCCAGGCCGGGCCGGCGGGATCAGGGCTTCTTGGGTTCAACCGGCGTGGCGGGCGAAGAGGCGGGAGCCGTGGCCGGGACGCTGACCGTCGGCAGCTGCGCATCGATCCCTTCGTGGTGTTTGGACTGGTAGATGTGCGCCAGGTACAGGACGAAGCTGACGACGAAGAACACGATCGCCGCCTTGATGGTCGCGCCGGTGAGGACGTTCGAGGTTTCGGCGCCAAAGGTCGACTCCATGCTGCCGCCGCCCAGGGCCGAGCCCATGCCGCCATCGGACTTGGCGCGCTGCATAAGCACGACGAGGACCATGAAAAGCGACGTGAGGACCAGGACGAAAGTCAGGATGCCGATCAGCAGGTTCATAAAGGGTGCGAACCAACGTCGTCAGACCGGCTTTGTCAACCAAAGTTCTAAATGGAGGCGGGGTGCCCCCACCCCGCGAGGCATCTGCACCGCAACGACTAAGCGGGGTGAGGGCACCCCGCCTCCACCAAATGTTCCAACCGGGGAAAACGCCGCCGGGCGGCGTCGCCCTTCAAGGCGCGACCCCGATCTTTTCGAGCACCCGGGCGAGGTCGTCGTTGCCCTGGTACTCGATGATGATCCGGCCGCGCCGCGCCGTATGCTTGAGCGTGGTGCGGGCGCCGAGATGGGTGGTCAGCTTCTTCTCGATATCGCTCAAGGTCGCCGCCGTCGCCGCCGGCATCCGCCGCTTCTTGCCGGCGCCGCCCGATTTGTGCCGCAGCAATTCCTCCAGCGCCCGCACGGACAGGCCCTGCTCCAGCGTGCGCCGGGCCAGGACGAGCCGCTCGGGGGAATTTTCCACGCCCAGCAACACCTTGGCGTGGCCGACGCTGAGCATGCCTTTGCCGAGGTAGCCTTGGATCTCGGCCTCGAGCGCAAGCAGCCGGAGGGAGTTGGCCACGGTGGCCCGCCCCTTGCCCACCCGCTGCGCGGCGGCATCCTGGGTGAGGTCGAAGTCGCGGATCAGGCTGGCATAGCCGTGCGCCTCGTCGATCGGGTTCAGCCCTTCGCGCTGCAAATTCTCGATCAACGCCAGCGACGCGGACGACGCGTCGGAGGAAGTCATGATCCGCGCGGGGATCGTCTTCAGCTTGAGCTGCTGGAAGGCGCGCCAGCGGCGTTCGCCGGCGATCAGCTGGAACTTGTCGCCCACCGGCCGCACGACGACGGGCTGCAGCAGCCCCTCCGCCCGGATGCTTTCCACCAGTTCGGTGAGTTGCTCGGCGTCCATGTCGCGCCGGGGCTGGTACGGGTTCGGCTCGATGAGGTGAACGGCGACTTCGCGGTAATCGGTGAGACCGCCGGGTGCCGGGGCGGGAATCGCGGGAGAGGGCGCGGCCGCGGCGGCGGGTTTGAGGGCGGCGGTGCCGCTGGTGATCAGGGCGCCAAGGCCGCGGCCGAGGCGGGATTTAGGGGTGGCCATGCTTATTTTCCCTGCGGGATGAACAAGGTCTGGCCCACCCGGATGCGGGTCGGGTCGGAAATCTTGTTGGCGTTGATGATGTCCTGCATGCGCGCGTTGGTCTTGTGGGCGATCACGGAGAGCGTGTCGCCGGCCTGCACGGTGTAGTTGATGCCTTCCTTCGGGAAATCTTCGGAGAAGCTAGCCTGCACCGCCGGGCGCGTCGCCTGGTTCTTCGCCACGGCGTCGATCGCGGCCTGGGTCTGGCGCGCCAGCTTTTCCAGCTGCGTGCCGACCTGGGCGAGCGTCTCGCGCTTGTTGTCCGCCAGCGCCGCCTGCATCGAACGGTTCACGTCGGCAATGGCCTTGTTGAGCTGCTCGAGCGTCACGTAGTTCTGGTTCGCCTTGGTTTGCAGCGCGGCGTTGTCGCGATTGAGCTGCTCGACCGTGAGGCTGAGCTCGCCCACGCGCTGCGTGAGGAGGCGCAGGTCCTCGCGCAGGCTGGTGAATTCAAAGCGCGTCGGCTCGGCGGGCGTTTGCGCCCGGGCCAGCGTGACGAGGGCGGCGGCCAGGCAACCGATCCAAACGTGACGGCGGAACATGGCGGGCATGTTTGGGAAATCCCCGGGAAAAACAAGCCTTAGCCCTTCCGACGGGGAAAGGGTTGGGCCGCCACGAGCGGCGGCATCGGCAGCGAGGCGAGCCGCGTGCCCGGGGCCACCGGGAACCCCCGCAGGAATTCCTCCGCCGGCAACATCCGTCCCCCCGCCCGCTGCAGCTGCAGCAGCTGCAGCTTGCGCTCGCCCGTGCCGACCAGCAACCCGCCGTGGTGCAGGCCCATGACCTCGCCGGGAGCGGTCGGCTCGTACGCCGGCAGGCTCACCATGTCGGCCAGGCCGATCTTCACCACCTGGCTGTTGATCTCCACCGTGCAACCGGGCCAGGGCGCCAGGCCGTTGACGCGCGCGGCGAGGCTGGCAGCCGGCGCGTGAAAATCGAGCACCCCGTCGGTCTTTTCCAGCCGCCGGCAATAGGTCGCCTTGGCTTCGTCCTGGGGCACGAACTCCTGCGTGCCGGCGGCGATCGCCGGCAGGCAACGCTCGAGCAAGGGCACGCACGCGTGGGCCAGCTTCCGCTCCAGGTCCGCGGCCGTCTCGCGCGGCTCGATCGGCACCCGCTCGACCTCCGCGACCGGGCCGGCATCGAGACGCAGCACCATGCGCATCAGCGTGACCCCGGTTTCCTTCTCCCGGCAGCAAATGGCGGTCTGGATCGGCGACGCACCACGATACGCCGGCAGGATCGAGGTGTGCAGGTTGAACGTGCCGAGCCGCGGGAGGTCGATGACCTCCTGCCGCAGGATCTGGCCGTAGGCCATCACGAGCACGAGGTCCGGCTTCATCGCCGAGAGCAACTCGCGCTCGGTCGCGCCCAGGCGCTCCGGCTGCTGCACGGGTATGGCGCGGTCGAGCGCCCAGGTCTTGATCACGTTCGGGGCGACCTTTTGGCCGCGACCAGCCGGCCGGTCCGGCTGGGTGAAGACCCCGACCACCTTGGCGCGGGGGGAGGCGCCGCCCGCGAGCCAGTTCAGCGCCGGCAGCGCGATACCGTCCGAGCCCATGAAGACAATCCTAAGCATTGTTGTCAGGGGAAATGGAGGGCTGGTCTCCCGACCGGCCGCGGCCCATCGGGAGATGGGCCCTCCAAGTTGCAGCTGCCAGCGTTACCGCCATGTGCTCAGTCCTCCACCAAACCGCCTTCGAAGCCGTCGTCCGCCGTTTCCGCCCCCGGGCCATGGCGCGCGTGCTTGGCGGCCAGCCGGTCGGATGCGGTCTGCTTTTTCTTGCCGACGAGGTCGAAATGTATCGGGCAGCCGTCGAGTCCGAACTCCCGCACGAGGCCGGCCTCGAGATAGCGCCGGTAGGATTCGGTGAGGTTGCGCTCCTGGTTGCAGAAAACCCGGATGCGAAAGGGCCGGGTGGACGTCTGCGTGGCGTAGTAGATCTTGAAACGCTGGCCGCCGATCGCCGGCGGCGGCGTGCGATCAGCCAGGCGGATGATCGCGGCGTTGAGCTTGGCGGTGGGGATCTTCGTATCCAGGCGCCGGTGCAGCGCCCGCGCGGCCTTCAGCATGCGCGTGACTTCATGGCCCGTGAGCGCGGAGACGAACATCACCGGGGCCCCCGGCGTGAAGAACAGCCGCTCGAAGAGCGATTTTTCGTAGTCCTCGCGGTAGGCGCGCTCGGTCTTGAACTTCGTCAGCTGGCGCCGGTTGAACGCCTGGTGCACGAGGTCCCATTTGTTGACGACCACGACGATCGGCTTGGCCGCCTTGACCACCTCGCCCGCGATCGCCTGGTCCTGCTGGGTGACGCCGTCGAGTGCGTCGAGCACCATGAAGATGACGTCAGCCTGGTGGATGGAGGCGAGCGAACGCAGGCGGGAGAAATACTCGACCGACGACCCCAGCTTGGTTGAAGGGCGGATGCCGGCGGTGTCGATGAGGCGGAACAGCCACGGTTTGCCTTCGGGACTCTGGTACGTGAAGTCCAGCTCGATGGAATCGCGCGTCGTGCCCGGTTGTTCGCTTACGATGAGGCGGTCGCTCTTGAGCAGCCGGTTGCTGAGCGAGGATTTGCCCACGTTCGGCCGCCCGACGAAGCACACGCTGAGCCGCTCCCGTTCGGGTGCGGTGTCCACTGGCTCGGGCCCGAGGCCCGCGAGGACCGCCTCGCGGAGTTCCGCCTCGCCGTTGCCGTGCTCGGCCGACACGTAAATCGGGTCGCCGAAGCCGAGCCCGTGAAATTCGGAAATGTCGGCGATCTTTTCCTCGCCGCGATCGGCCTTGTTCGCCGTGAGCACGATCTTCTTGCCGCTGCGGCGGAGCAGTTGCGCGATGCGGTCGTCCAGGGCGGTGACGCCTTCGCGCGCGTCGATGACGAACACAATGACGGTGGCCGCAGCGATCGCGAAGCCAACCTGCTCCTCGGAAGCCTTGGTGATGCGCGCCGGGGTATCGGAGCCGGTCAGGCCCAGGCCGCCGGTGTCGAGGAGCGTGTAGGAACCCTCCTTGACCTCGGTGCTGACGACGTCGCGCGTGACGCCCGGCATGTCGTGCACAATGGAAATGCGGCGCCCGGCCAGCCGGTTGAACAGCCGGCTCTTGCCAACATTGGGGCGGCCGACGATGGCCACGGTGCGCGATGCGGGTGTCATGGCGGCAGACCTTCGGGCCGGCCGGCCCGGGTGGCAAGCGAGAGTTGGCCGGCCGCACTCCTGGCGGGTAGGGCGCGGACTCCGCTCCGCGCCGCTCTCGGAGAGAGCGCCCTACCTCGAACGGCATCGTATCCCCAGGTCCCCTCTACCAAGAGGGGTGGCGCGAAAGCGCCGGGGTGTGTCGTTTCTTTGGCTCCGACTGCCCTGGCCCGGCAGAATTGTGTTTATTTGGCCGCGTTAGTGATTTCAGTTCGCGGTCCCGATGTTCGAAAGCCTGACCGAAAAACTGACCGGCGCCCTCCGCAACCTGCGCGGGGTGGGCCAGCTCTCCGATACCAACATGGCGGAAGCCCTCAAGGAGGTGCGCGCCGCCCTGCTGTCCGCCGACGTCCATTTCAAGGTGGCGCGCGACTTCATCGACCGCGTGCAGCAGCAGTGCGTCGGCCAGGCCGTGCTCCGGTCCGTCACGCCCGGCCAGCAGATCGTCAAGATCATCCACGACGAGTTGGTGAAACTCCTGGGCGAAGGAACCACGGAACTGGCGGCGCAGCGGCCGCTCAAGGTGCTCATGGTCGGCCTGCACGGCTCCGGCAAAACCACGTCCACCGCCAAACTCGGCAAGCTGCTCAAGAAGAAAGGCGCACGTCCCTTTGTCGTCGGCGGCGACATCTACCGCCCGGCCGCCATCGACCAGCTCGAGATTCTCGCGCAGCAGGAGGAACTAGGCTTCTATTCCGACCGCACGTCCCGGGATGTGCCCGCGATCGGCCGCCGCGGCCTGGAAACGGCGCTGGCGCAGAATCACGACGTCATCCTCTTCGACACCGCCGGCCGCCTGCAGATCGACTCCGAATTGATCGAGGAAGTGAAGCGTCTGAAGGCCGCGATCGAGCCCGACGAGATCCTGCTCGTGGCCGACGGCGCCCTCGGCCAGGAGGCGGTCAACGTCGCGAAGTCATTTCACGATGCGCTCGGCCTGACCGGGCTCATTCTCACCAAGCTCGATGGCGACGCCCGCGGTGGCGCGGCTCTGTCGATCAAGGCGGTCACGGGCGTGCCGATCAAATTCATCGGCACCGGCGAAAAGACGGCGGACTTCGAGCCGTTTTACCCGGACCGGCTCGCCTCGCGGATCCTCGGCATGGGCGACGTGGTCTCGCTCGTGGAGAAGGCCCAGGAGAACCTCGACCAGAAGGAGGCCGAGCGCATGGCCGAGAAGATGCGCAAGGCGGACTTCAACCTCGAGGACTTCCTCGCGCAGATGCAGCAGGTGAAGAAGATGGGCTCGATGCAGTCGATCATGGGCATGATGCCCGGCATGAGCGGCGTGGAGTTGCCGGGCGACGCCGACAAGCAGATGAAGCGCACCGAGGCCATCATCCAGTCGATGACCGTCCAAGAGCGGAAGAAGCCGTCGATCCTCAACGGCAATCGCCGGATCCGCATCGCCAAGGGCGCAGGCGTCAAGGTGGTCGAGGTGAACCAGCTGCTCAAGCAGTTCGAGCAGATGCAGAAATTCATGAAGATGATGAAGGGCGGCAACCAGAAGAAGCTGATGCGCCAGATGGAGGCCATGCGCGGCCGCGGCGGAATCCCGGGCATGTGAGGTGGAGCGCGCCGACCCCGGCGCGCTGGACTGCTTCCCATCGACGCGCTGCGGTCAGCGCGTACCGCCTTCCTTCATTGCACCCCGGCTCGTCGGTTCTCAACCTCCCCGCATGAGATCCCGCCGGTGGTTGTCCCGCTTCGTCCTGGCGCTGTTTCTCGTCGCACCGCTGGTCACATGGGCGCAGCAGCCGTACTACCCGCCGTCGGGAACGTGGGACCGCCGCACCCCGGCGCAGGAAGGGCTGGATCCGGCAAAGCTGCAGCAGGCCATTGCCTTTTCGATCGCGCACGAGAGCGCACACCCGAGGGACATGGCGCTCGATTTGAAGCAGACGTTCGGTGCGCGCGAATCGCACTGGAAACTGCTCGGGCCGACGCAGCCGCGCGGCGCCCTCACGGGCATCGTGGTCCGGCACGGCTATGTCGTCGCAGCCTGGGGCGAGCCGGACCGGGTGGACATGACCCACAGCGTGTCGAAGACCTTTCTTTCCACCGTTGTCGGGCTGGCCTTCGACCGCGGCATGATCCGGAGCCTGTCCGATCCGGCGCGGGATTACGTGCCCGGGACCGACCTGTTCGCCTCGGAACACAACCGCCCGATCACGTGGGAACATCTCCTGCGGCAGACGAGCGACTGGTCGGGCACGCTGTGGGACATTCCCGACTGGGCTGACCGGCCGGTCGGCGCCACGCCGGCGGAACAGGAACAGCGGGTCCTGCATGCGCCGGGCTCCTTCTTCAAATACAACGATGTGCGGGTGAACCTGCTCGCGCTGGTGACACTGCGCGTCTGGCGCCGTCCGCTGCCTGACGTGCTCCGGGATGAGATCATGCAGCCGATCGGCGCGTCGGCTTCGTGGCACTGGGAGGGTTACGAAAACTCCTGGGTCGAAATCGACGGCCGCCGGATGCAGTCGGTCAGCGGCGGCGGGCATTTCGGCGGTGGCATGTTCATCAACGCCTGGGACATGGCGCGCTTCGGCTACCTTTTCCTCCGCCAGGGCCGGTGGGAGAACCGCCAGCTCATTTCGGAGAAATGGATCAGCCTCGCCCGGACCCCGGGCCCGGCCAACGCCACCTACGGCTTCTGCAATTGGTTCCTCAATACCAACCGCCAGGCCTGGCCGGCCGCGCCGGCCAGCGCGGTCATCTTCGAGGGTAACGGCGCCAACATCGTCTATCTCGACTGGGACCACGACCTGCTCGTTGTCGTGCGCTGGATCGACGGCAAGGCGATCAACGATTTCCTCGGCGGCGTCATCGGCGCCATCACCGACCAGCCGCGCTGATCGCCGCGGCGGGTGCCGGGTTCCGCTCTCGCCGGCTTTTGCCGGCCGTCCCGACCATTTCCTCGTGGTGCCTAGGGAGCCGGCGGCGGCCCGACGCCAAGCTGGATCTTCCAGTAATCGCGGCCCGACGCGCTGAGGTGCTCGAGTCCGCGCTGCGCCGCCCGCAAGTGCTCCCGCAGCAGCCGGCGGATGTCGTGGAGGACCGTACTGCTCGAGGCAAAATAGGAATGCTCCAGGAAGCTTGTGTCCAAGCCCGAGGCGTCGACCGTCTCGATGCCCGGCGCCACCACGATGCCGGTGGCGGCATCGCCGGCGCGGGGGTAACCGTGGACCTTTTTCGAGGCGAGCAGGGCTTTGTCGCCGTCGGAGACGTACAGGGTGACCTTGTCGCAGCCGCTGGCGAGGGCCGGGGCGATGTCCCGCTTGAAAATGTCGGCGTCGATGTCCGGGGCCGTCAGGATGATTTCCTTGAACCGTCCCTTCATCTCCGGGTGCTCGACGAAGAGCGCCTTGACCGCGCCGGTGAGCGCCCGGTTCCCCATGGAATGCGCGATGAGGTAGATGTCCCGCGCGCCGGAATTCAGCGCATAGTCCAGGAGGAAGTTTTTCAGGTTCGCCTCGCTCCATTGGACATTGTTCTCGTCGGTCGTGTAACCCTGCAGCGACCCCTGCGAGGGCCAGCTGTAGAACACCGGCGCGCCGCGAAAATCGAGGTCGTAGGTGATCTGGGCCGTGCGCAGGGCGGCATTCTCGAAGGACACGTTGTAGCCGTGGACGAAGACGAAAGAGGCGTTGCTCCCGGAACGGGCGAGGACCTCCCGCAAGTCGCCGAAGAAATCCTCGCGGTCGTAGATCGTCTGCCGGGTGATTATCATGTGTTCGCGCGGATCGGAACTGAACTCCAGCCGCCAAAGCGAAGGCCGCTCGACGCCGCCGATGCGGTGCTCGCGCGGGATGCTCACAAAAATGCTGCCGTAGCTTATTCCCTCGCCTCGCCCGCCACCGAACGTGGTGTCCGCCTCCTCCTTGCGGTCCGTGGCGAAGAACACCCGGACCTGGTCATACTCGAATCCCTTGGCGACGTTCGGGTTCGCCGGTGCAGGTTCGGAGATCGGTGGTGGTGGTGGCGGCGGTGGAGGCGGAGGTGGTGGTGGCGGCGGCGGTGATGCGACGGGCACGGGCGCTGGCACGGTCGAACAGGAGGAAAGTCCGAGCAAGGCGAGACCGAGCACAAGGACCAGGCCAAGGCGCAGAGACATGGGCTGCGAAAAAACGGCATTACGAGCAGACAAAGGGGAAGTCATGAACGGCGAAGACACAGGGAGCGCGGGAGCTTTTGCAGCGCGCACCGGAGTGCAAGTCCGGAGCACTCCTCCGGCCGATTTCCCGTGGGGCTCAGCCCAGCGCCTGTACCAGCGCCTTCAGTTTGGCCGGGTCCTTCACGCCGGGCGAAAGCTCAACGCCGCTGTTCACGTCGAGAAAGTTGGCGCCGGTGGCCGCCACGGCCGCGGCGATGGTCTCCGGCTTGAGCCCGCCGGAAAGAATCCACGTCTTCTCCGGATGGCTCTCGCGTAACCTGCGAAATCCCGCCCAGTCCCCGGTGACGCCGGTGCCGCCAAATTTGTCGGGATGAAAGGTGTCCATCAGGAAGGTGTTCGCGAGCGGCAGCCACTCGGCCTTGAAACCAGTCGCGGGCGGCAGCTTCGGTGCCAGCCACAGGCGGCCATGTCCGGCGAACTGCGACCAAGCGGCGAGGTCCGGCAGCGGCGTGTCGTGACGAAAATGAACCTGAAAGCAGTCGAACCCCAGCCGGTCGAATTCGGCGAGGTCGGCAACCGTGGGCTCTGCGCACACGGCAACCTTCTGGCGCGGCGGCAGCCGTCCGGCCATGGCGCGAAACTGCTCGCGCGCCATCCGGCGGGGCGAAGCCGCGTGGAAGATAAAGCCGAGAAAATCCACCCCCACGGCAGCCGCCGCCTCGGCGTCCCCCAGCGAGGTGAGCCCGCATACCTTGAGCCGCATGCCATGGATCATGGCTCAGGAGGAAATGAACAAACCGGGGCGAAGCCAGCCAACACTGCCGGCGCGTCCTGCTCAGAAACCGTTAATTGATGCAATGACGTGATCGACCTGTGCGTCCGTCAACTCGGGAAAGATCGGCAGGCTCAAGCAGGTGGCGCTGGTTCGCTCCGTGATCGGCAGGCTGCCGGTCTTGTAGCCCAACCCGGAATAGCATGGCTGCAGGTGCATCGGCCCGGGATAGATGATCTCGGTGCCGACGCCGGACTTCTCGAGGTGGGCCCGGAGGTCGTCACGACGCGGATGCAAAAGCGTGAATTGGTGCCAGACGCTTTCGCCGTAGGGCGGCACGACGGGAAGCTGCGCGTCCTGCAGCTTGATCCCGGTCCGGTAGCGGGCGGCAATGGCGCGGCGGCGCGCCGTCCAGTTCGCCAAATGCTTCAGCTTGATCTTGAGCACCGCGCCCTGGAATCCGTCCATGCGAAAATTGAACCCGACCTCCTCATGGGCATAGCGTTTCGGTGAGCCATGCACGCGCAACAACTGGGCCCGGTCCATGATTTCGGGCCGCCGCGAGACGAAGGCGCCGCCCTCGCCGCAGGCGCCGAGATTCTTGGTCGGGTAGAAACTGAACGTCCCGCAGTCACCGATGATGCCGACCGGCGTGCCCCGGTACGCGGCGCCGACGGCCTGCGCGCAGTCCTCCACGACAAACAGGCGGTGCTTCGCGGCGATGGCCATGATCTCATCCATCCGTGCCGGTTGGCCGAAAATGTGGACAACCACGATGCCCTTGGTCCGCGGTGTGATCGCCCGGGCGATGGCTTCCGGGCTGATACACCAGGTGTCGGAATCGATGTCGACGAACACCGGCGTCGCCCCGACGTAGCTGATGCCCCAGCAACTCGAAGCGAACGTGAACGGCGTCGTGATCACCTCGTCGCCCGGCCCGAAGCCGCCGCAGATGGAGGCAACGTGCAGCGGCGAGGTGCCGCTGTTCATGCCCAGCGCCCGCGGATAACCCAGTGCCGTGGCGAAAGCCTTTTCGAATTCCTCGACGTCCCTGCCCAAACAAAAGCGGGTGTGGTCGTAAGTGTCCGCCAGCGTCGCGAGCACCTCGGTGCGAATCGCCTGATGCTGGGGTTTGAGGTCGAGGAACGGGACTTTCATGTGGTAACCGCTAATTTTCACTAATCACCGCTCATGGGAAGCCTGCGTTTCTCGGCGGCGATGAGCGGAGATTAGCGGTTGCCCAGCTTGCTCTCCAGCGCCGTGATGAGGCCATCGCAGCTCGCCTCCGCCGCCTCGAAGTCGACCGGGAGACCGAGTTGTTTCATCGCCGTCGTCGTGCTCGGCCCGATGCTGCCGGCGAGCGGACGCCGGGCCTTGGGCCCGAGTTTCAGCGCCACGGCCTGGTCGAAGAACGACTGCGCCGCGGACGGGCTGGCGAAGAAGATCGCATCGGCCCCTCGCGCCCGAAAATCGACGGCGCCCGGATCGGAGCCCGTATTGGCTTCGCCGGTGCGGTAAACCGGCAGCACGTCGACAATCGCGCGCGCATCCTCGAGTTTCTGCACCAGCTCCTCGCGGTTGCGATTGCCGGTGATGACCAGCACCTTGGCGCTGTCCATCGACTCGCGGGTGATGAGTGCCTCCGCGAGCTCCGCGGCCGTGGCCTTCTTCGGTTGCAGGTCAACCCGGAGGTGCAGGTTGCGAATCGCGGCTGCCGTCGCCTCGCCGACGACGCCGATCCGAACGAGGCCCAGCGCGCGGATGTCCTCGTGCACCCGCACGAACTCCTCGAAGAAATATTTCACGCCGTTGGCGCTCGTGAAAAGAATCCACTCGTAGCTGCCGAAACCCTGGAGCACCTCCGCCAGCGTCTCAAGGTTCACGTCCTTGGCCACCTGGATCAGCGGCAGGTCGAGCACGGTCGCACCAAGTTCCTCCAGTTTCCGGCGCCACTCGGCATTCTGTTCACGCGGCCGGGTCAGCACGATTCGGCGGCCGGCGAGGGGTTGCACGGGTTCAGGCATGAAAGTTCACCTCGTGCAGGAGTCGGCGCGCCGCCGCGACCGGATCATCGAAGTCGGCCGGAACCAGCGTTACCTGCCGGATGCCGGTCTGCTCATGGAAGAAATGCAGCGTGTTGTGTGCGATGTGCGCCGCGAACGCGAGTTGGCAGCCGCCGCCGACGATCGCCTGGATGGCGCGCTCGATCACGACGGCCCGCGCGGTGGCGGCGTCCAGCACGGCGGCGAACCGCGGTGCGTCGGCCGTCCGGCACTGCACGGCGATCGCCCCCTGCCCCACCGCCGGCACGCTTTCGGAGAAACTGAGGGGGCGGAAGGCGATCCCCGGCCAGCTGTGAATGCCGAGGCGGTTCATGCCGGCCTGGGCGAGGATCGTGGCGTCGGCCGCGCCACCCGCGATCTTCTTGAGGCGCGTGTCCACGTTGCCGCGGATTTCACTGAAGGTGGCGCCGGGAAAAAGTTGCTTGATCTGCAACTGGCGGCGCGGGCTGCTGGTCGCGATGGTCCGGGGTGCGGTTACGCCCTCGCGCAACACGAGGACGTCGCGGGTGTCCTCCCGGGGCATGAACCCGGCCACGGCCAGTCCCGGCGGGTTCTCGCCCGGCAGGTCCTTGCAGCTGTGGACCGCCACATCCGCCTCGCCGCGCAGCAGCGCCTGTTCGAGTTCCGCGGTGAACAGCCCCTTCCCGCCCTTCTGCGCCAGCGACCATCCGGCCTGCTTGTCGCCGGTCGTGACGATGCGCAGCAGCTCGCATTCGGTGCCGGGAAGCTTCTCACGCAGCCGCGCCGCGACCATCTCGGTCTGCGTCAGCGCGAGCGGGCTCTTGCGGGTGGCCAGGATGATTTTCATTGGAAGCTGGAAGACGGAGAATGGACGGTGAGGGACTCGAACCCCCGACCCCCTCGGTGTAAACGAGATGCTCTAACCAACTGAGCTAACCGTCCGCGGTGAGGGGACCAAACGCCATGGGCCACGGGCGGGCAAGGCGAAACACCCCCCGCGGCGCCGGTCAGGCCGTGACGGTTTCCCGCGCCTGCAGCGGCAGGCCGAGCGCGATCATCTTCTCTGCCGTCTGGATCGCATTCAGCGCGGCGCCTTTCCAGAGGTTGTCACCACTGACCCAGAGGGCCAGGCCGTTGTCGAAAGCGGTGTCGAGCCGGATCCGGCCGACGCCGCACTTCTCCTTCCGGCTGAAGGCGAGCGGAGTCGGGTAGGCATTCTTCGCGGGTTCGTCCACCAACTCGGCTCCCGGGAACGCCGCGATGGCGGCCCGCGCCGCCGCGACCGACACCGGCCGCTCGAATTCCGCGTTAATGGCGACCGAGTGCGCGCGCACGACGGGCACGCGGATGCAGGTCGCCGACACCCTGAGCTCCGGCAAGCCGAGGATCTTGCGGCTTTCGGCGCGCATCTTCGACTCCTCGCCGGTGTAGCCATCGGCGCCAAACGAATCGATGTGCGGAATGAGGTTCTGGAATATCTGGTAAGGATAGACCTTGTGCACCAGCGGTTGCCTGGCCGCGTAGGCCTGGGTCTGTGTCTCGAGTTCGAGCACAGCGGGCGCACCCGTGCCGGACACGGACTGGTAGGTCGCGAACACGACGCGCTTGAGCCCGAAGGCCCGGTGCAGCGGATACAGCGCCATCAGCGCAACCGAGGTGGAGCAATTGGGGCTGGCGATGATGCCCTGGTGGCGCGCGATGGCCTCGGGATTGATCTCCGGCACAACGAGCGGGACGCTCGGATCCATCCGGAACGCCGAGCTCTTGTCGATCACGAGGCAGTTGCGCTTGACGGCCTCGGGCGCCAGCGCCCGCGACACCGCGCCGCCCGCGGCAAAAAAGGCGACGTTCAGGCCGGCGAACGCCTCCGGGGTCGCCTCCTGCACCTTGAGCTGTTTCCCGCCGAACGCGATGCTGCGGCCCGCCGAACGCGCCGAGGCCAGCGGCCTCAGCTCGGCGAGCGGAAAGGCGTGCGCCGCCAGGAGGGCAATCAGCTCTTGACCGACTGCTCCGGTGGCACCGACGATACCGACGCGATAGGAATTTTTGCTCACGGTGAATGAATCCTTGGAACGGATGAAAGAAAGGTGTGCGGCCCTGGGAATCAAGCCCACACCGCGTGTCATAGTGGTCTCCATCGCGCAGCAGCTCCTGATGTTTTTCGAAGACTGTGCTTTGCGGCGGAGCCACGTCGTCTCCACGTCGCGCCGGCCGCCCTCGAACGTCCGCGATTCGCTCGGCACGCCGCGGGGCCTGCATGCCATCGCGGAACGGATCGGGGCGGGCGCGCCCCCGGGCACCGTGTTCAAGGGACGGGTCAACACGGGCCGCCATTTCCGCGAACTGGAGGACGCGGAGCAGGCCAGGAGCCACATCACCACGCGAATCCTGTGGTTGCGCGGACTCGAACCCGGGGTCAACGCCGGCGGCGACGTCGACACGCACGACCGGTACATCTATATCCACGGCACCAGCCACGAGGACGGGCTCGGCACGCCAAAGAGCGCCGGCTGCGTGGAGATGAACAACGTCGAGATCTGCGAACTATTCGACCAGGTCCGCACCGGCGACCTCGTATGGATCGAGGACTGAAGATCAACGCAGGTGGAACGCGCTGACCTCAGCGCGTTGGATTCGCGGCGGAGGATTCTGAAGCGCCTTGGGGTCAAGCCGCTCCACCTACCGGAAATGCATCACGCGTTCCGTCCGAACAGGAGCCGCAGGCTGTTGAGGCACACCACCAGGGTGCTGCCCTCGTGCGCGCCCACGCCGATCGCGAGCGGCACCGCGCCCCATGCGGTGGCGATCACCATGATGATGACCACGCCCAGCGAAATCGTGAGGTTCTGGCGGATGACCTTGCGGGCGCGCCGGCTCAGCCGATGCGCCGCCAGGAAGTTCTCGATCCGGTCGTGCATCAGGATGACCTCGGCCTGCTCGAGGGCCGCGTCGCTGCCGCGCGCACCCATGGCGACGGACACGAAGGCCGCCGCCAGGCTCGGCGCGTCATTCACCCCGTCGCCCACCATGGCCACCTTCCGGCCCTGCTGCCGGTAGCCTTCGACGGCGTGAACCTTGTCCTCCGGCGACAAGCCGGCGCGCACTTCCGCCACGCCGAGTTCGCGGGCGACCGACTCGGCGGCGTGCCGCCGGTCGCCCGTCAGCATGACCGTGTGAATGCCCAGCCCGTGCAATTCCGCCAGCACGCCCCGCGACTCCGCGCGGATCTGGTCGCGCAACAGCACGCGGCCGAGCATGTCCTTGCCCACGACCCACACCTCCGACAATTCGGGTGATGCCGGGGGCAGTTTCTCCGCCCAACCGGCCAGCGGGCCGGCCTCGAGGAGTTCGCGCCGGCCGAGCATGGCCTGGTTGTCCCCGAGTTTGCCGCGCACCCCCTGGCCGATGATGTTCGAGAAGTCCTGGAGTTCGAGCGCCCGCACCCCCCGGGCTTTGGCGTCGCGCACGATGGCCCGGGCGAGCGGGTGCTCCGACTTCGCCTCCAGGGCATAGGCCAGTTCCATGACCTCCGTCTCCCGGCCCGGCGGAAAACTTTCGTAACCGACGACCGCCAGCTCGCCGGTCGTGAGCGTGCCGGTCTTGTCCATGGCCACGACCTCGATGTCGGCCAGCTTCTCAATGGCCGCGCCGCCCCGGAAAAGCACACCGTGCCGCGCGCCCCAGGCGATCGCCGCGAGGATCGCCGACGGGATCGACAGCACCAGCGCACAAGGGCTCGCCACGACCATCAGGGTCATCGCCCGGTAGAACGCCGAACGCACCTCGGGCGTGTTGGTGAATGCCGGCAGGTGAAACCCGAGCCACCAGACGAGGAACATCGCGGTCGAGCCGCCGATCACGGCGTAGGTGTAGCCCGTGCCGAACTTGTCGGTGAACCGCTCGCTCGGCGCCTTGAGTTTTTGCGCGGTTTGGATCAGCCGGATGATCTTCTGCAGCGTGCTTTCGGCCGGGAGACGGACGACGTCAAATTCCACCGCGCCCCAGAGATTAAGCGTCCCGCTGAACACCTGGTCGCCGGGATTCTTTTCGACGGGGTTGGCCTCGCCCGTGAGCGCCGACTCGTCGCTCGCGCTGCGACCCTTAAGGATCAGGCCGTCGGCGGCGAACGCCTCGCCCGGCCGCACGAGCACGCGCTGGTGCAGCTGGAGCTCCTCCACCGCCACCACGTGCTCCGATCCGTCCGGCTGGATCACGGTCGCGCGCTTCGGCGAAGTCTTGAGCAGGGCACTGACCTCGCGCTGGGTGCGGTCGAGCGCGTATTCCTCCATCGCCCCGGAGGCGGAGAAGAGGAACAACAGCAGCACGGCCTCACCCCAGGCGCCAATGAACATCGCGCCGATCGCGACCGCCAGCATCAGGAAATGGATGTCGATCTCGCGTTTCTTCAGGTTCGCCCAGGTGTCGACCGCGGCGTCCCAGCCACCGGTGACGAGGCCGAGGAGAAACAGGCCCTTGGCCAGCCAAGGCAGCTCGGGCAAAAAATGTTTCGCCAGGCTGCCGGCGATGCCCGCCACCGCACAGACGGCCGCCAGCACCGCGAGCGTGCGCCATTCCTGGTCCGCCGGCGTCGGCTCGGCCTTGATCTCGGGCCATTCCATTTCGCGCCACAGCCAGAGCTTCTCGGCGGTCACGCAAGTCTCGCGCCCGACGACGGTCGCGCCGCCCTCCTGCCGGAGCGAATAGCCGGGCGCCGTGGACCCCGCCGGCCGCGCCTTCAAGCCGGCCTCGACCGCCGCGATGGTCGCCGCGAGCTTTTCCGCCAGGTCGGCGATGGCGACCGGGCCCAGCGACGCCACGGAAATGCGGTGCGTCTCCGGGTCCACCTTGACCGCCGTGAGCGCGGGCTCGCTCTTGAGGAACTGAACCAGCGCCTCGGTCCATTTGTCGGTGCTCTCGGCCATGACCGCAGCGTGTCTGGCCGGGTTGCGCCCGCAAATTAATTTGCTCCGCATGGATTAACTCCGCTCAGTGGGCGGCCCATGATCGGCCTGCACGAAGATCAATCGCCCGTCGACAGCGGCCCGCGGCCCACCCGCCTGCGCGAGCTCGTGGGCGGGATCTTCGCGGAAGGCGGCGAGCTGTGCGCGGCACTCGGGCTGGAACACCGGCCCGAGCAGGAGCAGATGGCGCGCACCGTCGCCCGCGCCCTGCTCGACGATGTCCCGCTGCTCTTCGAGGCGGGCACCGGCGTTGGCAAGTCGCTCGCCTACCTGTTACCGGGTCTCATCCACGCGGTCGACCAGGGCCGGCAGCTCATCGTCTCGACGCACACGATTTCGCTGCAGGAACAGATCGAGCAGAAGGACCTGCCGATCTGCCGCCGCGTCTTCCGGACCAAGCCGGAATACGGGCGTTACGCCGACTTCCGCTCCGCCGTGCTCGTGGGCAAATCGAACTACCTCTGCCCGACCCGCCTCGCCCACGCGCTGGCAGACCGGACGACGCTCTTCGCCGATGCTGACTACGAGGAGCTGCAGCGGATCGCGCGCTGGGCGGCGACCACCCCCACCGGGCTGCGCCACGAGTTGAAGCCGCCGCCGAAGCCCGAGGTCTGGGAGGCGGTGTGCGCCGACTCCTCGGCGTGCTCGCGCAAGCACTGCGACGCGGAAAAGTGCCATTACCAGCGCGCCCGCGCCCGCCTGCGTTCCGCCCAGGTGATCATCGTCAACCACGCCCTGCTGTTCGCTCTCATCAATGCCGGCGGCGCGCGCGCCGCCGGCGCCGCGGCGGACGCCCGGGGCGTACTGTTTCCCGACGACTTCCTTGTCCTCGACGAGGCGCACACGGTGGCCGAGGTGGCGACCGACAATTTCGGCCTCGCGCTCAGCAGCTACGGGGTCGAGCGCGCGCTCAAATACCTCTACAACCCGCGGACCAAACGCGGCCTGCTGCGCAAGGCCGGCGGGGCGCAGGGCGAGCAGCTGGTCGTGGACGCCCTCGACGCCGCAAAACAGTTCTTCGATTTCCTCGCCGAGCGCCTGCTCACCCCGCGACCGATCGTGCGCCTTCGCGAGACCGGAGCCGCCGAACCATTGCTCGACGGCCCGCTGGGCGCCGTGCACCGGCTGCTGGGCAAACTGGCCGACAAGCTGGAGGACGGCCGGGAGCGCGACGAATTGCTCGAGCAGCAACAGCGCCTCAAGGGCATTCAGGCCGGCATCACCGAGTGGCTGACGCTCGGGGACAAGGGCCACGTTTATTGGGCGGAGCGGAGCGGCCGGCGCCAATCGATCGTCACGTTACGCAGCGCGCCGATTGACGTCGCCCCCGAGCTCCGGCGCCACCTCTTCGGCTGCGGCACGAGCGTCGTGTGCACCAGCGCGACGCTCGCCATGGGTGGAAGCATCGCGCCGCTGGCGGCCCGGATCGGGGCCGACGGCGCCGAACAGGTCGCGGTGCGCTCGCCGTTCGATTTCGCGCGGCACATGCGCGTGTACGTGGCCACCGACGTCCCGTTGCCCACGGGCGACGAGGGCGCGCTGGCGCGCGACACGCTCGCCGACTACATCCGCTTCTGCACCGAGCGCGTGCGCGGCGGCTCGCTGGTGCTGTTCACCAGTTACACCGACATGCGGGCCATCGCCGCCGAGCTCGAGCCGGGGTGGCGCGAGAGCGGGCGGCCCTTCCTCATCCAGGGAGCCGACCTGTCGCGCACCGAGCTCGCGCACCAGATGCGCCAGCTGGGCAACGCGGTGCTGTTTGGCACCGACAGCTTCTGGACCGGAGTGGATGTACCGGGCGCGGCGCTCTCGCAGGTCATCATCACCCGGCTGCCGTTCGACCCGCCGACCCACCCGATCACGGAGGCCAAGTGCGAGCGCATCCGCGACGAGGGCGGCAACCCGTTCAACGAGCTCACGCTGCCCGACGCCCTCATCAAGTTTCGCCAGGGCATCGGCCGCCTCATCCGCAACAAAACGGACCGCGGGCTTGTCACGATCCTCGACTCCCGCGTGCTGGCCAAGGCCTATGGGCGCGAGTTTCTCGGCTCGCTACCGACCGAGGCCTTCGAACGGATGGACCGCGCCAGCCGCGAGCGTGTTTTTAGGCCTTTCCCTTAGGGATGCGCTCCTATTAGTCTTTCGCTTAGATGAAGCTGCGTTCCTTCGCCCAGTCCGACATCGGCCGCGTCCGGCCCGAGAACGAAGACAGCTTCCTGAGCAACGAAACCCAGCAGCTGTACGCCGTCGCGGACGGCATCGGGGGCCTGCCTTCGGGCGCCCAAGCCAGCCAGATGGCGATCAGCGCGCTGGAAAAGCTGTTCCAGAAGATCCCGGCCGGCCAGAAGCCCGACTACCGGCACATCCTGGGCGAGATCAACCGCCAGGTGTTCATCCTCGGTCGCGTGCTCAGCCCGCAGTTCGGCATCGGTTGCACCCTCACTTTCGCCCACCTGACGGGCGTCAAGCTGCACCTCGGCCATGTCGGCGATTCCTCGGCCCTGCGGCTGCGGGCGAAGGTCCTCGAGCAGCTCACCAGCGATCACACCGTCGAGAATGAGATGAAGGAACGCATCGCCCGCGGCGAGGCGATGGCGATGCTGCTGGAGAACCGCAATGCCCTCACCCGTTGCATCGGCCAGCCCCCGCCGCTCGAGGCCGAGGTACTGTCCCATACGGTGCTGCCGCACGACCGTTACCTGCTGGCGACCGACGGCATCACGCGGTTTCTCACGCCGAACGAGATCCGCGACATTCTCCAGGAGGCCGACGAACCCAAGGCGGCGGCGGCAAAGCTGATCGACACGGCCAATGCCCGCGGTGGTCTCGACAACGCGACCGCGGTCATCCTGTTCTTCGACTGAGATGCGTTCGGAGAAGTTTGCCGCGCTGGTGGCCCAGCAGCCCGAAAACGAGTTGTTCCGCTTCAGCCTGGCGCAGGCGCTGCTCGCGGAAAACCGACCGGAGAACGCGATCGAGCACCTGGCCTTCTGCGCCCACAAGAAGCCGGATTGGATGATGGCCCGCATCCTCCTGGGCAAAACGCTCCTCGCGCTGGGGCGACCGACCGAGGCCCGGCCGTGGCTCGAGCAGGCCCTGGCGCTGGCCGTGGCCCAGCACCACGAGGAACCCGAAGCCGAGCTGCGGTCGATCCTGGCGGACCTAAAATGAGGCACCCTTCAATCTTGGCTCCAGTATCCCGCTCTGTAGGGCGGGGTCTCCGAACCCCGCCGCTCACCCCCACAATGGCGCCGGATATTTCCCCGCGGCCACCAGCGCCGCGAGAGCCGCCCGCGCCGCCGGCACGTCTTCCTTGTAGGTCAGGCCAAACCAGGCGTCCGTGCTCGCCAGCACCGCCACCCGTGCCTGGTTTCGCTCGATGAGGGAGCTGACCGCCGCCGGCAGGTAGAACTCCGCCTTGGGATCGGTGCCGCGCGTCGCGACGAAATCCGCGAAGAGCCGCTCCAGTTTGGGGAACAGTTCCGGCGTGAAGCCCCAGTTGTTCATCGAGACCACTTCGTCGCCACTGAGGAGGCGGACCAGCCCGTCGGCTTCGGTCTGTTTGGCGCCGTGAGGCGTCGCCTCGATGCGCGTCAGTTCCGTGATGCTGCCCAAGCGGCCCTTTTCGTCGAACGCGCAGATTCCGCGGCTGACCGCACCGTGCTCCGACAGCGTCTGGCGCAGCGGATACCCCACGAGCGCGTAATCGCGGGACGCCGCAAAATGGCCGGCCAGGGCGGCATACCCGGAGGCGCCATAGAAATCATCGGCATTCTGCACCGCGAAAGGACGGTCGACGACGTGTCGGGCGGCGAGCACCGCGTGGCCGGTGCCCCACGGCTTGGCGCGGCCGGACGACTCCTGGAAGACGTAGTGGACGTCGATACGCGACTCGAGCCGGCGCCCGATGGCGGCGCGGAAATCGGCCTCGATCTCCTTGCGGATGACCAGCACCAGCCGGCCGAAGCCCGCGCGCAGCGCATCGAAGGCCGAATATTCGATGATCAACTCGCCGTGGGGCCCGACCGGCTGCACCTGCTTGACCCCGCCGAATCGGCTGCCGATGCCGGCCGCGAGAATAACGAGATCGTACTTGCCCGGTGCCACGCCCCCACCATCGACACCCATGCCCGCCGCGCAAGCCGCGAATGGGCGGGCCGGAATTTCAAATGCTGTTGCAGGCCGGACCCACCGGAGCACGCTACTGCCGTGTCATCTCCGCCCACCGAAGCACCCTCCGGCGGCCTGACCGGCCGCTTGGACGCGTGGCTGCTGCGCGTCCTCACCCAACCACCGTTGAAACGCCCGTGGCGGATCGTCGCGGTTCTTTCGGGCACGGCCTTTGTCGGCTGGATCGACTATCTCACAGGGGCACGACTTTCCCTGCAGGTGTTTTATCTTGCCCCGATTCTGCTGGCGGCCGCCTGGCTGGGCATGCGCGCCGGGTTGCTCGTTTCGGTTTGCTCGGTCGCCCTGCGCGTCGGCGGTGACTTTGTGCAGGGCGCGGAATACACCCGGCGCCCGACCCTGCTGTGGAACTCGGTCGGGCATCTCGCCATCTATTGCACCGTCGTCTGGGCGGTGGGGGCCTTGCTGCGCCTGCGGCGCGAACTCGAGGCGCGTGTCGTGTCCCGCAGCGCCGCCCTGGCCCGAGAAATCGTGGCACGGGAGCAGCTCCAACGCGAAATGATCGAGATCGGCGAGAAGGAACGCCGAATCATCGGCAATGACCTGCACGACGGTCTTGGCCAGCACCTCACCGCCATGGCCTACGCCGCGCAGGTTCTTTCGCACCAACTCGCCACCGGCGACCCGCAGGCCGCCGACACCGGACGCCAGATCGGCCGGCTGGCGGAGGAGGGAATCCTCCAGTCCCGCCAACTAGCCCGGGGTCTCCTGCTTACCGCCATCGAGCCGCGTGACCTCCAGCGCGAGTTGCAGGAATTGGCCGTGCTCGTGCAGCGGCAGACCGGCGTGCACTGTCATTTCAACTCGACGCCCGCGCCGCTGGTGAGGGACACGCGCACGGCTTCGCATCTCTTCCGCATCGCCCAGGAGGCGGTGCGCAACTCGGTCCGACACGCCCAGCCGACGGCCGTCATCGTGAGCCTCATCCAAGACGGCGGGACCGTGGAGTTGACAATCAGCGACAACGGGCCCGGATTGCCGGTCAACGCAAAGAACGAAGCGGGCGTCGGCCTGCGAGTCATGGCTCACCGGGCAAAACTTATCGGCGGCGATTTCAGCCTGGAATCTGACCCCAGCCGGGGCACCCGGATTCGTTGCCGCGTGCCGCTGGCGACGCCGGCGCCCGCCTCCTGACATGTCGGCGTCCCGGAAGAAGATCTTCGTCGTGGACGATCACACGCTCGTGCGCGAGTGGCTCGCCAGCCTTCTCAACCAACACAACGAGTTCGAGGTGTGCGGACAAGCCGATGCAGCGCCCATGGCCCTCGCCGGTATCATCGCCACTGCCCCGGACGTAGCTCTCATTGATCTTTCGCTGAAGGGAGGCAGTGGTCTCGACCTCATCAAGGATGTTCGGCGACAATGCCCGGCCACGCAGGTGGTCGTTTTGTCGATGCATGAGGAAATCTATTTCGTGGAGCGGGCATTCCGCGCCGGAGCGCGCGGGTACGTCACGAAACGCGAGTCCACCCACCTCATTGTCACGGCCATCCGCACCGTGCTCGCCGGCCAGGTCTACGCCAACCCCGAAACCCTCGCGCAGCTGGCCGAGCGCATGATCGGCCACCCGGCCGAACGCAAAAACGCCGGCATCGAGCTGCTCAGCGATCGCGAACTCGAGGTCTTCCGCCGGCTCGGCCTCGGCCATGGCACGCGCAAGATTGCGACCGAGATGAACCTCAGCATGAAGACGGTCCAGGCCTACAGCGCCCGCATCAAGGAAAAGTTAGGACTGACGAATGTCAGCGAACTTATGCGGGAAGCGGTGCGCTGGGTCGAGACTGAGCGGCAGGCCTAATCTTCCAGTGTTTGGCTTCGTCTGGCCGAACGTCTCAGGCCCATAACGACACCATTCGCGAACGGTTGTTTTCTGCCGCTGGGGCAACGGTACCTTCCCCCGGTCTACCGCCGGAATGACGATGACGGAGAAAGCCTCACAGGTCCGGAGCGCACCCGACGTAGGGCCATATCCTACATCCAAATTTGGCATGGCCCAGCAGACCGCGGACTGGCGAACCGCTACAATTTCGTTTCAGGCCGAGACGGATCCCCACTCCCGCGCCCGACCAGATCGGGTCTCGCCGAAACGCACATGCACATCCTTCATGCCCTCTTTTCGTCCCGCCTCGCCGGGTCAGAGCGCTATTGCGTCGACCTCGCCAACCGCCAGGTCGCCGCGGGACACGACGTGAGCGTTACCGGAGCTCCCGGTTCGCCTCTCCGCAACATGCTTTCCCGCCGGGTCCGCTATCATCCGCTCGGACGGTTTCTCCGCGGACCGCGCCTCCGGGGATTGATCCGAACCCTCCGGCCGGATGTCTGTCATGGTCACCTGAGTGGCGCCTGCAGGGCGCTGGCATCGCTGCCACCGCACCATGTGACGGTGGCCACGCTGCACGTCGGCTACAAACCCCACCAGCATGCCCGGCTCGGCGGGGTGATCTGCGTCAACCATGCGCAAACCAAACGACTCGAGGGCTACCCAGGCCTCGCGCGCGTGATTCCCAACTGGATGCCAGCGGCAGAAGCGCCGCGCACCGGCTCCGGTCTCCGGGAAACGCTCGGCCTCGCCGCGAACCGCTTTGTCGTCGGCGCAGTGGGACGCCTGCACCCCAGCAAGGGCATGGACATCCTAATTACTGCCTTTCGGTCGTGCGCCCTGGACGACGCCCGTCTGGTCATCCTCGGGGAAGGCCCGCAACGTCGGGAGCTGGAAAAACTGAGCGCCGGCGACGCACGCATCCACCTACCCGGCTTCCGGGCCGACGTTCACTCCTGCCTCCGGGAAATTGACCTGTTTGTTTGTCCCTCGCGCGAGGAATCGTTCGGCCTCGCCATTATCGAGGCCATGGGCGCGCAGCGACCGGTCATCGCCACCGCGACCGAGGGCCCGGCGGAGTTCATGCGCGATCAGCCCGCCGTCCTGGTGCCGCCCGGCTCGCCCGCAGCGCTCGCCGACGCAATCCGGACGGCCTACTCGCAATTCCAACGCGGGGAATTGGCGCCGGCGAACTACGACCTCACGGCCTTCGACCCGGCCCCGCGAATCGACAGTATTATAGGATTCTATCACCAGGTTGCCGCGGCCCGCGTTCCATCCACGGTGGAACTCGCGGGCAAAGTCTCGGTCACGCCATGAACCTCAGGCCGCGCACCGATTTCTGGCAGGTCGGCGTGGTCCCGGCTCCGGCCCCGACGCTGACGCAGCCGGCGGCACTGGCCGCCCTGCGGTCCCGCGTCGTGTGGCTGCCCGAACCTGGCTCCTGGCGCTATCTCGCCGATCCGTTCGCGGTGTGGCGCGGCGGCGGCCTGCACGTCTTCGTCGAAGCCTTCGACTACCGCACGCGCCTGGGCGTCATCGAGCATCACGAACTCAGCTCCGATTTCGTCTGGCGCGGCCGGCAGGTCGCACTGGCTGGTCCGTCCCACTTCTCCTTTCCGTTCCTGATCGAGATGGATGGCGAAGTGTTCATGGTCCCCGAGAACCAGCGCAGCAACGAGGTCGCCCTTTACCGCGCCCGCCATTTCCCCGGCGACTGGGTTCGTGAGACCGCCTTGCTGCCGGACCTTCGCGGGGCGGATGCTGCGGTGGTCCACTTTGAGGACCGTTGGTGGATGTTCTTCACGATTGTCGGGCCGGCCGCGCGTGACCAGCGCGAGCTTCACCTCGCTTTCGCCGACCGACTCACCGGGCCCTGGCAATTACACCCGCAGAACCCGATTCGGGACAATCGGACCGGAGCCCGGCCCGGCGGCACGCCTTTTGTCTCACCCGACGGGGTCCTGACGTTGCCGGCGCAGGACTGCAGCGAGACCTATGGCGGGGCGATCCGGTTTCTGCGTTTCCCGGTGCTGGACCCCGATATTGTGGTGGTGGAAACTTCAACCGTGAGGTTGACCGGTGATCTGGTGTCGATGACCCATTGCGACGGCCTGCATACCTTTTCGTCATGCGGCGCGGTGACGCTGATCGACGCCAAGCGCATCGCCCGCACCTTTGCCCGCTTTCCAATCGATTGGGGCCGCAAACTGCGAGGTATAATCTCCACGTGAGCGAGGGGCACGGCCGAACGTCATTGGCCTCACGAAAATGGTGCCAGGGGCGAGGATTGAACTCGCGACCAAAGGCTTATGAGTCCTCTGCTCTACCACTGAGCTACCCTGGCGAATGGGACGCGGAACAAGTCACAGTTTTCGCACGAAATCCACAAGATTTTTCTCGATGGTTCGCCCGGCCCTATGCGTTCAGATGTCGTACGGCCCGAGCCAGCGGAAATACGTGATCACGAATCTCCGACCCAATCCGTTCGGCGCCAGGTCCGGCGTGCGCTGGACGATGGCCTCACAGTAAGCCGCGGCTTCGACCGTGCTCGCATCGGCGAGGTTCAAGGCCTCTCCACAGGCCCGAACTCGAAACGTATCGGACCGAACCGTCAGCATGGGCGCCAAAGCCTCCATGATTTGCTGCGCGGTCGGTTTCCCGTTCGCGGGAAACTGGGTGGCGAGATACTCGCTGAAACCGTCGAGTGAGGTGAACGGACCACCGGGGGTCTTGCCGGCGTTGGTCGCCGCGAAATTATCACCCAGCTGCCTGCCTCTCGTCGCAACATCGGACGCCGAAATCGTGACCGCTCCGGGCGTCAGGTTATAGGTGTCGAGAAGGCAGCGCCAGAGTTGGGTCGGGGTCGAATTGATGTTGATGGTGCCCGCGACGTATCCACCACCGCTGACCGTCCGCGGCGCCAGCGCGACAAAGTGGAAGCAGTCCTGCAGGACGGACGGCGTCAGTTGACCGCTCGACGGCGGCGTCGGGAGCAGGGAAAGTTGCTCATACGACCGAACGCGCGGCAGCTTGCTGGCGTACGCGGCAAGCGCGGCGCGCAGACGCAGCTGGTTTGAGGGCAGGCCCGGACTGATTGCGGGCGCCACCGCGGAGGCGAGCTGCCCCGCGGGCGCGTAAGCCCCAACCTTGATGCCCTCGTCCAGGACCAGCCAGGCATACCGGCCAATCGCCGTGGCGGCGCCGGGATGCGCCGGCGTTTCGCTGACCACGATCGGAATCCGGCCGGCGAGCACATGTTCCTTCTCGACATTGCTCGACGTGGACGCCGCGGCGCCAACCGAGCCTGCCGAAACCAATTCGATGGGATCGGTGCCGGCATTGGCCGTGTCTCCGTCACCCGATGCCAGCCAGGTGACGAACGTGCCGTCCTTGCGCCACACTCCGCACCAATACCGGGTTGAACTGCCGGGTCCCGGCGGAATACCCGTGATGCCCGCCATTCCTGTGACGCGCTCATCGTCACCTGCCGTCTCCTGCAAGGCGCCAAGGGCGAGACCCAGTCCCAGCCGGGCGTTCTGGCGCGCGGCCACCTGGTATCCGGTGGAAGTCGTGATCTGGCCGTGGACCCGCACGAGCGTGCCCAAGCCGAGCACGCAGAGCATGAGCAACGCCAGCAACACCAGCGTGATCACCAGCGCAAAGCCACGCCGCGGCGCCGTTCTCACCCGCCGCCTCCCCGGAGGTCGACCCGCCGGGCAAAGACCCGCGAGTGCTCCTCGACGATGCCCCACCACCACGCCGCATCGTCAGGGTAAACCTCCGGCCGGGCGAGCGCGCCGTTCGCTCTTTCCATGCCATCGAGCAGGCGGACGCCGTCGCCGGTCAGAATCCTGAGCATGACATCGGCCACCTCGGGATCGGCGTTGCCGACTCCCGCGCCGTCCGCGGCCGCGTAAGCCATGTCCGCGTTGTCGGCGGGAAAGACTCGATGCAGCGCGCCGCTGTTGTCGCGCCGATAAAACCACACGCCAAAGTCCACGACGTTCGTCGCCAATGGATCCGCGCTCGTGCTGGGGCTGGCCAGGCCGGAATAGGCTGCGGCGGCCACATCGTTGCCGTTCGCGAGCGTTTTCGGTCCGCTCAGGTAGGTTCGAAAAAGCGTATAGCGCACGGCGGCCGGGTTCCCGCTCGAGATCGGCCCCGAGAGCGGACGCCGGGCAATCTGGTACGCGATCGCGTGCGGCACGCCGGCCTCCGTCGTTGTCTCGGTGGTTGCGGCAATCAGCCGCAGCCAAACACCGGAGAGTCCGAACCGGGCGTCGATCACACGCGGCGCGCCACCGCCGGATGACGGCACGAGCCGGACACTCTCGGCGGTGGCGGGCTTCATCCGCGGCGTCATCAGCCAACCGTGGGATGCCAGCCCGGCGGAATCATTGATGACGTCCACCGCCAGCCAGTTGTCTTCGGAGTTCCTACTCCAGGAAATCCCGGACTGCAGGTCCCGCTCCAGCAGATCCAAGGCGAGCTTTGCCCGCACGGCCATGGCGGTGGAATCCTGGGCTTGGTGCCAGGTGCGCAGTGCGGCCGTCGACACCGACAGCATCAGCGCCGCCAGCAACACGGTGATCGCCGCTGCCAGCAGCAACTCCAGCAGCGTGAAGCCGGGCGATCTTCCGCGAGCCGTCATCGGGCGAGCACGAGCGTGAATGTGAACTGGCTGCGCTCGGCCAAAGCCGTCGGAGCGCTCGTGCCCGGCAAACGGTACGGCCAGGAAATCCGCACGAGCAACGGGAGCACGCTGCCGGCGGGATTGTAGCGCAACGGCGTCCGGTCGAAACGCCAGATCTCCGCCGCGAAGTACTGCTCCGCGGGCGGAACGGGGTCGGTCACCGCCGCGGCTGGATAAGTTTCCGATTGGATCCGGACACCGTCGCGCGCGGCAACGAGCAGCAGACCGCTTTCCAGGGGCGCGGACATGACCGGAATGGCCGCGGCCAATTGATCGAAACCGCCGGTGGCAAGTCCCTGTAATTCCAGCTGGACCGGATCGGGCAGTTGTTGCGCAACGAGCGAATCGACGGTGCCGCCCGCCTGGCGTACCAACGAAGGCAGGAGGGCCAGCATCGTGACAATTGCCGCCGAGAATATCCCGACCGCGATTACCACCTCAACCAGCGAGAACCCTCGCCGCCGGTGTCTCATTTCAAAATCCCTCACGGTCATCAATGAGCACGGGCAAGCCGTAAAGGCTCAGGCTCACGCCCCGGACCGTCGCGGGATTGGTCACCTGCACCTGTGATTCTCCCGCCAGAGCCACGCCCGGCGCGCGACTGTTGCCGGACGCGAGCACCAGGTCGCCCATCCCAAACGACAGGGTGCCGGCTGGTGTGAACTGCACGACATCCCAGGATTCGAGCGCGCCGGCGCCGATCGCCAGCGACTGCGGCGCCCCGGAAAGCGCCGACGAGTCGAGCAGCTCGGTGGAATTGAAGCGGGTCCAAGCCGCCGGATCGGCGATGAATCCGGGGGGAATTCGACTGCGATACGGGAGCAGATAGACGCCATCCGGCAGCGTAACCTCCAGCAGCGGGTCGCTCCAGAGGTTCGATTCCAACGATGCCTCCTGCTGCACCACCAAGGTTCGACGGAATTGCGCGATATCGCCCGGCTCCGCATTCACCAGCACCCGCACCCGGCATCCGCCCGCCGCCGCCCGGGTCCGCGCGAACGTCAGGACGTCAACCAGGATTCGCTGGGCGGAGTCGAGTGCCACCGCCCGGCTGCCGCCGCCCAGGCGGCCAACGAAGGCCAAGGAAACCGCCGCCACCAATCCCGCGACGACGATGATTTCAAGCAACGTGAAGGCCCGGTTCCCGCGCCCATGGGCGAGTGACCATGGTCGCGAGTGGTGCGATCGAGCGTTGTCGCGGGCCAGCTGGCTCCCCCACATTGAACAAGGACTGCTCATTTCCAGCTGAAGATGAAGCCCGGGGTGCCAGGCGCCGCGTCGGGGGCGGGCGCGTAGAAAATTACCCCCGCGCGAACTCCGGTCGCGGGAATATCCGCGCTGGAGGGCGTCATGCCGCCAACCGCAGGCAGCGCGGTAAAATCCGCGCCCGCTTTGATGACCCCATCTAGATCGCGGTCGACAAGCACGGCGATTTCGGGGTTGTCGAAGGCGTCGCGCAGCAGGTTCGGCGCCGGCGAATCGCCCCCGGTCAGTTCCGCGCCGGAGAACGAATGGAAAGCGATGAGCCTCCGGTTCTGCGCTTCGGGAAATTGCGGGTTGGTGCCAACCGAGAATTCGGGCAGCGCAGAACCGTCCCGGCGACGGGCCGCCAGTAGGTCGTGAAACAAGTGAAGGGTCGACGGCGCGGTGTTCTGCCCCGGCGGGTTGACCAGATTGGATCCGTGCAGGACCGGATAGCAGCCGTATTCGGCGCGAAAGCTCTCGAGGGCCGCGGCCCATTGGCCAAACCGCACCTTCGTCGCCGCCTTGTTGGCCGCCATCCGGGCGGACCGAAGGCCCGGGAAGAGCAACGCGGCCAGGATGCCGATGATCGCCAGGACCGTCAGGAGTTCCAGCAGGGTGAATCCACCGCGGTTACGCATGCGAACTGGCTCGCGCTCACCCGTCCCGTCCTCGCGAGCCAGGCCTCGCCCACCACTATTCTCAGCAGAACTTTCCCGTTCGTCAGCGGTTGGCGTAAACGTTGTCGGCATTGACGGGTGCTCCGTCCTGGCGGGCCGACGCAAATGCCGGGCTGATGATGCCGTCGTCGGGGATCGGCAGAGCCGCCCGCCCATCAGGGCCAGCCGAAAGCAACGCGTAGGACGGATTTCGCCAACCGCTCGCTCCACCCAGAAATGCGTAATGATAAGGATTGCCCCAGGGATCGACAAAGTAGTTTGCCCCGGGGCCAGGCGCCCCGGGCGAGCCGAGACTGAACCGGGCCGCGGCCACAAAGGCGCCGTGCGGCTGCGTCAACGCCGGTGAATCCAAAGCCGGGCCGCGCCAACCCGTGAGCGCGGAGAATAGCCGCCGGCCCGACGCGGTGTCGCCGACCGACGAATCCGGGGCAACCTGGGGGTAGCTGCCGTAAGCCTGGCGGTAGGCTTCGAGCGCGGCGGCCAGCGCAGCGATTTCTGATCGCGTCCGCGCCACGCGGCCGCTTTCGGTGGCGCGCCGACCCGCGCCGATCACGATCCCGGCCAGGATCGCGATCAACCCGAGCACAGCCAGCAACTCGAGCAGCGTGAACGCTGCCCGGCGCGTATCGGCCCCTGACGGAGCCGATCGCATTCAGCCGCCGTGGTTACTCCTCATCGGATTTGAGCGCCGCGATGACGCTGAAGTCCTCGAGCGTCGTCGTATCGCCCTTGATTTCGCCGGAAGTCGCGAGCTCCTTCAGCAGGCGTCGCATGATTTTCCCCGAGCGCGTCTTTGGCAGGCCGGCGGCGAAGCGGATGTTATCCGGCTTGGCCAGCGAGCCGATCTCCTTGCCCACGTGGGCGCGCAGCGCTTCCTTGAGATCGTCGCTGGCGTTCTGGCCCGACTTCAGGGTCACGAAGACAACCAGCGCCTGGCCCTTGAGCTCGTCCGGGCGGCCCACGGCGGCAGCCTCGGCCACCGCGGGATGCGACACCAGCGCGCTCTCCACCTCCGCCGTGCCGATGCGGTGACCGGAAACGTTGAGCACGTCGTCGATGCGGCCGACGACCCAGAAATAACCGTCCTTGTCCTGCCGCGCGCCGTCGCCCGTGAAGTAATAATGCGGGTGCTTCGGAAACTCCGAGAAATACGTCCGCTTGAACCGGTCATCGTCGCCCCAGAGCGTCCGCAGCATCGAGGGCCAGGGCTTCGTCAGGACAAACTTGCCGCCGGCGTTGCGCGGCACCTCGTTGCCGTCGGAATCCACCACCTTGGGCACGACGCCAAAGAACGGCAACGTGGCCGAACCGGGCTTGGTCGGCGTCACCCCCGGGAGCGGCGTGACCATGATGGCGCCGGTCTCGGTCTGCCACCACGTGTCGACAATCGGGCAGCGTTTCTTGCCGATCATCCGATGGTACCACATCCAGGCCTCCGGATTGATGGGCTCGCCCACCGTGCCGAGGAGGCGGAGTGAATCGAGGCGGTGCCGCAGCACATAGTTGTCGCCCCAGCGCATGAACGCCCGGATCGCCGTCGGCGCCGTATAGAAGATCGTCAGGCCATGGCGGTCGATCATGTGCCAGAACCGGTCCGGCTCCGGCTGGTTCGGCGCGCCTTCGTAAAGGAAGATCGTCGAGCCGTTCGCCATCAGCCCGTAGACGACGTAGCTGTGGCCGGTGACCCAGCCGATGTCGGCGGTGCAGAAATAGCGGTCGCTGTCCTTGAGATCGAAAACGTAATGCGCGGTCAGCTTCGCGCCGAGGAGGTAGCCGGCGGAGGTGTGCAAGACACCCTTCGGTTTGCCGGTCGACCCCGACGTGTAGAGGATGAACAAGGGGTGCTCGGAATCGAAGGCCTTCGCCTGGTGCGAATTCGGCGCGCCTTCCCAGGCTTCGCGCCACCATACGTCTCGCCCCTCGCGCATGACGACGGGGTTGCCGCAGCGCTTCACCACCAAAACCGTGTGCACGGTCGGGGCGCCCTCGAGGGCCTTGTCGACGTTGGCTTTCAGTTCGACCACCTTGCCGCGACGCCAGCCGCCGTCGGCGGTGATCACGACGCGCGCCTTGCAGTCATTGACGCGGTCCTTGATCGCCTCGGCGCTGAACCCGCCAAAAATCACCGTGTGCACCGCACCGATCCGCGCGCAGGCAAGCATCGCGATCACGGCCTCGGGAATCATCGGCATGTAGATCGCAATCCGGTCACCGGCCTTGATCCCCATGTTCTCCAGGATGTGTGCCATCCGGCAGACGTGGAAATACAGCTGGCGATACGTGATCGTCCGGACATCGCCCGGTTCGCCTTCGAAAATCAGCGCCGCCTTGTTCTCTCGCGCGGTGCCAAGGTGCCGATCGAGGCAGTTCTCGGAAACGTTTAACTTACCTCCCAGGAACCACTTGGCGTGCGGCGGCTTCCAATCGAGAACCTTCTTGAACGGCTTGCGCCAGACGAGATGTTCGTTCGCTTGGCGGGCCCAAAACTTGTCTGGAGCGTTGACAGACTCGGCGTAGAGCTTACGGTAAGTTGCGTAGCTGCCAAGATTAGCTTGGCCTTTGAACTCGGCTGAGGGTTTGAACACCCTACTCTCCCGGGACACTGAGGTAATCGTTTGGTCCGTCACAAGTTTCTCCTGTTTTGGGTTGAAGCTTAAGCGTGTCAGACATGCCTCCGACGTATCGCTCGGTCAAGCCTCGGCAGCTCACCAAACCCGTTTCGTATGGATAAAGAAAATCCGCCCGGCGCCCCGGCGTCGCCCGCTCCGTCCAGTCCCCCGGTCCAGCCGGATAACAGCGTCCGCGTCGAAGGCATCCTCGACATCGACAACAGCCGCAACGGCCAGTTGCTCGATCTCAACCGCTTCGGCAAGCGGCGCCCCACCGACCCTTTCGTGCCGCGTGAACTCATCCGCCGCTTCAAGCTCCAGCAGGGCAGCGTGATCACCGCCCAAGCGACGCCGGACGATCGTTTCCCGAACCCGAAGGTCCGTTTCATCGAGAAGGTCGACGGCATGGACATCGATGCCCGCCGCCGCGCGATCGATTTCGCCAACCTCGTCACCATCACGCCGAACCAGCAGCTCCGGCTCGAGATGAAGGACGGTCGGATGACCAACCGCATCATCGACCTCTTCTGCCCCGTCGGCAAGGGCACGCGCGGCCTCATCGTCGCGCCGCCGCGCACCGGCAAGACCACTTTCCTCCGCGACATCGCCCTGGGCGTGCTCGAGAACCACCCCGAGTGTCACGTCATGATCCTCCTGGTCGACGAACGCCCGGAGGAGGTCACCGACTTCAAGCGCAGCGTGCCGGCGGAAGTGTGGGCGTCCTCGAATGACGAGGCCGTCGAGAACCACATCCGGATCGCCGACCTCTGCATCGAGCGCGCGAAACGGCTGGTCGAGGCCGGCCGCAGCGTGGTGCTGCTGCTCGACTCCCTCACGCGCCTCGCCCGCGCGCACAACACCCAGCGCAACTCGGGCCGCACCGGCTCCGGCGGCCTCGATGTCCGCGCCTTGGAGAAACCCCGCCAGCTCTTTGCCGCCGCCCGCAACACGGAGGACGGCGGCAGCCTCACCATCGTTGCCTCGATCCTCGTCGAAACCGGCAGCCGCATGGACGACGTCATTTTCCAGGAGTTCAAGGGTACCGGCAACATGGAGCTGGTCCTCGACCGCAAGGCGGCCGAGATGCGGATCTGGCCGGCCGTCAACATCCAGTCCTCCGGCACCCGGCGCGAGGAGCTCCTGATCGAGCCCAAGAAACTCGAGGGTATCCACTTCTTCCGCCGCGCCCTCGTGCAGCAGAAGATCGAGGAAGCCACCGACACGATGGTCACGCGCCTGTCCAAGACGAAGACCAACGACGAGTTCCTCAAACTTATCGCCCGCTGACAATTAACGCTTGCCCCGGCTATCACGAGCCGTGAGAAATTTGCCCCCTTTTTCGCTCACCTGACACCCTCCTGAATGAACAGCTTCTCCGAGCAATGTCTCGATATGGCCCGGTCGATGCTCGGGCAGAATCTCGGCGCCATTAATGCCGACGGCACCATTACCCCGATTACAGGCGAAAGTCCCCGCTCCGACGAGCCGGGCCATGCGGCCTTCGCCATCGGCGAATACTTCCGGGGCACGGGCGAGACGACCCTCAAGGGCTTTGACCTGATCGACCTGGCCGCGCGCACCATCACGGCCCAGGCCTTTACCGAGCCCTCACGGGAGAACGGCCTCGCCTATGCCTCGCTCGGCCTGCTGTCCTTCAGCCCCTCCAAGGAACGCAATCCCGTCTGGGAACGCCTCGTCGAGGAAACCCGCCAGCGCCTCGACAAACTCCTGCTGAACCGCAGCGACTACGACAACTACTGGCAGGCGTTCAACATCGCGAAGGCAGTTTGCCGCTACAGCTTCGGCCTGTCGAAGAAGGACGAGACCTCGCGGCTGATCGAACGGCTCGCCGAGCGCATCGAGCAGACCAGCAGCTACGGGTTCTTCGATGATGTCGAACAGGGCTTCGGCGGCCACTTCAACCTTTATGGCGTGATGACCCTCGTCTTCACGCGCTCGGCCCTCCAGCTGCACGCCAACTCGGCCTTGCGCGAACGGAAGCTCCCGACGCTGCGCACCTACGCGGAGAAATACATCAAGATGATGCCCGACCTCGTCCGCGCCGACGGCCTCGGTTGGGCGTATGGCCGCTCCGCCGGCGCCTACGGGCAGATGCACTGCATCACCCTCATTTTGCAGGGGCTGCGCGATGGCTGGATCCCCGACGACCAGAAGAACAAGTACTTCGACCTGCTGCGCCGCCTCTTCTATTTCTTTTTCCAGACCTATCTCGACCAGGAGCACGGCTACCTCGACATCCGCGACGAAGAGCGCACTGCCATGCCCACGCACACGACGCGCATGGCGAATTTCGATGCCGCCCGTTACCTCTGCCAGTGGGCGCGCCTGGCCCGCACGGTCAACATGCCCGATTCGGTCAAGGTCGACGCGACCCGCACAAGCGGCCGGTTCGTCATCTACGACAAGAGCAACCGCAAGGAACAGGGTCTGTTCCTTTATCGCGATGCCGACTCCGGCCTCCACATCCAGCTGCCGCTCGTCAGCTCGGGCGTCGATTGCACCGCGGACAACCTGCCCTTCCCGCACTGCCCCGGCGTCTTTGACTGGCCGAACAACCTTTACCTGCCGGTCATGTTGCCCGAACTCACGTTCGGCGAGCAGGTCACCGTGCCCGCCTTTTACGGCCAGAAATGCGTTACCGGCCTGGGCCTGAAAAACTCCTTCTATTTCCGCTACGAGCAGCCCGACCTGATCAACACGAAGGAGGAGATCGTCCGCGGCCTCGGCAGCGTGAAGGTCCAATGGAGCTTCGCCGGCAGCAAGATCACCGCCGATTTCGCGTATACGGTAAAGAACCAGGTCCAACTCGACAAATTCCGGCTCGCCCTCGTCATCGGCGCCCCGCACTCGCGCTATCGCGTCGGCTCGTCCCCGGTGCTTGGCCCCCTGGGCCACCGCTGCTCGGTGCTCAAGGACGACTTCCAGGCCAATTGGGCCGAGACGGAAGTGGTCAGTGCTGATCCCGCCTATCGGACCAACTTCGGCAAGCTCCATTACGTGCAAATGTTCGTGCGCGATCACCCGCTCATCATGCGGCCGGGGCAGGTCTACCGCCTCTCGGTCAGCTTCGACCCGGACCTTACGCTTTCCGAGGCCTGAACAGGCCGCCGGGCAGCCGCCGCTTCTGCGGGGACCGCGCCGGCGCAGCCGTCGGGCCGGGCAGCCCGAGGGGAGCCGTTCGATTGCGTCAGGAATGTTAAATCTGCGCTCTGCGGTCGACAGCGCGGGTCCCGCGGCTAACGTCGTAAGCCTCTCTTCAGCGATTCCTTGCATTGCCTCGCATCGCGCAGCTGCGCGCCTGACCATTCAATTGGTAATCAGATCCTAATTGCACTAGAAGTAGCAGTTCCCTTTCACGTCCGTTCCCGGCCATCATGCCCGCTCCCCAACGATTCAAACAACGCGCCGCGCGCATCACGGCCAAAACCGGCCGTTCCATCGCCGCCCCGGCCGGCGGCGGCGGCAAGCCCGCGTATGCCAACCGGGAACTGAGCTGGCTGGCGTTCAACCGCCGCGTGTTGGAGCAGGCGGAAAGCGATGCCAATCCGTTGCTCGAGCGGGCGAAGTTTCTCGCGATCGTCAGCTCGAACCTCGATGAATTTTTCGAAATCCGGATCGCCGGCCTGCTCCAGCAGAAGGATTCCACCGGTGGGGAGCCGAGCATCGATGGCCTGTCGCCGCGCGAACAGCTCAAGCGCGCTTTCACGGAGATCCGCGCCCTCGTCAAGGCCCAGTACGCCTGCTGGACCGAGCGGCTGGTGCCTGCGCTCGCGAAGGAGAAGATCACCTTCAAGACTGCGGGCCAGCTTTCCGCCGCGGAACGGAGCTGGGTGCAGGACTACTTCACCAAGCAGGTGCATCCGGTTCTCACGCCCCTCGCCATCGACCAGGCGCATCCGTTCCCGGAGATCGGCAACAAGACCCTCAACGTCATTGTCTCGCTGCTGAATCCCGACGCGCCGGACCTGGACAGCCACACGGCAATTCTCCCGGTGCCGCGCATCCTGCCCCGGCTCGTCGAGCTGCTGCCGGAGCGCACCGGCGGCCAGACGTTCATCTTCCTGAGCGAGATCATCAAGCTCTGCGGCGCCGACCTGTTTCCCGGCTACAAGCTGACGAGCGCCCACGCCTTTCGCGTGACGCGCAACAGCGACCTCTACATCGACGACGAGGAGGCGGAAAACCTCCTCAAGAAGATCGAGGAGGAACTGCGCAATCTCCGCCGCGGCGCCGCCGTCCGCCTCGAGATCGAGTCCGAGGTGCCCGAGTCGGTGTTCGCCCTGCTCTGCGAACAGCTGCACCTCGAGGCCGAAAATGTCTTCAAGCTCGACGGCCCGCTCAACCTCGTCCGCATGATGAGCCTGCCGGACCTCGTCGACCGGCCGGACCTTAAGTTTACGCCGTTCATCCCCGTGGAACTCCCCGCGCTCCGGGTCCCGGCCAACATCTTTGCGGCGATGCTGGAGCGCGACATCCTCCTGCACCACCCCTACGAGTCGTTCCAGCCGGTGGTCGACTTCGTGCAGCAGGCCGCGCGCGACCCGAATGTGCTGGCGATCAAGCAGACGCTTTATCGCACCAGCGGCGATTCGCCCATCATCGGCGCCCTGATCGAGGCCTCGCGCAACGCCAAGCAGGTCACCGCCCTCGTCGAACTCAAGGCGCGCTTCGACGAGGCCAACAACATCAAGTGGGCCCGCGAACTCGAGGAGGCGGGCGTCCACGTCGTCTTTGGCCTGGTCGGCCACAAGACCCACTGCAAGTGCAGCATGGTCGTCCGCCAGGAGGCCGAGGGCCTGCGCCGCTACGCGCACCTCGGCACCGGCAACTACAACCCGCGGACGGCGCGGAGCTACACGGACCTGAGCTTTTTCACCTGCAACCCGGAGATCACCGGCGAGGTCGCGCTGCTGTTCAACGCGCTCACCGGTTTTTCGCGCTCGCCCGAATTCAAGCACCTGCTCGTCGCGCCGTTCAACCTCCACTCGCGCATCCAGGAGCTGATCGCCAGCGAGGCGGCCAACGCGCTCGCGGGCAAGCCGGCCCGCATCGTGGCGAAGATGAACAAGCTCGTCGACAAGGTGACCATCGACAACCTCTACGCCGCCTCGCAGGCCGGCGTGCAGATCGATCTCATCGTGCGCTCCACCTGCTGCCTGCTGCCCGGCGTCAAGGGCCTGAGCGAGAGGATCCGCGTGCGGAACATCGTCGGCCGGTTCCTCGAGCACTCGCGCACGTATTATTTCGAGAATGCCGGGAGCCCCCTGCTCTACTGCGGAAGCTCGGACTGGATGACGCGCAATTTCTTCCGCCGGGTCGAATCGTTGTTCCCCATCTACCAGGCCGACCTCCGCGAGCGGATCATCGGCGACCTCCTGCCGGCCGAGTTCCGCGACAACGAGGACGCCCGCGAGGTTCAGCCGGACGGCTCCTACCGGGCGCCCGTGCGCAAGGACGGCGAAAAACCCTTCTCGGCGCAGCGTTACTTCATGGAGTCGGCGCTCAAGCGCGCGACCGTCCCGATCGAAGTCGTGGCCTGAGGGCCGCCACCCGGCTTGATTTCGTAGGGCCGCACCTTGGTGCGTGCCCATACCCGTTCGCGGGTGCACGCGCACACCGGCCCGCAGGGATGCGGGCCCTCCCGTCGCATTGAGCCGCTACTTGTTCCGGCCGCGGCGGCCGCCCGCGGCGCTCCGCTCCGGCTCCGGCAGCGGCAGCACCTCCTGCTCGGCGGAGATCAGGGCGGCAAACGCCGTCGCCGCGTCCGGCGCCTCGAGTAAACCGGCCAGGACGTTCGTCTTCAGCGCCAGCAGGCAGAGCCGGGCCAGCGTGTGCAGGTGGATGCGCTCGTCCTGGCAGCAAATGAGGAAGAACAGCCGCGAGGCGCGACCGTCAGGCGCCCCAAACGGGATCGGCTGGATCGTCCGACCCAGGACGACGAACGAGCCCTCGAAGCGATAGGGCCGGTGCTGCCGCGCGTGCAGCAGGGCGAACCCGCCCGGCAGCGCCGTCGAGCAGAGCGCCTCGCGCGCTTCGACGCTGTCGAGCAATTCGCGGGCATCGAACACCCGCCCCGTGCGCTCCGCCAGGTTGACCATCGCCCGCATCACCGCCGCACGGGTCTTGGCCGCCAGGTTGAGGTCGACGTAATCCGGCTGGAGCAGCACCGGGATCAACGCCGCGCGCGGCAACAGGCGCTGCGTGCCCTGCATGGTGTGCCGATGGTACCAATCGAGGCTTTGGCCCGGCAGGCGCAGCAGCCGCTGCGAGGCCCACGCCTCGATCTCGTCGTGCGAGAAGAGCACCCGTCCGCCGCGGACCACACACGGGATCTCCCCGTCCTTCAGCAGTTGCTCCACGTGCCGCCGCGCCACGTGCAGATAGGCGGCCAGCTCGTCGATGTTCATCGTCCGATGTGGCATGGCAACATTGGCATTTGACCGCCGCCGGAGGACGTGGCTCCAGCGGTTTCCTGCTTTCAGCCGGTCACGATCGCCGCCGGCGCGGCCGGGGGCGGCTGCGCCCCTTTCGGCCCGCCCACCAGCACGTGCAGGTGTTCCTGGATCTTTTGGAAGAACTCCACGTCGAGTTCGCCCACCGGTACCTCGTAAAGCTGGTGCGAGGGCATGTGCTCGAAAATCTGCCGGGCGCCGTCCGCCGTGAGCCCGCGGGGCTTGAGCAGCTTCTTGCGCTCCAGCAGGAGGGCGAGGAACTGCAGCAACGGCGTGTTCGCCGCGCTGGGCTCGCTCGCGGGGTCCGCCAGCGTGAGAAACAGGTTCTCGGCCGTGAGGCGCAGCGCCAGCGCCGGATTCTCGTTCGCCTTGCGGTTCTTGAACGCCACCACCCAGCGGCAATACACGAACGCCGGCGGCATGAACCGGCCGTCCTCCGCCGCCAGCAGGTCGCGCCGCGCGACCTCGCCGGTCGCCTCGCGCACCAGGTAGCTGACCACACGGTCGTTCTCCTGGAAGTCGCGCCCGCTGACAAAGCACTTCGTGGCGATCGGGTGAAGATTCAGCTCCATGGGTGTTTTCTTGTTTACCCCCGCCCGCCTCGAACGCTAGCAAAATTGCCGCCGCATGAATGGACGACTCATCGCCGTGGGCGACATCCACGGCTGCCACAAGGAATTCGCCGACCTGCTCGAAAAACTGGACCTGAAGAAGGACGACCGCCTGGTCCTGCTCGGCGACCTCATCAATCGCGGCCCCGACAGCGGCAAGGTTCTCGAGCTGGCGCGCGAGCACGCAACCGTGTCCCTGCTCGGCAACCATGAGCTGCGCCACCTCAATTATCGCCGGACCGACGACCCGAGCCACCTGAAGAAATACGACTACGCCACGATGGAACAGCTCCGCGGCAAGGACTGGGATTACATCGAGGCGCTGAAATTGACCTACTACGACGAGGAACTCGGGATCGTCTTCGTCCACGCCGGCTTCCTGCCCGACAAGCCGTGGCAGCGCCAGCCGGCGCGGGTCGTCACGCGCATCCAGGTCGTCGGCAAGGATGGCGAGCCGCACAAGCGCGCGGACCTGCCCGATGCGCCGCACTGGTCGGAACTGTGGTCCGGCCCACCCTTTGTCGTCTATGGGCACACGTCGCGCGAGGAGGTGTCGCGCACCAAATGGACGCTGGGAATCGACACCGCGTGCGTGCTCGGCGGAAGCCTCACCGCCTACGTGTTGCCCGAAAAGAAAATCGTCCAGGTCAAGGCGCGCGAAAATTACGCGGGATCGTAGCCAGTGCTGCCCTCACGAAATGTAGGGCCGCACCTTGGTGCGGGCCTATCCGTATCTGGCGGGCGGTACGCCGTGATTCGCGGGAGGGCTGGGCTTCGGCGCCCGCTTTTTGCGACGGGGTATCGCGCAAGAAAGCAGGACGCATTCCTGGCTGCGAGCACGCGGCTCGGGTGCGCCCGGCCGCGGTCGGCCGGGAGGCCGACCCTCCACGTGGCGCGCGTCGCGTCCGTGGGGAAACACCACGAACCCACTTCGGGTTTGTCCTCGACGGGCAAGCGCCAAAGAGTGCCGCCATGAGCCCGCCGCTTTTGCTCTGCCTCGACCTCCAACCGGTCTTCCTCGCCGCAATCTGCGACAGCCAGCGGGTGCATTGGCGCTGCTCGTTCGCGCTCGAGGCGGCCGGCGGGCTCGGCCTTCCGGTGATCTTCACCGAGCAGGTCCCGGCGCGGCTCGGCGGCACGGCGGAGGACCTGCTCAAGCTTTGCCCGCAATCGCTGGTGATGGGCAAGGACGCCTTCTCGGCGTTCGGCGACGAGGCGATCGCCGGACGACTGGCGGCGCTCCCGACGCGCCGCTTGCTGCTGTGCGGGCTCGAGACGCCGATCTGTGTCTACCAGACGGCGCGCGATGCCCGCGCCGCCGGGTGGCAGGTGACCGTGCTGGCCGACTGCGTCGGTGCGCGTCGTGCGGCGGACGCCGCCACCGTCCTCGCGCACCTCGAGCGCACGGGGTGCGAGGTGCTGCCGGTGGAAACCGCCTTCTACGCTCTGCTCCGGAATGCCCGGCACCCGTTTTTCCGCGCGTTCACCGCGTTGGTGAAAAAATACGTTTGAAGCCGCCCGTCCGACCCCCCTCGCTGCTGCTTCGCCCCCATGTCTGACATCTCGACCCCGCTCACCGTCCAAGCCATCAAGGCCCTGGACCGCGCCGCCGGCGACACCTTTACCGGCTTGCTCCTCGTCCGGCGCATCGCGGAACGGCCCACGAAGACCGGCAACGCGTTCCTCGCCCTGGAACTGGGCGACAAGACGGGTTCGTTCACCTGCAATTGTTTCAGCGACAATCCCGCCTACGAGTTCTTCAAGGGCGTAAAGGAAGGCGCGATCGTGCGCATCGAGGCCAAGGTTGATTACTACCAGAACCGCCTGTCGCCGCGCCTGCTCCGGGCCGAGGCCATCGTCGCCGAACAACTGGCGGGCACCGAATGGATGGCCAACCTCGTGGAAACGGCGCCCGAGGATCCCGCCGCACTCTGGACGGAGTTCCAGGGCCACATCGCCGCCATCGCGCACGCCGAGCTCCGCGCCACCGTTCAGGCCGTGTTCGAGGAGATTGGCGAACAGTTCCGGGTGGCGCCCGCCGCCGTGGCGATGCACCACGCCTACCGCCACGGACTGTTGGAGCACACCTGCCACATGGCCCGCGTCTGTCGCGCGCTCCTGCCGCTTTACGCGGAAGTCGACCCGGACCTCGCCCTCGCCGGCGTGCTCGTGCACGACACGGGCAAGGTCGCCGAGTACCAGGGCGATCTCGTGACTTCCCGCAGCCGCAAAGGCATCCTGCAGGGACATGTCGTGCTCGGCTACCAGTTCGTCCGCAAGGCCGGGCTGAAGGCGAAGCTCAATGCCGACCTCCTCGAGCGCCTGGAGCACATCGTGCTCAGTCACCAGGGCGAACTGGAATGGGGCGCCGCCGTCATGGCCGCGACGCCCGAGGCCGTGTTCGTCGCCAAGATCGACGACCTCGATGCGAAGATGGGCATGGTCCAGCGACTGCTCCGCATGGGCGGGCCAAACGACGAGTTCTCGGAAAAACATCTCGGCCTCAACGCCCAGTTGCTGCTGGCGCGGCCGCAAAAATAGCCGTCCCGACTCCGGCGCCATGCCTGCCGTCCTGCCCTACAAGATCAGCGTCCTTGTTTTTCTCGAGAATTCCGCCGGCGAGTTGCTGCTCATGCTGCGCGCCAAGCAGCCGAACCTCGGCGTCTGGTCACCGATCGGCGGCAAGCTCGAAATGGACACCGGTGAATCGCCGTTCGACTGCGCCGTGCGCGAAACAATTGAGGAAACTGGCTTCGCGGTCACCGCTACCGACCTGCACCTGTTCGCGATGATCGCCGAGAAGGCTTACCAAGGCGAAACCCACTGGCTCATGTTTCTCTTCCGGTGCAAACGGCCGATCGCAACGCTTCCGCCTGACATCGCCGAGGGCCGCTTCGCCTTCTTCACCCGCGAAAGCATCCAGTCGCTGCCCATTCCAGAGACCGACAAAGCCGCGCTCTGGCCAATCTATGACAAGTATCGCGACGGCTTCGTCGCGCTGAAAGCCGATTGCAGCCGTTCGCCCATCACGGTCCAGGTTGAGCAGATAACGCCGTCGTAGGGCGGCACCTGGGTGCGCGCCGCGACACGGTCATTGGGAGGGCTGGGCTTCCGCCCAGCCGCGGTCGGCCGGGAGGCCGACCCTCCACCTCGACGAGAAGAAACTTAACCCAGAGGACGCCGAGAGCACAGAGATCAAACCCTTTTGGATTTATTCTCTCCGAACTCTGCGACCTCGGTGCCAAAAAAAATCATTCCGAACGGCATGCCGCCAGCGGCACCCTTGCCGCGTCGAAGTTTCGCCGCGGCATACCTGGAGGGCTGGTCTCCTGGCCAACCGTACCCGGTCGGTTGGAAGTCCGGCCCCCATTTGCGCCACGCGCTTTTTGGCATATTGGTAAGTTTCGCTTGTCATCGCGGGCGAATCCCTCGAAGACGGAATGTTGAGCCCACGAATTGCTTCAAACTCAAATCAATTACTGTGACCAAGAAACCGTCCGCTGTTAAAAAGACCGAAGTCTCGGGTAGCACCTACGATGCGCGGCAGGCGCCGATCAATGCTCGGCTCGGCAACGACGAGAAAATTGCCCTCTACCGCGACATGGTGCGCATTCGGCGCTTCGAGGAACGATGCCTGCGGAGCTACCAGCAGGGCAAGATCGGCGGCTTCCTTCACCTCTACATCGGGCAGGAGTCGATCGCGGTTGGCTGCGCCTCGGTCATGGGCCAGCACGACCATATCATCACCGCCTATCGCGACCACGGGCACGGGCTCGCCGTCGGCATGGGCATGAACGAGATGATGGCGGAGAACTACGGCAAATATACGGGCTGCTCCAAGGGCAAGGGTGGCTCGATGCACTACTTCGATCCGTCGCGAAATTTCTGGGGCGGCCACGGCATCGTCGGCGGCCAGGTGCCGCTGGGGACCGGCATCGCCTACGCCCTGAAATACAAGGGGCTGAAAGGCGCCTGCATGACCTTCATGGGCGATGGCGCCGTCAACCAGGGCGCCGTCCACGAAGCCTTCAACCTCGCGGCGCTCTGGTCGCTGCCGGTCGTCTTCATCATCGAGAACAACGGATACTCCATGGGCACGAGCCAGGAGCGTTCCTCCGCCGGCCCCAGCCTCGCCCAGCGGGCCGAGGGCTACGGCATGAGCTGGGATATCGTGGAAAACGGCCACGATGTCCTCAAGGTCCGCGACAAGATCGGCCAGGCGCTCAAGCTCGCGCACGACAAGTCGCTGCCGAGTGTCCTGGAAATCCGCACTTATCGCTACCGTGGACATTCGGTCGCCGATCCGGACACGACCTACCGCGACAAGAAGGAGATCGAGGCGTACAAGGCGACGAGGGACCCCTTGAACACATTCCAAAACAGCCTGCTAGCCGAGAAGATCCTGACGGAGGAACTCATCAAGCAGATCGACGACAACGCCCGCGCCGAGGCCGAGACCTCCGCGCAGTTCGCCGAGCAAAGCCCCTTCCCCACGCCCGAGGACATCAAGAAGGATGTCTATTGGGAGATCGACAATCCCGCCGACCGGAAATCCCAGGGCGCCCTCTTCTTCGACTGACGCGCGGTTTCCGGTCCCTCCCCTCTGCCCGCTGCCCACTCCTCGCCACTTTCTTCCATGCCCGTCATCTCTTACCGCGAAGCCCTCCGCGCCGCCTTGTCCGAGGAAATCGAACGCGACCCGAACGTCGTCCTCCTCGGTGAGGAGGTCGCCCAGTTCAACGGCGCCTACAAGGTCTCGGAAGGCATGCTGGCCAAATACGGCCCGAAACGAATCGTCGACACGCCCATCAGCGAGGCCGGTTTCATCGGCCTGGGCGTCGGTGCCGCGATGCTCGGGCTGCGTCCGGTGATGGAGCTGATGTTCTTCAGCTTCTACTCCGTGGCGTTTGACCAGATCTTCAACAATGCGGCCAACATCCGCTACATGTCCGGCGGCCTGATCAGCTGCCCCATCGTCATCCGCGGTCCGGCCAACGGCGGCACCAACGTCGGTGCCACCCACTCGCACACGCCGGAATCCATCGCCGCCTACCATCCCGGCATCAAAGTCGTCGTCCCCTCCAACGCCTACGACGCCAAGGGCCTCCTCAAGTCCGCGATCCGCGACAACGACCCGGTCATGTTCATGGAGAACACGCTGCTCTATGGTGACACGATGGAAGTGCCGGACGGCGAATACGTCATTCCACTCGGCAAGGCCAACGTGCTCCGCGAGGGCAGGAACCTCTCGATCATCGGGCACGGCCGCGCCATCCAGCTGGCGCTCAAGGCGGCGGATATCCTCAAGCACAAGCACAACGTCGATGCCGAGGTGCTCGACCTTCGCTCCATCCGGCCGCTCGACGAAGAGGCCATCCTCGCCAGCGTGCGCAAGACCAACCGGGTCCTCTACGTCGAGGAAGCCAAGCCGTTCTGCTCCGTCGGCGCCATGGTCGCCTGCATCATCCAGGACAAAGCCTTCGATCACCTCGATGCGCCGGTGAAGCGCCTGACCTCGGTCGACGCCCCCGCCATCTATTCGCCGCCACTCGAGAAGGAGCACCAGCTCCCCTCGGTCAACCGCATCGTCGCCGCCGCCCTGGACGCGACAAAATGATCTAGCCCACCTCCTCCCTCCCACCTCCGCCCTCCCACCTTTTCCCATGGCCGACATCATCGAAATGCCCAAGCTCAGCGACACCATGACGGTGGGCACGCTGGTCAAATGGCTCAAAAAGGAAGGCGATTCCGTCAACGCCGGCGACATGCTGGCCGAAGTCGAGACCGACAAGGCCACGATGGAGCTCGAATCTTTCTTCAGCGGCACGCTGGTCAAGATCTTCGCCGACGCCGGGGCCCAGGTGGCCATCGGCGCCGCACTCTGCGCCATCGGCAAGCCGGGTGAGAAAGTTGATGCACCCGCAGCCTCGGCTCCGAAGGCTCCCGGCCTCCCCGCGACCAAACCCGAAGAAAAGCCGGCTGAGCCCCAGCCGGAGCAGAAGAAACAGACCGCAGCCGCCACGCCCGCCGCTGCTGGGGGCGGCGTGCCCCCACCCCGCAGCCCTGCGTCCGACGACGCACCTTCGCCGGCTACCAGCGCCCAGCCCTCGACAACGAGTGCCCAGCCTTCAGAAGGCGACCGGCTCCGCATCTCCCCTCTCGCGCGCAAACTCGCAACCGAGCAAAAGATCGACCCGGCTCGCGTCGCCGGCACCGGGCCGCACGGCCGCATCGTCAAGGCCGACGTTCTTGCCGCCGCGTCCGACCCCTCCAAGCTGAAACAGCTTTCAGCTCTCAGCTCTCAGCCCTCAGCTTTCGCAGGCGTAGCGCCCGCGAAATCAGGCCCGCTCCAGGCCGACCGCATCGTACCCGCCACCAACATGCGGGCGACGATCGCCCGGCGCCTCCTCGAGGCAAAAACCCAGATCCCGCATTTCTACCTCGAGGTCGAAGTCGATGCCGAGCCGTTGCTGGCGATCCGCTCACAGCTCAACGCCGGGCTCGAAAAGGAAGGCGTGAAGCTGTCGGTGAACGATTTCGTCCTCAAGGCCAGCGCCGAGGCCCTGCGCCGCGTGCCCGCGGTCAACGCCTCCTGGGTTGGCTCGGGCATCCAGTACCACGGCGCCGCGCACGTCTCCTTCGCGGTGGCGATCGAGGACGGCCTCATCACGCCCGTCATCCGCGACGCGCATGCGAAATCGCTCTTCCAGATCAGCAGCGAGGCGAAGCCGCTCGGCAAGCGCGCCAAGGAGAAAAAACTCAAGCCCGAGGAGTTCACCGGCGGCACCTTCTGCGTCTCCAACCTCGGCATGATGGGCGTCACGCGATTCTCGGCGATCATCAACCCGCCCAACTCCGCCATCCTCGCCGTCGGCACCACCGTCACGAAGCCCGTCGTGAAAAATGGCCAGATTGTGGTCGGCCAGACGATGGTCCTGACGCTCTCCTGCGACCACCGCGTCGTCGACGGCGCCCTCGGCGCGCAGTTCCTCGCGGCGTTGAAGGACCTGCTCGAGAAGCCCGCCCTGCTGCTGGTCTGAGTCGGAACGAACAGCGGCTCGACCGCGCTCGGGCGCACCCTAGGTGCGCCCCTCCGCTTTCCCCAGCACCTTTTCCACCGCCGTCTTGATCTGGTCGACCGTGAACGGCTTTTCCAGGATCGCGTCCGCCCCGAGCGAGCGCGCCATGTTCAGATAAACCCCGGCCCGGGTTCCGGTGTACCCCGACATCGCAATGATCGCCGCCCGGTGCGGATTCCGCCTCATCTGCATGATCGTTTCGATGCCCTCCTGGTTGGGCATCACCAGGTCGGTGACGACGCAGTCGGGCTTATTCGCGATGTATCGCTCCATCGCCACCTTTCCGTCCGCCGCCTCGCTGACCTTGTAGCCCAGCCCCTCCAAGGCCAATCGCAACACCCGTCGGATCGCGGGATCATCGTCGGCCACGAGGATGTGCTTCATGCCGCGCAAGGCTCCGGGTTGGCGGAACACACACTGCCGCCGGCGGCGCTGCACGCGATGCCGGACCGGCGCGATTTTGACGACGGCACTGCCATGGGGATGTGCCGCGTTGCTGTCAGAGTTGTCCGCGGAGAGCAAAGTCGAATTCAGCTTGGCGTCACCTGCGTCGCGCGATAGGGTTCTTCAGGCCTGGAGCCGAACGGCTCCATGCACCGGCACCGGCGCCTTGACCTGTTCGCCATCGACAATGCACGACGGCCGGGCAGAATCGTTGGCACATGACGTGACGCCCCCGTGGACCCAAGGTCCGGCGCGCGTCGCATCCCCCATGTACCATTCCGGGCAATCGCCCCCCGACCCGAGTTCTCGTCGCGACTGGATCTGGTGGACGAAGAATGTGGTGCTCGCCGTGTGCGCCGGGGTCACCCTTCTCTCTCTGGCGGTTTGGCTGCGGCGCGACTGGCGGCTGGTGCTCTATGGGGACACTGTCCCGATGGCTCCGAGCACGGCGGTGCTGCTGCTGTTGCTGAGCATTGCGCTCTTTTTGCATCGACGCTTTCCGACCCGAACCGCAGCCACGACGGCCGAGACGCTCCTGGTCGGATTCACTTCGCTGGTCGCCCTCGTTGTGATCTGGCAAAACCTCCTTGGGCATTCTTCCACTTGGGAAAGCTGGCTGGTTGCAGCCGGTGAAACGACCCGCGGTTTCCCGGTCGGCCGGATGTCGCCCCTGACCGGAGCGTCGATCCTGCTCACGGCCTTCGCGCTGCTCACGCAATTATCGTCCGCGGCCGCCCGGCCCGGTGTGGCTCGCGCCGGTTCCTGGGCTGCGGCGTTGGGCGGCGGGTTCGGCATGGTCACGGTGCTGGCCTATGCGTCGGGCACGCCGCTGTTTTATGGCGCCGGCTTCGTGCCCATGGCCTTCACCACCGCCTTGGCGGTCGCCGCCCTTGCCACGGCCCTGCTGTTGGAGGGACCCGCCGGCGCATCGCTGGCCCGCTGGTGGCGCGCCGACGCCGAGGGCCACCTGCCGGCTTCCGAACTGCTCTTCCGCCGCCGGACCATTGCCATCGCCCTGGCCTCGGCCGGCGCGCTGGCGATCGCCGAGCTCATCTACCTGCGCACGATTCAAACTTCAACCCTTCAATCGGAGCGCTCGGAACTCGAGGCCATCGCCAGCCTCCAGGCCCAACAGGTCGCGCAATGGCGCGAGGAGCGCGAGGGCGATGCCCTCTTTCTTGCGCGCACGGCCGATGTGTCGCGCGACATTGCCGCGCTGCTGGCCCACCCGGGTGATCCCGCCTTGGTCACTCACGTCCGCGACTGGCTCGAGCCCGTTCGCGGCGACGATCGCTATGAGTCGGTCGCCCTCTTTGACGCTGACCACCGGTTGGTTCTCGCCATCCCGGATTCAACCCGCCCGCGGCTTCGCCTCGCCGCCGGTGCCTTGGCCGGCGAGCCCGGCCGGCAACCCTTCGCCTGGACGCCGATGCAGGCGGGCCGCGACGGGCACCTGCATCTCGATCTGGTGATGGCGGTCGCCGGCTCATCGGCCGGATCAGCGGCGGCACCCGTCGGTTTGATCCAGCTTCGCATCAATCCCACGGTCCACCTGCTGCCTTTGATTCGCCACTGGCCCACGCCGCGAGCCACGGCGGAGACCCTGCTCCTGCGTCGCAATGGTCGCGAGCTGTTGCTGCTCAATGCTACGTCGCCAGCCCGGGCGGCCGCGCCCGGCCCCCTCGTGGTCGACCCGGGGATGGTCCCGGCCGGCGAGGAGGCCGTCGACCGCGTTGACCACCGTGGCGTGCCGGTGCTGGCCGCCATGCGCCCCATTCCCGGTAGCGACTGGATCATCCTCGCCAAGATCGACCTCGCGGAAGTCAACGGCCCCATGCTGCGGCTCGCCCTCATGACGGCCGCCACGGTCGCCTTCATCCTTCTCGCGGCGCTGATGACGGCCGCGATGGTATGGCGCCAGCGGATCGCCGCCCTCCTCTCGCAGCGGCTGGTCGACGAACGCGAGCGCCAAAACCTGGCCCGGCGCCTCGCGCTCCTGCTGGATCAGGCCAATGACATCATCCTGGTCCTCGACTCGGAGGGGCACATTATCGAGGCCAACGCCCAGGCCCTCGCGACCTATGGCTACACCCTGGAGGAACTCCGGCGCTTACCGCCCGGCGGCCTGCGCCCGCCGGGCTCCGGCGACAACCTCGCCGTCCAGATGCTGCTGTTCGACCAGCCGGAGGGCGGGATCTTTGAAACCGTGCACCAGCGCAAGAGCGGTGCCGTCTTCGCCGTCGAACTCGGCGCGCGTTCGATCGTGATCGAGAACCAGCGCCTGCGCCTCGTCGTCGCCCGGGATATCACCAAGCGCAAGGCGCACGAGGCCGAAGTCGAACGGCTCAACCGCTATTACAATGCCCTCAGCCACGTGAACCGCGCCATCGTGGAGCTGCGCGATCGCGATCAGCTCCTCGACGAAATCTGCCGCGTGCTGGTCCGCATCGGCGGATTCAAGATGGCATGGATCGCCTGGACCGACCGGCCGGACGCCGCCGTGCGCCCTGTTGCCGTGCACGGCGACGATCAGGGTTACCTGCGGGAGATCACGGTTTCCACTGACGAACGGCCGGAGGGGCGCGGCCCGGTCGGCACCGCCGTGCGCGAGGGCCGGGTCTGCATCTGCAACGATTTCGCCCACGACCCCGACACCGGTCCCTGGCGCGAACCAGCCGCCCGCCACGGGTTCCGCGCGGCCATGGCCCTGCCGGTCCGCCAGGGCGGAGGCGTCGTCGGCGCGCTGGCGGTCTACGCGGCCGAGACCAATATCTTCGGGCCCAAGGAAGTCGCGCTCCTCACCGAGGCCGCCGATGACATCTCCTTCGCCCTCGACAACCTGGCGAACGAAGCCCGGCGCCGTGAAACGGAGTCCCAGCTTCTCCTGCTGCGCGCCGGGCTGCTGGCGGCGCCGACCGCGGTGGTCATCACTGACCAGTCCGGCACGATCGAGTGGGTGAATCCCGCCTTCACCCGCAGTTCCGGGTATGCCTTCGCCGAGGCGGTCGGGCAGACCCCCCGGCTGCTCCAATCCGGCAAGCACGCCCCCGAGTTTTACGCCGATCTCTGGCGCACCATCCTGGATGGCCGGGTGTGGACCGGCGAAATCGTCAACCGCCGCAAGAACGGCGAGTATTTCACTGAGGATGTGACCATCGCCCCGGTGCGCGATGCCGAGGGCAGAATCAAGCACTTCATCGCCATCAAGGTCGACATCACGGACCGCAAGCATGTCGAGACCGCGCTCAGCCTCGAGCGCAACCGACTGGACAGCCTGGTCACGACGATGCCCGACCACATCTACTTCAAGGACCGGCAAAGCCGCTTCATCCGGATCAACCAGAGCCTGGCCGACACCTTCGGGGGGAAGCCGGAACAGGTGCTGGGGAAGACCGATTTCGACCTCTTCACCGAGGAGCACGCCCGGCAGGCCTTCGCGGACGAGCAGCGCATCATGGCCACCGGCGAGCCGGTCATTGGCCTCGAGGAAAAGGAAACCTGGCCCGACGGTCGCGTCACCTGGGTGTCCTCGACCAAGATTCCCCTGCGTGACGCGGCCGGGGAAATCACCGGCCTGGTCGGGATCTCCCGTGACATCACGGAGCGCAAGCGGGCCGAGCAGCGGCTGCGCGAGCAGGCCGAATGCCTCGACCAGGCGGGCGAAGCCATCGTCGTCGCCGATCTCCAACAGCGCATTACCTTCTGGAACCGCGGCGCGGAACGGATCTTCGGCTACCCCGCCGCCGAGGTGCTCGGCCGGACGGCGGACGAATTCCTCAATCTCGTCAACGTCGCCGGCGCCGCCGATATCCGCGACGGCGTGAACACCGCCGGCCAGTGGCGCGGCGAGGTGCAGGCGGTCGATCGCGCCGGGAACAAGCTCGCCCTGATGACGAGCATCACGCTGGTTCGCGACGACGCCGGCCAGCCCGTCGCCCGCCTGAGCATCAGCTCCGACCTTACGGAGCAAAAGAAGCTCCAGGAACAGTTCATGCGCGCCCAGCGCCTGGAGAGCGTCGGCATGCTCGCCGCCGGCATCGCGCACGATCTCAACAACGTGCTCGCCCCCGTGCTGATGGCGGCGACGATGCTGCGGAAGGATTCCACCGATCCCCGCGAACAGCGCCTGCTGGACACCGTGGAGAAGAGTGCCGAGCGCGGCGCAGGCCTGGTGCGCCAAATTCTCGGTTTCGCCCACGGTCTCGGCGGAGAGCCGCGACTGATGCAGGCCAAGCATGTCCTCCGCGACATCGCCGAGATGATCGAAGCCACGTTCCCGAAGAGCATCCGCCTGGAAACCGAGATTCCCAGCGACCTGTGGCCGATCACGGCCAACCCCACCCAGATTCACCAGGTGCTGCTCAACCTCTGCGTCAATGCCCGCGACGCCATGCCGGACGGCGGCTCGCTGACCTTGCGCGCGGCCAACATCATTCTCGACGAGAACGCCAGCCGCGCGATCGAAGGAACCCGGCCCGGTTCCTGGATCAGGATCGACGTGATCGACACCGGCGCCGGCATCCCGGCGGACGTGCTCCCGCGGATCTGGGAACCGTTCTTCACCACCAAGCGCGCCACTCAGGGCACCGGCCTGGGTCTCGCCACCGTGCGCGGCATCATCGCCACGCACGGCGGCGGCATTACCGTCGACACGAAAGTCGGCCGTGGCACTTGCTTCCAGGTCTATCTGCCGGCCGACGAGGCCTCGACCGCCCGGCAGGCCAGCGCCCAGCCCTTCCCGGCCGGTTCCGGCCGCGACGAACTCATCCTGGTCGTCGACGACGAACAAAGCATTCGCGACGTCGCCAGCGCCATCCTGCGGAAGTTCAACTACCGCGTCTTGACCGCCGCCGACGGCATCGATGCCCTCGCCCTTTTCCCCGCACACGCCGACGAGATCGCCCTGGTCATCGCGGACATCGACATGCCCAATCTTGGCGGCGCCGGCCTCGCCGAGAAGCTGCATGAGATCAAGCCCGGGCTGAAGATCCTGGCGATCACCGGCGCCGACCGCGCCGGCGTCCTGGGCGAGCGTTCCGGTCGCCGTTTTGCCGAGGTGCTGATGAAGCCGTTCACCGCCGAGGAACTCCTCCGCAAGGTCCAGGGCGTGCTGCCGGCCCCACCAGGTGGTGCGACTTGACCTCGCCAGTCGGCGCCAGCGACGACCTTGCGGGACCCGCGACGCGCCCTACGCGGACTCCGCGCGTTTCCGCGCATCGGCCTCGATCAGCGCCTTGAGCGCGTCGAGGGTCGACTTCGCCTTGGCCTTCGCCGCCGCGAGGTCGCCGGCCGACTTCACCGGTTCCTGGGCGAACAGGTAGAACTTCATCTTCGGCTCCGTGCCGCTGCCCCGGGCCGCGAACGAATAGCCGTTGGCCAGATTCACCAGATACAGGTCCTGCGCCGGGATCTCCTCGCCGTCGGCGTCATGGAACTTCTCGCGGCCGAAGTCCTGGAACTTCTTGACCTTCGTCTCGCCGAAACCGGCCGGCGGGTTCGAGCGGTAGGTGTCGAGGATGCGCTTGATCTTCGCCGCTCCGCTCGCGCCCTCGTAATAGATGTTGATGACGCCCTCGAGGAAGAAGCCGTACTTCAGGTAGATCTCATTGAGATACTCGGGCACGGTCAGCCCGCGGGATTTCACCCAGGCGCAGAGCTCCGCAAACATCAGGCACGCGGCATTGCCGTCCTTGTCGCGCACGAGGTCGTTGGGCAGGTAGCCGTAGCTTTCCTCCGTGCCGAAAAGGAAGAAGGTGCTGTGTTCCTGGAGCAGCTCCGCCCGGCGGCGGAACGGCGTCGCGTCGTAGTCGAAGCCCGTGCCCATCGCCGCCTCCAGCTTTTCCTCGTAGCCGCGCATCTTGCCGGCGATCCACTTGAAGCCCGTCAGCGTGTTGATGACCTTCACCCCATGGCCGCGGCCGATGGCATCCTGCAGCGGGGTCGTGACGAAAGTCTTGATGATTGCCGCCGACTGGGTGCCGCCGGCGGGAATCCAGCCGAGTTCCTTGTAGCGGCCGATCCGGTAATCCGCGAGCAGCGCGCCCACTTGGTTGCCGGTCAGCAGTTCCATCTTGCCGCTGCGGTTGCGCACAGCCGTGCCCATGCGGTCGCAATCGGGATCGGTCGCCATCACCACCTCGTGGCCGCCCTTTTCCGCCAGCGCCACCGCGAGCGCCAGCGCCTCCGCATTCTCCGGGTTCGGTGATTTCACCGTGGGGAAGCGCGGGTCCTGCGCCAGCTGCTCGGGCACGGTCGTAAGCTCGACGCCCGCCTGCTGCAGGAGCGGCACCGACGACACCGCCCCCACGCCGTGGATGTTGGTGAACACCACCTTCAACGGCGTGGCCTGGAAGATGGACGGATCGAGGACCGACTTGGCCGTCGCCTCGAGATACGCCTGGTCGGCGTCGCGCCCGAGCGTGACGACGCCCTTGAGGCTCGGTTCGAGAAACTGGCGCACCGCCGACAGCGGCACGGCATCGACCTCGGTGATGATGCCCTTGTCGTGCGGCGGGATCACCTGGGCGCCATCGTCGAAGTAGGCCTTGAAGCCATTGTCGTGGGGCGGATTATGGCTCGCCGTGATGACCACGCCCGTGTGCGCGTGGAAATGGCGGACCGAAAAGCTCAGCTGTGGGGTCGACCGCGGACCGTCAAAAATCAGCGCCTCGCCGCCGAGCTTCGTCCAGGTCGAGGCCGCGAGTTCGCAGAAATGACGCGAGAAATGCCGGACGTCGTGGGCGATCACGAGCTTCGGTCGCGCCGGGCTCTTTTGCCCCGCGAGGTATTTCTGGATGTAGCGGTGCAGGCCGACGACGGCCCGGATCAGAGTAAAGTCGTTGAGCAGGTTGCTGCCGACATTCGCGTGCTCGGGTGAGCCTTGCGCGCTCACCCGGCCCGTCTCCGCCTTGGCTGTCACCCGCCCGATCGTACGTCCACGCATGCCGCCGGTGCCGAATTCCAGGTACCGGTAGAAGCGGTCGTTCAACTCCGCCCACTCGCCACGCTCGATAAGTTCCTCGAGGCTCTGCTGCGCCCAGGCGGGCAGGCCGGCCTGCAGCCAGGCGTGGAGGTTCTCGGCGGCGCTCGCCATCAATTTGCCGTCCTTGGCGACGGCGGAAATCTTGTCGGTCGGGTTCATAGCGGAAGGGTTGAAAGTTGAAACCTGAATCCTGAAAAGGGAATGCTGAAAACCATACAGACCCCCAGCCGCCATTCGGGTCCCGTTTTCTGCTTGCACGGCGGGGCGAGACCTTGGGCGCGAAGGGATCCCCGACAGGAGCCTGCCGGCCGGCGATGCCTCACCATCGCGTGCGGGCACGCTCCCCGCCGATCATCACCGGCAACGACCCGACAGGAGCAGCACCCTGGCCACGTGTTGAATTGCCTTGAAACCTAAACGCCGAAACATGGTCGATGACGAATGCACTTCGACCAATTGATCGCCGCCTATCGCGAAGCCGGACAGGGCCAGGTGTTCGCATTTTGGGACCAGCTGGACGCGGCGGAGCGGCGCGAGCTGGCGGACCAAGCGGCCGAGGTCGATTTGGATGAGATCCGGCGGCTCTTCGACACGCTCGTTCGACCCGGTGCCGGCGCCGGGACCGTCAGCCTCGAGGGACTGGCCCCCGCACCCTACATCGCGCTGCCGGAACACGGCGGCGATCCGGCTCGTTGGGCCCGCGCCCGCGCGACCGGCGAGGCCGCACTGCGGGCCGGGCGGGTCGCCGCCTTCACCGTGGCCGGCGGCCAGGGCACGCGGCTGGGGTATGACGGACCCAAGGGCACATTCGCGGTCACGCCCGTGAGGCGCAAACCGCTCTTCCAGGTGTTCGCCGAGAAGATCCTCGCGGCCGGGCGGCGCTACGGGAAGCCCCTGCATTGGTTCATCATGACGAGCCATGCCAACCACGAGCAGACGGAGGCGTTTTTTTCCGCGAACGGCTACTTTGGCCTGGAACCGGGCCGCGTGCATTTCTTCCGGCAGGGGCGGATGCCCGCGGTGGATCGCACCGGCCGGATCATGCTGGAGTCACGCTCGCGCCTGGCGCTGAGCCCCGACGGTCATGGCGGTTCGTTGCGCGCCCTGCACCGCAGCGGCGCCCTCGACCTGATGCAGGCGGAGGGAATCACCACCATCAGCTACTTCCAGGTCGACAATCCGCTGGTGCGCTGCCTCGACCCGGCGTTCATCGGCTTTCATCTCGAGGCGGGCGCGGAGATGTCGAGCAAGATGATCCCGAAGGCCTATCCCGAGGAGAAGGTCGGACATTTCTGCCTGCAACACGGCGAGATCGTCGTGATCGAGTACAGCGACATGCCCGCGGCAGTCCAAAACGAGCGGCTGCCCGACGGGTCGCTGCGCTTCCTTGCCGGCAGCATCGCGATTCACGTCATCGAGCGCGAATTTGCCCGCAAAATGGCGGGCAGTGTCGGCGGGGCGCCCGCCGCCACCGCGGGAAATCCGGCGGTCGCGCCACCCGGCGCGCCACTCGGACCGCTGCGGCTGGCGAGCGAAGACGGCGACCTCAAGCCGGGTGTGCGGGTGGTGCCTCTCGGGAAAGCTGACGGCGGACGGAGCCGCGCGGCCGGAGAACGCACGAATCAGGTTGCCCAACCGGGAGCCGACAACCGTCAGCCGCCAACCGGGAGCGTGGCTCCCGCGCTCCCCTTTCATCGGGCCGAAAAGAAAATCAACACGATCGATGAGGCGGGCAATCCGGTGAAACCCGCCAAGCCGAACGGGGTGAAGTTCGAAATGTTTGTCTTCGACGCCCTGCCGTTCGCGAAGAACTCGATCGTCGTGGAAACGGCCCGGCAGGACGATTTCAGCCCGGTGAAGAACGCGGAAGGCGTGGACTCGCCCCAGACTGCTCGTGACGACCAGCTGCGGCAGGCGGCCCGCTGGCTGCGGGCGGTGGGAGTTGAGCTGGCCACGGATGCGACGGGCTTGCCGGAGGTCGCGATCGAGGTGTCGCCGCTGTTCGCCGATGAGGCGGGACGGTTCGTCGAACGCTGGCGGGCGCTGCCGGCGAAGCCGCAGGTCAGCGACGGGCTGTATCTGGAATGATCTCCCCGGGGGGCGCGACCCGGGGCGCGATGATCGCGTGCAAACGCGCCCCCGCGGATCCCGGCCCAGCGCACCCTACCTGCGATCCGCCGGCGGCGTCTCGCCCGCTTCGAACCGAAAGACGAATTCCTGCGACCGCACGTAGCCCAGCTTCTGGCGGATGAGCCGTTCCACCAGCGCCGGGTCATGGCGCAACTGGTCGAGGTATTTCTCCTGCGCGTCGAGCCGGGCCTGCGCCTCGGCCAGTCGCTGCCGGCTTTCCTGTTCCTGATGACGCAGGGTCATCAGCTCGCGCTCCATGTCGACGAAGAAGCTCACGCCCCACAAGGACACGCCGACGAAGAGCCCGGCATACGCCCAGAGAATCAACTTTTGGTAATTCATCCCCGGCGAGATGCTAAGCCCGGCGCCGTCGGCCGACGCAACCGGTAAATTGGTTATTAACACAGAGCACGCAGAGGCAGCAGAAGAGATTTAACCACGGATTCCACGGATCACACGGATGGCGCCGTGGAGGGTCGGCCTCCCGGCCGACCGCGGTAGGCGCAGAAGCCCAGCACTCCGGGCCAAACGCCCTCCGTGCTCTCCGTGCCCTCTATGTTCAAATCTGGTCCGACCTTCTTTACAGATAACTTAAAACAGAAAACCGAAAACCTGCGGGCGGCTTCGCCGCGCACCGTTTTTTCGTGCTTTTTCCCCTCTGGCACAAATACTTTCGGGCCAATGTATCAGAGCTTCTACGGCTTTTCGGAGATGCCGTTCCATATCACCCCGGATCCGAAATTTCTATACCTGAGCACCACCCACCAGGAAGCGCTGCAACACCTCAAGTACGGCGTCACCGAGAAGAAGGGCTTCATCGTGCTGGTGGGCGAGGTCGGCTGCGGCAAGACGACGCTCTGCCGGAAGTTCCTGAACGAACTCGACCCGAAGCACTACGACTCGGCGCTCGTCCTCAACCCGCGCGTGACCGAGACGCAGATGCTCAAGGCCATCCTGGCCGAGCTCGGCGAGACCCACCTGGCGCGCAGCAAGAACGACCTCGTCGCGCAGATGAACCAGGTGCTGCTCGCACGCATCGCCGCCGGCCGCGAGATCGTCCTGATCATCGACGAGGCGCAGAACCTTTCCTTCGAAGTCTTCGAGCAGGTCCGGCTCCTCTCCAATCTGGAAACGGACAAGCAAAAGCTCCTGCAAATCGTCCTGCTCGGCCAGCCGGAGCTCAAGGAGAAGCTCGCCCAGGAGGAGCTGCGCCAGCTCCGCCAGCGCATCCTCGTCCATTACGAGCTGCGCCCGTTCCTGCGCCCGGAGATGGACCGCTACATCGCCCACCGGCTCACCGTCTCGGGCAGCATGGGCCGGCCGCATTTCACGCCCTGGGCGCTGCGCCATATCTACAAGGCCAGCCGGGGAATTCCGCGCATCATCAACAACCTTTGCGACAAGTCCCTCCTCTCCGCCTTCATTCGCGAGTCCGATGAGGTGAATTACTGGGACGCCCGCCGGGCCGCAAAGGACCTCGACCGCCTGACGGACTGAGCCTCCTTGGACAGAATTGACAGAATCGCGATGAACCAAGCCGAGCCAAATCCATATGACTTGTGTGGCCAGATCATCGGTTCGGCGATGAAAGTGCATCGCACCCTCGGTTTCGGCTTCCTTGAATCGGTCTATGCGAAGGCCTTAACCGCTGAGTTGATTGACGCGGGCCACAAGGTCGATGCGGAAGTCCCGATCAAAGTCTGGTATGGCAACCAGATCGTGGGCGATTTCTTTGCCGACTTGGTGGTCGACGAATCGACGATCGTGGAGCTGAAAGCGGTGGAGCGGCTGGCCACTGCCCACGAGGTCCAGCTGGTCAATTACCTCACCGCCACCCGGCGAGATGAAGGCCTCTTGTTGAATTTTGGATCTGAAAGCTTGGAGTTCAAAAAGAAATTCCGCCGAAATCCGACCAGGAATCATCGGGCTCATTCGATTAATTCTGTCCAAACCTCATGAGCCTGATCATCTCACTGGACAGGATTTCCGGAATTGCCGTGCATGTTTGCTTCAGCCCGCTCTGCAGTAGTTCCATTGCCTATCTCAATTCGGTCAATTCTGTCTAAAGACTGATGAGCCTCATCAACGACGCGCTCAAGAAGGCCCAGAAGCAGCGGACCGGCGACAGCCCGCCGTTGACTTCGCTGCCCAGCGTCGGCGGCGAGTCTCCTGCGAAGATCGCCAAGCGCGACAAGCCCGCCGGGATCAACACGCAGCTCGTGCGCCTCGGCGTGGCCGGGGGCGCGATCGTTCTCGTCGTCGTGGTCGGCGGCATCTTCCTGATTCGCTCATTCCGCTCGGGGACCTCCCTGAAACCGCCGACGACCGCGCCGTCATCTTCCGAGGTCGGGAGCGTTGTCCCGGCCGCGCCGTCTTCAAGTCCGCCTCCCGCCACCGCGCACGAAACGCCACCGCCCGCCGAGCCGACGGTTTCCTTCCGCCTGCCGGCGGCCCCGCCGGTGACGGCACCGCCCGAACCTGCAACCGAGGCGGGCCGCGTTATCCCTGGCGCGCCGACCTCCGCGCCGCCGGTCGAGACCGTCGCGCCCTCCACCCCGCCCGCACCTCCGCCCACGATGGACGCCAAGGCGCTCAACTACATCGACAATCTCCGGATCGCCGGCATCCGGGCCGCGGGTGCGGACAGCAAGGTCCTCATGAATGACCGCGTCTTTCGCGTCGGCGACATGGTCGATCGCGACCTCGGGCTGAAGCTCACGGGCATCACCGCCAATTCGCTCACCTTCGTCGACCCGAACGGCGCCTCGTACACGAGGCAGTTCTGACCTTGTTCGCCGGAACGACGTCCGGAGTCCGGGCCACAACGACGGGAGCCGGCGGATTGCGGGCTCCCGCCCTGCTAGAGCCGAGCCTCGCGCAGCCAGGACTTGTTCTCCCGATACCACGCCACCGTCCGCTGGAATCCATCCTCCGGCGACACCCGCGGTTTCCAGCCAAGCAGCGTTTCGGCCTTGGTGATGTCGGCCCAGGTCTCCTTCATGTCGGCAACGTGAGACGGTTTCCCCGCTATCCTGGCCGTCTTGCCGAGGGCTTTTTCGAGATAGGCGATTACGGCCTGGATTGAAATTGGATTTCGTCCCCCGCCGAGATTGATCACCTCAAATCCCCGAGGCGACTGCGGCGGGCCCAGAGACGAGGGCGAACCGGGCGGAGAATCCGGAGCAGCCGATTCTCTGCTTGTGCCGTCAGCTGTTTTGCCCGCGTGGACCGTTGCGCCCGCTTCTCGCGAGGAGGGATCGCGCGAGAAAGCGGACCGGATCCTCCGGGGCTGGGCGGCCGCCAAGGTGCCCCGCGCGATGTCATCGATATAGGTGAAGTCACGTGCCTGCGTGCCGTCGCCGAAGAGCTCGATGGGGCTGCCTTCGTCGATCCACTTGATGAAACGCAGCACGCTCATGTCCGGCCGGCCGGCCGGGCCGAAAACCGTGAAGTAGCGCAGGACCGTCACTTCGAGTTCGTGCCGCTCGGAATATTCGCGCGCCAGCAACTCGGCCCGGTGCTTCGTCTCAGCATAGGGCGACTGCATCTTTCCCAGCGGCGCGGACTCCGTGAACGGCATGGGGCAACCAGCGTAAACCGACGAACTGGAGGCCAGCACGTGCCTATTCACGCCGTGCTTCACCTGGCTGGCCAAGACGTTCTCCTCGCCGACCACATTCGTCCGATGGTAAAGTTCCGGATGCTCCAAGCTGGCCCGCACCCCCGCGCGCGCGGCGAGGTTGAAGACACCTTCGAACTTATACTCGGCGAAGAGTGCGTCCAGGGCCGGCAGGTTTTCGATGTCCAGACAGCGGAATTCGAAGGCCGGACGCGTTGCCCCGATCGCGCCGCGATTGCCCGCCGGCGGCGGACTGCCGCCAATCCGCCCGACCTCGCGATAAACTGATTTCGCCGGATCCGCTCCCAGACCCCGGCTCGCCGCACCCAGCAGTCGCCCCAACCGGTAGTCCTTCAGGCGGACGTCATAATAATCGTTCAAATTGTCGATCCCGATGACCGTGTGCCCGTTGTCGAGCAGCATCTCGCAGACGCGGGCCGCGATGAATCCTGCTGCTCCAGTTACGAGGTAAGTCGCCATGCTTGTTGAGTTGGGACTGAATTGAATGAATGGTTGCCGGAATGAATGGCCGCGGAAGCAAACGGCATTGGGTCAATTCCGCTCATGCTGTCAAAGGTCTCCGACCGCCGCGAAATCAGCTCGCGCCATGATTCGCGCGACGGCGGTGCCCACGGTCTGCGCCGACCAGCCAAGTTCCTTGCGGGCGAGCGTCGCATCGCCGACCAGCTCCGCGGGCTCCGCTGGACGGAAATATTTCGGGTCCACCGTCAGCACCACCTCGTCCGTGTCCTTGCGCCGGGCGAACTCCCCCAGCCCGGCGCTCTCAAATTCCAGCCGGATGCCAAGCTCGTCAAAGGCCGCGATGGCGAACTCGCGAATCGAACAGGCCTGTCCCGTGGCGAGGACGTAGTCGCGCGGCTTCTCCTGCTGCAGCATCCGCCACATGGCTTCGACATATTCCGGCGCGTAGCCCCAGTCGCGCCTGGCCTCGAGGTTGCCCAGATGCAGCGCACCCTGGAGGCCGGCCTTGATGCGCGCGGCGGCGAGCGTGATCTTGCGCGTCACGAAGTTCTCGCCGCGCCGCGGCGACTCGTGGTTGTAGGAAATTCCGCTGCAGGCGAACAGGCCGTAGGCATTGCGGTAGACATGGCACAGGTGCACGGCAAAGGCCTTGGCGCAGCCATAGGGGCTCACCGGATTGAACGCCGTGGTCTCCGTCTGCGGCGCGACCGCCGGCGCGCCGAAGATTTCGGAGCTCGCCGCGTGATAGAATCGAGCCGGGTAATCGAGCTCGCGCAGGGCTTCGAGCAGGCCGAGCGCCGCCATCCCGTTCTCTTCGCACGTGACCTCGGGAATCTCGAAACTCAAGCCCACATGGCTCTGGCCGGCCAGGTGATAGACCTCCTGCGGCTTGATCCGCTTCAAGAGCCGGCGCAGCGAGGTCAGGTCGGATAGATCGCCGTAATGCAGTGTCAGGCTGCCTGGTGCTGCCGGGTCCGGGGCCTGGGATTTGGCCCCCGGGGTCCGGGGTTCGGCGTCGCGGGCTCGTTTCGCTGCACCCGAGACCCTGGATCCGGGACCCTCGGACTGGACACCCTCGCGCTGCGCGCGAAGGTGCTCGATCCGCGAGCGGTTGAACATGCTCGCGCGTCGGACGAGCCCGTGGACGGCATAGCCTTTCGCGAGCAGCATCTCGGCCAGATAGGAGCCGTCCTGGCCCGTAATGCCGGTGATCAAGGCCACCTTGGGGGCCGAGCTTGGAGCCGGAAGCTGGGAACTGGAACTCATCGGGAGGCTGTAGGATGGGGTCGCCGAACCCCGCCTCAATCCTAAGTTCGCGGGGTCGTTTCCTGCGACGACCTTCGGCTCACGGGCCTTCGCCCCACCCGCAGGTCTCAACCGCGCGATCTGGCCTTCTGATCGCCGCCGTCTCCGCCGGCTCGCGCGTCCCGCTTCCGGGACGGCTGATTTGCGAGAGCGGACATCCCCGTTCCGGCACTGCCCGGAGGATTCATGCAAGCCGCTGGCGGCCCGCTCCTTATTTTTCGCCCGCAGCTGGCACATACATTGCAGTTTTTCGCGGCGCCGCCACGCACGCATGCCCGACCTCCGCTCCGCTTTCCGCCAGCTGGTCAAGTCGCCCGGACGCACCCGCGTCGCCCTCTTCTCCCCGCGCCAGCCGGACGCCTGATTTTCTTCACCCGATACACAACCGGGTAGCTCCGAACATCCACCCCCATGTTCCAAGACATCCGCCTTGCCTTCCGCCTGCTGCTCAAATCGCCCGGTTTCGCGTTCGTCGCCATCCTGACCCTCGGCCTCGGGATCGGCGCCAACACGGCGATTTTTTCATTCATCAACACCTTCTTCTTCGCGCGGCTGCCGTTTGCGCGGCCCGACGAACTCGTCGCCGCCTACACGGCCGACGAACGCAATCCGGGCTTCCTGCCCATCTCGCCGCTCAACTTCACCGATTACCGCGACCACAACGACGTGTTCGCCGGCATGGGCGCCTATGGCTTCGCGCCGGTGACGATGATGATCGGGACCGAGCCCACGAGCGTGCAGGGCGAGCTCGTCACCGGAAACTTCTTTGACCTTCTCGGGATCAGGCCCGCCCTCGGCCGCACGTTCCGGCCCGACGAGTCCGTCACCGTCGGCTCCGCCCCGGTGGTCGTGCTCAACCACAGCTTCTGGACGAGCCGGCTCGCGTCCGACCCGGGCGTCATCGGCCGCACCTACTCGATCAATGGCCACGGCTTCACCGTCATCGGCGTGATGCCCGCCGGCTTCCGCGGGCTGAACACCTTCAACAACCCGGCCTTCTGGGTGCCGAGCACGATGTACCCGCAGATCTATACGGGTACGCTGCTCGCCTTCTACACCGAACGACGCGCGCTGATCTGGAACGCCTTCGCCCGCCTCAAGCCCGGCGTGACGATCGCGCAGGCCGAGGCGGCGCTGAAACCGCTCGGGGCGAAGCTCGCCAAGGACTACCCCGCGGCCAACACCGGCCGCTCGCTCCGGCTGGTCTCGCTCGCCGAGTCGATGCTCGGCCCGAACTTCCGCAACAATGTTGTCCAGGCCGGCGCGCTCCTGCTCTCGCTGTCCGGCCTCGTCCTGCTCATCGCCTGCGCCAACGTCGCCAACCTCCTCCTCGCGCGCGCCGCCGCCCGCCAGCGTGAAGTCGCCGTGCGCATCGCCGTCGGGGCCGACCGCGCCCGCCTCATCCGCCAGTTCCTGACGGAAAGCCTGCTGCTTTCGCTTTGCGGCGGCCTCACCGGCATCTTCATCGCCGTCTGGACCAAGAGCGTCCTCTGGTCCCTGCGCCCGCCGTTCGTGCCCGACGGCATTACGGTTACGCTCGACAGCCGCGTCCTGGGGTTCGGCCTCGGCGTCTCGCTCCTCACCGGATTGCTCTTCGGCCTCGCCCCGGCCTGGCTCACCACCAAGCCCGAACTCACCACGACGCTGAAGGAAGAGGGCAAGGGCTCGGCGCCGATGCCGCTGCTGAGCTTCCGGAATTTTCTCGTCGCCGGCCAGATCGCGCTCTCCGTGATTGCGCTCGTCATCGCCGGCCTGTTCATCCGCAGCATGCGCCAGGCCCAGCGGGCCGACCCGGGTTGGAACATGGCGAACCTCATCACCTTCACGGTCGACACCGGCGCGCAAGGCTACAACCAGGCGGTGGCCCTGGACTACTATCGGCGCTTTCTCGAACGCGCCGCGACCATTCCCGGCGTCGCGTCGGCTTCGGTCGCCAACGGCCAGCTGCTCAACTTCACCGGGCGCCGGACCCTGCGCCCCCAGGGCAACGACGAAAATCTCCGCCAGCAGGGCCGGCTCTACAATTACCTCAGCGTCGACCCGGGTTACCTCAGGATGCTGGGCATCCCGCTGGTGGCCGGCCGGCAGTTCACCGACGGCGATGACGACCAGCACCCGCTCGTCGCCATCGTCAACGAAACCTTCGCCGCCCAGGCCTGGCCCGGCGAGAATCCTCTGGGCAAGACGCTCAAGCTCTACAACGACGAGCGCCCCGTCGAGGTCGTCGGCATCGTGAAGACCACGACCTACAATGCCATTGGCGAGGACCCCGACCCCTTCGCGTTTCTCCCGATGAAGCAGGCGTTCTCGGCCTTCGCCGTCCTGCATGTCCGCACGCGCGGCGACGCCAACGGGATGATCAACACCTTGCGCAAGGAATTGCAGACGCTCGATCCGGCCATGCCGCTGAGCAACAGTTCCACCATGGACACGATCATGCAGGCGAACCTCTGGGGTCCGCGCACCGGCGCGTCGCTGCTCGGGGCCTTCGGTCTCCTCGCCGTGCTCCTCGCTTCGCTCGGTGTCTACGGCGTCATGTCTTACACCGTGAGCCGGCGCGTGCGCGAGATCGGCATCCGCCTCGCGATCGGCGCCCAGCCGGGCGATGTGCTGCAGTTGATCCTCAACCGCGGTCTCGTCATCGCCACCGCCGGCCTCGGCTTCGGGCTCGTCGCCGCCTGGTTCGTGGCGCGTTACTTCCAGAACCTGCTCATCGGCGTCTCGTTCGCCGACCCGCTGACCTACGCCGCGATCGCGGTGATTCTCGCCGGCGTCGCCGTGATCGCCTGCTGGCTGCCGGCGCGCCGCGCGACGAAAGTCGATCCGCTGGTCGCTTTGCGCGCGGAATAAACGGTAGGGCGCGGACTCCGCTCCGCGCCGCCCAAGGACCAAATATCAAGTATCAAGTAACAAGTAACAGGTAACCCAAGTATCTAGGCGTCGATCCTAGTTCCCGTTCTCTCGTCCGGTTCCGCCGCACCCCGCAGCCCCAAAACCCGAGAGAACGATTCGGCCCGATCTCTCATCTCCGACCTTCGATCTTCCTGCTTCCTCCTCTCCATGCTCACCGCCCTTCGCCAGGTCTTCCGCCAGCTCGCCAAGGCGCCGGGCTTCACGCTCGCTGCCGTCCTCATCCTCGCCCTCGGCATCGGCGTGAACACCGCCATTTTTTCCGTGGTCGAAGCCGCACTGCTGCGACCACTGCCATTCCCGCACCCGGACCGGCTTGTTCGCCTCTACGAAGCCTACGACCAGTCCGACTCCCGCGCCAACACCCTCAGTCTTTCCGAACAGACCGTCCAGCAATGGCGCGACAACGGAAAGGACATCTTCACCGGCATCGGCGCCGCGACTGGCGCCAGTCTCACCTTAGGCGGCGAAAGTGGCGAATCGGCGCGCTATCTGCCCGCCGCGCAGGTCACCTCCAACTTCTTCGACGTGCTCGGCATCTCCCCGGTGCTTGGCCGCAATTTTACCGCCGCCGAGGACCGGCCGAATGGGCCGCGGGTCGTAATCATCAGCCACGACCTCTGGCAGCGCCAGTTCGGCGGCCGGCCCGAAATCCTCGGGCAGACGATCCGGCTCGATGGCATTGCGCGCACCGTCGTCGGGGTCATGCCGGCTAAATTCCGCCACCCGTATCGGGCGGAAGCGTGGATCCCGCTGGGCGTGGCGTTCGATACCCGCGTCAATCCATACCACTATCTGTATGCGGCGGCGCGCCTCCAGCCGGGGGTGACCCTGGCCGCGGCCGATGCCGCCATCCGGCGGATGTGCGCCAATATCAGCCGCGCGGCGCCCAACCCGGCGAACCCCGTGCGTGCGTACGTGCGCACGCTGCGCGAGGGCTTCGTCGCCGATCTCGAGCCAAAGCTCCTGGCCATCTACGGCGCGGCGCTGTGTGCGTTCCTGGTCGCCGCTGCCAACTTTGCGGGCCTGCTGATGTCCCGCGCCGTGGAGCGCGAGGCCGACACCGCCATCCGCGCCGCCCTCGGTGCCTCGTCGCGGCGGCTCGTGCGCGAATCACTGCTGCAAGCCTTCGTCCTCGCGGCGTTGGGCACGGCCGTCGGGCTGCTCCTCGCCGCGTGGATCACCCCGGCGTTGGTGGCGCTCAGTCCCGAAGGCTCGGACGCGACGGGCAGCGCCATGCGCGAATTCGACTCCACCGTGCGCCTCAACCTGCCGGTCTTCGGCTGCGCGGCGTTCGCCCTCCTCCTCGTCGGGCTCGGCTTCGGATTTCTGCCCGCCTGCCGGGCCGCGCGGGCCGACCTGCGCTCGGCGATGGGCAATGGCTCCCGCTCGGCCACACTCGACCGCGGCACGCGTCGCGTGCTGGGCAGCCTCGTGGTCGCCGAGATTGCGGCGGCCCTGGTCCTGCTGGTCGGGGCCGGCTTGCTGACCGAACACTTCCGCACCCTCGTCAACCAGCCCTGGGGTTTCGCGACGGAGAATCGCCTGACGTTCAACCTCAGCACCGCCCGGCTGTTTCCCACCGCCGAATCGCGGGTGCGTTTCCTCGACCGCGCCCTGGCCGAGTTGCGGGCGTTGCCCGGCGTGCGCTCCGCCACCGCCACGGTGCCGCAACCACTCCATGCCGCCCGCGAACTTGTCGGCAACAATCCCGAGGGCAGCACGCCACCGGAGCCGCGGGGCTATGAACTGGCGTACTTGCGCGCGTCGGCGCCGGGCTATTTCGGCACCATGGGGCAGGCGCTGCTCCGCGGCCGCGAATTCACCGCCGATGACACCGCCGCCTCTCCGCCCGTCTGCATCATCAACGAATCCATGGCCAAGCGCTACTGGCCCGGCCAGGATGCCGTCGGCAAACGGGTCAAGTGGGGCCGGCTCGACAGCAACCGTCCCTGGCTCACCGTCGTCGGCGTCGCTGCCGACACCCGCGTGGTCGCCGACCCGAACGATGGCAGCATAAACGGCACACTCTGCCTGCCGGCGGCCCAGGCGATCGCCGCCACCCTGGATCTGAATGAATTCACTTTCGTCCTCGAGACCTCCGTGCCACCCCTGTCGCTCGAGAAGGCGGCCCGCGTCGCCATCGCGCGCACCGACCCGCGTGTGGCGATCTACGACGTGGCCACGGTGGCCGAACTGGCAAGGGAAAGCTGGGTAACGGAACGGTTCGCCGCGACCCTCGTTTCCCTGTTCGGCGCGCTGGGGCTGGTGCTGGCCGCGGTCGGGTTGTACGGCCTGCTGTCGCTGCAGGTCGCGCGGCGGCGCCGCGAATTCGGCGTGCGCCTCGCCCTCGGCTCGACTGCAACCGGCCTGTTCCGGCTGGTGGCCGCGCAGGGCTTGCGCCTGCTCGCCGTCGGCATTGTGGGGGGCGGTTCCCTGGCCTGGATCGCGGTCCGGTTTGCGCGCAGCGCGTGGCCGGAGCTGCCGTCCGCCAGTCTCTCGCTCTTTGCCGGCGCCGCCTTCGTGCTCGCGGCCGCGGTCGTCTTCGCCTGTTGGCTGCCGGCGCGCCGTGCCGCCCGCGTCGACCCGATGGTGGCGCTGCGGGCGGAATGAGCGTGCTTCCCTCTTCGTCCGTAGGGTCGCCGCTTGCGGCGACCTGGGCACGAGACGGCAGCGACTAACGCGGTCGGGCCGAGGCCCGACCCTACGGAAGGCTTTGCGGCCAGGCTGTCCGCCCGGGGGCAGCACCATCGCATCTTGCCGCGCAGGAGCCTTGGGCGAAGGCGGGTGGTGGCGCTGCGGGCGGAATGAGCGTTCAAAGCAGGCGCCGCTTCTAGGAGGGTCGGCCTCCCGGCCGACCGCGTTCCAAGCCCCGGCTGGCCGGGAGGCCAGCCCTCCACCACAATCGCGTGCTTTGGTGAAGGGCCGGCGTCTCGCCGACCAGGATCCGCCCTGTCCCCCGCCAGGCCATGCGATCACGGCATTCCCATTATCGGGATCGCATAATCCCGTCCGCGAGGCGCAAGGCCGGATTGCCCGTGATCCGAATAGTCGGTACCTCCTGCAGCCACGCCATTTGCAAAACCTCTCGGCGCTGGCATGCGGGTTGCAAACTGAAGCGTAACTTGATGTTCCCGATGCCTAATGCCCGGCGATTTATCGCCTCGATCCTTCCGCTGTTGGCCGCGTTGACGGCAGCGGCCCAAACCGCGCCGGCCGAGCCGCAAACCACCAAAATTACGTTGGAGGAGGCAATCCAGCGCGCCCTGGCCAAGAATTTTTCGATCAAGGTCGAGAGTTATGATGCCGCCATCGCCCAGGCCGGCGTGGTCGAGGCGCTCGGCAAGTTCGATCCGACGCTCAACGGCTCGTACAGGCACTCCTCGAGCAAGAACCCCTCGTTGATCGACAGCGGCACCGGCCTGCGCGGTCCCGCCGGCAGCACTGAAATCGACGACTACCAGGTCGGCGTGGGCGGAATGCTGCCGTGGGGCCTGACGTACCAGGTGGGCGCCAGCAGCAACAACACCCGCGGCACGTTCACCGGCTTCACCGGGAATTTCAGCACCTTTGCCGGCGTCTCGGCCACCCAGCCGCTGCTGCGCAATTTTGGCTTCGGCCCGACCCTCACCTCGATCCGGATCGCCCAGACCAACCGCGACATCAGCGAGTGGGGGTTTCGGCAGGGCGTCATTGATGCCGTCACGAACGTCATCGATGCGTACAACGACCTCAATTTCGCGTACGCCAATTTGCGCAGCGCCATCAACTCCCGCGACCTCGCGGCGCAGCTGGTGGATGAAAACCAAAAGCGCTTCAAGGTGGGGAACGTCTCCGAGTTCGACGTCACGTCCGCCCGCGCGCGCCTCGCCAGCCGCGAGGAGAACATCCTGATCGCGCGGCGCCAGATGTACGACGCGGAGAATTTCCTCAAGCAGCTCATCACCGACGACAAATCGCCGGATCTGCTCAACCAGCACGTGACGATCGAGCCGCCCCCGCCGGCGCCCGTCGTGGTGGTCGACGCCGCGGCCGACTTCCGCATCGCCCTGGAGAACCGGCCCGATTACCAACAGGCGCGCCTCGCGCTCAAGCGCGCGCAGATCAACCGCCGGTACCAGCTCAACCAGTTCCTGCCGCGGGTCGACCTCACCGGCAGCTATGGCTACAGCGGCTACGACACCGTCGCCTCCGTCGCACGCCAGCAGGTCCGCAACAAGGATTACAACGACTTCAGCTATGGCGTGACCGTCTCGATCCCCCTCACCTTCACGACGGAGCGCGGACGCTATCGCGCCGCCAAGCTGCAGCAGCTCCAGTCGGAAACGAACATCAGCCGCATCGAGCAGAACATCGTCGTCCAGGTCGGCAACGCCGCCGGGCAGATCGAGACCACGCAGAAGCGCGTCGAGGCCACCCGCGCGGCGCGCGAACTCGCGAAGGCCACCCTCGATGCCGAGGTCAAGCGCTTCCGGGCCGGCGCCGCCCAGAGCAGCACCTTCCTCGTTTCCCAGCAACAGGAGTTCCTTTCGATTGCCGAGGTGCGGGAAGCGCTGGCGCAATCCGACTACCAGAAGGCGCTCGCGGCTTACGATCGTGAACTCGGGGTCACGCTCGACAAGCTGCACATCTCGATCGCGCCGCCGCCGAAGCCCTGATCTTGTCAGTTACATCCCCAAGGGGCGGCGCCGATGGCGCCGCCCCTGCTATTTTCGGGAGCTGCTCGCGCCGGCTATCGCCCGTAACGTCGCATCTTGGTGCGACCATTCCCCCGAGCAGCCGTGCGCCCGGTCGCACCAAGGTGCGACCCTACGACGGCCTGTCGGAATCTGTCCGCCATGCGGAAGCCGGGCCGGCTTACAGCCCCCGCACGCGGATATTGCGGAATGACACTTCCTTTCCCGCGAGGACGATCGCGCCGGATTCCAGCAAACCATATTCCTTGGCGTCCTTGAACCTGCTGGCGGCCACCGCGGCTTTCCAGTCGGGCGAACCGATGACGTAACTCATGATGCGATCGCCGTTGATCGAGTAGGCGACCTGGTAGCCGAAGACCGAGATGCTGGCGCGATACCATACGTCCGGCTGCAGCGTGATCTGCCGCCAGGGATGATTGAGTCCCCCATTGCCCGCCATCTCCACCCCGTCGCCGGCCAGTTGCATCACCGGTCCGCAGGTACCGACGTCGCCGCCGTCATCGACCGCGCGGAAATAAACGCTGGCTTCGCCGCCGGCCGCGACCTTCCAGTCGAACGTGATTTCGAAGTCCTTGAAATCGTCCGTGCTCACGAGGGCCGTGCCGCCATCGCCCACCAGGCTGCCTTCGGTCGCGTGCCAGTTTGCCGGCAGCTTGTTCTGGTGGAAGCCCCGCCAGTCGCTCAACGATTCACCGTCAAAAAGCAGCCGCCAGCCCTGCGATCGCTCATAGGCTGTGAGCTTGATCGTCTCGGCCCCGGCCACCGCTCCCAGCGCCACTGCCATCACCGCCAGCGCAGCGTTCCTGATTCTCATGGCCCGCAGCATGCTACGCCTCCGGCACAGGTCAACCTCCGGCACTCTTCCGATTCCGCGGGTTCAGAATCCTGCAGGGCCGGCCTTGCACAGCCGCAAATTCCAAAGCCAAAAAATCACGAGGCCTAGATCCAAAATCCCGGGTCCCGGACCCCTAAACTCCAGGCCCCGCGATTGGCTTGCGGTCGCCGGCCATTCCGGCCTTGGATTGCCCCCCATGCCGCGCATTCCGCTCGAGGACAATTTCACCGATGTCATCGGCAAAGCCCAGCGCGGCTTGCGCCTCTCCGACGCGGACCTGGCCGCCAAGGCTGGCGTGACGCCGGAAGAGGTCGCGGCGATCAAGGCCGGCGAGGTGCGCGAGCATGCCTTGCGCGCCGTCGCCCCGGTGCTCGGTCTCGGGCCGAAGGCGCTGGTCGCCATGGCCCGCCGGCAATGGTATCCCGAATCGGCGCCCTTTCCCCGCGGCTTCGCCATGTTCAACACGGCGTTCGAGGACATGACCGTCAACAGCTACCTGGTGTGGGACCCGCGCTCACGCCTGGCCGCCGCGTTCGATACGGGGGCCGACGCCTCCGGCATGCTCGACATGGTCGACTCCGAAAAGCTCAAGCTGCGCTACATCTTTTTGTCCCACACCCACGACGACCACATCGCCGACCTCGAGCGTCTCGCCGCCGGCGGCGCCGAGGTCTGGTCGAGCGAGCGGGAGCCGTGCGACCGGGCCGGGGCGAAGACCTTCGCCGAGAACGCCCATTTTCATCTCGGCGAGATCGCGATCAAGACGCTCCTCACCTGGGGTCATTCGCCGGGCCTTACCACTTATTTTGTCACCGGTCTGGCCTGGCCGCTCGCCATCGTGGGAGATTCACTCTTTGCCAGCTCGATGGGTGGAGGCCTTGTGTCGTACGAGGCGCAGCTGCGCAACAACCGGGAAAAGATCATGTCGCTGCCGCTCGACACCGTGATCGCCGCCGGCCATGGCCCGCTCACCACGTTGAAGCAGGAGAAGCAGCACAACCCTTTCTTCGCCCGATGACCCCGGCCCCGCGTCATGCCGTCGAATTCGTCATTTCCTGGTAGGAGCCTGCTGTTGCTGGCCTCGGTGCCGGCCCTTGCGCTCGCCGTGGCGACTCCGGCCGCCCCGCCGCCGCACCTGCGCATGCTGGTGGAGAACACCAGCCCGCCGTTCTGCTTTCGCGACGACCAGGGCCGGCCCACCGGCTTTGTCATCGAACTCATCAACGCCATCGGCGCCGACCAGGGCTTCACGGTGGAGCCCGATCTCCGCCCGTGGCAGGAAATCTATCCGGAATTCGCGAGCGGCCAGGGGGACATCCTCGGCCTGGTGGCGCGCTCGGAGGAACGTGCCGCCCGGATGGATTTTTCGGCCCCGTTCGAGACCATGCGCTGCACGTTTTACGTCGCCGCGGCGCGCGGCCCGGACGCGGTGCGCGGGCCCGGCGACCTCAAGGGCCGGCGCATCGGTGTCATCCAGGATTCCATCGTCGACGAATTCGCCCGGCGCCAGGACTGGCACGCGACGCTCGTCCGCTTTTCCAGTCTCGCCGCGGCCCTGGCCGCCACCCGCAACGGCGAAATCGATGCCACGTTGAGCATGCAGTTCGTCACCGACTTCCTGATCCGCTCGCGCAACGTCGAAGGGCTGGTGCGGGCGAACTATTTCCCGCCCGGCTTGGGCTACAGCCTGTGCTTCGCGGTGCAGCGGGGAAACAAGGACCTGCTGGCGCGGATCAATGCGGGGCTGCTCAATGTGCACCGCCGCGGCACCTACGACTGGCTCTACGAAAAATGGCTCGGGCCGATGGAGCCGCGGCGTCTCCGCTGGGCGGACGTGCAGCTTTACCTGCTGCCGGTCGCCCTGGTGGCGGTCGCCGCGCTCGGCGGCCTCGTCTGGCAGCGCAAGCTGCTGGTGCGGCTCTCGCGCCAGGCCCGCGAGATCAAGGAAAGCGAGGAGCGCCTCCAACTCGTGTTTGAGGGCAGCCGGGACGGTTTTTGGGATTGGAACGTCGACGCGGGCCGGGTCACGCGCAGCCCGCAATGGTTCCGGCTGCTGGATTACGCGCCCGGCGAGATCGCGGAGACGAGCGAGGCGTTTCACGCCCTGATCCACCCGGACGACCTGCCCGGGATCCTTGAGCATGAGCAGCAGATCTGGCGCGGGGAGGATCATTTCACCGTCGAGTTCCGGATGAAGGCGAAGGATGGCGAGTGGAAATGGATCCTCGATCGTGGCAAGGTGGTGGCGCGCGATCCCCTCAGCGGCCGGCCCCGCCGCATCGCCGGCACGCACACCGATGTCACCGCGCGCAAGCAGGCGGAGGAAGAGGCGGAGAAACTCCGCCAAAAGATGCAGGAAGCGCAGAAGCTCGAGAGCCTCGGCGTACTGGCCGGCGGTATCGCGCATGATTTCAACAACCTCCTGACGGTGATCCTCGGCAACTGCTCGCTTGCCCGGATCGAGCTCGACGAATCCTCCGCCAACCGCGCGCGGCTCGACAGCGTCGTGACCTCGGTCAACCGCGCGGCCGAGCTTTGCCGCCAGCTCCTCGCCTACGCCGGCAAGGGCAGCTACCACCTCGAGCGGATCAATCTCAACGAATTGATCACCGAGACCACGCGGCTGCTCGAGCTCTCCATCAACAAGCAAGCCGGCCTCGAGTTCGTCCTGGCGCCGACTTTGCCCAAGATCGAGGCCGACCCGTCCCAAATCCGGCAGGTGATCATGAACCTCGTCATCAACGCCTCCGAAGCCGTGGCGGGTCGCGACGGCGTGATCCGCGTCGCCACGGGCGTGGTGGCGCTGCCGCTGGCCGGCGGCCCGGCGGCCTTGAAGGATCTGGACGCGGGCCAGCACGTTTGCGTCGAGGTCACGGACACGGGCTGCGGCATGACGCCCGAGGTTACCGCCCGCATCTTCGACCCGTTCTTCAGCACGAAATTCACCGGCCGCGGCCTCGGGCTCGCCGCCGTGCAGGGCATCGTGCGCACCCATCGCGGGGCCCTGACCGTCGAGAGCACGCCGGGTGAGGGCTCGACTTTCAAGGTCTACCTGCCGGTGTCGCAGACCCAGACGGTGCACCCCTTCGCGGCGGACAGCGCCGCCGCCGGCGCATGACCGCCGGCCGCCGCGACCCGTACGCCGCCATGCGGCACGGCGGCTACTCGCGCTACCTCGCGGGTTACTTCCTGTCCAATACCGGCCGCCAGGCCATGAGCGTCGCCATTGCCTGGCAGATCTACCAGTGGACGAATTCGGCCACGGCCCTCGGCCTCGTCGGGCTGATCAATGTCCTGCCGCTGCTCGCGCTCGTGCTGCCCGCCGGCGTCATGGCCGACCACCTCGAACGACGCCGGCTCGTGGCCTGGACGATGGCCGCGTCGGGCTTGTTCTCGCTGGCGCTGTTGCTGGTCACGCATTTTCACGCCGCCTTGCCGGCGTGGCCGGTGCTCCACGGGGCCAATGGACTGCTGCGCACGATCGCCCTCGTTTTTGAGCGTCACGTCGATCCGGCGTCGCTGCATTTCGACAACCCCGCCCTGCCGATCGTCTTCGCCCTGCTTTTCCTCCAATCCGTGGCCCGCGTCCTCGGCACACCCGCCCGGGCCGCTTTGGTGCCCCAGTTGGTGCCGGCCGACGCCGTGAGCAACGCCGTCACCTGGAGCGCGAGTTCTTTCGAACTCTCCACCGTCATCGGTCCGGCGCTCGGCGGTTTCCTCGTGGCCACTACCGGCTATGACCTCGTCTACCTGCTCGATTTCGTGTCCGCCGCGGCTTTCGCCCTGCTGATGCTCGGTGTTCGCCTTCACGCCACGCCACGCCTCGCCCGCGGGCCCAAGCCGGACATGTTTGCCGGCGTCCGCTTCATCTGGCAGCGCCAGCCGGTCCTCGCCGCGATCACGCTCGACCTCTTCGCGGTGCTCTTCGGCGGCGCCGTGGCCCTGCTGCCCATCTACGCGGACAAGATCCTGCACGTCGGCGCCGCGGGGCTCGGCTGGCTGCGGGCTGCCCCGTCCGCCGGGGCCATCACGATGGCCTTCATCGTCACGCACGTGCGGCCCGCCCGCCATCCCGGGCGCCTGATGCTCTGGGCCGTCGCCGGGTTCGGCGCGGCCATCATTGTCTTTGGTCTCTCGAAGTTCGTGTGGTTGTCGCTGCTGGCTCTTTTCCTCAGCGGGATGTGCGACAACTTCAGCGTCGTCGTGCGCCACAGCCTGGTGCAGATGCTGACGCCCGACGTGCTGCGGGGACGCGTCACGGCCTTCAACCAGCTCTTCATCGGCTCCTCCAACGAGATTTCCGAACTCCGCGCCGGTCTGGCCGCGGCACTCTGGGGACCGGTCATGGCCGCGACGGTGGGCGGTTTCATCACGATTGGCGTCGTCGCGGCGGTCGCCCTGCTGCTCCCCGGCTTGAAAACCATCCCGCCGTTGCACGAACTCGAGCCCGACGAATGAAATGTGGAGGCGGGGTGCCCCCACCCCGTAGTCTTGCGATCGCGCCCGGTGATCTCCCGACCACACCGACCTGACTTGTCCGGATGACGCCCACGTCCGGGCATCCGTCATTATGGGGCATGCCCGCTGTCCGCATTGGCATCTCCGGCTGGACGTACGCGCCGTGGCGCGGGACGTTCTTCCCGGACGACCTGCCGCAGCGACGCGAACTCGCCTACGCGGCGGAACGGCTGTCCACCATCGAGATCAACGGAACCTTCTATTCCTTGCAGCGCGCCGACAGCTTCGCCCGCTGGCACGACGACACGCCCAAGGGATTCGTCTTCTCGGTCAAGGGCTCCCGCTACATCACGCACCTGCGGCGCCTCAAGGAACCGGACGCCGCCCTCGCGAACTTCTTCGCCTCGGGCGTCCTCCGGCTGCGCGAGAAACTCGGGCCGTTCCTCTGGCAACTCCCGCCGAGTTTTCGCTACGACCGCGAACGGCTCGAAAGCTTCTTCGCCGCTTTGCCGGGCGACACGCTCGCCGCGGCCAAACTCGCCCGGCGCCACGACGCCCGCGTCCGCCATGCGTCCGTGCCTTCGGGCCCGCGCCGGCGGCTGCGGCATGTGATCGAGGTGCGGCACGCCTCGTTTTGCCAGCCTGAGTTTGTCGCGCTGCTCCGGCGCCACCGAATCGGGCTGGTCGTCGCCGACACCGCGGGGAAATGGCCGTTCATGGAGGATGTCACCGCGGACCTTGTCTACGTAAGGCTGCACGGTGGTGAGGAACTCTACACCAGCGGCTACGGATCCGCCGCCCTCGCAAAATGGGCGAAGAAGATCCGCGCCTGGCATCGCGGCGTCGACGCACCCGCCGCCCGGCTGACCGGACCGCCGACGAAGTGGCGAGCCCGCGGGCGGGATGTGTTCGTATACTTCGACAACGATGTGAAGGTGCGCGCACCGTACGATGCCATGCGCCTGGCCTGGCTGCTCAATGGAGGACCCGAACCGCCGCGGCCGCCGTCCGCGCGCCGCATCGCCGAAGTCGCCCGCACCAAGGCGCCGCCAGTGCGCCGGTCCCGTCGCAAACCGTAGGGCCGGCACTGGCGCCGACCTTATTCGGGCCGTACGATCTGACGAGATCGTGCCAGGACACGACCCACAAGATCCAGCAGGGTCGCCCGCCTTCGCCCGCTGGCTGTCGCCCCGGCACTTATCTGCCTCCGATAAGTGGAGGCGCGGGGCGGAATCGAACCGCCGATAGAGCTTTTGCAGAGCTCGGCCTTACCACTTGGCTACCGCGCCGGAGCAAACGAGCGCGCAACTTGGGTCAATTCCCGGGCTACCGCAAGACCTGAAATGCCGGACTCCAGAAGGCCCCTGCTCTGAGAAACAGCATCAAGGTGCCGGCTTGGGCGGAACCTCATCGTCCGCATTCTTTTTTGCTGCATCGTCGCGCTTCCGTTTTTCGTCCTGCTGGCGACGCTGATCCTCCGCGGCTTTCCTCTTCGCATCATCCTCGGCCTTCTTCTGGGCGTCCTGCTGGCGGCGCAAATCCTCCTGTCGACGCCGTTCGTCCTCCGCCGCCTTCTTCTTCGCTTCGTCATCAGCCTTGCGCAAATCCTCCTGTCGACGCCGCTCATCCTCGTCGGCTTTCCTCTTCGCGTCATCCTCGGCCTTCTTCTGGGCGTCCTGCAGACGTCGCTGGTCCTCCTGCCGACGCCGCTCGTCCTCTGCCGCCTTCTTCTTCGCTTCGTCATCAGCCTTGCGCAAATCCTCCTGTCGGCGCCGCTCGTCCTCCGCCGCCTTCTTCTTCGCTTCGTCGTCAGCCTTGCGCTGATCCTCCTGCTGGCGCCTCTGGTCTTCCTGGCGACGCTTTTCCGTCTCGGCCGCTTGTGCGGTCGTGTCGTTTGGCTTCGGAGTCTCGTTCGCTGGCTTGGGCGGATAAGTGAACACCCGCACCCAAACATCCGTGCCCTCTTTCAGCGCGTAGATCCGGACCTCGGCCTCCTGCCGCGGAGTCTCCCAATCGATTATGACCACCCGGTTCCGCCCGGTGCCAGAGTCGGACCGGGCAACCTGCTTCCACGCCGCCGGCAGGCTTTCGCGAATGCGTGCCACCATTTCGTCGCATCCGGCATCCGCATGGTAGGTGGAGATCTCGCTCAAGCGCTGGGTTCCCGCGTTTCGGCTGTACGATTTGCGATTCGCTCCCGCGAGAGGCGGGAAGACCGACAGATCCTGCGCTACCGCATCGCTCCGGGGCGGCGAGGCCGACGCACCAACCTTCGCGCCTTCTGCCTCCGGCGGCCCTTCGGCGCGGAGAAATCCCGGCGAAACCACGCCGAGTAATACCAATGCCCATGTGATTGCACCCGGCGTTCGGCTGGTAGGCATGAGGATTGGTTTCCGTCGGAGCCCGCCGATGCGAGTCGCCCGGCTGCTTTCCCAGCATCCCAGATCATCGTCTCCCCACAAGAGCGTATTTCCGGAGGTGAAACTGGCAAACTCCCGGTCCGCCCGCAGCCTAGCGGCAAACTCCCTGCGAATTGGGCCGTTGGGGTCTGGACGCCCTCCCGTTGGCATCCGGGCGCATCCCATCGGGGTACTGCCATTGTCTCGAGGCTGACTCGAATTTGGGCTCACCTGTGCCCATCGGCGGTTCCCGCCCCGGCCACTTCTCGCTAGACTACCGGGCTCCGTTTCCGATTAATCCGGCATGGCCTGCACCGTTTTCACCATCGCCAACCAAAAGGGCGGCGTCGGCAAGACCACCACCGCGATCAATCTCGCGGCGGCGCTGGCGGAACGGAAGATTCACACGCTGGTCGTCGACCTCGACCCGCAGGCCAACGCGACCAGCGCGCTGGGCGTCGAGAAGCAGGAAGGCCGCAGCCTCTACCGGCCGCTCCATGGCGAGGGCAGCGCGTTCGAGATGCTCACACCCACCGAGTGGCCGCACCTCGCCCTGATCCCGGCCGAGCAGGACCTCGCCGCCATCGAGATCGAACTGGCCCAGCAGGAGAACTTCCTGATGCGCCTCCGCACCGTCCTCGAGCCGCTGCGCAATTCCGGCGGCTACCGCGCCATCATCATCGATTGCCCGCCGGCGCTGGGCATGCTGTCGATGAACTCGCTCAACGCCGCCGACCACCTGCTCATCGCCCTGCAGTGCGAGTACATGGCGCTCGAGGGCCTTGGCCAGATCCTGAAGGTCGTCGAACGCCTCAAGGGCGCCGGCGGCAACCCGGGCCTGGATATCGGCGGCATCGTCATGACGATGTACGACTCCCGCATCAATCTCGCCAAGCAGGTCGTCGAGGAGGTCCGCACGCACCTGCCGGACAAGATTTTTGCGACGCTCATCCCGCGCACCGTCCGTCTCAGCGAAGCCCCCAGCTTCGGCAAGACGATCTTCGCCTACGACGGGCATGGCCCCGGCGCCCTTGCCTACCGCAGCCTCGCCAAGGAGGTCGCCGAGCGCTTCGACCTGAAGCCGAATGGCAGTTGAGGGAACGTCCGCCTTCCGGCGGCCCGGGGTCGGCCCGGAGGCCGATCCTCCACCCGGGATCACCCGCTTCTTGCGATTACCCTTGAGAGCTGCTCACTGCTGAGACTTCCCGTTCCATGCGCGCCCTCCTGCACAAGTATTCCGCCGTGTTCGGCGTCGGCCTCCAGAGCAATCTGGTCTACCGGGTGAACTTCGGGGTGCGCGGCTTCTTCTCGTTCTTCCACCTGCTGGTCGTGTTCACGCTCTGGAGCGCGGCCTATGCGGACAAGCCGCTGATCGCCGGCTTCACTTTCGCGCAGACCTTCACCTACTTTGTCGCGATGATCGTGGTGCAGTTCATGATCGGCGCGTTCAACGAGGACTACCAGATCAGCGATGAGATTCGGAACGGCCTGATCAACCAGTTCCTGCTCAAACCGGTGAACTATTTTCTTTATCGCTTCAGCATCTATGCCTCGGCGCGGCTCGTCACCGGCCTGCTGATCCTGATCCCCGTGGTGGTTACCTACCCGCTCCTCGCCAAGCACCTGACGCTGCCGCACGAGTGGTGGCGGTTCGTCCTCGCCGTGCCGGCCTTGTTCATGTCGGCGCTCATCCAGTTCGGCATCGCCTACTGTTTCGGCCTCCTGAGCTTCTGGTTCCTCGAGATCCAGGGCTTTGTCATCCTGTCGATGGCGGTCGAGTCCATGCTCGGCGGCCAGATCTTCCCGCTCGACCTGCTGCCCAACTGGCTCTTCAACGCGTCGGCCGGCCTGCCCTATTTCTACCAGATGTATTTCCCCGTGGCGCTGCTGACCGGCCGGATCGGCGGTCTCGAAACCGTCCTGCCCATGATGGCGATCCAGGCCTTCTGGGTCGTCGTCATTCTCCTCTGCTGCCAGGTGCTCTGGCGCCGCGGCCTCCGGCTGCATACCGCGGTGGGCGGATGAATCTCATTGGGGATCTAAAATCATGGATTGCGAATTGAACAATCTTCTCAGACCCCCGCTTGGGTGGATGCGCGGCGCGACCAAGGTCGCGCCCTACGGCTTGGCCGCGCAAGATCCGCAATCCCGGATCCGCGCTCCGCAATTTCGATGAACCTCACCCATTACGCCCGCATCTGGCTCTCGTCCGCGCGCTATTCGCTCGTGCGGATGATGATGTTTCGCGGCGATTTCTTCGTCTGGGCCCTGGTCGAGCTGTTCTGGATGTTCGTCAACCTGCTCATGGTGTCGGTCATCTATGCCCACACCCAGTACGTGGCCGGCTGGACCAAATACGAGATGATGCTCCTCGTCGGCACCTCCATGCTGATCCAGCGCTTCCTGATGGGCTTTTTCTGGAGCAGCATCTTCGAGATGGGACGCAACATCCGCACGGGCAACTTCGACTTCTTCCTGGCGCAGCCGGGCAACATCATGTTCATGGCCACCACGCGCAAGATCGACCCCGACAGCCTGATCAACTCGCTCGTCGCCCTGACCGTCGTCGCCTACTCGGCCCGGCAGCTCGGCCTCCACCCCGATGCGTGGGACCTGCTCACGTTCGCCGTGATGATTGGCTGCGGGATCATCATTCATTACAGCATGCTCGTGCTGAGCATCTCGAGCGCCTTCTGGATGACGAGCGCCCAGGGCATTGAGGGCAGCTATTTCTCGCTCAGCGAATTTTCGCGGCTGCCCCGCGAGGCATTCCACGGCTTCACCCGCGTGGTCTTTGTCTGGCTCCTGCCGGTCGTGGTGGTCAGCAACGCCCCCGCCCGCGCCATCCTGCACGGCTTCGATGCGCGCATGCTCGCCTGGCTCGTCGCGACCACGGCCGTGTGGTTCGCCGTCACCGTCTGGGTCTTCCACGCCGGGCTGCGGCGGTATTCGAGCGCAAGCTCATAGCCCGGCGGAGCCGGGCAAAACCCCAAACGCCAAATCCCAAATGCCAAAGATACCTCAATCTCCAGGTCTCGAAAGCATTTGTTTGGCCTTTGGCGTTTTGGCGTTTTGAGATTTCGACCGGTGTCTGACCCGCTCGCCACTCTCCAGAACCGCCTCGGTTACCAATTCCGACAGCCCGCGCTGTTGCACGAGGCCCTCACCCACGGCTCGTACCTCCAGGACGACCCGGTGTCCGGCCCGAACAACCAGCGCCTCGAGTTCCTCGGCGACGCGGTCCTGCATTTCGTCCTGAGTGACGCCCTGTATCGGGAATATCCGGCCGGACGCGAGGGCGTGCTCAGCCGGCGCCGTGCCGTGCTCTCCCGGGGCGATTTCCTGGCACGCCTCGCGCGTGACCTCGGCCTCGACACGTGCCTGCGCCTGAGCCGCAGCGAACAGGAGACCGGCGGCCGGTCGCGCGCCTCGATCCTCGAGGATGCACTCGAGGCGCTCGTCGCCGCGATCTACCTCGACAGCGACATCGCCACGACCCAACGCGTCGTGCTGGGCTGGTATGGCCCGCTGGTCGACCGCTTGGCCGGCTCGGAGGAAGCCGAGAACCCCAAGGGCCGTCTGCAGGAGCTGATCCAGCCCGAGCACGGTAACGTCGCCCTGCATTATGAGGTGGTTTCGACCACCGGCCCACGCCACGCGCGCTCCTTTGAAGTCGCCGTCTTCCTTCACGACGAAAAACTCGGCCTGGGCCGGGGCACCTCGAAGAAGGTGGCCGAGGAGGCCGCCGCGAGCGCCGCCCTGGCCTACCTCGCGACGAAGAAGACAGAGCCGGGTTCGTTATCGAACATGTAGGTCGGCTTTACGCCCGACGTATCTGGATCAACTCCGACCGATACCAGGCGAGTCGCGCCGGAACTACGCACCCTACCATCGAATCCCGCGCCGAAAGCCCGGGTTGCGCCGGCCGGCAATTTGGGCTTCCTTCCGCCCTCCCCGCCATGGACTTCCCTTCCGCTGTCCGCACCAAGGTAACCGGCGTCTGCCCGGCAGCGCGGGCGTTCGCGGTGGCGGCGTTGGTCCGGCGCGAGAAGGCGCCAGCCTGGCTGGTGCTGCACGAGGAAACGCAGCAGGCCGATGCGCTGGCCGAGGACCTGAGGCTGTTCCAGGCCGCGCTCGGCGCGGACGCACCCGTCGAGATCGTGACTTTTCCCGAGGCGCAGACGGACAGCCGCGACCTGCGCGAGGCCTTCACCGCCGCCAGCGACCGCCTCGCCGTACTCAGCAAGCTGCGCGGCCCGCGACCCACGCCCTTGGTGATCCTGGCGACCCCGGCGGCGTTGCTGCAGCCGGTGCCGGCGGCGGCGGATTTCGCCGCCCGCGAGGTCGAATTGCGCCGCGGCGATGGGAAATCCTTCGCCGGCCTCGTCGAGCTGCTGCGGTCATTCGATTACGATTCCGAGGCCGTCTGCGAAGCACCCGGCCAATACGCGGTCCGCGGCGGCATCGTCGACGTCTACCCCATCACCGCGTCCCACCCTTGCCGGCTCGACTTCTTCGGCGACATGCTCGAGGAGATCCGCGCGCTCGACCCGGTCAGCCAGCGCTCCGGCGACCAACTCGACCACGTGGTCATCACCGCCGCGCCGAAACTGCACGCCACCGCCGCGGCCGCGTCGTTGCTGGACTACCTCGCACCCGCATCGGCCGTCGTCCTGCTCGAGCCCGCGGCGATCGAGCAGTTGCTCGACACGCTCGCCGGCGACGACCAGCCCGGCCTGCTCGAACGACTGCCCCGGGCGTGCGCCCGCCTCTTTGGCGTCAGCGACCTCGACCTCGCCAGCCGGCTCTTCGACGGCGCGTTGAACGACGAGACGTGGGATACGGAATCGCTGGCGCACCACCGCTCCTATCCCGCGGAGCATCTCCTTGCGCACGAGCGCCTGCAGGCGGAGGAGGACGCCCGCCGCGACTTCCTCGAAAAGGTCGCGGTTTGGCGCCGCGAAGGTTACGAAATCGATTTTGTCGTTTCCATGGAGGGCGAGGAGCGGCGCGTGCGCGAGTGGCTGGAGCAGACGCCCTCCTTGCGGAAGATCCGGCCGCGCTGGCTCCGCGGCGCGCTGAATGAGGGATTTCGGATCACCTGCCGCGAAGGTAGGGCGCGGACTCCGCTCCGCGCCGACGATTCGGCGGCGAAGGGACTCGCCGCCCTACCCGGCTCGACCGGTCGCGTGGTGGTCAGCGAAACCGAGATTTTCGGCCGCCGCCGCACGCGCCGGCCGCTGGCCCGCCGCGCCGTGGCGACACCCTCGGCGGTCGACCAGTTGCTCGATTTTTCCGAACTGGTGGAGGGCGACTTCGTCGTGCACCTCGGCCATGGCATCGCCCTGTTTCGCGGGCTGACCAAACTCGAGTCGGCCGACGGCGTACGCGAGGTGATCTCGCTCGAGTTCGAGGACAAGGTCACGCTGCACGTGCCGCTGCAGGAGTCGCACCTGATCAGCCGGTACGTCGGCCTGTCGAAGGCCCGGCCGCAGCTGGGCCGCGTCGGCTCGGGCCGGTGGGAGAAGGCGCGGCAGTCGGCCGAGCGCGCGACGCTGGACCTCGCCTCCGAGATGCTCGCGATCCAGGCGAAGCGCGAGGCGCAGCCGGGCCACGCGTTTGCGCCCGACAACGACTGGCAGCGTGAGTTCGAGGCCGCGTTTCCATTCACCGAGACGCCCGACCAGGCCAAGGCCATCGTCGAGCTCAAGGCCGACATGGAACGCTCGCGGCCGATGGACCGGCTCCTGTGCGGCGACGTCGGCTTCGGCAAGACGGAGGTGGCGGTGCGCGGCGCCTTCAAGGCCGTCATGGGCGGCCGGCAGGTGGCGGTGCTGGTGCCGACGACCGTTCTCGCCCAGCAGCACCTGAACACCTTCCGGGAACGCATGGCCGGCTACCCGGTCGCGGTCGAGATGATCAGCCGGTTTCGCACGGCGCGGGAACAGAAGGAGATTGTCGAAGCCGTCGCCGCGGGCCGGATCGACATCCTCATCGGCACCCACCGCCTCATCCAGGCCGACATGAAATTCAAGGACCTCGGGCTGGTCATCATCGACGAGGAACAGCGCTTCGGCGTGAAGCACAAGGAGGTCTTCAAGCGCTGGCGGGCCCACGTCGACCTGCTCTCGATGAGTGCCACGCCGATTCCGCGCACCCTCTACCTCGCGCTGACCGGCGCGCGCGATCTCAGCACGATCGAGACGCCGCCGGCCAACCGCCTGCCCATCCAGACCATCGTCAAGAGCTACGACGAGAAGCTGGTGGTCGAGGCGATCCAACACGAGGTGCGGCGCGGCGGGCAGGTGTTCTATTTGCACAACCGCGTCAGGACGATCGACGTGGTGGCGGCGCGCCTCCGGGAACTGCTGCCCGACCTCGCCATCGGCGTCGGGCACGGCAAGATGGGCTCCGAAGGCCTCGAGCGGACGATGACGGATTTCGTGGCCGGAAAATACCAGGTGCTCGTGTGCACGACGATCATCGAGAGCGGGCTCGACATCCCGAACTGCAACACGCTGATCATCGAGGGCGCCGACCGCTTCGGCCTCTCCCAACTCTACCAGTTGCGCGGCCGCGTCGGGCGCTTCAAGCACCAGGCTTACGCCTACCTGCTGTTGCACCGCCACACCCGGCTCCTCGATATCGCCCGCCAGCGCCTGGGCGCCATCCGGCAGCACAACCAGCTCGGGGCCGGGTTCCGCATCGCGATGCGCGACCTCGAGCTGCGCGGCGCCGGCAACCTCCTCGGCGCCGAGCAGAGCGGCCAGATCGTCGGGGTGGGTTTCGAGCTGTATTGCCAGTTGCTGCGGCAGAGCGTGGCGCGGCTGAAGGGCGAGAAGCATGCGGCCCGCATCCGCGCGGCCGTGAAGCTCGACTTCGTCTTCGTCGGCGAGGGCGCCGAGGCGCCCCGCCGTGAGGCCGGCGACAGCTTTTCGGCGCTCAAGCGCGCGGAGCGGACCGAGGGCGAGATCGATCGAATCCAGGCGCGCCTGCCGGCGGCCTACATCGCCGAAACCCGGCTGCGCATCGACGTCTATCGCCGGCTGGCGCTCGCCGAGAATCCCAAGCAGGTGAAGGAAATCGAGGCCGAGCTGCGCGACCGCTTCGGCAAGTTTGGTGACGAGGTCCGCGCGCTGCTGCTCGCGACCGAAATCCGGGTGCGCGCGGAACAAAAGGACATTCTTTCCGTCGAAACCGAGGGCAACCGACTGAAATGCCTGCGCAATTCCGGCCGGCGCGACGACTTCATCCAGTTAAGCAGCCGGTTTCCCCGCTTGACCGCACCCACCCCCCTTGCAAGGTTGAAAGAAGTCATCACTTTCCTGATCAATTTGCCCAGTACATGACGCTTCGACGTCTCTGTTATTCAACGATTTGCCTCGCCGTCACCGCTGCCGCGGTTTCGCTCGCCCGCGCCGAGGTCAAGAATCCGCCCCCAGATAACCTCAACATGCGGTACGCCAATGGCATCGCCGCCATTGTCGAGGATCACATTATCACCGTGGATGACATCCGCCGCGAGATCGGGCCCTTGATCCCCGAGGTGCAGAAGCAGAGCCGGAATGAGCAGGAGTTCAACGAGAAGCTCGAGTCGCTCCAGGAGGATGTGATCCAGAACCTGATCGATCGCGTCCTCATCGTGAAGGATTTCTACAAGGACGAGAAGCGCAAGGTGCCGGCCAGCTACATCGACAACCAGCTCGCCGAGACGATCATCACCCAGTTCGACGGCGACCGCAGCAAGTACCTCGCCTACCTACGTTCGCGCGGCATCTCGCAGAAGGATTACCGCAAGGAGATCGAGGAGGACATGATCTACGGGTACATGCGGCAGCAGCAGCAGAAATCCGCCAGCACCGTGAGCCCGGTCAAGATCGAGACCTACTACAACGAGAACAAGGAACGGTTCTACCAGGAGGACAGCGTCCATCTCCGGCTCATCCAACTCGCCCGCGCGGCGGACGAGACCGACCAGGCGCTGCGCGCCCGGGCGGAGGAAGTGATGGAGCAGCTCAAAGCCGGCGCCGATTTCGGCGACCTCGCGCGCAAATACAGCAACGACTCCCGCAAGGGCAAGGGAGGCGATTGGGGCTGGCAGCGCCGCTCGGACCTGCGCAAGGAATTCAGCGATGTCATCTTCGCCCTGAAGAAGGGCGAGCACAGCGAACCGCTGATCATGCCCGAAGGCGCCTTCATTCTTTTCGTCGAGGACCGGAAGTACGCCGGCGTGCAGTCGATCGATGAGGTCCGCCCCGAGATCGAGCACACGCTCCTCCAACAGGGCACGCGCCAGGCCACGGAGCGCTGGCTGGAGAAACTGAGGCGCAACGCCTACATCAAGCACTTCTAAGTGCGTTTCGCTCGCGGCCGGCGGGTGAAACGCCCCGGCCCGATGAGCGACGAAATCTACCAACCCCTGCGCCTGAAGGACCTGGCGGTCGGCGACCGTCCACAGGAACGGCTCGAACAGCTCGGGGCCGGCGCGCTGAGCGACACCGAACTGCTGGCCCTGCTCCTGCGCAGCGGCAGCCGGGGCCACAACGTGATCGCCGTCGCCCAACGGCTCATCGCCGAGGCGGGTTCGCTCGCCGCGCTGGTCAAGTGGAGCGAGGCGGACTTTCGACGACTACCCGGCATCGGGCGGGTCAAGGCCCTCCAGCTGGTTGCGGTCATGGAAATCGCCCACCGCGTCCAGATGCACCAGCCCGAGGCGGAGGAATCGTTCAACCGCCCTGAGCTGGTCCTCCGGCACTTCCTGCCGCAAACCGCCGCCCTCGCGGTCGAGAAGTTCTGGGTGCTCTGCCTCAACCGCAAGAACCGGCTGCTGAAACAGGTTGAGATCACCTCGGGGACCGCGACCAGCAGCCTCGCCCACCCGCGGGAAGTTTTCCGCGAGGCCATCCGCCACGGCGCCACGGCGGTCGTTTGCGCGCACAATCACCCGAGTGGCGACCCGGCGCCGAGCGCCGCGGACGTCCAGGTCACCCGCCAGCTCCGCGACGCGGCCAGGGCGGTCGATATCGAGCTGCTCGACCACGTCATCATCGGCCGCGCCGCCTCGGATCCGCAGGGTCGCGGCTACTATAGTTTCCGCGAATCCGGCGTATTGTGAGGGGACTGGCGCGATTTGAAAAAACCGCTTGGCAAAGGTCAAAACGCCCCCATACCTTCACCGCTCATTTTGGTTCGGTGGAGTATCCAAGTGGCCAAAGGGCGTTGACTGTAAATCAATTCGGGTCTTCCCGTTCGCTGGTTCGACTCCAGCCTCCACCACCAGCCTTCGCTCTCCGAGCTACGGCTCGGCCAGCCAGCCATCAAGACGCAAGGGAGAGAAGAGACTCCCGCGACACCTGCCGAAGGCTGCCGCGCCGTAGCCCAACGGGCGTAGGCGGGCCTCGGCAACTTCAAACGGGCCGTCCCAGCATATGAGCGGCTTCACTTACGCCTAGATTCTTGAATCCTTGCCCTCAGGTCGGGCGGTCAGGACGCGAATTCCAACAGCTTAATGATCGACAGCGGAAGCGGTTCTTCGTCGCAGCCTGCGCCGTAGGCCGGATTGGCCAGAATTGAACTCAAAGGCTCCGGCTCTGGCAGCGCGGGCTGGCGCGGGCGCAACGACTCTTCATCCGTCCCCGGGATCGCAGCTTTGCAGAACTTGATTGTCAGCATATGGGCTTCTCCTGGTTTCGATGCCACGCGTTCCCTGTAAGAAAGCCATCGGGTCATGGCGGTTCCCTGGAATCGTCGCCGCCCGCCCAGACTTTCCCGTCGGTCCGAGCGCCCGGGCTGTTCCGCAGCATCCCCGTTCGCCTGCCGGGCCGCCGGAGAGCAGGCCTGGGCGAACACCGGGCTAAGGCACGCGCTTCGCTTGCTAAGCCCCCTGACATCAGGCATTTTGTCGGCGAATGGAAACGCTGAAGGGCTTTTACCAAGGGCTCCGGGAGCACCCGTTCATCAACGGACTCCTTCCGCATCTGCTGACCGTCGCAGGCGTGCTGCTGGCCCTGTTCGCCATCGCCCGGCTGGTCAGCGAACGGCGCCGCCCCGCCAACACCTTTGCCTGGCTGCTCGCGATCGCGTTCGTCCCCTATGTCAGCGTGCCGCTCTACCTGATGTTCGGCGGCCGCAAGCTCCGCCAGCTCGCCAGCCGCAAGGCCAGCCTGGTGCCGATCGTGCCCAAGATGCCGGCGTCTGCGGCGGCCCACAGCCCGCTCGCGCGCATCTTCACGACCAATGGTGCGAGTCCCCCGCTCGGCGGCAATCGCATCGAGTTTCTCACCACCGGCGAGGAATCGTATGCCCTCCTCGAACGCGGGCTGGCCGAGGCGAAGCACACGATCCACCTCATGACGTTCATCCTCGGGCGCGATCCGGTCGGGCGCCGTGTCGTGAAGCTCCTCGCCCAACGCGCGCGCGAAGGCGTGAAGGTGCGGCTGCTGCTCGACGCGCTCGGCTGCTTCGCGACCAGCGGCAGCTTTTGCGACCCGATCCGGCAAGCCGGTGGCGAGGTGGTGAAGTTCATGCCGGTCGTCCCGCTGCAGACGCGCGGCTCGGCCAACCTGCGCAATCACCGCAAGCTGGCGATCATCGATCACCGGGTGGGGGCGATCGGCGGACGCAACCTCGCGACCGAGTACATGGGGCCGTCGCACCACCGGCGGCGGTGGCGCGATTTCGGCGCCATGGTCGAGGGCCCCGCGGTCGCGCTGTTGAACGAGATCTTCCTTGCCGACTGGGCCTTTGCCAGCGGCCAGTCGCTCGCGGCGCTGCAAAAGGAGCTGCCACCGGATCCACCACCCGCCGCGGGCGACAGCGAACTCCAGATCGTCGCGAGCGGGCCAGATGTCGCCGGCGATCCGCTCTACGAAGGCATCCTGTCCCTCGTCCAGCAAGCCGAGCAGAGCATCTGGATCGTCACGCCGTATTTCATTCCCGACGAAGTCCTCTACCGCTCGCTGCTGGTCCAGGCGCGCGCCGGCAAGGACGTCCGGCTCGTGGTGCCGGCGCGTTCCAACCACCCCATCACCGATCTCGCCCGCAAATACTTCCTGCGCGGGCTGCGGGCGGCCGGGGCCAAGGTGCTCCTCTATCAGCCGGGAATGAATCACGCCAAGATGCTGCTGGCCGATGAACGCATCGGGCTTTTCGGCTCGGCCAACATGGACCTGCGCAGCCTCTTCGTGAACTTCGAGGTCGGGGCCGTCACCTATTCAAAGATCGAGGCCCTCCGCATCGCCGACTGGATGAATGAGATCTTCGCGCTGTCCCGACCCATGCCCGAGCCGCGCAAGGAACGGCGCCTGATGCCGGTCATCGGCGAGGAGATCGCCCGCCTGCTCGCACCACTGCTGTAGGGTGGAGCCCGCGCTCCGTGCGGGCTGCGGCGCGCAGGGATTGCGCGCCCGACCCGCTGCTTCCCCGCCTCACACCCGTCCGATCCGGCCGGACAATGGCCAGGAGATCCGCCGCGCGTCGCCGCCCCAGAGCGGCGCCAGCTCCGCCTCGAGCGCATCCACCGGGTCGCGGCGGTGCTCCTTGCTGAACCGATTCACCGCCGACCAACTCCGGAGATAGGCGGCAAATTCGGACAGCGTCCAGTCGTGTTCCATGGCGAAGCTTGGGAACGGGAATTCCGCGAACGGAAACTCAAACTCGCGGTAGCCGGTCTCAGTGTGCCGGCGCTCCGGCGGCCAATAGGGTCCGATCGGCCCCTTGTAGAAGCGGTAAACCACCGCATCGATCTCCGGCGTGATGTGACAGAGCTCGTAGACCCATAACGCGATCACCCCTCCCGGTCGCAAAACCCGGCGCGCCTCGGCGTAGAACGCCGGCCGGTCGAACCAATGCGCCGCCTGCGCCACCGTTACCAGGTCCACGCTGCCACCCGCCGCACCGGGCAGAAGCTCTGCACTCCGTCGATATTCAACGCGCGGATGCGGCACCGCCGCCGCCAGCTGCGCCTCGCTGGGCTCGGTCGCGATCACGCGCTCGAAGTGCGCAGCGAGCGCGACTGAGGCCTGGCCGTTGCCGGCGCCGGCATCCCAAGCGAGCGTCCGGCCGGGGGCCAGCCGGGCCAATTCCTCGAACAAGCCGGCCGGATAATGCGGCCGGGCCTGGGCGTAGGTTTTCGCCTGCGTGGAGAAATGGTCCTGAAAAGCCATGGCGCGCACGATGCACAGGGTTGGCGGCGGTGCCAGCCCCGGCGTGCCGTATGGGGTAAAAAGGTCTCGGCTGTGATTCGCTCCCGTCCCGTAGGGGCGCGGCTTGACCGCGCCCGAGGCACGCCCCTGCGTACGGCAAACGCCCAATCCCGGTTCTGGCCTGCCCCTACACCGCCCGCTGCTCGATGAAGGCCTTGATCGCATCGTGCCGGGCCGGCAGCCGGTGTTTCACGATCGGGCGGTCTTTCAAGGCCTCCAGCGCCGGATGCGTGGGCTCCTGGCCAATCGCCGCGCGGATCGCGGCCGGGAATTTCGCCGGGTGCGCCGTGGCCAGCACCACGCTGGTTCGATCCGGGTTCAGGTCCTTGAAGGCGCAGGCTGTGTGCGGGTCGACGATGTAGCCATGCCGCTCGTAGATTTGGCGGATGAGGCGTGTGATGTCGGCATCCGTGGCCGCCGAGGAACTGAAGATCGAGCGGTCAAAACCTTCGAACCGGTAGGTGCCCGTGCCCTTCAGTTCCGCCATGATCCGGCGCACCTTCGCCGGATCGCGGCCGACTTCGTAATAGAGGAAACGCTCGAAGTTCGACGCCATCTGGATGTCCATCGACGGCGCCAGGCTGGCGTGCACGGCGCCGGCCCGGTACTCGCCGGTCGAGAAGAGCCGGTGCAGGATATCGTTCTGGTTGGTCGCGACCCTGAAACCCGGAATCGGCACGCCCATTTTCGAGAGCAGCCAGCCGGCAAACACATTGCCGAAATTCCCGGTGGGCACCACGAACTCCGCCCGGCGGCGCTGCTCCGGCGGCAGTTGGAGCCAAGCGTAGAGGTAGTAGACGCATTGCGCGAGCACTCGCGCCAGGTTGATCGAATTGACCGCCGAGAGCCGGTGTCGCTGGCTGAAATCCCCGTCACCCAGCAAGTCCTTCACGACGCGCTGGGCGTCGTCGAAGCTGCCCTCGATGGCGATGGCGTGCACGTTCGCGGCACCCGTGCAGGCCATCTGGCGCTCCTGCAACGGCGACACGCGCCCGTCCGGATACAGGATGAAAATGGCGGTATGCGGCTTGCCGAGCAGCCCGTGGATCGCCGCCGCGCCAGTGTCGCCCGAGGTGGCGCCGAGGACGTTGATCGCGTGCCCGCTCTCGCGACACTGGCGCTCGTACAGGTTGCCCAGCAGCTGCAGGGCGAAATCCTTGAAGGCAAGCGTCGGGCCGTGAAACAGCTCCAGCACGTACGTGCGGTCGTCGAGCTGGCGCAGCGGCGCGATCTCCGGGTGCGAGAAATGGGCGTACGAGCGCCGCACGAGCGGCGCGAGAACCTCCGCGCCCAGGTCCGGGGCGAAGATCGCCAGGAACTCGGCGGCAAGTTGGGCATAGCCCAGGTTCTGCCAGCCAGTGAGCCGGGGCGAAAGGTCGGGCAGCGACTCCGGCAGGAAGAGCCCGCCGTCGGGCGCGAGGCCCACCGCCACCGCCTGCGAAAAGCTGTGGGGCTCGGTCCGGCCCCTGGTTGAAACAAATTTCATGCCACGTGACATGTCATTCTGAGCGAAGCGAAGAATCCAGCCCCGTGCCACCCGAAAGACATGGATCCTTCGCTGCGCTCAGGATGACAGGAAGCGGAGGGATGCGCGGACAGGCCTCAGCCCTTCTTGTCCAGGCCGAAGACCGAGTGGGCCGCGCGCATGGCGTCGTCGGCCCGCGCGCGGTCGACCGCCACCGTGATCTTGATCTCCGACGTGCCGATGAGCTGGATGTTGATGCCGGCGTCACCGAGCGCGGAGAACAGCGCGGCCGCCACGCCGGAGTGCGTGCGCATACCGACACCGACGACCGAGAGCTTGGCGATGTTGTCGAAGGCCTTGACCTCGCCGCCGCCGAGCTTCTTGAGCACGGCCGGGAGCACCTTGACCGCGCCGTGGGCGTCGTCGCGCTGCAGCGTGAAGGTGAGGTCCACGCCGCCCGTGTGCGCGACGTTCTGCACGATCATGTCGACGTTGATGCTGGCGTCGGCGAGCGCCTTGAAGATCGTCGCGGCGGCGGAGGGTTTGTCCGGCAGGCCGCTGATGACGACCTTGGCCTGGTCCTTGTCGAGCGCGACGCCGCGCACGACGACCTTTTCCATGTAGGCGACTTCTTCTTTCACGATGGTTCCTGGGTTTTGGTTGAAACTGCTGCGCACCTCGAAAACGACGCCGTATTTCTTGGCGAACTCGACCGAGCGGGACTGCATGACCTTCGAGCCGAGGCTGGCCAGCTCGAGCATCTCATCGTAGCTGATCTCGTCGAGCTTCTGGGCCGTCTTCACGATGCGGGGGTCGGCGGTGTAGACGCCGTCGACGTCGGTGTAGATCTGGCAGACATCCGCCCGCACGGCGGCGGCGAGCGCGATGGCGGTCAGGTCGGAACCGCCGCGGCCTAGCGTGGTGATCTGGCCCGCCTCGTTGATGCCCTGGAAGCCGGCGACGATGACCACCTTGCCGTCCTTCAGGTCCCGCGTGATCGACTTCGGGACGATCTGCTTGATCTTGGCTTTGGTGAACACCTCGTCGGTCAGGATGCCCGCCTGGGCGCCGGTGTAGGACACGGCCGGGACGTCGATGGCCTGGAGCGCCATCGCCGTGAGCGCGATGGTTTCCTGTTCGCCGATCGCGAGCAGCATGTCCATCTCGCGCGTGTCCGGCCGGTCCGTGATCGCCTTGGCCTTCGCGATGAGCTCGTTGGTGACGCCCGAGCGGGCCGAAACCACGACCACCAGGCTGTTCCCCTCGTCGCGCGAGGCCTTGATGCGACGGGCGACGTTCTTGATCCGGTCGATGTCGCCGACCGATGTGCCACCATACTTCTGGACGATGAGTGCCATGGTCGAAAACCTAACGGGAATACCCTGCCGGCCGATCCCGCGGGAGCGGGATGAGGGGCAAGGGCCGGTGCGTTGCGGTGAACATGAGTGAATGGAAAACCGGCCTTAATGCCCGTTGGCGCCTCAGTTTGGCAAGACGGTTGTTCGGGCGATGCGTCATACCGCCCGGGAGATGACCGTTTGGATCGGTCGAATAACTCCCGTACCAGCCCCATCTTCCGGGCGCCCGGCCGACCGCGCCGGGGCGGCTTAAGCGGCCGGCTTTCGCGCGAACTTGCTCTCGGTGCCGTTGAGGAGCCGCCGGATGTTCTCGCGGTGGCGGAAGATCACGAACAGTCCGAGCGCCGTGGCGACCACGTTGAGCGGGAGCGGATTGCCGCGCAGCCAGCTCGAGAGCGGCACGGCGATCGCCGCGAGGATCGAGCCCAGCGAAACGTACCGCGTACCCAGGAAGGTCAGCAGCCAGACCACGGCGCCGATCAGGCAGCTGACGGGGATCAGGACGACCAAGCCGCCGGCGGCCGTGGCGACGCCCTTGCCGCCCTTGAACCGCGTGAAGACCGAGAACGAGTGTCCGAGCACCGCGGCGATCACGCCGACCAGCCCGAGCATCCGCTCATCGGGCGGATCAATGAACGGCAGCATCGGCCAGCCGGCCGCCAGCGCGCCCTTCAGCGCATCCAGGGCGAACACGAGGTTCCCGGCCTGCTTTCCCTTCGCTCCGAATTTCTCGCCCAGCACGCGTTTGACGTTTGTCGCACCCGGGTTGCCGCTGCCTTCCTTGAAGATATCCACGCCGTGGGCGCGCGCGACCAGATAGCCGAAAGGCAGCGACCCGAGCAGGTAACCGATGACGAGGGAACCAATGGGCCAGGCGGATAACATCAGAGGTTGACCACCGCAGCCTGCTTGATGGCGCGATGGCTGGTCAATTCCTTTAGGGCCGCGGCCGAGGGCTCGCTGTCAAGATTCAGCACGCAGAGGGCGATGCCGCCCGCATTGTTGCGGCTCAGCGACATGGCCGCGATATTGACCCGGTCCTTGCCCAGCAGCGAACCGACCATGCCGATGATGCCCGGCTCATCGTGGTTCTCGTAGATGAGCAGCACGCCGGAAGGCACCGCCTCGACGTCGCGACCGTTGAGCGCCACCAGGCGCGGGAGGTTCGCCGTGCCGAGGAGCGTTCCCGTGGCCGACACGGTGGTGCCGTCGGCCTGCAGGCCCTCGATCAGGATCAGGTCGGTGTAGTCGGCGTCGCTGTTCGACTTGACCACCTCCACCTCCAGGCCCAGCCGCGCCATGATCGTCGGGGCGTTGATGAAATTCAGCGTCTCGCTGCTGATCCGGCGCAGGAAGCCCTGCTGGATCGAGCGCGTCACCGGGTTGGCGTCCAGTTCCGCGACCTTGCCCCAATAGGTGATGCGCAGGCGTTCGACACGCGCCTTGGCGAGCTGCTGCACCAGCGTGCCCAGCTTCGCGCCGAGGTCCAGGTACGGCCCGACGACCTTGAGCGTGGCGGCGTCGAGCGACGGCATGTTGACGGCGTTGTTGATCACGCCGCCGCTGAGGACATCGGCGATCTGCTGGGCGATCTCGACGCCGACCGCGTCCTGCGCCTCGGCCGTCGAGGCGCCGAGGTGTGGCGTCAGCGTGACATTCGGCAGCGTGCGCAGCTCGCTGTCCTTGGCCAGCGGCTCCTCCTCGTACACGTCCAGGCCGGCCGCGGCCACGTGGCCCGACTTCAGGGCCGCGATCAGCGCCGCTTCCTTGATGATGCCACCCCGGGCGCAGTTGAAGAGCTTCACGCCCTTCCGGCATTTCGCCAGCGCCGCCTCGTCGATCATGTACTTGGTCTGCTCGGTCAATGGCATGTGCACCGTGATGTAATCCGACTGCTTCAGCAACTCGTCGAGCGTCACGGCCTCGACCTGCATGACCTTGGCGCGGCTCGGCGCCAGGTACGGATCGTAGGCCAGCACGCGCATGCCGAAGGCCTGGGCGCGCTTCGCGACCTCCGAGCCGATGCGCCCGAGGCCGACGACCCCGAGGGTCTTGCGGAAGAGTTCGAGACCCGAGAAGCTCTTGCGGTCCCACTGGCCGGCCCGCATCGAGGCGGCCGCCTGCGGCACCGGCCGCGCGCCGCAGAGGATATGGGTGAAGGTCAGCTCCGCCGTGGCGATGGTGTTGCCCAGCGGCGTGTTCATCACGATGACGCCGCGCTCGGTCGCCGCGTCGACGTCGACGTTGTCCACGCCCACGCCCGCGCGCCCGACCACCTTGAGCAGCGGCGCCGCGGCGAGCACCTCCGCCGTGATCTTGGTCTCCGAGCGGACGGCGATCGCGTGCACATCCTTGACGAGCTCGAGCACCTTGGCGGGAGACGAGCCGTATGCCTCCACCACTTCAAAGCCCGGCTGCTGGCGCAGGAAGGCGACTCCCTTGGGTGAGATTTTGTCGGCGACGAGGATTTTCATGGAAAGGGCCACAAGAACATCCGCGCGCGAAAAAAGGCAATCCCGCACGCGCGGGTCACCGCCGGACCGTCGGGGAATTTATGACATCACGCCGCCAGCGGCGGGTAGTCGGTATAGCCGCGCTCCGTGCCGCCGTAGAACGTGGTGGTATCGGGCGTGTTCAGCGCGGCATTCAACGCGAGCCGGCGCGGCAGGTCGGGATTGGCGATGAAGAGCTTGCCCCAGGCGACCGCGTCGGCCTCGCCCGCCGCCAGCACCCGCGCCGCCGACTCCGCGGTGAAGCCGTCGTTCACGAAGTAGGCGCCGCCGAAGGCCTTTTTCAGGGCCGGGCCGAAGCGCGGACCCTCCAGCGATTCCCGCGCGCAGAGAAAGGCGAGCTTGCGCCGCCCGAGCTCGCGCGCGAGGTAACCGAAGGTGGCCGCCGGGTCGCTGTCCTTGATGCCGGTCGAGCCGCCGCGCGGGGCGAGATGATAGCCGACCCGGTCGGCGCCCCAGACGGATATCGCCGCATCCGCGACCTCGAGCGCGAGCCGGGCGCGATTCGCGATCGGGCCGCCGTACTCGTCGGTGCGGTGGTTGGCGCCATCCTGCAGGAACTGGTCAAGCAGGTAGCCATTGGCCCCGTGGATCTCGACCCCGTCGAATCCGGCGCGCAGGGCGTTGACCGCACCGAGGCGGAAGGCCGCGACCACGCGCGGGATTTCCGCGAGCTGCAACGGCCGCGGCGTCACGTAGGGTCGCTGCGGCCGCAGGAGGCTGACATGCCCCGTTGCGGCAACCGCGCTGGGCGCGACGGGCAGCGCCCCGTTGAGATAGACCGGATCCGACACGCGGCCGACGTGCCAGAGCTGGAGAAACATCCGCCCGCCCGCGGCGTGCACCGCCTCGGTGACCTTGCGCCAGCCCGCCACCTGCTCATCCGACCAGATGCCGGGCGTATCGGGATAGCCGACGCCCAAGGGATCGACGGAGGTCGCCTCCGAAAGGATCAGTCCCGCCGACGCGCGCTGGGTATAGTACTTGGTCATCAGCTCGGTCGGCACGCGGCCGGCACCGGCGCGACAGCGTGTCAGCGGAGCCATGATGATGCGGTTCGGCAGCGTGAGCGCGCCGACGCGAAGTGGGTCAAAGAGTCCGGGCATACCGGTTGCGGATAGTCACGATCCGCTGAAGCGCAAGCGGCGGCTCAATCCGTCCCAGGGCCGACGAAGTGGAGCGCAAAGGCCAGCTTGTCGGCCAGCTCCTCGATCTGCTTGGCGATTGGTTTGCCCTGCCCGTGCCCGGCGCGGACGTCGATCCGGACGTAGGCCGGGAAGGTGGGATCTGGGTTCGCCGCCTGCAGCGCCGCGGCAAACTTGAAGGAGTGCGCGGGCAGCACGCGATCGTCGTGATCGCCGGTGGTGAGGAGAATGGCGGGATAGGTCACGCCGGCATTCACGTTGTGCACCGGGGAATAGGCCCGCAGGTACTTGAACCCCGCCGGGTCGTCGGCTGAGCCGTAATCGCTCGTCCAGGCCCACCCGATGGTGAACTTGTGGAAGCGCAGCATGTCGAGCACGCCGACCGCCGGCAGCGCCACGCGCGCAAGGTCGGGCCGCTGGTTGATCGTCGCGCCAATGAGCAGGCCGCCGTTGGATCCGCCGCTGATGACCAGCTTGTCGTGCGCGGTGTAGCCGGTCGCGCACAGCCAGTCCCCGGCCGCCGCGAAGTCGTCGAACACATTCTGCTTGCGCTCCTTCGTGCCGGCCAGGTGCCACTCGCGCCCGTATTCGCCGCCCCCGCGGAGGTTGGGCTGCGCATAGACGCCGCCAAACTCGAGCCAGGCGATGGTGTTGGGCGAAAACGACGGCGTGAGCGAGATGTCGAAACCGCCGTAGGCATAGAGCAGGGTCGGGTGCGTGCCGTCGAGTTTCAGCCCCTTGCGCCGGGTGATGAACATGGGGATGCGCGTGCCGTCCTTCGAGGGGTAAAACACCTGCACTGTCTCGTAGAGGGCCGGGTCGAAGGCGACCTTGGGCTCCTCGACCGCGCGCGTCGTGCCAGTGGCGAGGTCGTACACGTAGGACGTGGCGGGTTGGATGAACGAGGTGAACTTGAGGAACAGCTCAGGGTCACCACGTTCGCCGGTCAGGCCGGCCCGGTCGCGCACGTAAATGCTGGCGCCGACGGTGCCGATGCCCGGCAGCGCGATCTCGCCTGCCGGATGGCCGTCGAAGTCGAACGTCAGCACGCGGCTGTGCGCGTCGTGCAGGTAATTCACCACGAAGCGGTCGCCGGCCACGATGGACGACTCGATGACGTCCGGCGCCTCCGCCACGAGCACGCGCCAGTCGGCCCTGGCCGGATGCTCGAGGTCTATGGCGATGATCTTCTTGTGCGGGGCGCCGAGGTCCGTGCGCACGAAGAGCACGTGGCCGACGTTGTCGAGCACGGTGTATTCCGCCTCCAACTCGTCGATGAGCTTCACCACCGGCCCGGTGACGTCGGGATGAAGCGGGTCCTTCAGGTCCACGTAGTAAAGCCGGTTGCGCGTGTCGGTGCCCTCCGACCCGTTGATGAGCAGGTAGCGACCGTCGTCGGTCGTGGCCCCGCCCCACCCGCGCTTCGGGAAGTCCGGCGTGGCGAAAATCTTCACGTCGGCGGCCTGGGGCGTGCCCAGCCGGTGGTAATAGATGGCCTGGTTGCCGAGCTCGCCGAACACCTGGTTCTCGCCCGGTTTCGGTTCGGGGAAGCGCGAATAAAAGAAGCCCTGGCTGTCCTTCGTCCAGCTCAGGCCGGAGAACTTCGCCCATTTGATCAGGTCGCCCGTGTCGGCGCCGGCGGCAATGTCGCGCACGTGGAGATCGGTCCAGTCGGAGCCGGCCGCGGCCGTGCCGTAGCCGAGCCATTTGCCGTCGGGCGAAACGTCCCACACCGTCATCGATACGGTGCCGTCGGCGGAAAGCCTGTTCGGATCCAGCACGAGCTTCGCCGCGCCGTCGAGCCGGTCGCGGACCATGAGCAGCGGCTGGTTCTGCAGGCCGGTGTTGTAGGTGTAGAAGTAGCGCCCCGCCTCCTTGAACGGCAAGTCGAGCCGCGGGTAGTTGTAGAGCTCCGTGAGGCGCTGCTTGATGGCCTCGCGGTTCTTGAGCGTGGCCAGGAAGTCGAAGGTGACCTTGTTCTCCGCCTGCACCCAGGCCGCGGTGGCGGGCGAATCAAGGTCCTCGAGCCAGCGGTAGGGATCGGCGACCTTGGTGCCGAAGTAATCGTCGACGTGGTCGACGGTCTTGGTGGCGGGATAGTGCCAGGCGGCGAACGCCAGCGTCGGCGCAAGCGCCGCCAGGGGAAGGCGGAGGGCGAAGTGCATCCGTCCAGCAAGCAACAGGAATCGCGGCGCGCAAGCCCGCGTCGCAAACCGGTGATTGCACCGCGCCGGCGCGCCGCCCAATTTGCCGCATGGTCCGATCCCTGGTCCGTGTTCGTCCCCTCCTCGCCGCCGCCCTCGGCCTCGTCCTCGCGATCACCGCGGCCGCCGACCCGGCCCACTGGGCGGGTGAGATCGATGTCCTCACGCGCGATGATGCCGCCCACCCGCCGCCGTCACGCGGGATCGTTTTCGTGGGCAGCTCGTCCATCCGCTTCTGGGATTCGCTGGCGGCCGATTTCCCCGGCCGCCCGGTGATCCGGCGCGGCTTCGGCGGCTCGGAGTTGGCCGACAGCGTGTATTATTTCGACCGAATCGTCCTGCCTTATCATCCCGCAACCGTCGTGGTCTACGCCGGTGACAACGACATCGCCGCCGGCAAGAGCCCGGAGACGGTGGCGAACGACTTTCGCGCCCTGGTCGCCCGGACCCACGCCACGCTGCCCGACACGCGGGTCCTCTTCATCGCCATGAAACCGAGCCCCTCGCGCTGGCACCTGCATGAACAATACGAGCGCGGCAACCGCCTCATCGCCGACCAGTGCGCGGCCGACCCGCTGCTGGCCTTCGTCGACGTTTGGTCGGCCATGCTCGACGCGAAAGGACAACCCCGGCCCGAGCTCTTCCGTCCCGACATGCTCCACATGAAGCCCGCCGGCTACGCCATCTGGGTCCGGCTGCTCACGCCCCTGCTTCCGCCATGAACACTCCCGCCGAACGGCTGCACCGCCAGATCGAATTCATCGTCGAGGTGGACAAACTCAAGGAGGTCTTCCGCCAGACCGTGGTGACCCAAAGCCGCCGCGCCGAGAACAGCGCCGAGCACTCGTGGCACTTCGCCCTGATGGTGGTCGTGCTCGCCGAACACTCGAATCACCAGCCCCTCGATGTGTTGCGCGTCCTCAAGATGGTCCTGATCCACGACCTCGTGGAGATCGATGCCGGTGACACCTTCGCCTACGACACCAAGAACATGGCCGACCAGCATGAGCGCGAGGCCGTCGCCGCCACGCGGATCTTCGGGCTGCTGCCGCCGGACCAGGCCGCCGAGTTCCGCGCGTTGTGGGACGAATTCGAAGCCCGCCAGACGCCCGAGGCCAGGTTCGCCGCCGCCTGCGACCGGATCCACCCGATGCTGCTCAACTGCCGCACGGAAGGCCATGCCTGGCGCAAGCACGGGGTCACGCAGGACCGCGTGCTGGCGCGCAACGCGCACGCCGCCGAGGGCTCCCGCGCGCTCTGGGAATACGCGGTGCGCATGATCGACGACGCCGTCGCGGCCGGGCACCTCGCGCCGAAACCCTGACTCATCGTCCCGCGCAGGACGGCTCATACTGTCCGCGCGCCCTGGTCTTACCCTCGCCAAACCGCGGCGCATGCTGTTGCCTCGTTTCATCCGACCCGCGGTTGCGAGTCCAACCCCTCACCCCCATGCGCATGAAGCTCCGCTCCCTCGCCCTCCTGGCCACGCTGCCGGTCCTCCTCGCCGCCGCCCCGGTGCGCGAGCGCCTCTCCTTCAACGCCGACTGGCGTTTTGAATTCGCCCGCGAGGGCGACTGGACGATCCCGCAGCTCGATTACCATTCCGCCCGGCCCTGGCTGCTCGCCGCCTCCGCCAACCTGGCCGACCCGACGGCGCCGCGCCCGGGCCGCCCCGCCGGCAACTTCGGCGGCGATGTCCCGCTCACCCAGCCGGGATACGACGACTCCAAGTGGCGGCACCTCGACCTGCCGCACGACTGGGGCATCGAGAGCCCGTTCCGCTACGAGTATTCCGGCGACACCGGCAAGCTCAAGTTCTGGGGCGTCGCGTGGTACCGGAAACATTTCACCCTCCCGGCCGAGGACGCCGGCCGGCACGTCAGCCTCGAGATCGACGGCGCCATGTCCTACTCGGAGATCTGGCTGAACGGCCAGTTCGTCGGTGGCTGGCCCTACGGCTATACATCCTTCTCCGTCGACCTCACGCCGCACCTCAAGGCCGGCGCGGAGAACGTCCTCGTCGTCCGGCTCGACAATCCCGCCGACTCGTCCCGCTGGTATCCCGGCGGCGGCATCTATCGCAACGTCTGGCTGGTCAAGTCCGGCCCGGTGCACGTCGCCCACTGGGGTACGGTCGTGACGACCCCGCGGGTCTCCGCCACGGCCGCCGACGTGATTGTCAACGTGCTCGCCGACAACGAAACGGACAGCCGCGCCGAACTCACGGCCACAACCGAGCTCTACGCCTTGGATGACTCCGGCCGGACTACCGGCGCCGCGATCACGGCCGCCGCCCCGGCGAAGTTCGCGGTCCCCGCCCGGCGCCAGGCATCGATCGCGCAGAATTTCGTCGTGGCCCAGCCGCGGCTCTGGAGCACGGCTCATCCACATCGCTATCTCGCGGTCACGACGTTGAAGGAAGGCGACACGGAAATCGACCGTTACGAAACGATCTTCGGCATCCGCACCGCCGTGTTCGATGCCGACCGCGGATTCCTGCTCAACGGCGAGCCGCTCAAGATTTACGGCGTCTGCGATCACCACGATCTCGGGGCGCTCGGTTCCGCGATCAATGTCCGGGCGCTCGAACGCCAGCTCGAGATTCTCCGCTCCTTCGGCTGCAATGCCATCCGCACGAGCCACAACCCGCCCGCCCCCGAACTCCTCGACCTGTGCGACCGCATGGGCTTCGTCGTCATGGACGAGGCCTTCGACTGCTGGATCAAGGGCAAGCGACCCTACGACTATCACCAGGTCTTCGCCGAGTGGCACGAGCGCGACCTGCGGGCGCTCGTGCGGCGCGACCGCAACCACCCGAGCGTGGTCCTTTGGAGCATCGGCAACGAGGTGCCGGATCAGCACGATCCCGAAGGCTGGAAGCTCGCCAACCACCTCGCCAGCATCGTGCGCGAGGAGGACCGCACCCGCCCGATCAGCTCGGCCTACGACGGCATCGGTTCCGGTTACAATGGCATGCAGCTCGCGGTCGACGCCATGGGCTACAACTACAAGCCGCAGGAATATGCGCGCTTCCATGCCGCCTTCCCGACCATGCCGCTCTATGGCAGCGAGACCGCGTCGACCATCAGCTCCCGCGGCGAATACTTCTTCCCGCTCAGCGACAACAAGCTCGACCGGGTCGCCCGCGAGGACTTCCAGGTGAGCTCGTACGACCTGTTCGCCGAGACCTGGGCCACCTCACCCGACGCCGAGTGGAAAGGACAGGACGCCAACCCGAACGTCGCGGGCGAGTTTGTGTGGACGGGGTTCGACTACCTGGGCGAGCCCACACCCTATGGTGGCCATTCGACCAAGATGCTGCAATTCACCGACCCGGCCCGGCGCGCCGCGGCCGAGAAGGAGCTCAAGGAGACCGGCAAGATTCTCGTGCCGTCCCGCAGCTCGTACTTCGGCATCGTCGATCTCGCCGGCTTCCCGAAGGACCGCTACTTCATCTACCAGGCGCGCTGGCGCCCGGATTTCCCGATGGCTCATCTCCTGCCGCATTGGACGTGGCCCGGCCGCGAGGGCCAGGTGACGCCGGTGCATGTTTACACTTCCGGTGACGAGGCCGAGCTGTTCCTCAACGGCCAGTCGCTCGGGCGCAAGCCGAAGGCTCCCGGCACCTACCGCATCCGCTGGGACGACGTGAAGTACGCCCCCGGCGAACTCAAGGTCGTGGCCTACAAGCATGGCGCCAAGTGGGCGGAGGAGGTCGAGCGCACCGCCGGCCCGGCGGCGAAATTCACGTTGACCCCCGATCGCACGGACCTGCATGCCGATGGCGCCGACCTGGCGTTCGTCACCGTGCGGATTCTCGACGCGACCGGCCAGCTCGTGCCGCGCGCGGCCAACCGCCTGCATTTCGAGGTGACCGGCCCGGCCGAGATTGTCGCGACGGACAACGGCGACGCCACGAGCTTCGAATCGTTCCAGTCGAAGGATCGAGACGCCTACAACGGCATGGCCCTCGCCATCGTCCGTACAAAGCTGGGCGAAACCGGCACGATCACGCTCAAGGCCACCACCGACGGCCTGCCCGCGGTCGAAACGACGCTCACGGCGAAGTAAGCGAAACGTGGCGGCGGTCCAGGACCGCCGATAGGGACGCGGGCCCTCGGCCCGCGGGAATTCCATCTGCACTAGCGGCGATCACAGATCGCCGCTACAGCCTTCGTTGGCTTGAGTCATGCTCCGTCCGGGGTACTCCTTCCCGCCATGCTCCGTTCCGCCACTCCCGCCGATGCCGCGGCGATTGCCGCCATCTATAACCACTACGTGCTGAACACGGTCATCACCTTCGAGGAGGAGGCGGTGCCGGACGACGAGATGCGGCAGCGCATCACCGACACGCTCGGGGCCGGGCTGCCCTGGTTTGCCTGGGAGGAAAACGGCCGGGTGCTGGGCTACGCCTATGCCTCGAAATGGAAATCGCGTTGCGCCTATCGCTATGCGGTCGAGTCCTCCATTTACCTCGCCCCGGACGCCACCGGCCGCGGCCTCGGCACGAGGCTCTACGTCGCGCTGATCGACGCCCTGCGCGCCAAGTCCGTCCACACGATCATCGGCGGCATCGCCCTGCCGAACCCCGCCAGCGTCGCCCTCAGCGAAAAGCTCGGCTTCCGGAAGATCGGCCAATTCGAACAGGTCGGCTGGAAGTTCGAAAAATGGATCGACGTGGGTTACTGGGAGTTGATTCTCTGAGGCGCCATGCGTCTCGTCCCCGCGTCCCGCCGCCTCGCCACCTTTTTCGTCCTTTCCCTGGCGGTGGCTGGCGCCAGCCCGTCGGAGCTGGTCCTGCGCTACGATCGTCCGGCCAACCAGTGGGTCGAGGCCCTGCCGATCGGCAACGGCCGCCTCGGCGCCATGGTTTTCGGTGGCATCGCCCACGAGCGGCTGCAGCTCAACGAGGACACGCTGTGGGCCGGCGGGCCGTACGATCCCGCCAATCCCGAGGCCCTGGCCGCGCTCCCGGAAATCCGCCGGCTGATCGCCGCCGGCGATGAGGCCGCGGCGCAGAAGCTCGCGCAGGAGCATTTCATGTCCCGGCCGATCCTGCAGATGCCCTACCAGACGCTGGGCGATCTGCTCTTCACCTTTCCCGGCAGCGAGACGGCGTCCGACTACCAGCGCAGCCTCGACCTCGACACCGCGGTCGCCCGCACCGAGTTCACGGTGGGCTCGTCCCGCCTTGTGCGCGAGGCGTTCGTGAGTCCGGTGGACCAGGTAATCGTGGTGCGCCTCACCACCCAGGCGTTGCGCAACCCCGATTGGGGCAGCAAGGTGACGTTCACGCTCGGCGCCCAGTCGCCGCAGCACTCGGCCAGCCGGACCGAGGGCAACGACACGCTCCTGCTCGAGGGCAACAACGGCAGCTTCGCCGGGATTGCCGGCGCGCTGAAATTCCAGGCCCGCGTCAAGGTGATCATCGACGGCGGCGTGATGAACGCCGACGGCCAGCAGCTTCACGTCACCGGCGCGCGCTCGGCGGTCGTGCTGGTCGCCGCGGCGACCAGCTACCGGCGTTACGACGACGTCAGCGGCGATCCCGACGCGCGCAACCGCGCCACGCTGGCGGCCGCCGCGACCAAGGGATTCGATGCCATTCTCGCCACCCACGTCGCCGAACACCAGCGACTGTTCCGGCGCGTGCAGCTCGACCTGGGCCCGAGCGAGGCCGCCCAGCGGCCGACGGACGAGCGGGTGCGGCGCTTCGACGCCGGCGACGACCCCGCCCTCGCGGCGCTCTATTTCCAATACGGCCGCTACCTCCTCATCAGCAGTTCCCGACCCGGTTCGCAGCCGGCCAACCTGCAGGGCCTCTGGACGGAAAGCCTGAGCCCGCCATGGGGCAGCAAATACACGATCAACATCAACACGGAGATGAATTACTGGCCGGCCGAGGTGACCAACCTCGGCGAGTGCACGGAGCCACTGTTCGGGATGGTGCGTGATCTCAGCGAAACCGGCGCCAAGATGGCGAAATCGCAGTACGGCGCGGGCGGTTGGGTCGCGCATCACAACACCGACCTCTGGCGCGCCACCGGGCCGATCGACGGCGCGCAGTGGGGCGTCTGGCCGACCGGCGGCGCGTGGCTCTGCCGCACGCTGTGGGAACATTACCGCTTCACCGGCGACCGCGACTACCTCGCCCGGATTTATCCGCTGCTCAAAGGATCGGCGCAGTTCTTCCTCGATACCCTCGTGGCCGAGCCCCAGCACGGCTGGCTGGTCACCAGCCCGTCGATCTCGCCGGAAAATCCGCACCACGCACCCAACACGACGATGACCGCCGGCCCGGCGATGGATGAGGAGATCATCCGCGACCTGTTTGACGAGTGCATCGAAGCCAGCCGGACTCTCGGTCGCGACGCGGATTTTCGCGACCGGGTCGCCGCCGCCCGCGCCCGGCTCGCTCCGCCGCAGATCGGCGCGCAGGGCCAGTTGGAGGAGTGGCTGCAGGACTGGGACGCCGGCGCACCCGAGCAGCATCATCGGCACGTCTCCCACCTGTACGCCCTTTATCCCAGCGACCAGATCGATCCTCGCACCACCCCCGCCCTCGCCGCCGCCGCGCGCCGTTCGCTCGAGCTGCGCGGCGACAACGCCACGGGCTGGGGCCTCGGCTGGCGGTTGAATCTTTGGGCGCGGCTGCTCGATGGCGAGCACGCCTACGCAATCCTGAAACTCCTGCTGAACCCCGAGCGGACCTACCCCAACCTCTTCGATGCCCATCCACCGTTCCAGATCGACGGCAACTTCGGTGGAACGGCCGGCATTGCCGAGATGCTCCTGCAGTCGCAGAACGGCGAAATCCATTTGCTGCCGGCGCTCCCGGCGGCGTGGCCGGCCGGCTCCGTGAGCGGCTTGCGCGCTCGCGGTGGTTTCGAAATCACCGCCATGTCGTGGCAGAACGGCAAGCTGCTGCGCGCCGAGATCCACTCCGACCTCGGTGGCGACTGCCCTATCCGGTACGGGAACGAGCTGAAGGTGCTCCCCACCCGCCCGGGTGAAACGGTCGCCTTCACGCCGGCGCCATAAGCTCCCTGATTGCAGGAGCCTTCTTGCCGGCGATCCCGATCGGATGAAAGTCCGTCCGTCTTCGCATTCGCCTGCGCGCAGGCTCCCACATTTGGAAAACCAGTGGGCTGCTGACTTGGACCCCTCCCGCAAGAGGCTGCCGGCCAAGCCGGGGGGTGTGTAAGGGTTCACTCCCTGGCCAACCGTTCATCCCGCCGGAACGCCGCTGCGCATTCGGATTTTGCCTTCGCAATCGCGGCCCCTCATCACCGCGGCATGACTTCCACGCAAGCCGCCTCGCTCCTGATCGTACCGTTGGTTGCCTGGCGGGTTTATGCGCGAGTCCGGCGCAACATCGGCCGGCAGCGCTTTCATCCCGGGCGCATGACCTTCGCCATCGTTTTCTTCAGCCTCATCACACTGCTGCTCGGCGTCGGCGCGGCCTGGCATCCGCCAGCGTTGGCCGCGCTGGCCGGCGGCGTGGCGCTCGCCGTCCCGCTCGCGCTCTACGGCCTGCACCTGACGAAATTCGAGGCCACGCCGGAGGGCAGCTTCTACACCCCCCACACCGGCATCGGCGTGGCGCTCACCGTGCTCTTTGTCGGACGGCTGGCGTACCGGATCTTTGTGATCGTAAACAATCCGCCCGCGCCCGGGGCGCCGCCGCTGTCGATGTACCAGAGCCCGCTGACGCTGTTCATCTTCGGTCTCATCGCCGGCTACTACATCGTCTACTACGTCGGCGCACGCACGCGCGGCCTCAAGACGGCGTGACCGCCGGGCCGATCTCGCGTCAGAACTTCTGCAGCAGCTGCAGCAGTTTTCGGTCGAGCTTCTGGCCGTGCCAGTCTTCGTAGGCCACGTCCTCTCGCCCCGAGTTCAACACGCCGAAGTCACCGGAGAATTGCCAGAGCGCATAGCCGATGCCGTGCGAGGTCAGGATGTCCAGCACGTCGCCGAACCACGCCAGGAAGACATCGTGCGGCGTCTTGTTCCAGCAGCCGCACTCGCCGCAGTGCACCCCGACGCCCTGCTCCATCAGCTCGATCCACGGCCGATAGAAATCCTCCAGCATCGGCCGCCCGAGGTGTTGCACCTTGGCCTTGGTCTGACCGGTGGCCGCATCGGTCACGCTCCACTCCAAATCGCCCGGCCAGACCGGCCGGGGCATGTGCTCGACATCCTTGAACGCCCAGGGCGCCCCGTAATGCGAAATGGCGGCCGGGTTGTAGCCGCGACAGCTCTGGGCGATGCCCAGGTCGGCGAGTTCGGGAGTGACGTTCGAGCCCATGGCATTGCCATCGGCGATGATCAAGTGACCGGGATTGGCCGCCCGGATCGCGCCGGCGGCCGCCTGGGCGACTTTGCGGTAGACCGGCCCCGGCACCGGGCCGCTGGGCGAATGCTGGTCGTTCATGTCGTCGCGCACGCTCGGTTCATTGACCAGGTCAAAGCTGATGCGCGACGCCGGCACGTCGCGATAACGCGTGGCCCACAGGCTCCAATGGAAACAAAAGGCCTCGAGCGCCGCCGGGTCGCGCCACAGGTTGAAGGGCTCGTGAAAGCCGGCGTTGACACAGTAACCCGGCGCGCGGTGAAGATTAAGGCTGACGTGCAGGCCACGTTGGTGCGCGCGCGACATAAGCCGGTCGATATCGTCGACGCGGCGCGGGTCGATACGCCGGACGTCCTCCGGCGTGATCGGCTTCCTCCGGTCGATCGCGAGATAATTGGGGTACGCCATCGGCAGGCGCACGAAGTCGAAACCCCAATCGGCGATCCAGCTCAGTTGGTCGTCGGTGGTGGCCGGGCGCGCCTGGGCGGGATCGGGGGAAAAGAAGTCCAGCAGGTTGAAGCCGCGCCAGCGCGGCAGCACGTTCTTCGGGCGGTCGGCCTTCGCGCCCAAAAGCGACGGTCCCGCCAGCCCCAGGCTGAGGCCGGCGGCGGCGGATGTTTGCAGGAATTGGCGGCGGGAGAGACGGGAAGGCATGGGGCGGATGGGGGCGGAGTCCGGCGAGCCTAATGCCCCGGCGGCCGATGAAAAGCCGGTAAGGCGCGGCGAATACCGGCAGAACCGGCCGTAATCACCTGCATCAGGGCCGTCGCCTGAAATCCGCCCGACGCGGACCGCCGGCCGCCCGGCGGGATCAACTCAAGTCGCGGAACGAACCGAACTCCGGGTCGAAGAGCCGGCGATAGGTGCGCACCACCATGCCGTCGGTCTGGCCGGCGAGAAAATCGCAGATGCGGCGCGCTTTTCCATCCTGCGACTTCTCCACCTCGATCAGGCGGCTGACGCTCGCCGGGAGGATGCGGATCACGCGCTCGTTGCGTTCGGCGTAGTTCTCCCAGATGGCGTTGTAGAGCGCCATGAGGACCACGCGGGCCTTGTGCTCGAGGTGCGCGAGCTGCGGGCTCTCAAAAATGATGTCGTTGGCCATCTTCTTGAAGAACGCCGCCTCCGTCAGCGCCGCCTCGTCGACCACCAGCTCGTAGCGGTACCGGTTGGTCTTCTCGGCCATGAAATTCTCGCGCGTCCGCAGCCGGCATGACTGGATGAACACGCCGATCTTGTGCGAAAACGTGTTCTCCAGGCGGTCGCGGCGGATGGCGTCGAAGAGGGAGTCAAGGTGCTTCTGCTCCGGCGCTCCGATCGCCTCCCCGGCCGCCCACCGCTCGATGCGCTCGACCGTCAGGAAGCCGGCGCGCACGCCGTCGACGATGTCGTTGAGCGAGTACGCGGCGTCGTCCGCCCAGTCCATGATCTGGCACTCGACGCTCTTGAATTCATTCAGCGCCGCGCCGCGCATCAAGGTTCCGGGAACGCGCGTCCCGCCGAACACCCAGTCGCGCACCGGCGCCTGGCCGTCGTAGATGAAATGGTTCAGCGGCGGCATCGGGAACTCGGTGTAGAGCTTCTTGTATTTCAGGATGCCGTCGAGCAGCGCCCGGGTGGGCTGCATGCCCTTCACGCCTTTTTCGTTCTGGTAGATCGTCTCGCAGAGCAGGTGCAGGGTCTGGGCGTTGCCCTCGAATCCGCCGCGGCGCTTCATCAACTCCTGCAGCGTGCGCTCGCCCGAATGGCCAAAGGGCGGATGCCCCATGTCGTGCGACAGGCAGCAGGCCTCCACCAGGTCGGGATCGATGTAGAAATCGTCCGCGAGCGGTTCACCGCGGCTGAGCAGGAACGCGCAGATCGAGCGGCCGATCTGCGCCACCTCCATCGAGTGGGTCAGGCGCGTCCGGTAGAAATCGTATTCGCCGGACAGAAACACCTGCGTCTTGGACTGCAGCTTGCGAAAGGCGTGCGCGTGGATGATCCGGTCGCGATCGATCTGGAACGGGCTGCGGTAATCGGGCTTCCGGCTGCTCCCCCACTCCTGGGCATCGAAGGCATTGTAGAATCGGTTCTGCGCCATGTTTCGTTGGACAGAAGCAGGAGATTTCGCACGATGCCAGCCTTATGCCGCGCCGACTCCCCGTCCTCCTGGCCATGCTCGCCCTGGCCGGCGCGGGGCTGCGCGGCGCGAGCGCGCCGACGGTGCTTGTCGCGACCGATTTGTTCAAGGTCAAGGAACTGAAAACCCCCGTGCTTTCGCCCGACGGTCGGTGGGTGGCCTATGTGGTCAAGTCCTTCGAACCGGGACCGGGCGGCACCCGCGAGTGGACTTACGGGAGTTCGCTCTGGCTGGCCGCGACGGACGGCGCCACGCCCCCGCGCCAGCTGACCTTTGGCGCCGCGCAGGACACCAGCCCGGCCTGGGACCCACGCGGCCGGCGGATCGCATTTGTCCGCACGGTGGAAAAGGAAAAACCGCAGCTGTTTCTCCTCGACCTCGCAGCCGGCGGTGAAGCCCGTCAGCTCACGCACGCCGCGACCGGCGCGACCGATCCGCTCTGGTCGCCGGACGGCCAGCGCCTCCTGTATACGAGCTCGCTGACCCAGGCGCAGGTGCGCGCCGCACTCGAGCAGGCGGGAAAGCCGGCCGCTCCGCCGTGGCCCGACGAAAAGCCGGGCAGGAAATATGGTGACACGGCCAACTGGCCGGTCGCGGAGAAAGGCCGCGCGGACCCCGCCCCCACCAACCCTGGTGGAAATCGCCAGGAGATCCGCGATTGGCTCGCGCGCCACGAAGCGGCGGGCGATCCGCGCGTCATCAACCACCTGAATTTCCTGGACGAAGCCGACCTCAAGCCGGAGCTCACCTTTCGCCAGCTGTTCACCATCGAGCTTCGCGAAGGCGCGGAGCCCGTCGCCCTGGCGCCGGCCTATGTCGACTACACGGAGCCCGCCTGGCTCGCCGACGGTCGCGGCGTCGTCTGCGTCGGCCCCCGGCATTTCGACCAGAGCCCCGAGCGTCAGCATTTCCGCAGCATATATTCCATCACCCTCGCCGACGGCGCCACGAAAACCCTGCTGGCGGAAAGGGACTGCAATTACAACGAGCCCACGCCGTCGCCTGATGGCCAATGGCTGGCGTACTTGCTCAACCCCGGCGGGGAGAACTCCTTCGTGCCGCCCATGGTGGCCGTGATGCCGGCCGGCGGGGGCGAGCCCCGGATCCTCACCCCGCAACTCGATCGCGCCGCCGGCGGACTGCGCTGGGCGGCGGACAGCTCCGGGATCTATTTCACGGCGCCGAGCCGCGGGCACATCCCGCTTTATCATGTGTCGCTCGCCGACGCCAAGGTCGAGGCCATCACGAAACAGCACGAGTGGGGCATTGACGCCTTCGACGTGGCCGCGCACGGCTTGGTCGAGGTCGTGACGCATCCCGGCGACCCGTGGGAACTCTATGCCGGTTCGCTCGACGGCGGGACCACAAACCTGCTGACCAGCCACAACGTCTCGTGGCTCAAGGAGCGCCGGCTCAGTGCGTACGAGCCGCACAGCCTCGTCACGAAGGAAGGACTCACGGTGGATTTCTGGACCCTGAAGCCGGCCGCCTTTGATCCGGCGCGAAAATATCCGCTGCTGGTCGAGATCCACGGCGGTCCCACCGCCATGTGGGGCCCGGGCGAAGCCAGCACCTGGTTCGAGATGCAGTATTTTGCCGCCCGCGGTTATGCCGTCGTCTTCAGCAACCCGCGCGGCTCGGGCGGCTACGGCCAGGTCTTCGCGCGCGCCAATTTCCGCGACTGGGGCGAGGGCCCGGCGAGCGACGTGCTCGCGGCGGCCGATTTCGCCGCCCAACAACCGTTCGTCGATCGGCAGCGCCAGGTCGTGACCGGCGGATCGTACGGCGGTTACCTGACGGCCTGGATCGTCGGCCACGACCATCGCTTCCGGGCCGCGATCGCCCAGCGCGGGGTCTACGACCTCGCCACGTTCTATGGCGAGGGCAACGCCTGGTTTCTGTTGCCCAAATATTGGGGCGGCTATCCGTGGGAACCCGAGATCCGCCACCACCTCGATCGCGATTCGCCACTGACCTACGTCGATGACATCACGACGCCGCTGCTGATCGAGCACGGCGACACCGATTTTCGCACCGGCTTCGTCCAAAGCCAGATCCTCTACAAGAGCCTCAAGCAGCTCGGCCGGCCCGTCGAATATGTCCGTTACCCGCATGCCACGCACGAGCTCAGCCGCAGCGGCGATCCGCAACAGCGCCTCGACCGCCTCGTGCGGTTCGACGAGTTCTTCCGGCGTTACCTCGGGGAAAATTAGACGCCCGATTTACGCCCTCGCGGGCCCCCGGCCCCGCTGCTGGCTTGCGGGCCATGGTCCATCCGCCTAGCGTCGTCCTCATGCCCCATGCTTTTTTCCCCACCGCGTTCGGCACGTGTGGCATTGCCTGGAACGACACCGGCCTGACCGGTTTCCAGCTGCCGGAGGAGAACGAGGCCGCGGGCGAGGAACACCTGGCGCGCAAGGCGCACAGCGTGCGCGCCGCCGAGCCGCCGCCCCCGTGGGTGCAGGCAATCATCGACCGGGTGCAGCGCCACCTCGCCGGTGAGCTGCAGGATTTTGCGGACTCCCCGCTGGACTGGTCGCGTGTCAGCGATTTCCAGGAGGCGGTTTACCGCCAGGCTCTCGGCATCAAGCCCGGCTACAAGAAGAGCTACGGCGAGATCGCGCACCTGCTGGCGCTCGGGAACGAGGCCGCCCGCGCCGTCGGCGTCGCCCTGGCGACCAATCCGTGGCCGCTCATCGTCCCGTGCCATCGCGTGGTGTCCGCCGGCGACAAGATGACGGGCTTCTCCGCGCCCGGCGGCGTGCGCACCAAGACCCGGCTGCTGGCCCTCGAGGGCGCCGAATTGCTTTCCGAATGAAGCCGCGGCTCGGTTTCGACCCGACCGCCGCCACCGCCCATCTGCGCGCCGCCGATCCGCGGCTGGCCGCGCTTATCGACCGCGTCGGCCGGTTCGCGCTCGAGCTCAAGCCGACCCGCAGCCTGTTCGAGGCGATGCTGCGCTCGATTGTCTACCAGCAACTGCACGCGAAAGCGGCTGGCAGCATCCACGACCGGGTCCTGGCGGTGCTGCGCGCGCACGGGGGTCCGGTGCCGGAGGCCGTGGCCCGCGCGAGCGACGCCGAACTGCGCGGCGCCGGTCTCTCCGTCAACAAGCTCCTCGCCATCCGCGACCTCGCCGCAAAATGCCTCGCCGGGACCGTGCCGTCGTTGCGCGAGGCTCGCCGGCTGGCCGACGAGGAACTGGTGGCCCGCCTGACCGAGGTGCGCGGCATCGGTCCCTGGACGGTGCACATGCTCCTGATCTTCTACCTGGGCCGGCCGGACGTCATGCCCACCGGTGATTTCGCCATCCGGCTTGGATTTCGTCGCTTGTTCAACAAGCGCAAGGACCCCGCGCCGGAAATCATCCTGCGCCACGCCCGCCGCTGGCAGCCTTACCGTTCGGTCGCGAGTTGGTATCTGTGGCGGTCGCTCGACGCCGTCGAGTGAACTCGCCCTAACGGCGTATGCCTTAGGGGTTGTTTCGCCGGGCCCCGCGGCTAGGCTGCCGGGCTCACCTTCCTTTACCCATGCCCGCCACCATGCGAGCCATCGTCAAGCCGTCCGCCGGCCCCGGCCTGGTCATGACCCAGGCACCGGTTCCCGCCCCGGGCGTCAACGACGTCCTCATCAAGATCAAGAAAACGTCCATCTGCGGCACCGACGTCCATATCAACAAATGGGACTCCTGGGCCCAACGGGTGATCAAGCCGCCCCTGATCATCGGCCACGAGTACGTCGGGGCTGTGGCGGACTGGGGCGCAGGCGTTAAGGGCTTCACGCGCGGCCAGATCGTCACGGGCGAGGGACACATCGTGTGCGGCCATTGCCGCAATTGCCTCGCCGGCCGCCGTCACCTCTGCCCCAACACCGTCGGCATCGGCGTGAACCGCGACGGCGCGTTCGCCGATTACGTTTCCGTGCCCGCCAGCAACGTCTGGAAGGTGCCGGCCGGCCTGGACCTCGATGTGGTCTCCTGCTTCGACCCGCTGGGCAACGCCGTCCACACCACCCTGTCCTTCGACATGGTCGGCGAGGACGTGCTGATCACCGGCGCCGGCCCGATCGGCTGCATGGCCGTCGCCGTCGCGCAGCACGCGGGCGCCCGCAAGATCGTCATCACCGACATCAACGACGGCCGGCTCGAACTGGCCCGGAAGTTCGGGCCGACGCGCACCGTGAACACCGCGCGCGAGGACCTGAAGGTCGTCTGGCACGAGGAGCTCGGCATGACCGAGGGCTTCGACGTGGGCCTGGAAATGTCGGGCAGTCCCCTCGCGCTGAACCAGATGATCGACAACATGGTCATGGGCGGACGCATCGCCCTGCTCGGGACCCATGCGGCCAAGGCCGAGGTCGATTGGAACCAGATCGTCTTCAAGATGCTTCACCTGAAGGGCATCTATGGGCGCGAAATGTTCGAAACGTGGTACAAGATGACCGCGCTGGTGCAGGGCGGCATGGATATCACGCCCGTCATTACGCACCGCCTGCCGGTCGCCGAATTCCAGCAGGGCTTCGAGCTCATGGGTGCCGGCAAGTCCGGCAAGATCGTCCTCAATTGGGAGTGAGCCGAGGGGGCGCGCGGTTCAGGGGCGCAGGAGCCACTTGACGACCGCGGCGGTGACCACCGCCAGGCTCGCGGACAGCAGCGTGCCGATCAGCACGTATTCGGCGAACCGCCGGTCATCGAGTTCCTTGAAGCGCGTGAACGCCTTCGCCGCCAGGGCGAAACCGATCACGCCGAACTGGCCGTTGAGAACGAAGAAATAGATGAGCGCGCGTTCGAGCAGCCCGATGATCCGGCCGCGGTTATATTCGCCGAAGTCCACTTCCATCGTGCCGGGAGTGGCGGCGCGCATCTGCGGCTTGAGGTTCAGCCAGTCGAACGCCGCCCGGATGAGCAGGTTGGCCTCGTTCGCCGCCAGCAGCAGCCCCAGCAGCGCCAGCTGGAACGAACGGCCGGATACTCCCGTGGCCAGGGGCGCCAGCACGGTCCAGTCCGCGAGTCGCGCGCTGGCTCCCGCCAGCGCCGGCCGGAAGGACCAGCCGAACGCCGGCGCCGCACAAATGCTCAGGACCGTGAGGGTGAGCAGACCCAGCGCCAGCCGGCCGAGGTCCTTCCGACTGGACCGCTTCTCCCACCACCAGCCCGCAACGTTTGCCGCGAGGAGCACCGCGGCGGCCGCGACCGTGACTCCGGAAAACCGAAACAACGCCGCCAGGCATGCGAGTTCGAACAGGGCCTTGCCCGCCCATGCCGCGCCGCCCGTGGTGCCGTCCTTGAAGAGGATGACCAGCCGCGCGGTCAGGACGAGGTTGGCGGGGACGAGGAAGGCGAGCGTCATCGTGACTTGGGCCCGGGCAGGAGCGAGTGCTCGATGTTCTGGAGGATCATTTGCCACTCGTCGAGTTCCGCCGCACGGATGTTCTTGTTCACAGCGCGAGTGGTAATCCCCGTTTCGGCCGCCAGCTCCGCCACCGAACGCCCGACCAGGAGGCCGGCGAACAGCCGCAGGCGCGTCGGTTTCCAGCCTTCGACCTGGCCCGATAAAATGTTCAGCATCGCGGTGGTGGGCAGGTCAGGCTTCTCGCCGTCCTGCAGCCCCAAAAGCCGCTGTTCCTTCTTCAAGCGGTCCAGCTGCGCCCGCGCCCGGTGAAAGGCCGGTCCATCCATGCCGATGGCCTGCTTCGGATTGAGCGGCGTCACGATCTCTCCCGTGGCGAACGAAAAGCGCACCCGTTCCGGCGCCAGCTCCGCCAGGAGGGCGAAGGCGTCCGCAAAGCCGTACCCGGCCTGCCGATAGAGCGCCTGGAATTCGTCGCCCAGCGTCACGGTGTACGGCGACGCCAGCGCCCGCCCCCGTCGCTGGTTGAGCCCGTGCAGGGCGGATTCCAGGCGGCGCTGGAATTTGCGCCGCTCGGTCAGCCGGCGGGAGGCCACCACATCGCCAATGACGGCCAGATAGTGCATGCAGGGTACGAGAACCATTTCCGTTCCTATGTCAATTCGGAACTCTTTCGGTTCTTTTTAGCGATAAGAACTTTTTTGGTTCCTGTGGACCCGGCCTTGCCATGGACCGCCCGGGAAGGCCACCCTCCGGGAAAAAATGAATGCCGCCATTTCCGCCCATCTTCGAGGCGTCCTCGCCGACATCGAGGCCGCCGGCCTGTACAAGCGCGAGCGTGTTCTCACCACCGCGCAGGACGCCCACATCGCGGTGGCCTCGGGCCACCGGGTGCTGAACCTTTGCGCCAACAACTACCTCGGGCTGGCGAATCATCCCGAGCTGGCCGCCGCCGCGCGCGCCGCGCTTGACCGCTGGGGCTACGGGCTCGCCTCGGTGCGGTTCATCTGCGGCACGCAGCAGGTCCACCAGGACCTCGAGGCCGCGATCTCGCGCTTCCTCGGCACCGAGGACACCATCCTCTATTCATCCTGCTTCGATGCCAACGGCGGCCTGTTCGAAACGCTGCTCGGCGCCGAGGACGCCGTCATCTCCGACGAGTTGAACCATGCCTCGATCATCGACGGCATCCGGCTCTGCAAGGCGCAGCGTTACCGGTACAAGAACAACGATCTCGCCGACCTCGAGGCCAAGCTCCGGGAGGCCGACGCCGCGAAGGCCCGCTTCAAGCTGATTGCGACGGATGGCGTGTTCTCGATGGACGGATACATCGCGAACCTGCGGGGCATCTGCGACCTCGCCGACCGCTATGGCGCCCTGGTCATGGTGGACGACAGCCATGCCGTCGGCTTCCTCGGCCGCACGGGCCGGGGCACGCATGAGCACTGCGGCGTGATGGGCCGGGTCGATGTCTTTACCGGCACGCTGGGCAAGGCGCTCGGCGGGGCCAGCGGCGGCTACACCAGCGGCCGCAAGGAGATCATTGACCTTCTCCGCCAGCGCAGCCGCCCTTATCTGTTCTCCAACACCATCGCCCCGGCCATCGCCGCCGCGTCGATCAAGTGCCTCGAGCTGCTGAGCCAGTCGACCGCCCTGCGCGACAAGCTCGAGGAGAACACCCGGTTCTTCCGCGCGGGCCTGGCCCGCGCCGGGCTATCGATCCGCCCGGGCACGCACCCGATCGTGCCGGTGATGATCGGCGATGCGGCGCTCTCGCAAAAGGTCGCGGCGCGCCTGCTCGAAAAAGGCGTCTATGTGATCGGCTTCTTCTACCCCGTCGTGCCGCAGGGCCTCGCGCGGATCCGCACGCAGGTATCGGCCGCGCACAACCGCGAGGACCTGGCATTTGCGATTGAGAAATTCGCCGAGGTGAAGCAGGAATTTCACCTCTGATGCCGACGCCGACCCAGATCCGGAAGTTGAAGGCCGCCGCCAAAGCCGCCGCCGGCCGGGCCTATGCTCCCTACTCCAAGTTTCGCGTCGGGGCCGCGGTCCTAACGTCGTCGGGCCGGATCCATTCCGGGTGCAACGTTGAGAACGCCTCGTACGGGTTGACCAATTGCGCGGAGCGCACGGCGATCTTCAATGCCGTCGCCGCCGGCGAGAAGAAGCTCCGGCTCGAGTGCGTCGTCGTCTACACGCCGACCCGGATCGCCACGGCCCCTTGCGGCGCGTGCCGGCAGGTGATCAACGAGTTCGGCCCCCGGGCGCGCGTGATCTCCTGCTGCGACAGTCGCGAACTGCTGGACGTCACCCTGCCCGCGCTGCTGCCGGATGCCTTCGGACCGCAGGACCTGGTCTGAGCCGGACCGGCGCCACGTTCCCCCCATGTAGACCGCCCCCGCGGGACGCTGGCGTCCGCCGGCGCCGCCGAGCGAGTGAGCCTCCTCAAAGCGAGTCGGTGAATTGCTTCAGCGCCTTCCAATAGTCAGGCCCGGCCGTGTCGGCCAGGCCTCCGTGGTGCCCGCCTGGGACGAAGAGCTTCATCTTGCGACCGGGCGTGGCCGCATACAGCGCCACGCCGTGCCAGAACGGAACGGTCCGGTCATCGGTGCCGTGCACGTAAAGCACCGGCACGCGGAGGTGCGGCACCTTGGCGATGTTCACGAACATGTCGCCTGGAAAAATCGGGAAACGCGTCATCACGCGATAGGCGCTCGTGAACGCGCCCTGGAGCACGAGGCCGGCCACCGGTTCGTGAAGCGCCAGTTCCACCCCGGGGCCGCCGCCCAGCGAGTAACCGAAGATGACGATGCGATTCGCTGGCACGCCGAGCCGGTCGCGCAGGTAGCTGTACGCCAGGCGCACGTCGGCGCAGGTGTTGGCCTCGGTCGGCGTCCCGCCACTCCGGCCATAACCCCGGTAATCGAGCGCGAAAACGGCATAGCCCGCGTGAAGGAACGACGGCATGTATTCGCCAATGCTGCCGAGATCCTCGTAATTCCCGTGCAGGTAGAGCAGCGTGTACCTGGCGCTCGGATTCGACCAATGCCGGGCCGCCAGCTTCACGCCGTCCGGCGTGGTCAGCTGGATGTAGTCGGGCGTGAGGTCGTACTTCACCGGCGGCCGCGGGAAAATCATGCTGGGCGCGACCAGCCGCGCCGCCACCGCCAGCACCGCGTAGACGACGGCGAGGACCAACAGGATTCTTCCCAGGTTGACCATAAGTTCCGGCATGCGGCTCGCAGTGGTTCCGGGGACGCGCAGATTCGCTCGCGCCGGCCGGCTCAGTGACCGGACAGGAAATCCTGCACGGTTGCCAGGACGCGCTCGCGCGAAACCTCCTGTTCGCTCCGTCCGGCCAGGTCGCGAATCTTGACCACACCCTTGGCGAGTTCGTCGCCGCCGTAGATCAAGGCGAGTCGGGCGCCCGAGTCCGCCGCGGCCTTGAATTGTTTGCCGAAGGCCACGTCCTTGAGCGGGTAGTCGACGCGAATACCGGCGGCCCGCAAGGCGCGGATGTCCGCGAACGCCGCCTTCCGCTCCGCTTCCCCGCCAATCACCGCGTAAACCTCGGCCGCCTGCACATAGGCCGGGGCCAGTCCGCGCTGCTCGAGCAGCAGGCCGGTCGTCACGTCGCCAATCGCGAAGCCGACCGCGGGCAGGTCCGGGCCGCCGAGTTTCTTCACCAGGTCGTTGTAGCGGCCGCCGCCGGCCAACGCCCGCAGGTCGCCCTTGCGGTCAAACGCCTCGAACACAAAGCCGGTGTAGTAGGCGAGGCCGCGCACCACGGAAAGGTCGACCGTGATGAAATCCGCGAGGTCCATCGCGCCGACGCCGCCCAGGATCCGGCGCCAGTCGCCGAGACGGGCGGTGAGTTTGGGCGATTGGTATGGCGCCAGCGCGGCCTCGAGGTCCGACAAGCCCTTGATTCCGAGAAACGCGAGGATCTTGCCCAGGGTGGCGGCCGGCAACGCCCCGTGCGCCTCGCCGTATCCCTTGAATGCGTCCTCGCCCATCTTCTCGTAACGGTCGATGGCCGTGAGCAACGCGCGCGTCTGCGATTCATCGAATCCCAGCGCCTCGAGGTAGAAAAACCAGAGGTCGCGGTCGCTCAGCCGGATCGTGAAGTCCTGCGCGGTCAGGCCGAAGCCGGTGAGGCATTGGATCAGCAGCGCAATCAGTTCGATCTCCGCCTCGGGTCCGGGCTCGCCGAAGATGTCGGCATTGAATTGGTGGAAGGCCCGCAGGCGACCCTTCTGCGCCCGCTCGTAGCGATAAAACTCGGCGATGCTGAACCACTTGATCGGGCGCTTCAGGGCGCCGGCCTTGGCCCCGACCATGCGGCACACGGTCGGCGTCATCTCGGGCCGCAGCGCGACGTCGCGGCCGCCCTTGTCGGTGAAGCTGAAGAGCTGCGCTTCTATCTCGTCTCCCGACTTGGCTTTATAAAGTTCGAGCGACTCCAGCACTGGGGCGTCATATTCCGAAAACCCGTAGGCGTTGGCCGCCTGGCGCCAGACGCGGAAAATGTGCTGACGCCGCGGAAAGTCCTCGGGGTAAATATCCCTGAAACCGGGAAGCGACTGAAAACCGGCCATGCCTCGCTGCGACTGTGGGGGCGCTCAAGCCGTCGCCGGCGGCGGCGGATTGTTGCGCAATTTGTCGAGGCTCAGCTGCTTGATCTTCTGCTTGAGAATCTTGCCGGACTTGAACTTGACGACGGCACGCTCGGGGATGACGACCTCGGTTTCCGGCTTGTTCGGGTTGCGGCCCACGCGGGCCTTGCGCACCTGCACCTCGAGCACACCGAAGTTGCGCAGCTCGACGTTGCGGCCGGCTGCAAGCGCATCCATGACGATATCCAGCGTCATCTGCACCGTGTCTTGAATTTGTTTCTGTGGGAATCCCGTCTTTTCGTAGATTTCCAGGACGATTTCGCGTTTGGTGAGGTTAGTCGACATGGCTAGGCGTGGGTTAAGAGATTTGGCCCTCGGGAGTTCTGCCCACAAACAATTAACTACCCAGTGCTTGCGTCAATCGCAAAGCCACACAAAGGCTAACCCTCTCCGATGCCCGATTCTCAGGCTGTAAATAGCATGTTTGCCCGTATCTCGGGCCGCTACGACCTCGCCAACCACCTCCTGAGCGGTTGCGTCGATCACCTCTGGCGCCAGCGCCTGGTTCGGGCGGTCCACGACGTCGATCCCGCCGAGGTTCTCGACCTGGCCACCGGCAGCGGCGACGTGGCTTTTGCGCTCCGTGATGGCCTGCAGCCGGGAGCGACCATCATGGGCATGGACTTCTGCCAGCCCATGTTGGACCAAGCCGCCCGGAAACGCGCCGCCAATCCGCGCTGGGCCGCAGTGGAGTTTCGGCAAGGCGACGGCATGGCCCTGCCCCTGCCGGATGCGAGCTTTGACGCGCTCACGATCGCGTTTGGCCTCAGAAACATGGCCAGCCGGCACAAATCGCTGACCGAGATGCATCGCGTCCTGCGGCCCGGCGGCCACCTGTTCGTCCTGGAGTTCTCGCAACCCTTCCCGTGGTTTCGACCGTTCTATTACGCTTACCTTAAGGTGGTCTTGCCGCCCGTGGCGGCGATCGTCACGGGCGATCGGTCCGCGTATGAATATCTGGGCGGCTCCATCGAACAGTTTCCGGGCCGGGCGGCGATGAGCGCGGAGATCAGCCGGGCTGGCTTCACCGTCCTGCGCGCCGAACCGATGACCTTCGGCATCGTGGCGCTGCACGTGGCGCGCAAATGACCCGGCGGGGCGGGCTCAGCTGAACGAGCGCCCGCAACCGCAGGTGCTCTTGGCGTTCGGATTCCGCAGCTCGAATCCCTTGCCCTGCAGGCCATCGTCAAAATCGATGTGCGTGCCGTCGAGGTACGCCAGGCTCGTGGGATCGACGAGGATTTGGACGCCTTCGCTTTCGTAGACATTATCGTCGGATTTCGGCAGGTCGAAGGACATGCCGTACTCGAAGCCCGAACAGCCGCCGGCATCGACGAACACGCGCAATTTCTTGCGCTCGTCGCCCTGCGCTGAATGCATCGAACGAACCTGCTGGGCCGCACGCGGACTGAGGGTGAGCATGGGCGCACCGTACTCGCGCGACCCCCGCTGTCAACGGGTCCGCGGCGCCCATCGGACGTTTTGCAGCAGGAATCGTGCAACATTTGCCGCTGCGTTCTTGCGTCCGCCTCCAAGCCTCGCTTTTCTCGCCTTGTGGCTGCCATCAAGCACATCTTCAACGAGCTCCAGTATGAACTGACGCGTAAGATTGCGGAGGGCGGCATGGGACTCGTCTACGAGGCCGTGCAGCGCGGCACCGGCAATTTCCGCAAGGTCGTGGCCATCAAACTGATTCGGGAAGAGTATTCGAGCATCCCCGAATTCCAGAAGAATTTCATCGGCGAGGCGCGACTCGTGGCCGACCTGATCCACACCAACATCGTCCAGACCTACCACCTCGGCCAGATTGGCGGCCAGTATTTCATGACCATGGAATACGTCACCGGCGTGAACCTGGAGCAGTTCATCGAGCGCCATGCCGAGCTCGGCCGCCAGGTGCCGTTGGACATGGCGGTGTTCATCGCCTCGCGCGTCTGCCGCGGCCTCAACTATGCGCACGCCAAGCGCGACACCGAGGGCCGCCCGCTTGGCATCGTTCATCGCGACGTCAACCCGAAGAACGTCATGCTGGCGGTCGAGGGCGACGTGAAACTCACGGACTTCGGCATCGCGAAGGCGCTCGACCTGATGTACAACGAGGAAGGCAAGGTCATCCCCGGCAAGGATGAGTACCTCTCGCCCGAGGGCGCCAGCTACGCCGTGACGGACGGCCGCTCCGATCTCTTCTCGCTCGGCATCGTCATGACCGAGATCCTGCTCGGCCGAAATGTCTTCCGCGGGGCCAGCCGGCTCGAGTCGCGCCGCAGCATCCTCACCATGCCGGTGCCGAAGTTCTCGACCCTGCGCGCCGACATCGATCCCAAGCTCGAGACGATCATCCAGAAGGCGCTGCAACGCGATCGCGACAAGCGCTACCAGACGGCATTCGAGATGCTCACGGACCTGGAGATGTACCTCTACAGCGACCGCTACGGCCCGACCAACGAGAAGCTGGCCGTGTACCTGGCTGAAGTTTTTCCCCCTGCCACCCTCGGAATCACCCCTGCCGCCGCCACGCCGCCCCACCCCAGCATCACGACGCTCGAAAGCCAGCGTTAACCCCGAGCGTGCATGAGCGGTCCCGGTCTCCATCAGGGCTTTCACCAGCGGCAGACGCAGCAGCTCGTGCTGGCGCCGCAGATGCGGCAGTCGCTCAAGATCCTGCAGGTGGCCGCGCTCGACCTCCGCGCCGCGATCCAGGAGGAGCTGCAGTCGAATCCGACGCTCGAGGAGCAGCCCATGGATGATGTCAGCCTCGAGAAGACCGCCCCCGTCAGCGAGGACCAATCGCCGGGCGAGGACGACCCGCGCGCGGAGATGGATTTTTCCAAGGACTTCCAGGTCCTGGAGAAGATCGGCCAGGACTGGCGCGACCACATGTCCGACACCGGCGGCGTGCGGCCGACGACCGGCGAGGAGGAGGAGCGCCGGCAACATTTTTTCGATTCGCTCACGAGCGAGACCTCCTTGCAGCAGCACCTCATGCAACAGGCCGAGCTCGCCGACTGCCCGCCCGCCACGCTCGAGGCGCTGCGTTTCCTCGTCGGCAGCCTCGATGACCGCGGTTACCTGACCTCCACACTGTCCGACCTGGCGCTGCTCGCCGGCCTGTCCCTCCCCGTCATGCAGGAGGCCGCGCAGCTGCTGAAGACCTTCGACCCGCCCGGGATCGGCGCCGAGAACCTCGCCGACTGCCTGCTGATCCAGCTCGAGCAGAAGGGGCGCGGCAAATCCGTCGCCGCGCGGATCATCCGCGACCACCTGAACCTGCTCATGCGCCGCCGCATCCCCGACCTGGCGCGCAAGACCGGCCTCGCGCCCGAGGTCATCCAGGAAGCCATCGAGGAGATCGGCACGCTCGACCCGGCACCGGGCCGCCGCTTCGCCGACGACGCCAACCGCGTGGTGGTGGCCGACGTCACCGTCGAGAAGGACGGCGCCGAGTGGAAGATCATCCTCAACCACGACTACATCCCGCGCCTGCGCCTCAGCAACACGTACAAGGACCTTATCGCGAAGGGCCGCCTCAGCAAGCAGGAGAGCGACTACCTGCGCGAGAAGCTCCGCTCGGGAAAGTTCATCATCAATGCCATCGAGCAGCGCCAGCGCACGATCGAGCGCATCACCCGCGAGATCATCAAGCACCAGCGCGAGTTCTTCGAGGAGGGCGTGTCGAAGCTGAAGCCGCTCACGATGACCCAGATCGCCGACATCATCGGGGTGCACGAGACGACGGTGAGTCGCGCCCTCGCGAACAAGTACATGAAGACGCCCCACGGCGTATTCGAGATGAAGTTCTTCTTCACCTCCGGCTACCAGTCGGACGCCGGCGCCGCGGTCGCGAACACCAGCGTCAAGGAGATGATCGCCGACATCATCGCCGGCGAGGATCCCGGCAAGCCGCTCAGCGACCAGGACATCGTGGGCCTGCTCCAGGCCAAGGGCCTCGGCATCGCGCGCCGCACGGTCGCGAAATATCGCGAGGAACTCGGTTTGCTGCCCAGCAACCTGCGCCGGCGTTACGACTGACGCCGCGGGCGCTTCATTTCCCCGCCGCGAGGCACTCGTGCAACCGGCGGCGCAGCTCGCGCATGTCGAAGGGCTTCAGCAGGCACGCGCTCAGGCCGGCCACGGTGACGCTGCGGCCGAGCATGTCCGGGTTCATGTAGCCCGTCATCAGGATCCGCCGCGGCGCCGGGTGGTGCTCCATCGCGTAGACCAGGAAATCGAGCCCCTGCTGTTTGCCGGGCATCATGTGGTCGCAGAGCAGCAGGTCGAACGACCTCGCGCCGAGCAGCAGTTTGGCCTCGTCCGCATTGGCCGCGCGCTCGATCTCGAATTCGTCCGAGAGCGTCAGCACGATCATCTCCGCCAGTTGCGCGTCATCCTCCAGGAGGAGCATTGACGCACGTTTCGGGCGCTCGCTGGCCATGGCGGCCTTTACTGGGTCGCCGCCGCCACCGTCTGGTCGTACAGCTTCGCGGCTTCCTGCACGGTCTTGATCAGCTCCGGCAGGGACACCGGCTTCAACAAGTAGCGATAGAGGGCGGCCTCGTTCACGCTGCGCAGGAGCATCTCCGGCTTCATGTAGCCGGTGACGAGCACGCGCTGGGTGTCGGGGTATTCCTCGCGGGCATCCACCAGGAAGCTCAGGCCGTTGCCGCCCGGCATCAGGTGATCGCACACCACCACCTTGAAAGATCGCTTGTGCATCTGGAACCCCGCTTCCCTGGTGTTGGTCGCCGTCGCCACATCGAAGTATGGGGCCAGCGCCTCGGCGTACAACGTCAGGAGTGGCTTCTCATCGTCGACGAGCAACACGGCGCCCTTTTCCGTCTTCGGGGCGGGCGTATCTTTGACGGGAATCGTCATCGACGGGAAGGCTGCGCGTGATCGCCGGCTTGGCAAACCAAATGAGCCGGGGCGGAGGTCAGGTTTTGGTTTGCGTGAGCGACGCGCGCATATTTCCCTTTTCGCCTCGGCATGCCCACACCAGATTTACACTCCGCGGCGCGCGAGGGCTCACTGGCCCGCCTGCCCCCGGAGGCGTTGACGGTGGCCCACCTCACCCAGCGCAACTCTTCGGGCAACACGCCGCTGCACCTGGCGGCGAAATACGGTTCGCTCGCGCAGCTGCCGGCCCCCGTTCTTACGCTGGAGAACCTGCTCCTCAAGAATGACGCCGGCTATACGCCGCTGCACCTGGCCGCCCGTGGCGGCCACCTCGACCAGATCCCGGCGGCGTTCCTCACCCGCGACAACCTGCTGGTCCGCTCCAACAGCGGCTACACCCCGCTCCACCAGGCGGCCGCCGGCGGCCATCTCGCGCAGATTCCCGCCGGGCTGCTGACGATGGAACTGGTGCAGACCAAGACCGACCACGGCAACACCCTGCTGCATGAGGCGGCCGAGGCCGGGACGCTTCTCCAGTTCCCGGCGCAGTTCATCACCCGCCAGGCCGTCGCGGTCCAGAACATCGGCGGCGAGACCGTCCTGCACGTCGCCGTCTTCAACGGCCACCTCGACCAGCTGCCCCGCGAGCTGCTCACCGCGGAGAACCTGCTGATGAAGACGGCCAATCACGACACCTGCCTGCATGCGGCGGCGATCGCGGGCCATCTCGACCAGATCCCGGTCGAGCTGCTGACCCACGACAATCTCGTGATGCCAAGCAAATCGGGCCACACGCCGATCCACGCCGCCGCCGAGTCCGGCAACATCGGCCAGATCCCGGCCGACCGCCTCACCATCGACCTGCTGATCTCGCGCAACGATTTCGGCGACACCCCCCTGCATGCCGCCGCCGTCGAGGGCCACCTCCGCGAGATTCCCGTCGGGTTCCTGAACCGGGCCACGCTCACCATCCGCAACTACAATGGCGGCACGCCGATCGGCGCCGCCATCCGCCACGGCTTCGCCGACCAGCTGCCCGAGGATTTCCGGCCGAAGGACCCGAGCGCGTGGCAGAAATTCCTCTACCGCATCGGCGCTTCCCGCCCGCCTTATACCTGAACGCCGGCGGTGCTTCGCATCGACTCGCGGGCGGTTTCCGTCAAGCCTTTCCCTTCGCTTTCTGCATGAACACAACCATCACCGCCATCACTGCCCGCGAGATCCTCGATTCGCGCGGCAATCCCACCATTGAGGTGGACGTCAAGCTCGCGTCCGGCCAGGTCGGTCGCGCGGCCGTCCCCTCCGGCGCCTCCACCGGCGAACACGAGGCGCTGGAGCTCCGGGACGGTGACAAGAAACGCTACCTCGGCAAGGGCGTGCTCAACGCCGTCGCCAACGTGAAGGACAAGCTCGCCCCCGCCCTCGCCGGCATGGACGCCACCGACCAGGTCGGCGTCGACCGCACGATGATCGCCCTCGATGGCACGCCGACCAAATCCAAGCTCGGCGCCAATGCCATTCTCGGCGTCTCGATGGCCACCGCCCATGCCGCCGCCGCCGCCCTGGGCCAGCCGCTCTACAAATACCTCGGCGGCCCCAACGCGAAGGTCCTGCCCGTGCCCATGATGAACATCATGAACGGCGGCGCGCACTCCGACGCCCCGATCGATTTCCAGGAATTCATGATCATGCCCACCGGCGCCAGCTCGTTCCGTGAGGCGCTGCGCATGGGCGCCGAGGTGTTCCACGCCCTCAAAAAGGTGCTCAAGGAAAAGGGCCTCGCCACCGCCGTCGGTGACGAGGGCGGCTTCGCCCCGAAACTCGCCTCCACCGAGGCCGCGCTCGATGTCATCGCCCTCGCGGTGAAGAACGCCGGCTACAAGCTGGGCAAGGATGTCAACCTCGCCCTCGACGTCGCCGCGTCCGAATTCTACGTGAAGGAAAAGAAGAGCTACGTCTTCAAGAAATCCGACGGCCGTTCCCTCTCCGGCGACCAGATGGTGCAGTTCTACCAGGAACTCGTCGCAAAATATCCCATCATCTCGATCGAGGACGGGTGCGCCGAGGGCGACTGGGCCACGTGGAAGAAACTCACCGACGCCATCGGTGGCACGACCCAGCTCGTCGGC
>DATJES010000052.1:0-151501 GCA_035496355.1 Lacunisphaera sp. | reverse complement strand
ACCCTGGTGGCGTACCTTCACCCGCGAACAGCGGTTCGTCTTTCTGGTCTGCACCTTCGCGTGGTTCTTCGACTGCCTGGACCAGCAGTTCTTCAACCTGGCGCGCGACCCGGCCATGGAGGCCCTCGTGGGCAAGGCCCGCGCCACCGTGGCGTCGCCTTATTCGATGTCCGTCTTCCTGGTGGGCTGGGCGGTCGGCGGCCTGGTCTTCGGCGCGCTCGGCGATCGTTTTGGGCGCGCCCGGATGCTCAGCCTGTGCGTCCTCCTCTATTCGGTCTTCACGGGCCTCGGCGCGTTTGCGACGAGCTTTTTCGACTTCTGCCTGTACCGCTTTTGCACCGGGTTGGGCGTCGGCAGCGTTTTCGGCCTGGCCGTGGCGCTCGTGGCCGACACGGTGCCCGATGCGTCGCGGGCGCCGGCCCTCGGGCTGCTGCAGTCGCTCTCGACGGTCGGCAACATGGTTGCCGGCCTGATCGGCATGGGCATCGGTGCGGTCGCGGTGCTGCCCTTCGGGCTCAAGCCGTGGCAGGCGATGTTCCTCGTCGGCGCGCTGCCCGCGCTGCTCTGCGTGCCGATCATCCGCCGCCTGCGGGAGCCGGAGAAATGGCGCCAGGCCCGCGAGCACGGCCGGGCGCTCGGCATCCGCTTCGGCTCGTATGCCCACCTCCTCGGCCATCCCCGCTGGCGGCGCCACGCCTGGGGCGGCCTCGTGTTCTGCTGCGCCGGCGTCGTCGGCCTCTGGGGCCTCGGCAACTTCCACCCCAAGATCGTCGGTTCGATCGTCACCGCGCACTTCGCCTCGCTCCACCTTTCGCCCGGGGAGCTCGCGAGCAAACAGGCCTTCTGGCGCTCCGGCGCGCTCCTCCTGCAGAACGTCGGCGGCTTCATCGGCATGATGACGCTGGCGTGGGTCGCGCAACGCCATGGCCGCCGGCCCGCGATGGTCCTGTCGCTCCTGGTGTCGTTCGCGACCACCGTTCTGCTGTTCTGGGGCCTGCGTGAATTCAGCCAGATCTTCTGGATGGTGCCGCTGATGGGCTTCGGCACGCTTTCGGTTTTCGCCGTCTACGCCATCTACCTGCCCGAGCTTTTTCCCACCAGCCTGCGCAGCACCGGCACGAGCTTCTGCTACAACGTCGGCCGGTTGGTTGCCGCGACGGCTCCCTTCACGCTCGGCAAGCTCACCGACCGGCTGGGCGGCAACCTCGAGGCGTTCCGCACCGCCGGCCTGTGGGTCAGCCTCGTGCTGCTGCTCGGCCTGCTCGCGCTGCCCCTCCTGCCCGAGACCAAGGGCCAGCCGCTGCCGGAGGAGTGAGCCCCAGTCCGCCCTAGGCGCCCGCCTGCCCGCGGCCGCTGGTCACCCGCGCCCCGTCGGCGCTTTGCAGGTGCAGGATCTCCGGTTCGCCGGAGTGCGCCTCCAGGTAGGGCCGGACGATTTCCCGGGCCTCGATCTCGTTGAGCGATTCGCCGGTCAGCGCCATCACCGCCCCGCCAAAGCCGCCGCCGGTCAACCGGGCGCCGTACACCGCGGGATGGCCCGTCAGCAGGTCGACCAGCAGGTTCAGCGCGGGCGTGCTGTTCTCGAACAGGAACTGCGAGCTGCGGTGCGAGGCCGTGAGCAGCCGGCCGGTGGCGACGAGGTCGCCATCCTGCAGCGCCGCCACCGCGGCGTGCACCCGCGCGTGTTCCTCGACGACGTGCTGCGCCCGCCGCCCAGGCACCTCCGGCAGCCGGCTGAGCGCGGCGCGGAGGTCCACCGGGTTCACGTCGGCCAGCAGCGGCACGCCGAGCGTCGCCGCGGCTTCCATGCACTCGCGGTGCCGCGTCGCGTAGAGCCCGTCGATCAGCGCGTGCTTTTCGCGGGTGTTGAAAATCCACAGGTGGGCCGACTCGGGAAAAGGCACGGTCGAGAACGCCGGGCCGCGGCAGTCGATGTGCACGAGGCGGCCGGCGCGGCCGAAGGCGCTCGTGCCCTGGTCGAGGATGCCGCACGGCACGCCGACGTACTGGTTCTCGGCGTGGCGACCGAGGGCGGCCAGCTGCGCCGGCAGGATCGACGCCCCTTCGAGGTCGAGCAGCGCCAGCGCCGTCGCCAGCTCGAACGCCGCGCTGCTGCTCAGCCCGGCGCCCGCCGGCAGGTCGGAATCGACGACGAGGTCGAAGCCCACCGGCCGCGGGAGGCGGAAGTCGCGCAGGCTGCGCCACACCCCCAGTGGGTAATTGCCCCAGGCGTCCGCGCCCGCCAGCCGCGTGCCGGGATCGCCGGGCAGCTCGATCCGCGCGCCGCTGGTATAGCTCTGGAAGCGCAGCCGGCCGTCGGCGTTCGGCGCCGCCGCCACCCAGACGTAGCGGTCGATGGCCGCGCCGAGCACCGCCCCGCCGTTGTAGTCGGTGTGGTTGCCGATGAATTCAACCCGGCCTGGCGCCTGGGCGCTGACGGCGGGCGCGCGACCGAAGGCCTCGTGGAATTCTCGGGCGATGTCCGGGGGCTGGGCGGCGTTCACGAGGGAGAGGTCACCCATACGGATTCCGGCGGGCGTTTCAAGCCGGCGCAATTTCCCCGCTTGACGGCGCGCCGCGGCCCGTGCACTACCTTGTTACACCAAGGTAGCTTGACCGCACCATCTACTCCGACTCCCCGCCCAGCTCGCCGCCCGCCGCATGCACGCCCGTCCCCCACTCGCCGCAGCCAATCCGCCGCCTGCATCGCGGTTGACCCTCGAACCGATTGCCCGCTTAGATGGCACGAGCATGTCCCCGTCAACGCCCAGCCTGGACGACCTGCGGATCAAACGCCCCGACCAGCCGGCCCCCCGCAGCCCGTGGCCCGTCATTGTCGGGCTGGTGCTTCTCCTCGGCGCGGCGGTCGCGACCTGGTGGGCCCTCCGCGCCAAGCCCGTCGAGGTTCGCACGGCGGCCGCTCGTGCGCTGGCCGCCGGGGGCGACACGGGCCGCACCGTCCTGAATGCCTCCGGCTATGTCACCGCGCGCCGCGAGGCCACCGTCTCGTCGAAGGTCACCGGCAAGGTCACGGAGATCCTCATCGAGGAAGGTGACAAGGTCGCCGCGAACCAGGTGCTCGCCCGCCTCGACGATTCCAACGTCCTCGGGAACCTCCAGCTGGCGCAGGCCCAACTCGCCGCCGCCAAAACTTCGCTCGAGGAAATTCGCGTCCGTTTGAAGGAGGCCGAACAGGAACTCGCGCGCCAGCAGGCGCTGCTCGGGCGCAATGTCTCGACCCAGGCCGATTACGACCACGCCGAGGCCGCCGCGCTCGCCTTCAAGGCCCGGCTCGCCCAACAGGAAACGGCCGTGACCGTCGCCGATCGCAGCGTCGCCATCTGGCAGCAGCAGGAGGACGACACCATCATCCGCGCGCCCTTCAGCGGGATCGTCACCTCGAAAAACGCCCAGCCGGGCGAGATGATCTCGCCCATGTCGGCCGGCGGCGGTTTCACCCGCACCGGCATCTGCACCATCGTCGACATGGATTCGCGCGAGATCGAGATCGACGTCAACGAGAGCTACATCAATCGCGTCGCGCCGGGCCAGGAGGTCGAGGCCACCCTCGATGCCTATCCGGAGTGGAAAATTCCCTGCAAGGTCATCGCGATCATCCCCACCGCCGACCGGCAGAAATCGACCGTCCGCGTGCGCGTCGGCTTCGACCAGCTCGAGCCGCGCATCCTGCCCGAAATGGCCGTGAAGGTGGCCTTCCGCGACACCGGCACGCCGCCGGCCGCCGGCGCCGGCCGCCTGGTCATCGTGCCCAAGTCCGCCGTGTTGAGCCGCGACGGCCGCGACCTCGTCTTCGTCATCGCGAATGGCCGGGCCGAGCGGCGCGCCGTCACCGTAGCCAGTGTCCAGGGCGACGAAGCGACCCTGAGCGCCGGCGTGGCCGGCGGCGAAAAAGTCGCCGTCGATGCGCCCCCCGGCCTCAGCGAAGGCGCGATCGTCAAGGAGACCAATCTATGAGCCATGCACCAACATCGGGCGAACCGCTGGTCCACGTCGACAACGTGGAAAAGGTTTTTCATCGCGGCTCCGAGGAAATCCACGTCCTGTCCAATCTCAACCTGCGGGTGCCCGCCGGCGAGTTCCTCGCCCTGATGGGCCCGTCGGGCTCGGGCAAGAGCACGCTCCTCAATCTCATCGGCGGCCTCGATCGCCCGACCCGCGGGACGGTGACCGTCGCCGGCGACCGGCTCGACCAGCTTTCCGACCGCCAGCTCGCCGCCTGGCGCGCGCGCCACATCGGCTTCGTCTTCCAGCTCTACAACCTCATGCCGGTGCTGACCGCCGAGCGCAACGTGGAGCTGCCGCTCCTGCTCACGCCGCTCACCAAGGCCGAGCGCCGCCAGCACGTCGCGACCGCCCTCGCCATGGTGGGCCTGTCCCACCGCGCCACGCACTACCCGCGCACCCTCTCCGGTGGCGAGCAGCAGCGCGTCGGCATCGCGCGCGGCATCGTGACCGATCCCACCCTGCTGCTCTGCGATGAACCGACCGGCGACCTCGACCGCAAGGCCGGGGACGAAATCCTCAATTTGCTGCAGGCGCTCAACCGCGAGCACGGCAAGACGATCGTCATGGTCACGCACGACCCGCACGCGTCCGCCCGCGCCGCGCGGACCGTCCATCTCGACAAGGGCCAGTTGAGCAACGGCGAGGTGAAATGAACGCCCCCGCGCCCGCCGCCTCGCTTCGCCGGACCCGCCCATGAAATTCTTCCACCTCGTCTGGGGCAACCTGAAGCGCCGCAAGCTGCGGACCTCGTTGACGCTGCTGTCGATCCTCGTGGCGTTCGTCCTCTTCGGCTTTCTGTGCGCGATCAAGCAGGCGCTCGTCGGCGGCGTGGCCCTCGCCGGCGCCGACCGGCTGATCGTCCGTCACAAGGTCTCGATCATCCAGCTCCTGCCCGAGACCTACCAGGCACGCATGGAGAAGATCCCCGGCGTCGCCGCCGTCGCCCACCAGACCTGGTTCGGCGGCATCTACCAGGACCCGAAGAATTTCTTTATGCAATGCCCGGTTGTGCCGGAGCAGTTCATGGCGATGTTCCCGGAGTTCATCCTGCCGCCCGACCAGATGAAGGCCTGGCTCGCCACCCGCACCGGGGCCATCGTCGGCCGCAAGACCGCCGAACGCTTCCACTGGAAGATCGGCGACAAGGTGCCGATCATGTCGCCCATCTGGCTGCGGAAGACGTGGGAGTTCGACATCGTCGGCATCTTCGACGGCGCGAAGAAGGGCACCGACACCACCTCGATGTTCTTCCGCTACGATTATTTCGACGAGGCGCGCAAAGCCCAGAATTGGGGCACCGGCCAGGTCGGCTGGTACACGATCAAGGTGCAGGACCCGGCGCAGGCCGCCGCGGTCGCCCAGCGCATCGACGAGGAGTTCGCCAACTCCCCCGCCGAGACCAAGACCGAACCGGAGGGCGCCTTTGCCCAGGGCTTCGCCAACCAGGTCGGCAACATCGCCCTCATCGTCGCCGGCATCCTCGGCGCCGTCTTCTTCACCATCCTCCTCGTCACGGGCAGCACGATGTCGCAGGCCGTCCGCGAGCGCATCGGCGAACTGGGCGTGCTCAAGGCCATCGGCTTCACCAATGGCCAGGTGCTCGGCCTCGTGCTGGCCGAGTCCTGCCTGCTCACCGTGCTCGGGGGCGGCCTCGGGCTGGCCTTCGCCTGGGTGCTGACGTCCCGGGGCGACCCGACGGGCGGCATGCTGCCACTGTTCTTCTTCCCGCTCCCCGACCTGCTCCTGGGCCTCGGCCTCAGCGTGCTGCTCGGGATCGTCACCGGCATCCTGCCCGCCCAGCAGGCCATGCGCCTGCGGGTCTCGGACGCGCTGCGGAGAATGTGAGCCGCGAGGCGGCCATGCCGCCGGAAATTCCAAATCCCAAACGCCAAATCTCAAACAATCTCTTGAAGACCAAAATCTCGAAAATCTTCCCTGTCTTTGGCACTTGGGGTTTGGCCCTTGGAGTTTTCCGCCGCCTGTTTGGCCTTTGGAATTTGGCGTTTGGGATTTCCCCATGAATTGGCTTCTCCAGATCAGCTCCATCACCCGCTTCGGCGTCAAGAGCATCCCGCAGCGCCGGGGGGCGGTGACGGCCACCGTCATCGGCGTGGCCGGCGTCGTGCTGGTATTTGTCGGCGTCCTCTCGATCGCGGCCGGCTTTCGCCGCGCGATGGTGAATTCCGGTTCGGATGCCGCCGCCATCGTCCTGCGGAGCGGCTCCGACAGCGAGATGGTCAGCGGTTTCAGCCGGCCCGACACGCGCGTGATCGCCGACGCCCCGGGCATCGCCCGGGACGAGCACGGCCCGCTCGCCTCGGCCGAGCTGTTCGTCATCATCAACCTCCCGAAAAGCTCGACGGGCACGGACGCCAACGTGCCCCTGCGCGGCGTCGAGGCCGCCGCCGTGCACGTGCGCGACAACCTCCGCATCACCCGGGGTCGCATGTTCGAGTGGGGCAAGAACGAGGTCATCGTCGGCGCCGGCGCCGCGCGCGCCTTCGCCGGACTCGAGGTCGGCGGCACCGTCAAGGTCGGGCGCGAGGCCTGGCCGGTGGTCGGCGAGTTCGAGGCCAATGGCGGCATCGCCGAGTCCGAGATCTGGACCGATGCGAAGGTCCTCCAGGCCGCCTACCACCGCGGCGACTCGTTCCAGTCGGTGTACGTGAAGCTCAACTCCGCCGCCGCGTTCACGGAGTTCAAGGATGCGCTCACGGCGAATCCGCAGCTCAGCGTCAAGGTGCTGCGCCAGTCCGAGCATTACGCCGAGCAATCGCAGGCCATGACAACGCTGATCACCACCCTCGGCTACCTCATCGGCGTGCTCATGGCCGTCGGCGCGGTCTTCGGCGCGCTCAACACGATGTACAGCGCCGTGGCCGTCCGCACCCGTGAGATCGCCACGCTGCGCGCCCTCGGCTTCGGCAGTGGCGCGGTGGTTCTCGCGCTCATGCTCGAATCGCTGCTGCTCGCGCTGGTCGGGGGCGCGCTCGGCGGCGGCCTGGCCTACGTCGCCTTCAACAATTTCCACGCCGCCACGATGAACTGGCAGAGCTTCAGCCAGGTCACGTTCTCGTTCGCCGTCACGACGCAGCTGCTCGTGCGCGGCATCATCTGGGCGACGGTCATCGGGCTCATCGGCGGGCTGCTGCCCGCCATCCGCGCCGCCCGCCTGCCGATCGCCACCGCCCTGCGGGAGCTGTAGGGCTGCCGCTCGCCGGCAGGCCGGGTTCGGGGGAGGGTCGGCCTCCCGGCCGACCGGGTTCGGCTGGTCAGAAGACCAGCCCTCCAGGGGGCCAGGGCCCGCACCAAGGTGCGGCCCTGCAGCGGCCGCTCGCCGGCAGGCCGGGTCCCGCTTGCCGTTGGACTTGGCCCGGCGACAAGCGCAGGCCCTCCCTGCCCGGACCGCCGTCCGCTAGGATGACGCCGCCGGGTTGGACACCGGGCGCTGGTACCAGCCGCGCGACTGGTTGCAGACGCGACAGACGGAGAGCATCACCGGCACCTCGACCAGCACGCCGACCACCGTCGCCAGCGCCGCGCCCGATCCCGGCCCGAACAGCGTGATCGCCACCGCCACCGCCAGCTCGAAGAAGTTGCTCGCGCCGATCAGCGCGCCGGGACTGGCGATGTCGTGCGGCACGCGGAACCAGCGCATGAGCAGGTAGGCCAGCGAGGCGTTGAAATACACCTGGAGGATGATCGGCACGGCCAGCAGCAGGACCGCGAACCAGCGGGTCACGAGGTTGCCGGCCTGGAAGGCGAAGATGAGCACCAGCGTCAGCAGCAGCGCGGCCACCGTGACCGGGTGGAACCGCGGCAGGAATTCGCGTTCGAACCACGCGGCGCCGCGCGCCCGCAGCAGCAGCGTGCGCGTGAGCCAGCCGGCGGCGAGCGGGATCACGATGAACACCGTCACCGACGTGACCAGCACCCGCGCCGGCACGACGACATTGGCCACGCCGCACAGGAACATCACGATCGGCGCGAACGCCACGAGCATGATCAGGTCGTTCACCGCCACCTGCACCAGCGTGTAGGCCGGGTCGCCGTCGGTCAGGTAGCTCCAGACAAACACCATCGCGGTGCAGGGCGCCGCGGCGAGGATGATCAGGCCGGCCGTGTAGCTGCGCGCCGACGCGGGATCGATCCACCCGGCGAAGACGTGCTGCATGAACAGCCAGGCGAGGAACGCCATGCTGAATGGCTTGACGAGCCAGTTGACCGCCAGCGTCACCAGCAGTCCCTTCGGCCGGCGGGCAATGCCGCCGAGGGCCGTGAAGTCCACCTTCAGCATCATCGGGTAGATCATCAGCCAGATGAGCACGGCGATGGGCACGTTCACCTGCGAGCCGCGGCCGAATTCCCAGCCGCTGAGCCACGCCGTGACGCCGGGCGCCATGCGCCCGAGCAGGATCCCGACCGCCATGCACAGGAACACCCACGCGGTCAGGTAGCGCTCGAAGAACGCCAGCCGCTTCGTCGTCCCGCCGGTCGCGTCGTTCATGGCGGCAGCGCGCTCCCGCCGGCCAGCGGCGTGCCGGCGGCGATCCGCTCGAGGTCCTCCCGGCGAAAACCCGCCAGCCGCTCGTCGGGCAAGGCGCAGAGCAGGTCGACCCGACGCGCGATTTGCGATGCCACCGCGACGAACGCCCGGTACTTCTGCTCGTCCGTGCCCTCCACGGCGGCGGGATCCGGCGAGCCCCAGTGCCCGATGACCGGCGCCCCGGGCCAGATCGGGCAGGACTCGCGCGCGTGATCGCAGACCGTGATCACGAAATCGAAATTCACGTCCTTGAACTCATCCCACGACTTCGACCGTGCGCCGACCGCATCCAGGCTGTAGCGCTCCGCCAGCACGCGCACCGCCAGCGGGTTCACGCGGCCGGTCGGCTTCGATCCGGCGCTGTGGACCTCGAAGCGGCCCCGGCCTTTCGCCCGGAGCAGGTATTCGCCGAGGATGCTCCGGGCCGAGTTGCCCGTGCAGAGGATGAGGACCTTGAAGGGTGCTTTCTGACTCATAAATCAGGCGCAGGCGCAGGCACCGGACGGCGCCCGGTGCCGGCGCTCGAAACCGATCACCTTGCCCATCCGATCGAACTCGAAGCGACAGCAATCCTGCAGTTTCTTCTTCAGCATGGCCCGGCCGCGGCGCACCCGCGATTTCACCGCGGCGAGCGACAGGTCGAGCCGCAGCGCGATGCGCGCCAGCGGCAGTCCCTCGATCTCCGCCAGCCGGACCGGCTCGCGGTAGGCCGGCGGCAGCTCCTCGAGGAAGTTCTGCAGCGAAACCAGCACGCGCGCCCGCAGGGCCGCCACCTCGTCGGGGCTTTCGCCCGCGACCGCCGCCGGCAGCTCGTCCGACGGTTTCTGCCGCCGGAAATGATCGATGATCGTGCCGCGCGCGATCTGGTAAAGCCACGCCTCGAGCTTGGTGTCGTCGCGCAACGTCGCCCGCGAGCGGTAGACCTTGAGCAGCGTCTCCTGCGCGAGGTCGTCCGCCGCCGCGCCGTCGCGAACGCGCCGCCGGATGAACGCCCGCAACTGCGGCGCGAACGCCAGCACCCCGGCATCGAAGCTCCGGGCGGTCATGACGGCAGGCCGTGGTTCAGGGTTTCCATGCCGTGATGATGGCGGACACCAGGTAATCCGCAACCCTCGGGTCCTGGCCCCACTGCGCGATGAACTTCCTCGAGGCGCCCTTCAGGTCGATCGTCACCCGCGTGAAACCCGCGGCCGCCAGCATCGCCTGGAGCTCGTCCACCAGCGACGCCCCGCCGATGCAAGCGCCGATCAACGGCAATTGCTCCCGGATCTCCGGCGGCAAGGGCTTGGTCGCCACCACATCCGAGATCGCCAGCCGCCCGCCGGACTTGAGCACGCGGAACGCCTCGGCGAACACCCGCGGCTTCTCGGGCGAGAGGTTGACCACGCAATTGGAAATGATGAGGTCGACGCTGGCGTCGGCCACCGGCAGCGCTTCGATCTCGCCCAGCCGGAACTCGACGTTGCGCCAGGCGGACTTGGCGGCGTTGCGCCGGGCCTTGCTGACCATCGCCGGGGTCATGTCGACGCCGATGACCTTTCCGGTGCCGTTGAGCTGGCGCGCCGCGAGGAAGGCGTCGAAGCCGCCGCCACTGCCGAGGTCCACGACGGTTTCGCCGGGCTTGATGCTGGCGATCGCGAGGGGGTTGCCGCAGCCGAGGCCGAGATCGGCCCCTTCGGGCACGCTCGAGAGCTCCGCGGCGCTGTAGCCGAGCTGTTCGCTGTAGGACCCGGTGGCCCCGCCGCAGCAGCCGGTGGCGACGCAGCCGCAGCTTTCGTCGCCGGCTTCCGTGGCGATGGCGCCGTAGCGATCGCGGACAAATTCCTTCACTTCTTCGATGTTGGGAGTGCTCATGGTGGTTGTTTTCTACCCAAGCAGACGCACGACCCGCCGGAAGGATGCAGGAAATCTTCGGGCCCGGGCCGCGCCGTCCCCGGGCCGCCGGGGCGCCCATGACCGTCACGCATATTAGCCGTCGCCGCGGGGCCCGCCGCTCCCCCATGCTCCGATCACCCCCGGGAATCCACCCCCCTCGCCCATGAAACTTTCCCGCCTGCCGCTTCTGCTGGCTGCCTTCGCTGTCCTCGGCCTCTCCTGCGCCTCCGGCCGCACCCTGAGCATCGTCACCGGCTCGACGCTCGGTTCACCGGTCCGCCACGGCCTGGAAAAACTTGAAGCCGCTGTGCGGGCCCGCGGCTGGGATGTGCAGCGGGTCAACTCCCTCGCCGCCGCCGCCGGCGATGAGATCGTCGTGGCCGGGCTTGCCGGGGCGAAGATCCCGGGCGCCGATTTGCCCCCCGTGGCGGACGCCGCCGAAGCTCTCGCCATTCGGCAGTCGTCGTCAGCCGGGAAACCCACCTTGTTGCTCGCCGGGCACGACGACCGCGGACTCATGTACGCGCTGCTGGCCTGCGCGGACGACATCGCCGCGGCGCCCGATGCCGCGCGTCTGCTCGGCGCGATCAAGGAGGTTACCGAACAGCCGGCGGTCCTCGGCCGCGAGCTCTCGGTCTACACCATGAACCGCGCCCATTGGGAAAGCCGTTTCTACGACGAGGCGTACTGGCAGCGGTACTTCGACCTGCTCGCGGCCGATCGCTTCAACCGTTTCCTCATCATCTTCGGCTACGAGAACGGCGGGTTCCTCGCGCCGCCCTATCCGTACTTCTTCGACACGCCCGGCTTCGCCGGCGTGCACATGGTGGGCGTCACCGCGGAGCAGCAGCACCGCAACCTCGCCGCGCTCAACCGGCTGATCGAGCTGGCGCACGAGCGCGGCATCGACGTTTCGCTCGGCATCTGGGACCACATCTACCGCGCGGGGGTGCAGACCGGCGGCGCCGAGTGGATCGGCGAATACAAGGGTCGGCCGGTGCCCGACACCGTCGAGGGCGTGACCACCGAAAACCTGAACGCCTACACGCTGGCCTCCCTGCGTGAGCTGCTGGCGCGCGTGCCGGCCGTCGACGGCCTGCAGTTCCGCATCCACGAGGAGTCCGGCCTCAAGCGCTCGGAGATGGAAGGCTTCTGGCGCGTCGTGTTTGGCGACGTCCAGCGGACGCGTCCCGGCCTGCTGGTCGAGTTGCGCGGCAAGGGCACGCCTGACGCCGTCATCGACACCGCGGTGGACACCGGCCTGAACTTCCGCATCGAGACCAAATACTGGATGGAGCAGATGGGGCTGCCGTTTCACCCGGTGCACGTCAACCCGCCCGACCAGCGCAACCGCCGGCACGGCTACGCCGACTTCCTCCGCTACCCGCAGCGCTACCAGATGGACTGGCGGCTCTGGAACGGCGGCACCTCGCGCATCCTGCTCTGGGGCGATCCCGACTATGTGCGCCGCTACGACGCGACGACTTCCCTCTACGCCAGCCCAAATTGGGACGTCCAGGAACCGCTCGCCACGAAGATGGAGGCGCAGAAGCCGGACATGCCCACCTTCGACCTCATGCCGGCGAAATACCGGTATTACGATTACGAGTTCGAGCGCTACTGGCATTTCTACCAGGTCTGGGGCCGCCTCGGCTACAACCCCGCCACGCCCGCCGACACCTGGGACCGCGAATTCCGCCGCCGCTTCGGCGCCGCCGGGGCCGACGTCGAGGCCGGCCTCCATCGCGCCTCGCAAGTGCTGCCCATGATCGTGGCGTCGGTCTATCCGTATTCACTGTTCCCCACGACGCGCGGCTGGGCCGAGCGCCAGGCGCTGGGCAACACGCTCGCCGCGTACGCGAAAAACGAGGGCACCGACACGGAGCTGTTCGAAAACTTTGCCCAGGCGGCTGAGCGCATCGCCACCGGTGGCGCGACCGCCAAGGTGACGCCGGAGCAGACGAGCCGCTGGTTCGATGCCACGGCCGATGACGTCCTCGCGCGGGTGCACGGCGCCGAGGCGACCATCGGCGCGAAGCGCGGCAACGAGTTCGACTCCACGGTGACCGACCTCCGGATCCTGGCCCAGCTCGCGCGCTTCCACGCGCGGCGCAGCCTCGCGGCGGTGCACTACAACCTGTTTCTCCGCAGCCACAATGCGGCGGAGCTCGCCGCCGCCACCGCGGGCGAACGCGCCGCCGTCGCCGCGTGGCGCGAGCTCGTTGCGGCCGCCGGCGACCGCTACGCCTTCGACCTCGCGATGGGCGCGCGCAATTACGCGCTCTGCGGCCACTGGCGCGATGAACTGGCGAAACTCGAGGAAGGCCTCGCCGCCTTGGAGGGCCAGGCGAAGGAACTTCCCGTGCTCGCCACGTCCAGTCCTGTCTGGGCCCCCCGGGGCTCTGGCGAGGTCCCGGCGCCGGCGGTAACCGCCGACCGGATCGCCGTCGCGCCCGTCGGCCAGCCGCTGCGGATCGTGGCGCGCGTGACCGATCCTTCCGGCGTCCGCTCGGTGAAGCTGCGTTACCGGCACGTCACCCAATACGAGGACTACCCGACGCTCGACATGCAGCCGACCGGGCAGCCGGGCGAATATGCCGCGACGATCCCTGGGGACTTCATCATCCCCCGGTGGGACCTGATGTATTTCATCGAGGCGATCGGCGATTCCGGCCAGGGCACGATGTGGCCCGATTTCCGGCGCGAACCGCCCTACGTGATTGTGAAACTAAAACGCTGATCCCCATGCCGCCCCGCCTTCTGCCTTTCCTCTGCGCGAGCGCTCTCGCCAGCCTCGCCGCCCGCGCCGCCGAGCCGGGCGTCGCCGTCATGCTGGTCGACACCGACCACGTGCCCGCCGTCGTCGATGAGCGGATCTACGGCCACTTTCTCGAGCACATCAACCACTCGGTGGTCGACGGCCTCTACGCGGAGCAGGTGCGCGGGCAGGGCTTCGAGGGCAAGGATTTCGCGACCTACTGGAAACCGGTCGGCGAACCCGGCGGCGCCACGCTCGTCACCGAGAAGTTTGCCGGAGGCGAACGCAGCGTCCGTCTCGCCGTCCACGGCGGCACGGCCGGCCTCCGGCAGGACCGCCTCTACGTCGAGGCCGGCCAGGCCTACGACGGCTCGGTCTGGCTGAAGCCGGAGCAAGGCGACGCCGCCGTGCGCCTCCGCGTCGTCAGCGCGACGGGCGCGGAACTCGCCAATGTGGCGCTCGGGGCGGCCGGATCCGGCTGGCACGAGGTGCCGTTTCGCTTCGTCAGCCCGGCCACCGACCAGCAGGCCTCGCTTGAGCTCGTCGCCGCGGGAAACGGCGCGGTGCTCGTCGACTTCCTTTCACTCATGCGCGCCGACGCCCGCGCGCACGGCAAGCTCCGGCCCGACCTGCTCGCCGCGCTCAAGGCGTTGCGGCCGCCGTTCATTCGCTGGCCGGGCGGCTCGTATGCCTCGGTCTATCACTGGCGCGACGGCATCGGCCCGGCCGTGGCGCGCAAATACACGCCGAACGAGATCTGGGGCGGCTATTCCGACTACTACGGCTTCGGCACCGACGAATTCATGGAACTCTGCCGCCAGCTCGGCTCCGAACCGCTCGTCGTGTTGAGCGCCGTCGACACCGATCCCGCGGCGCTCGAGTACGCCATGGACTGGGTGCACTACCTCCTGGACCCGCCCACGACCGAGTGGGGCCGGCGCCGCGCCGCCAACGGCCACGCCGAGCCGTACGTCGTGCCTTACATCCAGATCGACAACGAGCCGATGAACCACGGCCTCACCGCGCGCGCCTACGCGGAGATTGTCAACCTCTACGGCCGCCGGCTCCGCGCGATCGCGCCGCAGGTGAAGATCGTCGCCTGCGGGCAGAAGCGCTCCAACGACATGCAATGGAGCGAAACACTCATCGATGTGGCCGGCGACAACTTCGACCTCCTCGGCTGCCACAATTACGAATACGAACCGGAGAACTACGCGACCGGCGTGCGGCGCATCGAGGATTACCTGGAAAAACTCTCGGACTACGTGCGCCGCTCCGCCCACCCGGGGATCAAGCTCGCGGTGCTCGAGTGGGGCTCGTGCCGCACTTACGACTGGCGCGCCGGTTTGCACACGGCCGGGTTGCTGATGAGTTACGAGAAGCTCAGCCCGGAGCTGGCGTTGACCTGCCCCGCCCTCCTGATGCGCAACACGACCGACGACCCGGAATGGCGCGCGTGGATCTACCACGACCACGTGTCGTGGTTCGGCGGCGGCGGCTATGTCGTGGAGAAACTCTTCCGCGAGCACTTCGCCCCGCGCCGCTATGCCTTCGCTTCCGGGACCTTCAAGGACCTGCCGAACCGCGCCGCGTTTTTCGATGACATCTCGCAAATGAAACCCGAGGACTGGACGTCCGGCACGGTCGACGCGATCGCCACCGGGAGCGAGGACGGCAAGCGCATCGTGCTGAAGGCGGTCAACTACGACGCCACCCCGCACGCGCTCCTCACGCGCTTCCAGGGCGCGCACGCGCCGCGGGCCGGCGCGACGGTGAAGATGTTCACGATCACCGCGCCGCTCGACGCCGAGAACTCGCTCGCCGCACCCGATCGCGTCCACCCGGTGGAAACCAGCCGTCCGTTTGCCCGCGACCTGGCGTTCGACCTGGCGCCGTTCACCGCGGCGGTGATCGAGATCGATTCGCCATAAACCGGATTGAGTCGGTGGAACCGCCCCTCCGTGCAGGTTTAGCCATGCGGGTAGGGCGCGGATTCCGCTCCGCGCCGCGCCGGCGAAGGGATTCGCCGCCCTACCAGCCCGCACCGAGTGCGGGCTCCACCCTTACTTCTTTTTCTTCTTCCTGCCGCCGCCGGTCCGCTGGTTGACCGTCGCCCAGGCCCGGGCCTCGGCCGTTTTCTTTTTCACGCCGCGTTTCTCGTAGCCCTTCTCGATGTGGCTGGCCTGGCGTTTTTGTTTTCCGGTGTAGCTGCGCTTGCTGCCGCGTGGCATGGGAGTTTGTCCTTCGGTTGAGGGTGGATGGCGCCCGCGCCGCCGCGGGCAAATTCAGTATCTGCCGCCGGGCATCGGGCCCTCGAGGCCTTCGCGCAGCGCCTGCACGAAGGCGTTGCGCAGGAGGTTCTCGATCGTCGTCCAGACTTCGACCTTGTTGTCCTCGAAGTTGCCGTGGAACGGCGCCTTGGTGGCGACCTGGCCGCGCCGGTTCTTGAGCAGGTTCTCCGTGGCCGCGACCAACTTGGTGGCGGCGCGCTGCAGGAGGCTCTTCTCCGGGTCCGGCACCGACTTGAACTTCAGGTCCTTGAAGAACGGCTTGGTGTAGCCGTCGTAGGCGCCGTGCTGCGCCTTGACTTCGGTGTAGAGGTCGAACTCGCCGGAGGACACGTCCGCCAGCGCGTAATGCACGAGGAAGTCGTGCATCTTCGGCAGCGACAGCCCCTTGATTTCCAGTTCCGCGTTGAACGTCGGCTGCCGCTCCGCCGGGTTCACGCGCGCCTCGACGTTCACCTTCCCGCTCGCGCCCAGCCGGCCTTCGAGGCTGATGCTGGCCGGCAACGCGTCGCGGCTCTTCTCGCGGTTGCTGAAGCCCTCGATGATGAGGTGAATCCGGTCCAGGCTCACGCTCACCACCTGCGGATCGGTCCGGTCCTCGAACCGCACCGCGGAGTCCTTGACCTCGATCTTGCTGTATTCGATCGGGAACTGTTTCGCCAGCACGCCCTCCCAGGCGCGCGTCACCGGCTTCGTCAGCTTCTTCGCCTTCTGCGCCTCGTCCTTCTTGGTTTCCGCCCGCTTCACCATCACCACCTGGGCCCGGTCGATCAGGATCTGCCCTCCCAGCCGGCCCCGGAACACCGGGGCCCAGGCGAGCGACCAGTCGGCGTGGGGCACGATGACAATATCGCCGTCCTCCGGGTGCTGGCGATCCGACAGCCGCAGGTTCTCCGCGATGATCGTGCCGCGCCACACCGCGAGCTTCACCGCGTCGACATGCCCGGTGAAATGCTCCATCGCGACCAGCCGGTGGTTCACGAATCTCGTGGCGAGAGGCGTGAACGCAAAGCGCACGATGAGCAGGAGCGCGACCACGATTCCCGCCGTCCACACCAGGACCCGCACGCCGGTGCGCAGCGACGGGAAATGCCAGGTCGCGCCCGGCCGCGGCAGGTGAACGTGCGGGGCATGCCGCCGCGTGGTGGACGACAGGTTCATCGTTTCACCGACGCCCTTCGACGCGGGACGGTTCCGCCGCGGACTGCCGGCACCGCCCCGGGAAAAGCCCCGGGATTTTCACCGCCCCGCCGGCGCCGCCCACGGCCTTCAGGGCGCGTGCTGGCCGGTCAGCAGCGCGTGGGCCACGATCGCCGCGCCCACCAGCGGGAGCGGCACGAACGCGAGCCGGATGCGCGGACCGGAGATGTACTGCGTCAGGTAGGCGCCCAGCTGCGCGCCGATCGCCGCCCCGGCGTGCATCACCAGCGCGATCAGGATGTCGACGTTCCCCTTGAGCGCATGCGTGAACGTCCCCACCCCCGCCGAGATGATGACCTCGAACAGGTCCGTGCCCACGGCGATGTGCGTGGGCACGCCGAGCAGGTAGATCATCGACGGCATCCGGATGTACCCGGCGCCGCCGCCAAGCAGGCCGCTGAGATAACCTCCGGCCAACGAGACGCCGAAAATCGCCCAGACCGACACGCGGGGGATGCCGGAGACCGGCAGGCTCACGTACGGCGGCAGCCGGAGCCGCTGCACGCGCTTGGCGACAAAGCTGAAGGCGGAGTGGTCGCCGTTCTTCTTTTCCGCGCGCGTCGGCCGGTGGCGGAGTGTCGCCCAGCCCTCCCACGCCATGAACCCGGAGACCGCGACCAGGATGACGATGAAGGCCACGCCAATGACGAGGTCGATGTCCGCGGCGCGCTTCAGCGCCTCGACCGTCCGGGCGCCCGCCTCCACCCCCGGCACCGTGCCGACGACCATCAACACGGCCAGCTTCCGGTCGAGGTTGCCGAGGAAGTGATGCTTGCGGGCGGCGACGATCGACTTGCCCACGATGTGCGCGAGGTCGGTGCCGACGACGAAATTCATCGGCAACCCCAGCCCGAACAAGGCCGGCCCGGCGATAAAGCTCCCGCCGACGCCGAAAAATCCGCCGAGCGCACCGACGACGAAGCCGAGCGCGACAAGGACCGACGGCGCCAGGTGCGCCTGGGAGATGGGAAAATTCACGGATGGCGGTCCTCCCGGCGGAAGCGCTTCGGCATGATCCACTGCGCGAGCACGTGCGTGAGCTGCTCGAGGAGGATGCCCTGTGCGATCACGAGCACGAGCGCCACGACGGCATAGGCCAGGCGCCGGTCGGTGAACAGGTGGTCCAGCCAGCCGCCGAGATACCGGTGCAACGCCCAAAGGTAACCGCTGACGAAAACGCCGTACACCACGACCTCGGCAGCAAAGACGCGGAGCTCCGTCTTGAGTTCAGGGCGTTTCACCAGCCACAAGACCGCCGCGCCGTCCTTTCGTTACGCTCCTTCCGACTGGGGCGCTTCCCGACCATTAGGCCGGAAAGCAGCCCCATAGGCGACGGGACTCCGACCGGCTAGGCTGCGGTTTTCCACCCTCCTCCCCAACCCTGCATTCGGTCCATCATGCATGCCATAGTCATCCGTTCGTTCGGCGGCCCTGAAGTCCTCGAGCCCGCCGAGGTTCCGCGCCCCGAGGTCCGCGACGGCGAGATCCTGATCCGCGTCCGCGCCGCCGGCGTGAATCCCGTCGACTACAAGATCCGCTCGGGGCAGTTCGCCAAGGCGGACGTCAAGCTGCCGGCCGTGCTCGGCCGGGACGTGGCGGGAACCGTGGCCGCCGTCGGCGCCAATGTCACCGGCTTCCGGCCCGGCGACGAGGTTTATGCCTTCCTCGGCTCGCACAACGGCGGCTACGCCGAGTACGCCGTGGCCCGCGAGTCCGAGGTCGCGGCCAAACCCGCCTCGCTCGACTTCGTCCACGCCGCGGGGGTGCCGCTGGCAGCCACCACGGCGTGGCAGGCATTGTTCGATCACGGTCACCTCGAACGGGGACAACGGGTGCTCATCCATGGCGCGGCGGGCGGCGTCGGCCACTTTGCCGTCCAATTCGCGAAGGCGAAGGGCGCCCATGTCGTCGCCACCTGCGGTCCGCAGGACATCGATCTCGTCTGCAACCTCGGGGCCGACGAGGTGGTAAACTACCAGCGCGACAGTTTCGACCGGCGCGCCGCCAACGTCGACCTCGTGGTCGACCTCATCGCGGGGGAGACCCAGGAACGCTCCTGGAAAGTGCTCAAGTATGGAGGCACGATGATCTCCACGCTCCAGCAACCGTCCGAGGAGAAGGCCCGCGCGCAGGGCGCCCGCGCCGAGGTCTTCATGGCCGAGCCGCGGCATGACGAACTCGTCGAGATCGGCGAGCTCATCGACGACGGCAAGGTTCGCGTCATCGTCCACCACACGCGCCAGCTCGACAATGTCCGGCAGGTCCACGAGGAACTCGAGCACGAGCACACCATGGGCAAGTCGGTGCTGACGCTGCCGTGAATCCCGGGACCGCTCGGCCGTGGCAGCATTGTCCCAGGGACGGCGGCGAACGTGACCGATGGACCGCGGGGAAGACTGGTCTCCCGACCCGCCGGACGGTCGCGAAACGGTCGGCCCGGAGACTGACGCTCCGCGAAAAGAAATGTAGGCCTAGCTTTATCCCCGACCCGTCGGCCGTGCAATCCGGCCTACCGGCGCTAAATCCTTACGCGGCCGCCCGCAGGTATTCCCCGAACCACCGGGCCGCGAACTCCGCGGCGAGGTCGAGCGTGCCCGGTTCCTCAAACAGGTGCGTGGCGCCGGGAACGACCTCGAGCCGCTTGACGCACCGGAGCCGGTCATAGGCCAGCTCGTTCAGCGGCAGCACGGCGGTGTCGGCGCCGCCGACGATGAGCAGCGTCGACGCGTGCACCGCTTCGAGTGCCCGGCCGGCCAGATCCGGCCGGCCGCCGCGCGACACGACCGCCCCGATCTCCAGCCCGGGCGTGGTCGCCGCGACCAACGCCGCGGCCGCGCCCGTGCTGGCGCCGAAATAGCCGACGGGCAGCGAACCCACATGCGGTTCGTTCCGCACCCATTGGGTGGCGAGCTCGAGGCGCGAGGCCAGAAACGAAATGTCGAAACGAAGGTGCGCCGTGCGCGACTCCCGGCGTTCCTCCTCCGCGGTCAGCAGGTCGAACAGCAGCGTGGCGAGACCGGACCGCCCGAGCATGGCCGCGACGTGGCGGTTGCGCGGGCTGTGGTGGCTGCTGCCGCTGCCGTGCGCGAAAAGCACCAGGCCCGTCGCGTTCGCCGGCACGTCCAGCGTTCCTTCCAGTTGCAGGCCCGCTGCGGCGATGTGCACCTCGCCGTTCCAGGCCGAGGGCGAAACTTCCACCGGATGGTTCATCGCACCGCTACTCTACAGCCGAAACGCGCGAAATGCCATGTCGCCGTCGATCCAGCCCGCCGGCCGCCGCATCGGGCGGAGCCCGGTTCGGCCGCCGGTGCCGTGGCGGATGGCGGGGCGGCGGCGGCATCAGCGTGCAATCAATCTGCGCTGGAGGGTCGGCCTCCCGGGCGACCGTTACACCCCCAACGCGGCTGGTCAGGAGACCAGCCCTCCATCGGCACACGTTCGCTCACCGCCCCCCGCTCACTGCTTACCGCTCACTACCTCCCCCTCACCTCAGGGTCCGCAAATACGCAATGAGCGCGAGGATGTCGTCGTGGCCGTGCTTCTTGGCGAACGAAGGCATCTCGCCCTCAATGCCATGTGTCACGACGGTGGCGATGCGGCGGTCGCTGACCTGGAGGTCGTGCAGGTCCGGGCCCTCATCGCCGCGGGCGTCAGCGCCGTGGCAGTGCGCGCAACTGTTCAGGAAAAGCTCCGACCCCTGTTTGATGAGTGCCGGTGTCACTTGCCGGGGGTCGAGCAAGTTCCGGCCGGCCGCCGGCAGCGCATGCGAGTCCCGCATCGCGCGGGCCTGCAGCGCATGCCCCAAGCCGGCCGCACCGGCCAGCACCATCGCGGCGGCAAATACCGCCGCACCGAACGGCTGCCACTCCTCCTTCACTGCGCAGCTTGGAGCAGTTCACCGCCGTACATCGCCGCGAGCACGACCAGCATCGAGCCAACCCACACCCCGGCGGTGTAACGGGCCAGCCGCGCGCGGCTGAGGCGGCTCCGCGCCAGCCAGCGCCACACGGCGGCGCCGACGATCATCGCCAGCGCCGGCCAGGCGAAACGGTGATGCAATCCGAGCGTACCCGATCCCCAGAGATCGCCTTTCGTCAGGAACAGTCCCGACCCGGCCGCAACCAGCGCGCCGGCCGCGGCCAGCGTGATCGCGCCGAGGCCGGCTGAGCGCAGGCCGGGCGCCTCGGGATGGTTCCAACGCCACACCGCCGCCAGGTCGCAAGCCAGCGCCGCCAGCCCCAACACCAGCGGAAAATGCGTGCTCGCGCCGTGCACCCGCGCCCAGGGAATCGGTCCGAAACTCATGTCGGGTCGGCGAGGGTTGAATCCACAATCGCGAGCGGCGTGTGCGTCTCGACGTACGACACGCGCGTGAGCCCCAGCACGGAGCGCAGCCGGCCGGGCTCGACCAGCATCGGGCCGGGCTTCTCCGCCTTGCCGGGCTCCGGCTGGGGAAACGCCGTCGAACGCGCCGTGTGAAAGGTGATGTTGCCCTCGACCTTCTGCATCGCCTGGTGGATGTGGCCGTTCAACACTGTCACGGACCCAAAGCGCCGCAGGAGCGCCAGCGCCTTCTCGGCGTCGCTCGTGCCCCAGCCCCACTTCGGGTAGACCGACCACAGCGGGATGTGCGCATAGACCACGATCGGGGTCTCGGCGGACAATCCCGCCAGGTCGCGCGCCAGCCAGTCGAGCTGCTCCGCGCCCAGGATGCCCAGCCCGCCCTCGGCCAGGCCCGCGACGTTGACGAGCCCGACGAAATGCACGCCCTTCTGGTCGAAGCTGTGCCAGCCGGCACCGCGGGTGCCCTTGCCGAAGCGCTCGCGATATTGCGCGCCGTTGTCGCTGAGGATGTCGTGCTCGCCGGGAACGTAGAAGACCTGCTTCGTGCGGCAGTCGCGCAGCATCTGCTCGAGCGTGTCGAACTCGCCCGCTTCGGACAGGTGCGTGAGGTCACCGGTGTGCAGGATGAATTCCGGCCGGACCGGCAGCGCGTTGATGCGCTGGATCGTTTCGCGCAGCGTGCCGACCACGTCCTGGTTGGCGGGTTTCTTGAAGCCGATGTGGCTGTCGCTGATCTGGACGAATTCCAGCGTGCTCGCCGGCGCCGCCGACGCCCCGGGCAGCGCGGGCCCGGTCGCCTGCGCCAGCACGCGCGAGCTCAGCACGCCGCCGGCGACGGACCAGAGCACGCCGGTGCCGGCCCAGGCCATGCATTGAAGAAACCCGCGGCGGTCGATGCCGTCGTGGTGATGATCGTGGAGGATGATGTCGCCCATGGTGGAAACGTGGTTGGGGTTCATCCTGCCCTACCCGGCCGGCCGCGGAATATTCCGCCGTCCCTCCCTTTTGCGCCCCGAGGGAATAAAATCGCGGGCCGCGCGTATCTTATCTATCTCCCTCGTCCCACCCTGCCGTGCCCTCCGCGTTCGAACACACCATGCTGCCGCACCTCGACGCCGCCTACAACCTGGCGCGCTGGCTCATGGGCAACGAGCATGACGCGCGCGACTGCGTGCAGGACGCCTACCTGCGCGCGTTCCAGGCTTTCGAGCGGTTCCGCGGCGGCGATGGCAAGCCGTGGCTGCTCACCATCGTGCGCAATGTCTGTTACTCGAAACTGCGCAAGGCGCGCACCGCCGGCCCGGCCGACGCTTTCGACGAAACGCAGCACGGGGCGATCGACGAGCCGTCGGAACGCGCCGAGCGCCTGCGGCGCGAGGCCGATGTGGCGCTCCTGCACCAGACCATGGCGGAGCTGCCGGAGGCGATGCGCGAGATCATCGTACTGCACGACCTGGAGCGTCTTTCCTACAAGGAGATCGCCACCGTCGTCGGCATCCCGCTCGGCACGGTCATGTCCCGCCTGGCCCGCGCCCGCCTGCGCCTGCAGCAGGAGATGCTGAACCGCCACTCCCGGGAGGAGAACCCATGAACTGCGACGAAACCCGCCGGCTCCTGGCCGCACACCTCGACGGCGAGCTCGACGTCGTGCGCGACGCCGATGTCGTCGCCCACCTCAACGGCTGTCCCGCCTGCGCCGATGCCGCGCTCGCGCATGCCGCGCGCCGCGGGCTGATCCAGGACAAGCTCACGCGCCATGTCGCCCCCGCGGACCTGCGCGCGAGCGTGGCCGCCAGCGTGCGCGCGGCGGCGCGTCCTTCCGGCCGGCCGTGGTTGCGGCAGCTCGTGAGCCAGGCCCTGCCCATCGCCGCCGGGCTCGTGCTCGCGGGCGGGCTCGGTTACCAACTCGGTTCGCGCGCCACCCGCCGTGAAGCGCGGCTCGATGATTTCGTCTCCTCCTACGTGCGGGCGGCCACCACCGGGCACGTCATGGACGTCGTCTCGACCGACCAGCACACCGTGAAGCCGTGGTTCATCGGCAAGCTCGAGTTCTCCCCGATGGTCCGCGACCTGGCTGCCGAAGGTTTCCCGTTGACGGGCGGACGCCTCGATCGCGTCGACGGGCGCGCCACCGCCGTGCTCGTGTATCACCGCCGGAAACACGTGATCGACTTGTATGTCCGGCCCGCCGGCGGTGGCGCCCGGCCCATGGTGGCCGTGCGCGATGGTTTCAATGTCGTCGGCTGGATCCAAGCCGGGCAGGAATGCGTGGCCGTGTCGGACCTCGCCGCGCCCGAGCTGGCGGAATTCGCGCGGCTCTGGCAGGCGCAGCCCTGAAAGAGAGACGGGTCGTGGCAGGGCCGGCGTTCAGGCCGGCCATCTTGCGCAACCCCGGCTGGTCAGGAGACCAGCCCTCCATCGGCGTGCAAGCGCCCTCATTCGGAGGGTCGGCCTCCCGGCCGACCGTCACATTCCTGCGCGGCTGGTCAGGAGACCAGCCCTCCACCGGCTCACCGCGGCCGGTCTGCTAATCCGCCCGCGCTCGGTCGTAGGCCGCCTGGAGCTTGTGCCAGGCTGAGATGGTCTTCTCCTTCGCGGCGTCCCACTCGTTCGCGCTCGCGCTGCCCAGCGACTTGAGCGCGGCCTGGTAGTCGGCGTCGTCGCGTTTCAATTCCTCCATGGCCTCCCGATGGCTGGCGCTGGCTTTGGCGTCGGCGTAGTTGGCCTGCAAGTCGTGGATTTTCGCCTCGGCCTGCGCGTTGGCCGAGTTCCACTCGCTCACGAACTGGTCGCGCTTCTCGTAGGTGTAGTCCTTCACCTTCTCCCAGGTGCTGTCGAGGGCGGCCACGGATTTGTCGTAACCGTCCTTTGCCTGGTCGGCAGCGGCATCGCGGTCCCGCCGCGAGCAGGCATTCGAGAAAGTTAGCACAGCGGCCATGGTCAGGCCGATGGAGAAATCACGGACGGAGCTGGTTTTCATAAATTTCCTTTTGGCGCGGAGGCGCCGTACCTCTTCCCGACCGCTCCCGCCCGGGGCGGTTCACAGAAAATCGACGGGAAGACGCGGCTGGGTATTACCCCACACCCCCCCCCGCCTGCCATCCCACCGTGCGACGAGACCGGGCCAGGTTCTTCCGGGTTGCGCGTGGGCGCCGGGCGCGGATCGGGGAGCGGGAAAATGTGTCCTCGTCAATTCGGCGGGATCTCACTCTCGCGCACGCGGGTTAAGAGCCCGGAGTCGCGGCTGCCTGCCGCGCACCATGGCCCGTACGACGCGCGCCGCCGTTCCTCCCGCCCACCGCCGTCCGGTCAGCCCCGAAACCTACATCAGCTTCTTTCCGACGAAGAGCGTGCCGATGAACAGCGCGGCACAAATCGCGAGGAAGACGAAGAAAAGGACCTTCGCGATGCCGGCGGCGGCACCGGCGACGCCGCCAAATCCGAGCCCGGCGGCAATGAGCGAGATGATTCCGAAGATGATGGCCCACTTGAGCATGGTATTTCCCTGGTTGAGGTTTGGTGGTCACGGGCGTTGGCCCGCCCAACGCGGTCCGCTCGTGACGCCCAAAGCTAAACCGGAGCTCGCACCGCCACCATCGGGGCCGCTCCGTGAGCGGTCATGGTATCGCGCCCCCATCCGGCTGGCGGCGGGGTGCGTCTGCATCGCCGGTTACCCGCATGAAACTCATGGATCTGAACCGCCAGGGCGGCATCGGCGCCCATTGCGACGTAGTCCGACAAGGACGGACGCCCGACATTCCTCGATTCCGGGTTACAAACCGCCACTCCTTGTCGGGTACCCGGATGATGGCGCTTCGGTCGCGGGGCCGCCCATGGGCTTCGGCCCGAATTCGGTCAACAGGATCTCAGCGGCTCTGGCCGGCCCATTCCACGCGCGCAAAAGCTCGGCGTACGCCTTTGCCTTCCGGCGTGCCGTCTCGTCCGCCAGGAGGGAACGGATGGCCGCTTGGACCGGCCCGGATGGGTCCCTGGATTTCGGCACGCGGATCGCGAAACCCTTGCGCGCGATCGCCGCGAGATTGGCGCTCTGCTCGGGTTGCATGGGCACGCCGACGATGGGCGTGCCCGCGAGCGCAGCCGTCATGACCGTTCCGATACCGCCATGGATCACCGCAATATCCGCCATCCGGTTGACTTGCAGCGCGGGCAGCCAATCCGTCACGAGGACATTGTCGGGCACGATGCAATCGGGGATTTTTTGGAGGAACGATCGAATCGGCGCGATCACCCGGTAAGGCGTGCCCTGAAAACTGCGCAGGATGTTGCCGACAATTCCCGGCGTACCCGAACTGCCCATCGCAAAATAGACAATCGGCCGGTCGCGGGGAATTTCCGCGACCTCCCTGGGCAGGGGGAAATTTTGCCGGGCCACGATCGGTCCGACGAAATGGTGGTTCCCCGGCAGCGCGGCGCCGGTGAAATCGTCGGGTTCCGCCACCAAATTGAGGTCACCGCGCCAGTAATCGAACATGGTCCTGAACCCGGGAACACCATAGTGCCGGGCCGCCCTGTTCAGCGGGTTCAGCAAGCCGAACCGCATCCACAGGTCGATCAGCCGATAGATCGCAAAGTCAGCAAGCTTTCTCACCGCGGCCGGGCGAATGGCGTCCGTCATTCCGGCGCCGTGCTTGAAGAAGCCTTCGAGCCAGGTCGACTGGATGACCCAGACCAGCGGAACGCCGGCAATCCGATGAGTAAGCGGGATGGTTACATAGGAGCCGGTCACGATCGCAACCGGACGGATGCTGCGAATGAAGGCCAGTTCGCCTTCTATTTTTTCGATGCACTGCGCAGTCGAGAAAGCGGCTCCGAAGGCTTCGCCCTTGTCGAGTTTGTAGACGCGTTCGATCTGCGCCGGCGTAATCCGCGGCTCGAGTCTTTCCACCGGGAACCCAGCGTCCGTGATCAGCCGCTCGAACGCCCCGCCTTCAGAAATAAACCGGATGGCGAAGGCCGAGTCGCTCCTCTCGCCAGCGCGAATCGCGTTGGCGATCTCGACCATGCGTGTGGTCTCCGCCAGATTGTAGGCGCAAGGGGCGAATAGAAGCGCCCGCCGCGAGAACTTCGGGTTTCCAGTCATTCCCAGGCCCTCAAGGATCGGGCGATTACGCCCGGCCGCTTTTCATTTTGGCGACGGTCTCGAGCGTCAGCGGCTGACCGCCGATGCCCCACAGACCTTCGCGGACCTCATTGATCTTCACCCACGTCACGCTGCGGAACGGTTCACCTTCGATGGCGACCATGACATTCGTGATGTCGGCGATGATTTTCTTCTTTTGCTCCGGAGTGAAGACCTTCTCCAGGACCTCTACGTTTACGAGTGGCATTTGTGTTTGTGTTTAGGTTGGTGTGGCTGGGAGTTTCGTCCCGTTGACCGCGTAACTCTACCGGGTTTGGTCGTTGCCAGCCACAACACAAAATGTTGCAGGCACGCAACCGTACAGGGTCAGGCCTTTGCAGGTTGCGCGCTGAGAAAGCATCCGGCGTGGGTGCGGACCGTGGTGCGGCGCATTCTCGTGCGTCAGGCCGGACCTCCTTCTCTCCACCGGGGCGAGGCCCGCCTGGCCGCCGCCCAAACCCCGGGCTTGCCTGTGGCGGCAGGGTGCGTCTGCATTGCCGGTTACCCGCATGAAACTCATCGATCTGAACCGCCAGGGCGGCATCGGCGCCAATTGCCTGCTGCTGATGATCGGCGACCTGAACATCCTGGTCGATTGCGGCCTGAATCCCAAGACGCCCGGGACCGGCGCGCTGCCGGACCTCTCGCTCCTGCGCAACATCGAGCTCGACCTCATCATCGTCACGCACTGCCACCTCGACCACATCGGCGGCCTGCCGGTGGTCATGCGCCAGCACCCCAAGACGCCGGTGCTGCTGACGCAGTCGAGCCGGATGCTGATCGAGAAGATGCTGCACAATTCCGCCAACGTGATGCTGAAGCAGAAGGAGGAGGACGGCATCGCGGGCTACCCGCTCTTCACCCACAAGGAAATCGACAAGCTGGTCGGCCGGTTCCACGGCCTGCCCTTCAAGAAGGTCAGGAAGATCAAGGGTCGGCGCGGCGAGATCGAGCTGATGTTCCATCCCTCGGGCCACGTTGCGGGCGCCACCGCCGTCGAGATCCACCACGGGCTGCGGAAAATCTTCCTCACGGGCGACGTCCTCTTCGACAATTTGCGCACGCTGAAGGGCGCGCACTTCCCGATCGGCCACTTCGACACGCTGATCATCGAGACGACGCGCGGCATGACGGAGCGCGCCTTCGGCAAGGAGCGCGTGCACGAGATCGCGCGGCTGATGGATTCGATCAACGCCACGATCGCCCAGGGCGGCTCGTTCCTGCTGCCGGTGTTCGCGCTCGGCCGGATGCAGGAATTGCTCGCAGTCTTCCACGACGCGCGCCGCTTCGGCCGGCTAATCGAGTGTCCGATCTTCGCCGGCGGACTCGGCATCGGGCTGTCCGAGCTGTTCGACGAGATGGCCCGCAAGACCCGCGAGCTCCAGTTCGACCGCCGCATCCTCCACGACCTGAAGATCCGCCCGTTGCCGAAGAAGCTCACCCCCGGCCGGGAGCCGCAGCACAAGGGACTCTACGTCGTGAGCTCGGGCATGCTGGTGGAGAAAACGCCCAGCTACGCCCTCGCCTCCGGCCTGCTCGGCCACGCGCGCAACACGATCGGGTTTGTCGGCTATTGCGATCCCGACACGCCCGGCGGCAAGCTGCTCGCGACCAAGCCCGGCGCGACGTTCCTCTTCGAGGCCCTGGACGTGCGCGCCAAGGTCCGGGCGCGCGTCGAGCGCTTCGAGCTCAGCGGCCACGCCGAGCGCGGGGAACTGCTGCAGTTCGCGGTGCAGACGAAGGCGCGCAGCATCGTGCTGACGCACGGCGATCCCGACGCCCGCGACTGGTTCAAGGCCCAGCTCACCGTCCAGCTCCCGAAGACCCGCGTCATCGACCCCATCCCCCTGCGGCTGTACGAGGTCTGAACTGTTGCCGGCATTAGCGCCGGCCTTTACCCCGGGCGATTGGGTCAAATCGACGGCCATTCGACTGACCGCTCCGCTGGGATACACCCCATGGTGTGGCGGCGGCAACCGGCTACGCTGCCGGCATGAACATGCTTCTCTTGATTGTGATCTTGCTCCTGCTCTTCGGCGGCGGCGGTTTCTATATCGGCGGCCCGGCGGTCGGCGGCGGCGGCCTGGGCCTGATCCTGTTGATCTGCCTGATCATCTACCTGATGGGCGGATTCCGTCGGAGGGTTTAAGCAGAGAGCCCTGATCGCGCCGGAGCCAACGTCGAAGTGACCGCGCGCGAACGCCAAGGCGCCAGCAAGCGGGCTGGCCTACCGCGTGTCCCCTGACGGCTGGTCGGAAGACCAGCCCTCCATCCGGCCGATTGCGTGTCCCCTGACGGCTGGTCGGAAGACCAGCCCTCCATCGGGCCGATTGCGTTTCCCGTCGGACGGCCCGCAGTGACGCGGGCCCTCCACACGTCACATGTCACTCGTCACTTCTTCCCCGCCGCCGCCGCCGGATCACAAACCTCGTTCGGCTGGATGTCGGAGGTGCCGTCGGACCATTTGCGCACCGGCACCATGAAGATCGTCACGTGATCGATGTCGTTGACGCCACCGACCACCGGTGAGCCGGGAAGGTTGGTGCCCCAATCCTTCGCCGCCTCGACGGGCCCATAAAACATCAGGTGCGGATGCCAGTGGCCGGCGGCATCGTTCAGGTGCCCTTGCTTCGAGAGCATGAAGCACATGGCGCCATTCTCCAGCGGCGGGAATTCGCCCGCCAGGTACGACGCCTGCATGGCGGCGACGATCTCCTCCTTCGATTTTCCGGCGAGGAACAGCGCCGTCCTCATCTTGAGCAGCGGCACACAGTAGCGGGCGCCGGCCGGATTGAAGCAAATGGGCCCGCGGCCGCGGGGATTCCAGAATTCCGCATCGTCGCTCGAGGCCGTCCAGAGGCGCTCGACGACGCAGACGTAACCGTTGTGCCCGGGCACGGCGGTCTCGTAGCCGTGGTCGGTCAGGACCAGGACCTCGGCGTCCTTCGTGACCGACTCCGGTCCGGCGCTGCGCGCCAGCGCGATCTCCGCGTCGCGGGGCATCAGGTACGCCTCGAGCGGCGCCCTGGTGGGAAATCGATCCTTCGGCGGCGCGTCGGCCCGGGCCTGCGGGGCGGCCAAGGCGAGCAGGGTGGCGGCGATCGAGACAAGGGCCGGAAAGAGCCGCGCACCGCGAATGGCGGCGCGAGCTGCGGTGGTCGGGCGGGGGCGGGGGTCGGTCATGGCGTGGCGGGGTTGGCGGGTTGGCGTGGAAATCTACCGGGGCCAAAGCCTAACACCGCGCCCGGCAGGGTTACTTCTGGGAAATTGGCTGGGGTGATGTCGGCTTGGGAAAGCGGTCGTGGCGGAAAACCATGCGGCTGCCGTTACTTCAACGAACCGCCCCACCCCGCCCGGACAGCCGGTTGGCCAAAATCCGAATTTCTTTTGGCCACAAAGATGCGCAACAAGCCACGAAGAGAATTCCGGGGGCATCCCCGTGGAGGGTCGGACTCCCGGCCGACCGCGCCTTCCCCGACGCCTGCCTTTTCGCGGCGAGGATGGGGTCTGGCGTTTGGGATTCGATATCGCGGATTGGGGAATGCGGAATGGGGATTTCGGATTCCGGATCGGGTTTTTCGCTTTTGTTTGGCGTTTGGAGCTTTGGCATTTGGTATTTTCTTCCGCGGCCGGCCGCTGGCCGGAATGTCGCTGGATGCTTGCCAGCCCCAGCGCGCCGGCCAACCTGCGTATGGTTCCTTTCGCCGGCGTCGCTTCGATCACCCACCACCCGCGGTTACATGTCTGCCCTCGCCCGATCGTCCGCCCTCCTGGCCCTGGCCCTCGTCCTGGCCGCCGGCGAGTCTTTCCCCAGCACGATCCTGGCGAATGGCTACAGCCTCCGCGTGTGGCAGACGGAGGACGGCCTGCCGCAGAACAAGGTGACCTCCGCGGTGCAGACGCGCGACGGCTATCTCTGGTTCGGCACCGAAAGCGGCCTCGCGCGGTTCGATGGGGAAAGCTTTCGCGTCTTCGATTCGATCAACGCACCCGCGCTTCCGGACCGGCGCATCACCGCCCTGTTCGAGGATGCCCAGGGATCACTCTGGATCGGCCATGAATCGGGCGCGATCACGCGCTGGCGTCATGGCCGGTTCGAAACCGTGCGCCTCCCGGCCGCGGCCGGTCACGACGACTATATCACCGGCCTCGGCAGCGACGAGCAGGGCCGGCTTTGGGCGATGCACAAGGATGGCGCGATCGAATCGCTGGACGAGGCCCGGACGCGGCTGCCGTCGCTCATCGCCCCGGATCTGCCCGCCGTGATGGCGTGGACCCGCGGAGCCCAGGGCAGCATCTGGGTCGTGGAAAACGGCACGACGGCGCGGCTCGAAAACAACCGGCTGACGCCGCTTCCATTGCCACCGCCCCAGGTCAGCAACAGCAACTATGCGCAATGCGTCGGCGCGTCCGCCCGCGGCGGCGTGTGGGTGCTCTGCGACGGCCGCATCCGTCGGTGGGACCATGGCGCGTGGGTGGAGGATCCGAGCGAAGCGCCCCCGTCCGGCGGACACCTTTGCCTCGAGCTGCACGACGGCACCCTTGCCATCGGCACCATCCACGCCGGGCTGTACCTGATCTTTCCCGACGGGCGCCACCCGGTCCATTTCGATCGCAGCAACGGCCTGCCGCAGGACTGGGTGCGCTTCCTTTACCAGGATCGCGAGGACAATCTCTGGATCGGCGTCGGCAGCGGCGGGGTCGTCTCCATCCATCCCACCGCCTTCTCGGTCCTGCATTCGCCGGATCGCTGGCTGGGCTGCAGCATCCTGGCGGTGGCGCCCGGGCGCGAGGGCGCGCTGTGGATCGGCACCGATGGCGCGGGGCTCTATCGCAACGGGCCCGGCGGGTGGACGCACTACGGCGAGGCCGAGGGGCTCGGCAACCCGTACCTCTGGGCCGTCGCCGAAAGCCCGGACGGTGACGTCTGGGCCAGCAATTACTGGCCGGGCGGACCATACAAGCTCGAGAACGGTCGCTTCGTGCGACCCGACTACGTGTCCCCCGCCACCAGCATCGTGTTTGCGCTGCTGGCCTCCGCCGGCACCGACGCGGTGCTCGTGGGCAATCGCGACGGCCTCCTCCAACTCAAGGACCAACGCGCCACGTTGCTCGTCCGGCCGCCCCACCGCGCCGCCGGCGCGGTCTGCGCCATCGCCCGCGACCGCGCGGGCGCCGTGTGGTGCGGTTTCGCCGAGGGCGGATTGGCGCGGCTCGTCGACGGACACGTCACTTATTTCCAGCGCAAGGACGGCCTCGCCAGCGACGCCGTGCAGTGCCTGTTCGCCGACGACGACGGCACGCTCTGGATCGGCACCGCCGACAACGGCCTGAGTCGCTTCCGGCAGGGACGATTCGCAAACGTCGGCGTGGCGCAGAACCTCGCGGACAACGTCGTGTGCCACCTCGTCGACGACGGGCGCGGCTACCTGTGGCTGAGCACCCACCATGGAATCCAGCGGATCGAGAAGGCGGAATTGAACCGCTGCGCCGATGGCGCGATCCCCGCCGTTTCCGGGCAGGTTTTCGACCAGGACGACGGGCTGCCGACGATCGAGTTCACCGGCGGGGTGCAGGCGGCCGGCTGCCGGACGACCGACGGCCGGCTCTGGTTCGCCAGCAGCAAGGGCGTGCTCGGCGTGGACCCGGCACAAATCGAGCCGAACCGGACGCCGCCGCCCGTGGTCATCGATTCGCTCCGGGTCGACGGGACCAGCGTGCCGGTCGACGGCGGCGCAGGCGTGCTCCGCCTGCCGCCCGACCACGAACGCCTGGAATTCCGGTTCAGCGGCCTGAGTTTCGTGGCGCCGAAGAAGGTCCTGTTCAAATACCGCCTCGACGGCATCGATCGCAGCTGGAGCCGCGCCGATGCCCGGCGCAGCGCCTTCTACAGCCGGCTCCCCGCCGGCACGTACCGGCTGCATGTGACTGCCTGCAACAACGACGGCCTCTGGAACCCCACCGGCGCTTCGCTCGCGTTCACCGTCGCGCCATTCTTCTGGCAGACGTGGTGGTTCCGGGTGGCGGCCGCGCTGGCCGGGGTGTCGGCCGTCGCCGGGCTCGCCCGCTATCTCACCCGGCGCCGGCTGCAGCGCCAGATCGAGGCCATGGAGCGCCAGCACGAGCTCGAGCGCGAACGCGCCCGCATCGCGCAGGACATCCACGACGATGTCGGCGCCACGCTGTCGCGGATCGCCATGCTGAGCCAGCCTGCCCGGGCCGACCTGGCCAGGCCCGAGCGCACCGCGACCGTGCTCGACAACATCTACACGACCGCGCGCGAGGTCACCCGCGCCCTCGATGAAATCGTCTGGGCCGTCGACCCCCGGCACGACACCCTGGACAGCCTCGCCGACTACATGGGCCGCTACGCGCACGACTTCCTGACCACCGCCGGCGTCCGCTGCCGGCTCGACCTGCCCGCGACCGTCCCGGCCTGGCCCTTGACGGCCGAGACCCGCCACAACCTCTTCCTCGCCTTCAAGGAGGCGCTCCACAACACCGTGAAACATGCGGCCGCCACGGAGGTGCACATCGCCCTGCGGGTGGAACCGGACGCGTTTGCGCTGACGGTGCGGGACAACGGCCGCGGGCTGGGCGGCGGGCCCCCGGATTCTTCCGGCTCCGACCGGCTCGTTTCCGGGCACGGACTGGCCAACATGAAAAGGCGGCTTGCGCGCATCGGCGGGCGCTGTGAAATTTCCCCTGCTGCCGGCGGGGGCACCAGTGTCGCTCTCGTGGTCCCGAACCTCGGAAGGACGCCGTCCCCCGGCCCGCACTCCCTCCCCTGACATCCCGTTTCCCCACTTGAATCCTCCGCCCGCCGCTCCCCCTCGCGCCACCCCGGCCACCATCACGGTCATGGTCGTGGAGGATGACTCGTCGGTGCGCGGCATCCTGACGACGTGGCTGGACGAAGCCGAGGGCTTCACGTGCAAGGGCGCGTTCCCCGACGTCGAGAGCGCCATGCCGCGCATCCTGCAATCGCCCCCGGACGTCGTGCTGGTCGACATCCACCTGCCCGTGCTCAGCGGCATCGATTGCGTCCGGCAGCTCAAGCCCCGCCTGCCGCAGACCCAGTTCGTGATGCTCACCGTGTACGAGGACTCGCACCACATCTTCGACGCCCTCTCGTCCGGCGCCAGCGGGTACCTGATCAAGACGACCTCACGCGATGCCCTGATCGCGGCCCTGCGGGACGTGCATGCCGGCGGCTCGCCGATGAGCAGCAACATCGCCCGCAAGGTGGTCCAGAACCTCCAGCAACCGCGCCGGGTCCTGAATCCGTCCGGCGAACTCTCCAAGCGCGAGAACGAGGTGCTGGCGCTGCTGGCCCAGGGTTACCTCTACAAGGAGATCGCCGAGGCGCTGGGCATCACGCTCGACACGGTCAACACCTACATCCGCCGGATCTACGAGAAACTGCACGTGCACTCGCGCGCCCAGGCCGTGGCGCGGCTCAGCCAGCTCGGTTAGGAGTGGCGTCCCCGCCGCTCACGGCACGGACGGACGCAGCGGAGAGGGCAGCGTTCGCACCGTCGCGGTGGCCGCCTCGAGTCCTTCGGCGCGGGCCGTCAGCGTGAACTCGCCGGCGCCCGGGGCCGATTGCACGATGACCTGCGCGAGGCCGTTGAACAGGCTGCGCGACCAAGCCACCGGACCGGCGCGCCCGGCGATCTCGACCGTCACCGCCGGGTTCAACCCGCCCTGCCCGCCGCCGTTGCGGCAGCACACGGCGACGACGTTGTCGCCGGCATGGAGGTAGCGGGTGATGTCGAAGGCGGGGGTCGCGTTCCATTCGTGGGTTTCGCCGACGAGCCGGCCATTGACGAAATACCAGCCCTCGTCGTCGCACCCGTTGAACTGGATCTGCACGCCGGGACCCTTCAGGTCGTCGTCCGTGAGCTGCAGTTGCGCGCGGTAGATGGCGGTGGCGTCGTCGGCGGCGATGGTCCGCGGCCAGTTTGCGTTCGCCCCGTCGAGTGAGGCCCAGCCGGCGTCGTCGAAGCCGGCGGCGTATTCCGGCCACGCGGCGTCGCCGGGCGTGACCGCCACCTGCTTCCACCGCCACCGGTTCAATTCCACGCGGCGCACGGGCAGGGTCGGGATGAACGTGTCGGGTTCGTGGCAACTCGGGTCGCCGTTGCCCACGCCGATGATCCGGCCGCCGCCCGCGAGGGCGAAGCGGACGAGGTTCTGCGCGACCGGCACGACGCGGCCCGCGGCGTCGAGCGCCTCGACAGTGAACACCGCGACATCCTCGCCGTCGGCCCGGACGGACGGGCGATCAGGCGTCAGCCGGAGCCGGGTCGCGGCCCCCGTGGTCTCGACCTTCGTCTCGGCGATGACCTTGCCGCCCGCATCGTAACCTTTCGCCGCCAGGACGCCGGGCGCATAGGCCACCTGCCAGGTGAGCTTGGAATTGGGCTTCATCTTCTTCCGGCCGAGCGAGGTCCCGTTGAGGAACAGCTCGACCTCGCGGCAGTTGCTCAGCGCGTCGACGCGGAACACGTGGCCGTCGCGACCGGGCCAGGTCCAGTGCGGCAACAGGTGCAGCACGACCTCGTCGGTCCACCACGCCTTGTAATAGTAGAAGTTGTCCTTCGGGAAACCGCAGGTGTCGAGGACGCCGAAGTGCGAGCTGATGCACGGCCAGCCATAGGGCGTGGGCTCCCCGCGATAATCAAAGCCCGTCCACACGAAACCGCCGGAGAGCCAAGGACGGTCGGCGAACCAGCTCCACCACGTCTCGGCGCTGGTCACCCAGCGATGCGGCGGCTCGTCGTAGGCCGCCACGTGGCCGGCCGCGGGGTCGCTTTCGTAGATGCCCCGCGTGCCGGTGGTGCTGCCCTGCTCGGTGCCGACGTTGGGCTGCGCGGGGTGCTTCGCGTGGTAGGTGTCCATGTCCGGGCCGGGATGGTAATTCCAGCCGCGGACCTCGATGACCCCGTTGATCCCGAAGGCGCTGTCGCCTTCCGGCGCCGGGTAGGTCACGGGCCGGGTCGGATCGAGACGCCGGACATAATCCTGCATCGTGCGGGCGACGTTGCCGCCCTGCGCGGTGGCCTGCACGGTGAACTCCTCGTTCGAGATGCTCCAAATGGCGACGCTCGGATGGTTGCGATCGCGGCGGATGAACTCGTCCCATTTGCGCAGGTTCAGCGAGTCGCTGCCGAGCAGCCGGTTCTCGTCCATGACGAGGAAGCCGAGCCGGTCGCAGGCGTCGAGCAGCTCGGGCGTCGGCGGGTTGTGCGACGTGCGAATGGCGTTGCAGCCGAATTTCTTCAACTGCTCGAGGCGGAATGCCTGCAGGGCATCCGGGATCGCCGCGCCGACGCCGGCGTGGTCCTGGTGGTTGCAGGTGCCGTGGATCTCGTAATGCCGGCCGTTAAGCAGGAACCCGCGTTCCGGATCGAAGGCGACGGTGCGGATGCCGAAGGTCGTCTCCTGGTGATCGACGGTCCGGCCCTGCACCGCGACCGTGGTGACGAGCGTGTAGAGCCGCGGCGACTCGGGCGACCAGAGGACCGGTGCGGCGAGCGGGGCCTGCAGCCGGCAGGTCGCGCGCGTTCCCCCCGCCACGTGTTGCGCTCCGTCGAAGTGCGCCACGGAGGTGCCGTCCGGCGCGATGATTTCGGCGGTCACGACGGCGTCGACGTCCGTCGTGAGCGTGTTGAGCAGGTCGGCGTCCACGAGGACCGCGGCGGGGCCCGCGGGCACGTTGTCCTTGAAGGCGGAACGGACGAAGAGGCCGTCGGGCGCGAGGGCCACCGGCGCGGTTTCGTCGAGCCACACGTGCCGGTAGATGCCCGCGCCTTCGTAGAACCAGCCCTCGAAGCGGCTGGCATCGACGCGCACGGCGACAACGTTGGCGCCGCCGAACTTCACGACGTCCGTGATGTCCTCGCGGAACGGATAGTAGCCGCCCTCGTGGTGGCGCACCAGCCAGCCGTTCACCCAGACGGTGGCGTCGCGGAAGACGCCGTCGAACGTGAGCCAGATGCGCTGGCCGGCATCCGCCGCCGGCAGTTCGAATTTGCGGCGGTACCAGCCGACGCTGTTGCGCTCGTAACCCGGGCCGAGCGCCTTGAACCCGTGACTCAGGTCGGCGTTGCGGTCGAACGGCAGCTCGATCGCCCAGTCGTGCGGCAGGTCGACGTCGCGCCAGCTGATGTCGGCGAAACCATCCGCCGACGCGGGACCGGCGCCGACGCCGGCCTTGTCGAGGCGCAGCGCGCCGGGCCAGTCGTCGCCGAGGTGGAATTTCCAGCCGCGGTCGAGCAGCAGGTGCTGGCGCGGCGCGGCGGCGGCGGCGAACGAAGCGCCGAGGGCAAGGGCGAGCGCGCCGAGGAAGGCGGGACGGAGGGAGCGGGCAATGTTCATGGGACGGGCAGGACGGTAATTTCGGCCACGCCGGCCCAGCCGCTTTGCTGGACGTCGCGCAGGGCCGTGAACCGAAAATAGCGGGCCTCCACGGGAGGAAACCTGACCTCCTGGAGCACCGGGTTGTTCTTGATGTTGCCGAAGGCGCCCTCGGCGACCTGCGTGGTCCACCGGGCGCCGTCGAGACTCGTCTCGAAACGGTAGCGGTCGATCACGCCGCGGAAATTCCAGTCCTGGCGCGGCAGGTATGCGAAGCCGCCGATGAGCCGCGGAGCGCCCATGTCGACCGTGAGGCTCGGCCGGTCGTCGGGCGCGGTGCCGGCAGACTGCGATTCCCAGAGCGTGCGGGCATCGGCGTCGATGGCGTGGTCCGGCGTCCCGGCGGGCGTGCCCTGCGCGGTCCAACCGGTCGGGGCCACGCCGATGATGGTCTTCTCCGCGACGAGGCCCAGGCGGCCTTCGGACGCAAGGACCGCGGCTTTGATGGTGCCGCCTGCCGGCAGCTGGATCGGGCCGCGGTAGGTCGGCGAGCCCGCGATCGGTTCGGTGCCGTCGAGCGTATAGACGACCGACGCGGCCGGCGGATGGCTGATGGCCACGAAGCCGTCGCGGGTCCGCTCGGAAATTTCCGGCGCGGGCGGCAACGCCTGCTTGAACAACCCGATCTCCGCGAGCGCCGGTTCGAGGCGCGATGCGGTGATGCGAATGCGCGCGCGGTCGGTCGTGACCGGAACCTTCAGGCGGACCAGCCGCTTGTGCCCCACGGTGGTCATCTCGTCGACCGCGTCCGGCGCGACCCAGGCCTGGCCGTCCCAGGTTTCGATGACGAAGGACTCGATCCGCTGGCCGCGGTGGTCGACCGCCTCCTGCAGCGAGACGACGTCGAAGGTGACGGCGGCGGGAAACTGCAGCGTGAGCGTGGCGGTGGTTTGGCCGGGCGCCGCCTCCCACCAGGTGTCGAGGTCGCCGTCGTGCGCGGAGGCCGGCGGGTGGGTCGGCAGGAAACCGTCCGCGGCGAAGGTGGCGTCGCGGGCCAGGTCGTGCGCAAAGGTGTCGTCGATCACCCGGAAGGCCCGGTGCAGCGCCGCGAGCTGGTCGTCGGGAATGAGGCCGCGCTTGTCCGGCGAGAGATTCAGCAGCATGTTCCCGTTGCGCCCGACGGACGTGTAGTAGTAGTCGACGAGCTGGGCGGGGCTCTTGGGCCGCTTGTGGGCGTTCCAGAACCAGCCGTTGAGAATGGGGGTGTTCACCTCGGCCGGATACCACCAGAGATGCGAGCCGGGCGTCAGGCGCGCGCGGCTCCCGAGGTCCCCGGCGGTCAGGTCCGGCCAACCGAACCGGTCGGGCGGCTGGCTCAGCGGGATGACGCTCCATTCTGTCGTGCGGCCGACGCCGCCTTCGTTGCCGACCCAGCGGACGTCGGGACCCTTGACCGAGATCACGGCTTCCGGCTGCAGGTGCCGGATCAGGTCGTACCAGGCGGCGTAGTCGTAGCTCTCGGGCACACTGGGATCCGGATTCGCGCCGTCGAACCACACGTCCGCGATCGGGCCATATTCGGTCAGCAGTTCATAGAGCTGGTTCAGGAAGTAGCGGTTGTAGTCGTCCACCACGAAGGTGTAGCGGCCGAATCCAGGCGTGGGCGCGCGACCCCGCGTCGGGTCGGACTGGAAAGTGGCGGGATCGGTCGGAATCGTCGAAGCCCGCGGGCTGCTCCCGTTGCCATAATACCCGGCGGGGTTCTTCGGGTTCGTCCGCAACTGGTAAAGATCGGCGGGCGAAAGATAGATCCCGAGCTTCAGGCCCCGCGCCCGGGCCGCCTCGGCGACCGCGCGCACCTCATCGCCCTTGCCGTCCCGCCAGGGGCTCGCCGCCACCGAATGAGTCGTGTAGCGGGTGGGCCACAGGCAGAGGCCGTCGTGGTGCTTGCTGACGAGAATCACCATCCGGCCGCCGGCATCCGCCATGGCGCCGATCCATTGGTTCGCATCGAGCGCGGTCGGGTTGAAGATCGCCGGATCCTCGCGACCGTTGCCCCATTCCACGCCGCGGAACGTGTTCGGGCCGAAATGGAGGAAGAAGGTCCGCTCCAGCCGCATCCAGGCCGACTGGTTGGGGCGCGGCAAAACCTTCGCCGCCTTCTCGGCGATCACCGCCGCCGAATCCCCGGGCTGGATGTCCTGCACGGGCGCGTACTCGATCGCCGCCGCGTTGGGCGCGCCGGGAACAGGAGGCGTCTGGCCCGAGGCCGCGAGGAGTAACGCGAAAAACCAGCCGGCCAGGCGTCTATTCATCATGGCAAAAAAGAGAGGTGGCGTCGGCATGAACAGCCGACGCCACCCTACGACTAGACCCTGAACCAAGGAACCCCAAACTAATCGATGAGAGTCGAGCGGCACGGAACGAACCCGGGGTGACCGCCGACCGCGGCAGTCTTGTGCACAGGCGATCGCGAGCGGGCGGGTCACCGGGCGGGGACGGAGGAGCCTGAGTTGCCAGCCGGGCCCGAGATGGTCCTGCCCCTATGCCAGGGGCAGGACCGGGCTCGCGCCCGGCGCAGACTCAGAAGCTGAACTTCATGCTGAAATCATAGGTGGCGCCACTCACGATGCGCGACTGGGCGGCGGACCCATCCGGTTCGACGGCGGCGGTGACGAGATGGACGCCCTCGCCCACGCTGCGCACGTTGAGCTGGGCCCGCCAGTTGATCCTGGCGTCGAGCTTGTGCTCGTACGCGACCCACGCATCGAAGTGGGAATCCGTGGGGCCGTAGATGGGTTTGCTGACATCCGCGATCCAGGCCTTTTCGCCGTAGATCGTCGTCTCGTGGATGCGGTAACCGAGGATGGCCCGGTCTTCCCAGCGCCAGGCACCGCCGACCTCGAAACCCTTCGCCCGGCCGCGGTCGAAGCGGTAGCTCGAGATGAGGTTGAACTTGTATTTCCGCATTTCGGGCTGGTCGCCGCCGATCAGCGCCACCTGGGTCAGGTAGGGGGCCCAGATGTCGGACAGGAAGCTGTTCTTCGCCCCTTCGTAGCCGCCCCAGATGCCGGCATATTGCACCCCCGAGCCAAGGAAAAGGTCGGCCATGCCGGTCAGCTGTTTCGTGGCGGCCGCGCCCAGTCCGGTTTGCGTCGCATCGACTTTCGACGCGTTGAACGTGATTTCCCAGTTCTTGACCGGGCGGAAGGTCGCTTCGAATTCGAAGCCCTTGGACTCGAGGTTCTGGTCGATCGTCGGGTATTCGCCGTGGATCGTGTCGCCGCCGCCCATCTGCGGCGGGAAGTACGGGTAGTCCGTGCCCTTGACGACGTGGAGCCAGTCGCCGCGTTTGATGGCGGCGACATCGATGTGATAGCCGTAGTTGTCCCAATAGGACTGCGGGTACAGCTCGGTAAACTTCGTCATCATGTCCGCGTTGGCCTTGGCCGCCTCCGCCGGGTGTTGGAACATCCAGCCGTATGGCCAGTCGGCCCAGGACTCATGGGTCCACGCGTCCCAGCTGGCCGGGTAGATGGTGTTCCCGTTCGCGTCCTTGGGCAGCGCCTGGCGGGCCATGCTGTAGGCGTGCAGGGCGAGCGTCCACTCCGGCAGCGCCCGCACCATGAAGGTGCCCAGCGGCTGCCCGACGGAGGCCGAGGCATTGCTGTTCTGCGTCTTGAAGTAGGTGAGCCGCGCGGTGAGGCGGCCCTTCAAGCCGTCGAACTGGACCGAGTAGTCGTCGGTCTTGCCGGACTCGTTGGGGAGCTGCGAGCCGTCGATCGCATAGCGCACGCGCGGCGTTTCGTTCGCGCCATGGAAGTAGTAGAAGGTCAGGTCCGTGCCCTCCGGCAGGTTTTTCTTCCAAGCCTTGGGCAGGTGAACGGCCACGCCATAACTCGTCGTGTTGGTCGTGGTCTTGATGCCGATCGGATCGTCGACGGCGTAGCTGTAATTCAGGTCGTAGATGCCCGTGATCGTGCTCCGGTGCCGGCTGGCGTCGGAACCCTGCTGCAGGGTGGTGTCGCGCCGATAGCCGAACGTCGGGATGATCATGTCGTCCCAGAAATGACCCTGGTAGAGAATCGCCTCGGAATTGATCTTCTGCCGCCGCTGGGTACCGCCGGTCGCGAGCAGGTCGGGGAGGCTGGCGCCATTGATCGTGGCCACGGTCTTCCTCGTGTAGCCTTGGTAATTGGCCGGGTTGTCCGCCTGGGTCTGGGTGTAAGTCGTGTCGTTCATGCCGCCCGTGAACGTCCACGGGGCGGCGGGATCGACGGAGCTGCCGGCGGTCCATTGCTTCGAAAAGACCGTGTAGGCGTAGGCGCTCGGCATCGTGATCGTCGTCAGGTTGCTCAGATTGGCTCCGGCGCCGGTGGTCCCGAGCAGGGACGGGCCGACATAGGCGAGCCAGTTGAAGTTGTTGTCCGTCCGCAGGACTTGCGCGTCGGTCTTGTCGCCGTTGTAGACCTTGTAGATCGGATCGATGCCGTTCAGCCGGTAGTTGCGGTGTTCCTCGAACTTGTCGTAGCTGCCGGCGAGACCGGTGAAGTCCTGGTGGCCCAGCAGCCGGCCCCAGAAGCCCCGCAGGCCGAAGTCGCGCTCGAAGTCCAGGTTGTAGGCGGCCGTAACCTGATAATTGTCGCGCTTGGTGGTGTTGATGCTGTGGCTGCCCTGGTCGCCGAACACGAGGGGCCGGCCCAGGTTGGGATTGGTCGTCGCCCCCGGCAGCCAGGTCGGCGTCTTCAGGTTATAGCTGTTGAGGTCGAGGACGAGCCACGGGTTGCTGAGGATGCCCTTGTTGCCGTTGAGATATTCCTGGTGGTCGGCGACGCCCTGGAGCACCAGGCGATCGTGAAAGAGACTCTGCACCACGCTCACATTGTAGGCGTTCCAGCGCTGCCATTCCCGCTTGTTGTCGCCGTCGATGAGCTTGTTGTAGAAATCGAAGAGGCTCGAGTCGCTCAGCGTCCGGTCAAAATACTTGACGGTGCCGCGGAAAGCGCCCGCGAAGTCTCCACCATCCTGGTTGTTGTGGGCCTGCCGATAGTAGTAATTCGACGCCCGCGCATAGGAGTAGTAGCCGACGGTGTGGACGTTCCAGGTGTTGGGTTCGACCCCATAACCATTGCCCGTGGGCGTCGTGTAACCCGCCTGACCTCCGTCGAGCAGCGCGCCGGTCGCGCCGTCGTAGTAGAGCTGCGCGTCGTTGGCCCACTGGTATTGATTGGCGAGGGAACCCGCGCCCGCCCAGAGGCTGTAGCGGGGGTCGGGGCCGACGCTTTCGTCCTGGTTATACAACCACGGATTGTAGCCCGTCTTGCTGGCCTGCGGATCATGCAGGTAGCCGGTGATATAATCCAGCGGCGGGAGGATGCGCGGGTTGTTGGACTCCACCTTGCCGTGTTCGAAGCTGGCCTGGATCTTGGTGTAGGCCGAGTCGGTGCGGAGGAACTTGGGATCGAGGCGGATGGCCCCGTAGGCGCGCTGGCTGTGGTTGAACGCCGGTTCCTGCTGGTACAGCCGGCTGTCATTGACCAGGTCGAGCCGGATCGCCGCCTGGTCGGGCACGAGGACCTGGTTGAAGTCCAGGGATTCGCGCGCGGAGCCGAAGCTGCCGTAGTGCGCCTCCACCGAGCCGCCGTCCTTGTAGGTGGCCTCGTTGGTGGAGGCGTTGGAGATGCCGGACGGGCTGCCGGAACCGAAGAGGAACGAATTGGGACCGCGCGAAATGTCGATGCGGCTGATGTTGAAACCGTCCCAGGGGATTTCGCTCGAGAAGTAGTTGCGCGTGCTGTCCATGGCCGTGAGACCGCGGCCGCGATTGATCCCGCCCGGATTCGTCAGCCGCGTGGCCTCGGCCCCACCGGCGATGCCCAGCCCCCGCGTGCTCATGCCCGAATAGTTGCCGTACAGGCCGGAGACCTCGGTGTTGTTGGTGTAGATGAAGAGCTGCTCCTGGTTGGTGACGTTGAGGTCGCTCAGCAGCTTCTTCGTGATGACGGACAGGGAGGAAGGCGTGTCCTTCAGATTCGTCCGCACGCGGCCGCCGGCCAGCGTGTCGTCCGCTTTGTAGCCTTCCTGCTCGGTGGTCACCGTGAAGGGATCGAGGGTGATCACCGTGCTGCCGGGAGCGGTGGTGGAGTCCGGTGCGGCGGGGGACGCGGTCTGGGCCCGGACCGAGGTGGCTCCGAGGAGCAATGCCGACAACAGGGTCAGCATGTGACGAACAGGCATCTTTTTCATGGGATGTGGGGTTTGGCGTTGGGTTGATCCGTCGCGACAAGGCCGGGGAGCCGGAGGGGTAACGGCCGGGCTGGCGGTGGACGGAAAAAGCATCGGGGCGTGGGCAGCGGGGGTTCGGGGCTTTGGCGTGGAGGTTCGGCCTCAGGGCTGGTTCAATTCGACCAGCCAGACGTCGTTCTCCCGCATGGGAAACGAACGGGTGAAGCAGCCGTCGGCACCGACTTCGACGGACTCGACCAGCACCGGCGCGCCCGACGCGGCGTGGCGCAACGTCTCGACCTGCGCACGCGTGAGCTGGGAGGGCGAACCGAGGTCGCGCCAGGCGGCCTGCACGTCGTTGACGCGGTAGCCGATGCGGCGCGCCGTCAGTTCATAGCGGCCGGCGGCCAGGCCCGAGAGCTGCAGCTCGACCGCGGGCCGCGGCTTCGGCGGGTTGTCCTGCACGTAATATTCCTGGTCGGTCACCGCCGGCCCCGGATGGGTGATGGTGAAATCCCAGAACAGCGCCTGCACCGCGTTGCGTCCGTTCCGGCTGACGAACGCCTCGGGATCGCCGCACGTGAGCTCCGTGTCGCCCAGCCGGTTCAGGAATTGGTAGGCGAAGTAGGCGGGCTTGGGGAGGTCCTGGTAGTTCAGCAGGCCGAATCCGCCGTGAAAGGGCGTCATCCGCGGTCCCGCCTCCTCGAAGATGTCCGTGAACGTCCAATACGACATCGAGTCCGCGGCGGCGCCGATGTGGCGGATCTTGTCGAGGATGAAGGCCGCGCTGACAAAGTTGTCGTGGATCGGATCCGACGGCGTGTAGGATGCGCTCCACTCGGTGTAATGCAGCGGCAGGTTCGGGAGGCCCGAGTGGGCGATCTTCGCGCGCACGGCTTTCACGCCGCCGGTGATCGCATTGCGGTCGGGCGAGAAGACGGTGCCGGCGTGGCCGCTCTCGTCGAGATGGCCGCTCGACGTCGCATAGCTGTGCGTGCTGATGAAATCGACCGGCGCGTTCCGCGCCGCGCCGAACGCGAGCATCTCGTCGATCCACCCTTCACCGGCCGTCGCCGGCCCGCCCACGCGGTAGGTGGCGTCGACCGACTTCACCGCGCGCGCCGTCGCCGCGTAGAGCTTGAAGTATTCCGCCATGGCCCCCGGGGCCCACTTCGCCCACGGGAGCTGCTGGGGGTTGCCCATCCAGAAGCCGTCGAGGTTCGGCTCGTTCCAGACCTCAAAATACCAGCTTCGCACCTCGTCGGCGCCGTAGCGCTCCGTGCAATGCCGCACAAAGGCGGCGACGAACGCCTCCCACCGGCCGTAGTCCTTCGGCGGGGTCACGTTCGCGCGGTACCAGAAGATCGTCTGCGTGCCGCTCGCCAGCGCGGTGGGCATGAAGCCGAGCTCGACGAAGGGCTTCATGCCGATGCCGGTCAGGAAGTCGAAGAGCTCGTCGACGTACTGCCAGTTGTAGACCGGGCGCCCGCGGCGATCCTCCTGGTAAACACCCATGTCATCGTCGAAGAGACCGTGAAACCGGATGTAGCGGAACCCGCACTCCGCGTGCACGCGGCGGAGCTGCCGCTGCCAGTCGGCGCGCAGGCCCTCGTTGGCCCGGCCCGCCCCGACGCAGAAGTTGTACATCCGGTTCAGCGGGCCGGCGGTCGCGAGCACGTCGGCCGCCACGATGCGGTTCGTCTCGCCGGCCGCGGCGGCGGACGGTGCGCCGCCCTCGGCCGGGCGCGCCAGGCCGGCTGCGACCAGGCACAAGGCCCCGAGCGCCACGATCCTCGCCCGGCCGCCGCGGCGCGCAGAGTCGCGCGGCAGGTCCCGGGATCCCGGGGTGGAAATGCGCAGCGCGGAGTTCGCGACTGACACGGGGCGAAGGATGTCGGCCATTGAGGGGTCGGCTTGGGGTGGGTGCGCTCGCGCCTCGCGGCACGAGCACGCCGAGACTAGCAAAGGTTCGCCTCGGGCGCCTGTCGCGAAAACAGGGGACAGGCCCGCCAGGGCCGTTTCGGCCCGCCGGGACGCTCGCCGTCCGCCTCGCGTATGGGCGCGAGCTTGGTCGCGATGGCCGTCCGTCCTCCGTTTACCGCGCTGCTCACCGCCCACTGTCCCGTGTTTTGGGGACAACACCCGGCCACGAATCGCTGGCTCCCGGCCGGCCATTCGACTGTGCTGGATCTCCGCGGCAGCACCCGAACTTCGCGCCCGCCGCACCGCCATGTACCCCTCCCCCGCCGCGTCACCACGCCCTGCAGCCGTCGCCCGCTTCGGCCGCCGGCGGTTTGCCGCCGGCGTCCTGCTCGCGCTCGTCAGCGCCGTCACGGGCTGCGCCGATTACCCAGCCACCACGGTCAATGTCGACGCCGCGGCCAACCGGCATCCGATCAATCCCAACATCTATGGCGTCAACTACGGCGAGACCGCGGACCTGGCCGCGCTGAACGCGCCGCTCAACCGTTCCGGCGGCAATGCGACCTCCCGCTACAACTGGCAGCTCGACGCGCATGCCTCCGGCGCGGATTGGTATTTCGAAACCTATCCCGACAGCAGCGGCACCCCGTCGGCGTCCACGGATGCTTTCATCGACAAGACCCACGCCGCGCCGAAAGGAGCGGAGCCCATGCTGACGATTCCGCTGCTCGATCACCTCGCCAATCTCGGCCCCGGACGCAGCACGCTGGCCGGATTCTCGGTCAAGAAATACGGCGCCCAGCAGAAGACCGACCCGTGGAACGCCGACGCCGGCAACGGCATCAACGCCGCCACCGGCAAGGACATCACGGGCAACGATCCCGCCGACACCAGCGCGCCGAACAGCCCGGCGCTCCAGCAGGAGTGGGTCCGGCACCTCGTCGGCAAATACGGGCCGGCCACGTCCGCCACCGGCATCAAGTACTACATTCTCGACAATGAGTACTCGGTGTGGCGCGCCACCCATCGCGACGTCCACCCCGACCCGGTGACGTACGACGAGATCTTCGCCAAGATCGTCGCCTACGCGACCGCCATCCGCGCCGCGGATCCGACCGCGCGGATTTGCGCCGGCGAGGAATACTCCTGGTGGGCCATGTATTACAGCGGACTCGACCAGGCGAAGGGCACCGATCCGGCCAACTCCGACTACAACCTCCACCACCAGGTTTATTTCTATCCGTGGCTGCTGCAGCAGGTGCAGGCCTACAAGCAGCAACATGGCGTCCAGCTCATCGACGTGCTGACGGTGCACGGCTACAATGACGGTCCCGGCGACAACGATGAGGCCGCCACCCAGGCCCAGCGGAATCGCCAGACGCGCATCCTCTGGGATCCGACTTTCCCGGACCCGTTCTGGTTCGGCGACGTCGGGGTCGCCGGCCGCAGCGGCCGCACGGTGAACTGGATCCCGACGATGAAGGCCTGGATCAACCAATACTGCCCCGGCCTCCTGCTCGGCATTACCGAATACAACTGGGGCGATGAGGCCCACCTGAACGGCGCGACCACCCAGGCCGACGTGCTCGGCATCTACGGGCGCGAAGGCGTCGACCTCGCCACGCGCTGGACGGTCGCGAAGCAATGGGACAGCTCGCCGACCGTCTACCACGTGACGCACCTCGCGAGCGTGATCTATCGCAACTATGACGGTAAGAACTCCACGTTCGGCGAGACCAGCGTCGCGGCCACGGTCGCGAATCCCGACAATCTCTCCGCCTTCGCCGCCGTGCGCGCCGACGGCGCGCTCACGGTCATGGTGATCAACAAGCAGCCGGGCAGCACGCCGGTCACAGTGAACCTCGCCAACTTCAACCCCGGGACCGCCGCCGAAGCCTGGCAAATAAACGCGGAGACCCAGAAGTCGATCGCCCAGCTGGGCGACGTCGCGGTCGCCAATCATGCCCTCTCCACCACCGTGCCGGCCCAAAGCGTGACTTTGTTTGTCGTCGCGGCCGCCGCACCCGAAATGCCGGCCCCGACTCCTCCGGCGCCGACCCCGTCAGGCAGTCCCTCGACCCCCGTCGGCTCCGGCACGACTGGCGGCAGCTCGTCGGGTGGCGGTGGCGGCGGCGCCGTGAGTCCCTGGTTCTTCGCCGCCCTGGCGACGCTCGCGCTTCTTCGCCGCGGGATCGCGTCGCGCGCGGCGGCGACCGCCCGCCGTCACAGCCAGGACTTGTAGCGCCGGATGTAGATGGTCTTCACCACCTGGGTCAGCAGGCAGTAGGCGAGCAGCACGAGGGGCAGGTAGATGAAATAACCGGCCGGCAGCGGCTGCAGGTGGAGCGACGACGCCACCGGCGAGAACGGCAGCGCGACGCCGAGCAGCATCACGACCGCCGTCGTGACCAGGACCACCGGCGCCGCCGTGCTCTGGACAAACGGCACCTTCTCCGTGCGGATCATGTGCACGATCAGGGTCTGCGTGAGCAACCCCACGATGAACCAGCCCGACTGGAACAGGGACTGCTGCGCCGCCGTGTTCGCCCCGAAGACCCGCCACATCACGGCGAAGGTCACGATGTCGAAGATCGAGCTGATGGGGCCGATCCAAACCATGAACGTCGCGATGGACGCCGCCTCCCACTGGCGCGGCACGCGGAGGAAATCCTCGTCCATCCGGTCCCAGGGAATGGCGATCTGCGACAGGTCGTAGAGGAGGTTCTGCACGAGCAGCTGGACGGCCAGCATCGGGAGGAACGGCAGGAACGCGCTCGCGACGAGGACGCTGAACACGTTCCCGAAATTGGAGCTCGCGGTCATCTTCACGTACTTGATGACGTTCCCGAACGTGCGCCGGCCCTCGATCACGCCGCGCTCGAGCACGAGCAGGCTTTTTTCCAGCAGGATGATGTCGGCGGCCTCCTTGGCGACATCCACCGCGGTGTCGACCGAGATGCCGACGTCCGCCTCGCGCAGGGCCGAGGCATCGTTGATGCCGTCCCCCATGAAGCCGACCGTATGCCCGGCCGCCTTCAGGACGCGCACCACGCGCGCCTTCTGCAGCGGCGAGAGCTTGGCGAAGATCGTCGTGCGCCCGGCCAGCGCCCCGAGCCCGGCGTCGTCCAGTGCCTCGACCTCGGCGCCGGTCGCGATGTGCTCCACCGCCAGCCCGACAGTGCGGCAGATCTTGCGCGCGACGATGGCGTTGTCGCCGGTGAGGATCTTCACCGTGATTCCATGCGCGGCGAGCAGGCGCAGCGCCTCGGCGGTCGATTCCTTCGGCGGGTCGAGGAACGCCACGAACCCGGAGAACACCAGGTCGGTCTCGTCCCGCACCGTGATCCGGGTCCGCGGCGGCAGCGGGCGGTAACCGACCGCGATGACGCGCAGCCCGTCTTCGTTCAGCTGGTCGCGGACGCCCTTGAGCTGTTGCCGCGCCTCCGGGCTGAGGCGGCGGACCTGCCCGTCCTCCTCCACGCTCGCGCAGATGTCGAGCATCTCCTCGACGGCCCCCTTGCAGAACAGGATGGGCTCGTCGCGCGTGCGGAACAGGACGACCGACATGCGCCGCCGCACGAAATCGAACGGCAGCTCGTCGAGCTTGTGCCAGAGTTTCGCCTCGTCGCGCAGCCCGAGTTCCTGCGCCCGGTCGACCACGGCCCGGTCGAGCAGGTTCTTGAGCCCGGTCTGGAACAGGCTGTTGAGATACGCGTGCTCGAGCACGCGCTTGCTGTCGCTCCCGTGCCGGTCGACGTGGCGGATCAGCACGACCTTGTCCTGGGTGAGCGTGCCGGTCTTGTCCGTGCACAGCACATCCATCGCGCCGAAGTTCTGGATGGCGTGCAGTCGCTTCACGATCGTCTTCTGGCGCGCGAGGGCGATGGCGCCGCGGGCGAGGTTGGCATTCACGATCATCGGCAGCATTTCGGGCGTCAGGCCGACGGCCACGGCCACGGCGAACAGCAGCGCGTCGAGCCAGTCGTGCTTCATCAGGCCGTTGAGCAGGAAGACTGTCGGGGCCATCACGAGCATGAAGCGGATCAACAGCCAGCTCACGCTGCGCACGCCGCGATCGAAGGCCGTCAGGGGGCGGGTCCCGGTCAGCTTCGCGGCCATCGCACCGAAGTAGGTGCGGTTGCCCGTGGCCAGGACCACGGCCCGGGCGGTCCCGCTGACGATGCTCGTGCCCATGAACAGCAGGTGGGGCGAGTCGAGCACGTCGGCCGCCGGCCGCTCCGCGTCGCCGCGCCCGGCCGCCGCCGCCCGCTCGGGGTCGAACTTTTCCACCGGCATGGCCTCGCCGGTGAGGGCCGCCTGCGTGACGAAGAGATCCCGCGATTCCAACACGCGCAGGTCGGCGGGAATCATGTCCCCCGCCGAAAAGAGCACGACGTCCCCCGGCACCAGCTCGCTCGTCGGGACGTCGACGGCGCGCACGTCGAGCGGGTTGCGCTTCGCCTCGAGCGGCGCCGCGCCCGCCCGGACGACGGTGGTCTCGTTCCGCACGAGCCGGCGCAGCGATTCGGCCTGCACGAGCGACTTCATCTCCTGCCAGAAGCGGAGGCCGACGCTCAGCACGATCATCGCCGCCATGACGATGGCCGCCTTCAGGTCGCCGGTCGCGTACGAGACCAGGCCGAGCGCCAGCAGCACCCCGTTGAACGGATGCTTGCTCGCCGCCCACAGGACGACCGGCCAGGATGGCGGCTTCTGGCTGGAGAGTTCGTTCGGGCCGAATTCGTGGAGCCGGCGCGCGGCTTCGGCCCAGGACACGCCACCCGGCGTGGTCTCGAGGCGGGCCAGCACGGTGGCCTGGTCGGCAGCGGCGCCTTCCGCAAGGCTGCTAAAGACATTCACGGTCGGAACAGCATTCGCGAACCCCGCCGGCAGGCGAGGCGTTTTTGACCCGGGCCCCGCGGCGCAACGCCATTCCGATCCTGTAGGCCGGCCGCTTGCCGGCAGGCCGGTTTCAATTCGGTCGGCGCGCGTGCCCTCGAGCGCCTTCCTCCACGAGCCGTTGGGGGCAACGGCCGCTAGCGTACGTCCCCCCGCGCGAAGCCCGCACTCCGCGCGGGCGCCACCGGGGCCGGGCGCAAAGCCCGCCCTACGCTTGCCGCCGCGGCTCGTTCCGCGCCGCTGCGAATTCCTGCACCGCCGTGTGCAGCTGCATCAGGTCCACGGGCTTGGTCAGGTGCCGGGCGAAGCCGGCGGCGGCGCTCTTTTGCACATCGGATTCCATGCCGTAACCGCTCAGCGCAATGCCGGTGAGCCCGTGTCGGCCGGACAAGGTCTTCATCAACTCGAGCCCGCTGCCGTCCGGCAGGCCGAGGTCGCTGATCACCAAGTCGAGCCCGCCGGCGGCGATCTCGGCCTCGGCGGTCCGGAGGGCATCGGCGACGGTCTTTTCATGGAAAACCTCATGCCCCCAGCCCTTGACCAGCCGGATCAGGATCCGCGCGGTGTCGCCGTGATCCTCCACCAGCAGGATGCGCAGGGGCGGTTCGCCGCGAGCGGTCGTCTCATCGGTGGCGCTGCGCGCCTCGCCCGGCGAACCGGCGGGCGCCTCCCGAGACGCGAGCGGCAGGGTCAAGGTGAACCGGCTGCCCCGGTTGCGGCCCGCGCTGGTCGCCTCGAGTTTCCCGCGGTGCGCCTGGACGATCGCCTGGCTGATCGCAAGCCCCAGGCCCAGGCCCCCGAACCGGCGGGTCGTTTCCTGCCCGCCCTGGTCGAAGGCGGCAAAAATGCGCGGCAGGAAGTCCGGCTCGACGCCAATCCCGGTGTCTTCCACTTCGACGACGACCTCGACCGGCGCCGTGGCGGGCGCGACGCGGGAGCGCAGGGTGATGGTCCCGCCGTCGGGCGTGAACTTGATCGCGTTCTTGAGCAGGTTCCACAGCACCTGGGTCAGGCGAGCCCGGTCGCCCCGGATGGTGGCCGTGGAGGCGCGCAGCTCGCGCACGAGCTTGAGTTCGCGCCCTTCCAGGTCGGGCCGGCAGATGTTCGCCGCGGTCTCGATCAAGTCATCCACGACGATCAGTTCCTCCTCCAGGCTGAGCTTGCCGCGCGAGATCCGGGTCAAGTCGAGCAGGTCGTCGATCAGCCGCGCCTCCAGGAGCACGTTGCGCCGGACCGTCTCGAGATCCTCGAGCACCGGCGCCGGGAGGGCCGCATCGTCGCGGAGGCTGGTCAGGATCGCCAGGGCGGGGGTGAGCGGCGTGCGCAATTCATGGCTCAGGGCCGCGATGAAATGATCCTTCGCCTCGTTCGAGCTCTCCGCGGAGGCCCGCGCCCGCTTTTCGGCTTCGTAGAGGCGCGCGGTGTTGAGCGCCGCCGACGCCTGCGCCGCCACGCCTTCGACGATCTTCTCGTCCCGTTCGGTGAAGACACCCGCGGCGGCGTGCCCGAAGAAAAGCCCGCCGAGCACTTCGCCCGCGCGGCCGAAGACCGGCACCGCCAGGTAGCTCGCCAGCGGTCCGCCTGCGGGCGGGGTCGATGCGGGCTCGGGGCGTTCGAACCGCGGGTCCCGCCGTACATCGGCCAAGCGGATCACCCCTTCGCCGCGAAACGTCGGCTGGATGAGCGCCGGGCGCTGCGGCAGCGCCAGGCGGTCAAAGGCCGGGCGGTCCAGGCCCGTCAACGCGCCGAGGCGGTGGGCCTCACCGCCGTCCCCCGGCTGGCTGGAAAGGAACGCCCCGAACTGCGCCCGGCTGACCCGCGTCCCGGCCTCGGTGATGATCCGGACGATGCGGTCGAGATCCAGCTCGGTCGCGAGCGCCCGCGCCACCCGGTTCAATTCGTCGATGATGGCGTATTCCTCGCGGAGCGCCTGCTCGGCCTGGTGACGCTCGCTGATGTCCCGCGCGATCTTCGACGCGCCGACAATATCGCCCGCGGCGTTCAGGATGGGCGAGATCGTGAGCGAGACGTCGACGAGCCGACCGTCCTTGCGGCGCCGCACGGTCTCAAAATGGTCGACCCGCTCGCCGTGTTTCAGCCGTTCCAGGATCGCGGGTTCCTCCTCCTCGCGGCCGGGCGGGATGATCAGCGTGATGGGCTGGCCGATGGCTTCGCCCGCGCTGTAGCCGAACAGCCGCTCCGCGCCTTCGTTCCAGGACTGGATGACGCCTTCGAGCGACTTGCTGACGATCGCGTCGTCGGACGAGGCGACGAGCGCGGCCAGGTGCGCGCGGGCGGCCTCGGCGCGATTCTGGTCGGTGACGTCGCGCGTGAAACACCGCGCGTGGACAAAGCGGCCGTTTTCCACGAAGGCGTTGGCCGAGATCAGGACCTCGCGGATGGAGCCGTCGCGGGCGCGCAGGCTCGCGGCGCTGTCCTCGACGGTGCCGCCGGTCTTCAGGACTTCGAAGAGCGCGACCGCCCGGCCAGGCTCGACGTGGAATTCCGCCCAGCGCCGGCCGACATATTCCTTTTCCGGGTAGCCCACGATGGCGAGCTCGGCCCGGTTGGCCCGTAGGATCCGGCCGTCCTCGCCGATCCAGTTGAGCCCGACCGGCGCGTTGGCAAAAAAGTCGGCCAGCAGTTTCTCGTTGCGCGCGAGCGCCCGCTCCGCCCGGCGGCGGGCGTCGACGTCATGAAACACCATCACGGCGCCCACCACCCGGCCCTGGGCGTCGCGAATGGGTGCGGCGCTATCCTCGATGGCGGTATCCCGTCCCTGTCGGTCGATGAGCGTGGTGTGATTCGCCAGGCCGACGATGACCCCGTCGCGCAGGACCCGCGCCACGGGATTCGCGGCTTCGGCGCGGGTCAGTTCGTTGACGATCCGGAAGACCGTCGCCAGGGGCTGGCCCCGGGCCTCGGCGTTGGTCCACCCGGTCATCTTCTCGGCCACCGGATTGAGGAAGGTGACCTTCGCGTCGGTGTCGGTCGTGATGACCGCGTCGCCGATGCTGGCCAGCGTGACGCGAAACCATTCCCGCTCCTGTTCCAGGCGCGTGTCGCCCTGGAAGGCGGTGAGGTCCCGGAAACGCCAGAGGCGGCCGATCGTGCCGTCGTCGAGCCGGCAGGGCTGGCTCCCGCATTCCCATTCCTGCCCGTCCCGGTCGCGCAACGTGAAGGAGCCGGTGGTTGCCGCGCCGGGCGATGAGTCGCGCAGGGCGGACAGGAGCGAGTCGGATGGCTGGGCACGGGCGGAAAACAGGCCCCAGAGTTCGTCCGCGGGCCGGGTCGGCCAGTCGGCGGGCCAGTGGCTGAGTTCCTGGAAGCGCGCGTTGCATTCGGCCGGACGGCCGCCGGGTCCGATGACGAGCAGGCCGTCGCCCGCCGCATCCAGCATGCGCCGCAGCAAATTCTCCGCCGGGCTCGAAGCAACCGGTGAATCGTCAGGAGCCGTGGTATCCATAGGTAGGGCGCTTCACCGCCCTCCGTTATGGTTGAGCTGAAATCACCCGTCCAATAGAGATTTGATCGGACCAGGCAGTTCCGTGGCGCCGAAACTCCCGGCCGGATAAACACCCCAATCGGAGAAAAACCAGACCCCATCCGGTGCAGCTTTCAGCCGTCGGCTCCCAGCGGGCCCCGCGGCTGAACGCCATTCCGATCCTGTAGGGCGGCCGCTTGACTGCAGGCCGGTTTCAGATCGGCCCGGACGCCGGCCGTCCCGTCCACCCTTCCCTGCGGCGGAGCTGTCCGAAACGATCGCCTTCATTCGTTGAATTGGTAAGAACGCCAAACCAAACCCTTCAGTCCGGAGAAAACTGACCATGAGAAAAATAAGGATCTTCGAACACATCTCGCTCGATGGCGTGATCGAGCATGAGGACGGCTTTGCGTACGGCGCATGGACGACACCCTATCGCTCCCCGACCGGGCTGGCCGCGGTCCTCGAGACGCAGGGCCCCGGCTTCGACCTGCTGCTGGGCCGCCATACCTACGATCTCTGGTCCGCCTACTGGCCGAAGGCCGGTCGCAGCCCCATGGCCGACCGGCTGAACGCCGCCACCAAATACGTCGCCACCCACCGGCCGGACAGCCTCGGCTGGGGCCCGGCCAAGGGCCTGGGCCCGGACCTAGTCGCGGGTGTGCGCGCCCTCAAGGCGACGAAGGGCCCGGACGTGATCGCGTGGGGCAGTTCCACGCTGACTTCCGTCCTGCTCGACCAGGGCCTGGTCGACGAGCTGGTGCTGCTCATCTACCCGGTGCTGCTCGGTCGCGGCAAACGTCTGCTGTCGGAAAGCGTCGCCGCGCGCGAGCTCGCCTTCGTCGGCTCGAAGGCCACGTCCACGGGCGTGCTCGTCAACACCTACCGCCACGTGGGCGCGCTGAAGCGCTGAGCACCATCTCCCTTTTGCGCAATGGAGGCGGGGTGCCCTCACCCCGCGGGTTTGCATGCCGCCTTTCCGCTCCTGTAGGGCTGCCGCTTGACGGCAGGCCTTCCGCGACGATCCGGCCCGGCGGCAAGCGCCGGCCCTACCGATGGAGGCGGGCCCGACCAACTACGACTTGTCGCTCGCGGGCTTCTGGTAAGGCGCGAGCTGGTCGAGCAACTCCCCGAGCAGTTTCCGCAACGCGGCGGGATCCTCCGCCGCTGCCTCGCGCAGCCGCAGCACGCGCCGCGACGGCGGGTCGTGCATCGCAACGAGCTGGTTGGCCTCGAGGATGTTCGCGGCGATTTCCGCTTGCCGCAGGCCGTCGCCATAGGGCGCGTCCGCGGCCGCCAGCCATTGCCGGCCCGCCGTCAACGTGCGGGTGACCCAGCCCTCGCGGTCGGGGAATTCCGCGACGGCGTTGGCGCCGCGGTTGCGGAAGAGCCCGAGCATCGCCGCCGCGATCGACGGATCGCGCACGGTGCCGTCGGGATAAAACACGCCGTGCACGTCGCCCCAGTATTTCGTGATCATCAGCTCCCAGATGTAGAAGCCCATGTGCGCTTCGGAAAACTCCTGGATGGCCACGTCGTACGGGTTGGCGCGGCCGGTGCAGCCGATCTCGGTGTTGATGACCGGCTTGCCGACGCCTTGCGCGAAGGCCTGCGCCGCCGCGATGTTCGCGCCGATCTCCGCCCGCGTCGGGCTGTAGTCATGGAACGACAGCACGTCCACCGCCGCCGCGTTTTCCTCCATGGGCTTCTCGAAGGCGTAGCCGATCGTGACCGGCGCCCGCGGCTGCCCGTGGTCGAGTTCGCGGAAGATCTGCGCGACGGTCCGCGCGTAGGCCATGACCGCGGCGCGGTCCGGATTCTTCGGCGGATAATCGGGCTCGTTGAACACGTCCCAGCAGGCCAGCGCCGGCTCGCGGCCGATCGTGTCGATCAGGTCCTGCGCCCACTCCCGCGTCAGCGGATAGGGCGCGGCCTCGTGGATCATCTCCGCCTTGTAGAGTACGACCGGCATCAGGCCGATGCCCCGGGCCTGGCAGGCGCGCGCGAGGTGGAGCAGGTCGCGGCGAAACTTCGCCTTGTCCTCCAGCCAGACCGAGCGCGTCAGGAACACGCGCACCTGGTTGAGGCCGATCTTCCGCGCGTAATCCAGGTCGCGCTCGTTTTCCTTCGGGTCGTAGTTGCGCCAGTGCTCGACGTGATGCCCGCCGGCCGGGCAGTAGTTCGCGCCGCGCATGCCGGCATAGTCCAGCACGCGCAGTTCACTCGCGGCGGGCGCGGCCCGCAGCGCGAGGACGGACGCCAACAGGCCAATCGTAACGAATGCGCAACGCGGTAGTTTCATGGGGTGATCCGGAGCGAGCGGCGCACGACCGGTCGCTTCGGCGCCATTCTGTTCCCCTGCCCCGCCGCCGCCATGCGCGCGCTACCTTACGGTCAAGTAGCCGGGCGATGCAGCGATCCTGTAGGGCTGCCGCTTGACGGCAGGCCTTCCGCGCCATCCGGCCCGGCGGCGAGCGCCGGCCCTACATATATGCTGGAGGCGGGGTGCCCCCACCCCGCGGGAAAAGATCGGGCGTTCGGCGCAGAGCCACGCCGCTCACGAGGCCTTGACCGCGGCGTAGAGCGCGTCGAAGCAGGTGAAACCGTGCGCCAAAATCCTCTCGTCGGACCAGCCGAGGCGCGCGAGGCCGCGAAACACCTGGTGCAATCCTTCCGCCTCCGCCGCGGGAAACTTGCCGTCCTCCAGGTCGGCGTGGTGGACCATCTCGGCCAGGCGCTGGAGCGTCCTGTCCGCCAGGCCGAACCGCTTCAGCAGCGTTTCAAACGTGCAGTCGTCGCCTTGGTGGGTGAACTCGCCCTCCAGCATGTCGTAGGGGATCGCCGCCGGCCCGGCGCCGGGTTTGGCGGCGAACACGAACTTCGCCCTCGGGTCGATGAAGGTCTTGATGAGCCACGCGGAGGCGACCCGGTCCACCTCCGGCCGCGGACGCGTCAGCCACGTGCGCCCCTGATAATCGGCCCGGCGCACCCGCGGCGCCGGGGCATGCGCCGGTCCGCTGAGGCGATCCAGTTTCCGCCACAACACGAGCGTGTCGTGTTTCGCCGGGGCGTCGAAGAAGTCGATCTTCTGGATCTCCGCGAAGCGGGCCCGCAGCTTCTCCGCCGGGGCCGCCTGCCCGGCGGCGGGTTTTCGCTGGTGGCGCCGCAGCAGCGCCGTGAGCTCGCGATTCAGCGCGGCGTAGTCGGCGGCCCGCGCCTGGTTGAAGAGCGCCTTGATTTCCGCCGCCGTCAGGCCCTCGATCTCCTCCGTCCGGATGAGCGTGGCCTCGCCGCCGCCGTCCCGGAGTTGCTGCGCCAGCCATTGGAAACTCTCGTGCTGGGCCGGGCGATCCGGCAGGAGATACGCCGAGGTCTTCAGCGGCAGCGCCCCGAGTTTCCGCAGATTCCGCCACAGTCCCACGCGCAACGAGCCGTGTCCGGCCGGCAGGGCATAGAGGAGGAGCAGCCATCGGGTCGTCTTCATGTTAGATTGATATCGGTTGTAACATGTGTATCAGTCCCTCTGCCATGTCACCGTTAATCCGCGCTTTTTTCGCGGCCGTCCTGGCCGCCGGCCTCTCCCCGCTGGGATCCGTCCGCGCCGCGGGCGCCGGTCTCGATACCGCCCGGATCGAGGCGCTCACCGGGCTCAAGGGCTCGTTCAACGAACGCGAGGGCGTCTTCAAGGTCGCGTCGCCCCGCCGGGACGTCGCCATCAAGGTCGAGGGCTGGACCATGCCGCCCTTCATGGGCCTGACGAGCTGGGCGGCGTTCAAGGCGGGCGCCAAGGCGCCGGCCATGGTGATGGGCGACCTGGTGCTTTTCGAAGATGAGGTGAATCCGGTGCTGAGCGCGCTCCTGGCGCAGGGCGTGGAGGTCACGGCGCTGCACAACCATTTCTTCTTCGACCAGCCGCACGTCTACTTCATGCACCTGGGCGGCGAAGGCACGATCGACGCCCTGGCCGGCGGGGTGAAGGCCGCCTTCGCGACGGTCGCCCGCGTGCGGGCCGCCCATCCCGCGCCGGGGAGCGCCTTCAGCGCCGAGGGACTCCCGGACCAGAGTACGATCAGCGCCGGGCCCCTCGAGGCCGCCCTGGCCGCGAAGGCGCAGCGCAATTCCGGGATGGTCAAGTTCGTGTTCGGCCGCCAGGTGACGATGGAGTGCGGCTGCGCGGCGGGCGCCGACCTGGGCGTCAACACCTGGGCCGCCTTTGCCGGTGCCGACGACAATGCCGTCGTCGACGGCGATTTCGCGGTCAAGGAGACCGAGCTGCAGGCGGTGCTCAAGTCCCTGCGCGGCGATGGCATCAACATCGTCGCGATTCACAGCCACATGACGGGCGAGACCCCGCGCATGCTCTTCCTGCATTATTGGGGCCGCGGCCCGGCCGCGGACCTGGCCGCCGCCCTCAAGCGCGCCCTTTCCACCCAGGCACCGTGACGCCGTCATGAATTCGTGGTTCGCCTGGGCCGCCCTGCTCGGGATCTTCGGCACCGCCGGGGCGGCCAGCCTCACGTGGGAGCGAACGATTCCGCTGCCCGGCGTGGAAGGGCGCATCGACCACTTCGCCGCGGACGCGGCCGGCGACCGCCTGTTCATTGCCGCGCTCGGCAACGATACCGTCGAGGTAATCGACCTCAAGGCGGGCGCGATCGCGCAGTCGATCCGGGGCCTCGCCGAGCCCCAGGGCCTCTGTTACTTCGCCACCCGCGGCCGGCTCTATGTCGCCAATGGACGCGATGGCGCCGTGCGCGTCTTCGACGGCAAGACCCTCGCCCCGGTGGCGACGGTCAAGTTCGACGACGACGCGGACAATCTCCGGGGCGACCCGGCGACCGGGCGGCTCTATGTCGGCCATGGCGATGGCGCGCTCGGGGTGATCGACGTGGCCTCGAACCAAATCGTCGCCGACATCGCGCTGCCGGCGCACCCCGAGTCCTTCCAGCTGGAAACGAACGGTCCGCGCGTGTTCGTGAACGTCCCGGGCGCCCGTCGCCTCGCCGTCATCGACCGCCGCCGGCACGCGGTCGTGGCGTCGTGGTCGACCGGTGCGGTGGCCGCCAACTTCCCGATGGCCCTGGACGAGCCGCACCATCGGTTGTTCGTCGGCTGCCGGAATCCGGCCCGGCTGCTTGTGCTGGATACCGAGTCGGGCGCCGAGGTCGCGCAGCTCGAGCTCCATCGGGATTGCGACGACCTGTTCCTCGATGCACGCCGGCGGCGCCTTTATGCGTCCTGCGGGGAAGGCTATCTCGACGTGTTCGCCCCCAGTGGGGCCGGCCGCTATGCGCGCGAGGAGGCGGTCACGACGGCCCCCGGCGCCCGCACCTGTTTCCTCGACGGCGACCATTTGTATCTCGCGGTGCCGAAACGCGGCGACACCCCCGCCGCCGTCTGGTGCTATCGCGCCGAACCCGCTTCCCCATGAAATGGATCACCCGCGAACGGATCAAAGTGGACCGGGTGGCCTGCCCCTGGCTGATCAAACGCTTCATCGACCCCGAGGCGGAGTTCATCTTCAAGCCCGTGGCTGAGGTGCTCCGCACGGCCGAACGGTTGCCCGCGACTCCGTTCGATACTCCCGGCGCGAAACTCGACCACCGGGGCGAGCGGGTCACGTTTGAGGTGATGCTCGATGAGTATTGGGTGCGCAGCCCGGCCTTGGGCCTGCTCGGCGAAATCGTGCGCGCGGCGGACTCGAAGCCGGCCCGCCCTCACCCCGCCGGCGAAGGTCTTCGTTGGATCGCCCACGGCTTCGGTCTCCTCGGGCTCACCGACCACCAGATCCTCGCGCGGGAGTTCATCGTTTACGACGCGCTCTACGCCGAATGCCAGCGGCAGGTCGGCGCGTCGGGCTCGTGACGGCGTTTCGCGCCATCGCCGATTTTCTGGCGCTCCGGCGCAACCCGGCGCTCCTGCTCGGCGCGCTGGTCGTGGCCGGCACGGGGGAGCGGCTCTGGCTCGGGTTCGCCCCGAAATACATCGAAACCCTCGGCGGCGGTATCCTCGTGATTGGATTGTTCGATGCGCTGCAGACCTTCCTCGGCGCCGTCTACGCGTATCCCGGCGGGTGGCTGGCCGATCGCTGGGGCCAGCGCCGCGCCCTGCTTGCCTTCAGCGCCCTTTCGCTGGCCGGCTACCTCCTCGTGCTGGTCTGGTCGCACTGGCTCGCGCTGCTGGCCGGCTCGTTCCTGTTCCTCGCCTGGAGCGGGATGTCGCTGCCCGCCACTTTCACCGTCGTGGCGACCGCGCTCGACCGGACGCGTCACACCATGGGCATTGGCGTGCAATCGATGGTGCGGCGGGTGCCGCAAGCCGTGGGCCCGCTCATCGGCGGCTGGCTGCTCTTCCACTTCGGCTGGCGGCAGGGCGTGCGCTACGCCCTTGCGCTCTGCATCGCGCTCAACCTGGTCACCATGGTCGTGCAGTGGTTCATGGCCGAGCCGGCCGGTCGCGGCGGCGAGCGCGGGGGCCATCGCACGGACGGCGACGCCGCGACCGCGGGCTTTCTCGGCGTCGTGCGCACCTTTTCCCCCACGCTGCGCGAGCTGCTCGTCAGCGACATTCTCATCCGGTTCTGCGAACGCCTGCCGTATGCGTTCGTCATCCTCTGGGCGATGGATCGCGGCGGCCTCAACCCCGAGCAATACAGCTGGCTGGTCGCCATCGAAATGGCCACGGCGACGATCTGCTACATCCCCGTCGCCCACTGGGCGGACAAATACGGCCAGCGGCCCTTCGTGCTCGTGACGTTCGGATTCTTCACGCTGTTTCCCCTCAGCCTGCTGTGGGCGCACGACTTCACCTGGCTGGCGGTGGCCTTCGCCGTGCGCGGCTTGAAGGAGTTTGGCGAGCCCGCGCGCAAGGCGCTCATCATCGGGCAGGCGCGGCCCGCGCTGCGGTCGCGGACGTACGGGGCCTACTACCTGATTCGCGATTGCGTGGTGACAGCGGGCTCGTTGCTCGGCGCGTGGTTGTGGTCGATCAGTCCCGCCGCGAATTTCATCACCGCCGCCGTCCTCGGCGCCGCCGGCGCGACCTGGTTCTGGCGGTTTGTGTATCGGGGCGGGAAGGGAGTGGCAGGGGGCCAGGGGTAAGCAGCGGGCGGATGCGGTCGGGCTTTACGCCCCACGGTCCGCGTCGGGCGTAAAGCCCGACCTACCGGAAACATCGCGGCGTAAAGCCGCTCCTCCAGTCAGCTCTCAGCTTGGCGCCCCGGCTTCCAGCAATCCGCCATCCGCGCTCCGCAGTTCTTGCGCGATAGCGCTTGCTAATCCCGGGGAATGACAGACCTTCACGAAGTCGTATCCGACGTTCAGATGTTAGTGACAGGTGGGTCTTCAGGTGAGCTTTTAGTTCAGATGATGATTCGAAACCCGATTACCGGGAACTCTCTGACAAGCCACGAAGCCTACGATTCAAACTCACTATGAATTCCAAACTCTACGTTGGAAATCTCTCCTTCAACACCAGCGAAGCGGCCCTCCGCGAAGCTTTCGGCGCCTTCGGCACGCTGACCGACGTCTTCGTCGCCACCGATCGCGAGACCGGCCGCCCGCGCGGCTTCGCCTTCGTGACGTTCAGCACGCCCGAGGAGAGCCAGGCCGCCATCGCCAAGATGAACGGCACCGAGCTCGACGGTCGCGCCCTGACGGTCAACGAAGCCAAGCCCAAGGAATCGATGGGCGGCGGCGGCGGTGGCGGCGGTCGCAACTTCGGTCCCGACCGCAAGCCGTACGGCGCGCGCACGCGCTACTGAGCGATCCAGCGCATCCTTTCAAAGCGAGGCCTCACGGCCTCGCTTTTTTTGCGGCCGGATTCCAGCCGGGCCGCGATTACGGCCCGGCGGCGAGCTCCGGCCCCACCGATGGAGGCGGGGTGCACTCACCCCGCGGGTGGCATTCCGGCATTCCGATTCTGTAGGGCTGCCGCTTGACGGCAGGCCTCCGCGCGACGATCCGGCCCGGCGGCAAGCGCCGGCCCCACCGATGGAGGCGGGCCAAACGGCGACCGCCGCTACAGCTGTGTCCGTGCGTCGTCGACTCAGACGATCGCCGCGGCCTTGGCCGCGGGAAACGTCCGCGGCTGCGGCTGGGCTCCGCGGCTGGCGGTGAATCCCTTGGGCCGGACCACCACTTCCTTGGTGTCGATCGCGAAGCTGATCTTGCCCTCGGTGATTTCGCGCAGGGCGATGTCCTCGGGCGCAAGTTTTTCCAGGGATTCGACGAGCGGCCGGCTGCCCCGGCGAAGCTGCTTCACGCGGAGCGACACGACGTTGACCAGGATGTAGGGATCCGGGATGACTTTCTTGGCGGCTAAAAGATATTCGTCTCTCATGGTGTTATCAAAGTCCGAAAGGGAGGCACCGTTTGAGCGGCGCGGCGTGACCCGGCGCGACGAGTTTGTCCCGCGTGGCCCGGCGTTTGGATTTCGTGCTCTTGTTCGCCAGCAGGTGGCGGAAGCCAGGGGTGCGGCGCATGAGCTTGCCCGTGGCCGTGAGCTTGAAGCGCTTGGCGACGGATTTTTTTGTCTTTTGCATGGCAGATGGGGAGTCGGGCAACGAGTGGCTGGTTTTGGCATTCTAGAATCACGCGCGCCCGGACGCGATGTCTTTCGCCGCCGGCGGCGGCGCGCGCGGGCAATCGGTTCGCCGGCCAACCCATTCGGCAGATTTTAGGCGCGGCCCCGCGGGTCCGCCTCTGGAATCCCGTCGGGTCGTTGCTCGCGACGGCCTCGCTTCCGCCGTCGTTCGGTTGCTGGAGGCGAGGTGCCCTCACCCCGCGGGCTGTGTTCAGGCATTCCGCTCCCGTTGGGCGGCCGCTTGACGGCAGGCCGGTTTCGAATCGCCAAGGGCGCTTGCCCCCAAGCGCCTTTCCTCAACGGGCCGCCGGGGACAACGGGCCCGACCGCGCGCTCCGTGCGCGCGAGAATCCGGCATGGCGGCGAGCGACGGTCCTGCAGATGGAGGCGGGGGCAAAACGGCGACGGTCATGGACCGCCGGTCCAGTCGCTACCGAATTCCTTCGCGCAACCCAACGCGCGATGACCTGCACGTGCCACCGCGAAGCGCTTCGCGCCGCGAGCCGCCGCCCTGGCGGTCCGGCCGGCGAACCCGCCCGGCCGGACCGCACCCCTGAACGAGATCAGAATTCGAGCGTGTTCGTGATGGCGATGGTGCGCGGCTCCGGGATGCGGTAGCCGGCGGGCGTACCGTCGGGCTGCACGGTGACGGGGATGAGTTTCTTCGTCGCGAAGGCGTTCCGGATGTTGAGCTGGGTCTTCCAGCGGTAGTGACCCTTCGTCTTCCATTTGTAACCGGCCCAGAGGTCGACGACGCTCTCGCTGCTGCCCTTGTACGGATGGGTGACGTCGAAGTAGGCGTTCACGCCGTCGGCCTCCATCTTGACCGGGTAGCCAGTGACGCTGCGATCGGACCAACGGAAGGCGCCACCGAGGTTCGCCCCCTCCAGCTTGCCCGTCCGGAAGGCATAGTTCGCAACCGCCGAGAAATGCCACGGCTTCAGCTCGGGCACGTTCAACCCCTCGCTGCGCTGCTGGAAGAGGATGTTCGCCATGACGTTCTTGTAGAGGTTGCGCACGGTATCACCGTTCTGGCCCGGATAGTCGGTGCTGTTGCCCTCGCCGTCGTTCTCGGCGCTCACACGCATGTCGCCCGCGGGTCCCTGAAAGACCTGCCAGCGCGCGGTGGCCCACTGCACGAAGCTGGGCGCGAGGTTGGCGCGGTAGGCGCTGACCTTCGAGGCGGTGATGCTGACGTCGAGGCCGCGGATCGGCGTGGCGGTGAGCTCGAACTCGTCGCCCTTGGACACCTGGTCCTGGGTGACGGTCACCCCCGGGTTGTTGCTGTAGATGCCGCCGGGCGGCTGCGTGGGATGGGCGGCGAACGCGGCCGCGTAGGCGGCGTCGGAATAGAGCGACAGGCCCCAGATGTCCTGGAAGGACTGCGGCACGGCGTTGGCGACCCAGGCGTCGATCGAGGCCTTCTCCTTCGCCCAGGTGGTGTCGATCTCCTGCTGCGTATAGGTGTAGGTGGTGCCGACCTGCTTCAACGGCCCGTCCGGCCGCCAGGTCAGCTTGTGTCCGTCGGAGGTGGTGCCGTAGATCTTGCCGGAGAACTGGCCGGCCCCGGGATTGTCGCGGTAGTCGTGCATGGCCGCCTGGCCGAAGCCCTCCGCGTGGCCGATCTCGAACTGCGAGCCGCCGATCGCCGGGGCGCTGATGTTGATCGCCTTGGTCTCGTAATGGCCCCAGCGGACCGAAATCCTCTCGTCGAAGGCGGTCACTCTCACGCCGTATTCGCGGGTGGTGCCCTGCGGGTTGGGAATCGAGTTGCCGATCACGTCCACGCGGCCGGGCTGGGCCTGGATGTTTTCCGAGCGGTTGTAGTAGGGGCTGATGTCGAGGTCGAATGGCAGGTGCTTGCGCAGCCATTGGGGCGAGTGCACCACGACGCTGTACGTGCGCGAATCGGCCGTGGTGCTCGAGATGCCCTTGCGCGAGGTCAGGTCGGCGGCCGTAGCCGGCAGCTGGTAGTCGGCGGTATCGAGGCCATAGACCGCGTTGCTGGAACCCTGCGGAGCTTTGACGAAACGGTTGCTGTTGGCGTCGTGCCGGATGCCGATCATGGGCACGACCGTGTCGTTCAGCCAGTAGCCCTGCCAGACGAAGGCGCGCGACTTCACCTCGTCATGAACCTTGGTGGCCGCGGTGTATTCGCGGGCGGCGTCGTCGGTCACGCCATCGTTGTTGAGCAGCGTGAGCGGCAGCGGCACGAAAGTGTGCGTCTGGTTGTTGTAGACGTTGACGCTGCTGCCCGCGTAGGGCGTGAGCGTGCCCGGCACGCCCTCGAGATAGACGCCCGCGGCGGAGCTCCGGCCCTGCAGCGAATTCCCAAGGTAGATGTAGAGGTTGTTGTCCTTGCTCGCGGTGCCGACGGAGTTGGAGGCGTTGGGGGCGAAGGACTGGTCCAGGTGCCAGCGGATCCAGCGCCGCGTATCCGAGTCGGCCTTCTGGTCGGCGAGCAGCCCGGTGAAGGTGTTGCGGCCGAAGATGCGGGTGAGCCAGGATTCGCGGCCGAAATGGTCGGCGAAGTTGAACTCGCCGAAGGCTTGGGCGCGGCGGGACTCGACGTGACCCACCCGGTAGTTACCGAGGCCACCGTTGCCGCCGTTGCCGATGACCATGGGCCGGCCGGCATTGGGGTTGGGCGTGCCGTCGGGCAGGGTCTTGGAGATGTCGATCGTGATGTTTGCGGCGTCCTGGCCGATCAGGTTCAGGTTGCCGTTGCGCACGTCCTGCCGGTCGTAGGCGAGCTCGAAGCCGAGGCGGTTGTCGAAGAAGGTCTGGGACAACGTCACGTTCGAGGCGTGGAAATGGTTGTATTCCGACTTGTTCGTGCCGTCGAGCAGGTGGTTGTAGAAGTCGAACACGGACGCGTCGGTCAGCGACTTGCTCTTCCAGGCGCCGAGCTTGCGCGCGGCCCGGTCGGTCTCCGTGACCAGGGGCGAGTTCGACTTGTAGGCGGCGAAGTCGACGATGCCGCGCACCGGGTTGCCGGAGCTGTACGGGTACGGCACCGAGCCGGCCAGCGGCCACGACTTGACCGAGCCCGTGAAGTTCAGCACCGGCTTGCCGTCGACATACTCGGTCACGATGCCGCCGAAGACGCGGTTGCCCGGGATGCCGAGCCAGGGATTCGGCCCGGCCGTGCCCGTCGTCACCGGCGGGTAGATGTCGTAAGTCAGCCGCTGGCCCGGGTTGGCCGGGTCGTTGAACGCGGGGTCCGAGAACCACGCGGTGATGCTGTCACCCGGCGGCGTGGTGCGCGGGGAGTTGCCGTCGACCCGGCCGGTCTCGAAATTGGCGGTCAGCGAGGTGTGGCTGGAGCCGCGGTTCAGGAACGCCGGATCCCATTTCACCGTGCCGTACAGCCGCTTGCTGCGCTTGAAGGCCGGGTCCTCGCGATACTTCGTCGAGTCGTCGAGCGCGTCGACGCGAAGGGCGAGCTGTTTGGGAATGATCACCTTGTTCAGGTCGAGGCTCGTCCTAATCGTGCCAAAGCTGCCGAACGTGTTCCGGAGCGAACCCTGGTCCTTGAAGCCCGCCGTGTTCAGGCTGGAGTTGTAGATGCCGGCGGGACTGCCGATGCCAAAGAGGATCGAATTCGGTCCGCGCTGCACGTCGACCCGGCCCACGTTGTAGGAGTCCAGCGGGATCGAGGAGAGAAAGAAGTTCCGGGTGTTGTCGGCGCCGTCGAGCCCGCGAATGCGCGTGCTGTTGGTGGGCTGGTTGATGTCGGTCGAGGTCAGAAACACCCCGTCGCCGCGGCCGAGGAAATTGCCGCCCTGGCCGTTGACCTCCAGCGCCGTGCCGTAAACGAAAAGATCCTCGATGTTGTTCGAGTTGGTGTCCTCGAGGAATTTCGTCGTGAAGACCGAGATCGCCGAGCCGACGTCCCGCAGGTCGGTCCGGATGCGCGTGCCCGCCAGCGTGTTCTTGGCCTGGTAGCTGGCGTCCTCGTTGGCATCGACGACAAACGGCGACAGCACGACGATCTCGTCTACCGTCTTGGCCGGCGCGGCCGGCGACGGGGCCTGGGTCTGGCTGAAGGCGGGCGTGACGACGGTCAGCGCCCACGCGAGCGCCGCGGCGAGCTGTCGGTGCGCGGGGGTGCGTAGTGCGGGGAGTTTCATGGAGGGGGAGGTTGGGGCGTGGCGGGGCGGGCCGGAATTCCGGACAGCCTCCGGCGGCCGTGGGGCGAAGAGGTGTCGGCGGGAGGGATTGCCACACGACCCGCCGGCCGCGCAATCACCACGCTTGTCGCACAGGTGACATCCGCGCCGGCGGAGATAGTGCTCGCTTCGCGCGCGGCCGCGCCGCTAAGGGTTCCGCGTGGACCAGCCCCGCGTCACCCAGCAGGACATCGCGCAGCGCGCCGGCGTGCATCGCGCCACAGTCTCGATGGCGCTCAAGGGCCACCCGAACATCCCGAAGAAGACGCGCGACCGCATCCTGAAAATCGCCAACGAGCTCGGCTACGCGCCGGACCCGATGCTCTCGGCGCTCGCCGCCTATCGCAACCGCCAGCGGCCGTCCGCCTATCACGGCACGCTCGCCTGGCTCATCAACTCCGCCTACGGCTTCGACTGGCGCGACCGCACGCTGCGCCCGCACTTCAGCGACTATTTCGAGGGCGCCACCGTCCAGGCCCGGCACTATGGTTTCCGCCTCGAGATCTTCGACTTCAATGCGCCGGGCATGACGGCGGCGCGCCTGGCCGCGATCCTCACGGCACGCGGCGTGTCGGGCGTCCTGCTCTGCCCGCAGCCGCGGCCCGAGACCAATCTCGAATTCCCGTGGCAGCATTTCTCCGCCGTGACCTTCGGCTACAGCCTCGCCACGCCGCAGCTGCACACCGTCGGCGCCACGCAGTACCGCGCCATGCGGCGGGTGATGCACGAGCTGCGCCGGCTCGGCTACCGGCGGATCGGGCTCGCCCTCGACGCCGACCACGACCTGCGGACCGACCACAACTACCTCGCCGGCTTCCTCGTCGAACAGCACCTCGCGGGCGGAAGCCTGGCCGTGCCGATGCTGTCCGCCCCGTATCCCGACCAGCGCGCGGTCCAGCGCTGGCTGCGGACCCAGCGGCCGGATGCGATTGTCACCGGCAACTACCACTTCCTTGACGTGCTCCGCTCGCTCGGCCGGCGGGTGCCGGAGGAGATCGGCGTGGTCTGCCCGCTGCTGCCGTCGGCCGAGACCGAGCTCGCCGGCGTGATCGAGAATTCCGTCGAGATCGGCAGCGTCGCGGTCGATTTCCTGATCGGCATGATCCACCGGCAGGAACGCGGCATCCCGTCGAATCCCCAGCGGATCCACGTCGAGGGCCGTTGGCTGCCCGGTCGGACGTTGCGGAAGCCGGCCGCCTGAGCTCGCGGTACCGTCGGGCCAATGGCCGACACCTGTGTGACTAAGGGAACTCTTGGTCGCCGGACCCGGCCCGCTACGCTGCCGGCTCGCCCCCCGACTGCGGGTGCGTGAGTCCACCCTGCCCCGATGCGTCTTGCCCGCCGCCAGTTTCTCCAGGTCGCCGCCGCCACTGGCGCGAGCGTGGCCTTGCCGCGCTCCCTCGGCGCGGTCGCCGGGCTGGCCGCCGACGCCGCCGCGGACGCCGCCGACCCCTTGCCGGCGACCTACCGGCACTGGCAGACGCGAGCCCGCCAACTCCTGGAACCGATCGCCGCGCTGTTCGTGCCGGGGCAGGCCTCGCTCGGGATCCATGGCCCCGCCTCGGCCAACGGCGCGCCCTCGGACCGGCTGGAGTCCTTCGCCCGCCCGCTGCTGCTCGCCGCGCATTACCTGCAGAGCGCGCCCGAGACCGGACCGGCCGCGGCTTCAGCCGCCGCCTTCCGCGACCGCGTCGCGCACTGGTTTCGCGAGGGCCTCGTGGCCGGCGCCGCACCGGACGGCCCGCAGGCTTGGGGCCCCGATACGAACTATCACCAGCTGCACGTCGAGATGGGTCTGCTCTGCCTCGCCCTGCAGATCGCCCCGGACCGGCTCTGGGCCCCGCTCACCCGCGCGGAAAAAGACCGGGTCGCGCACTGGCTCGGCTCGGCCCGGCACGCCGGCTACGTCGACAACAACCACTATTTCATGGGGCTTCACCTCCTCGAGTTCCTGCGGGCGCAGGGCTACGGGCGCCCCGGCGACGACGCCGTGGTCGACGAGTTTTTCTCCCGCCTGGAGGCGATGCACCGCGGCGACGGCTGGTTCGAGGACGGCATCAACCAGGCCTACGATTACTACGAGGCCTACGCCTTCAACTTCTACGGCCTCTGGTGGGCGCGGCTCCACGGCGCGCGCCGGCCGGAGCGCGCGGCCCGCTGGCGCGAATGGGCGCGGCAGTTCACGCGCGACTACCAGCATTTCTTCGCCGCCAGCGGCGAGCACCCGGCCTTCGGCCGCTCCATCACCTACCGCTTCAACGCCGTCGCCTGCTTCGGCCTCACCGTCCTCGAGGATTGCACCGACCTGCCGCTCGGGCGGATCCGCCGGCTCTGCACGCGCAACCTCGACTTCTTCCTCGACCGTCCAATTTACCAGGACCAGGGCTGCCTCTCCGTCGGCTGGGTGGACCGGTTCGAGGCCGAGGCCGAACTCTACACCGGCGCCGCCTCGCCCTACTGGGCGGCCAAGGGCTTTTCGTCGCTCGTCGTGCCGTCGGACCACGCCTACTGGCGCGCGCCGGAGGAGCCGCTGCCGAGCGAGCAGGGCGACCACGCGCACGTGATTCGGCCGGCCGGGCTGGTGGTGCGCAGCACCGGCGGCGAGGTCGAGCTGCTCAACGCCGGCTCGCAGATTTCGCACACCAACCTGCGCTATGGCGCGTGGAAATGGAGCAAGGCCGCCTACCGCACGGGCCGCGATTTCACCTGCGCGTTCCCGGTCGCGACGAATTGGTCACCGGACTCCGCCCTCACCATCCGGCTCGACGACGGTCGGGTCTTCGGCCGGCACTCCACAGTCGCGCTCGAACTGGCGGAGGGCCACCAATGCTATCGCTGGGCCCTGGGCTACGCCTGGGCCGCCGACGGGCCTCCGGACCAGACGCTCGTCGGCGTCGAGACCGGCGTCTGGTGGAATCGCGGGTGGCTGCTGCAGGTGCACCGCTTCGAGGCGTGGCAGCCCGTGGTGTTTCGGCTCGGCGGCTACGCGCTGCCGCTGGCGGAACCGCGCGTCGCGCGCGAGGAATCGGGGGCGGCGTTCGCCGGGTGGCACGCCGCCGGCGGCGGCACCGTGCTGCAGCCGCTCGCCGGGTTCAGCGCGCGCGAGTGGGACGAGCGCCTCGACGACCGCACGCCGCGCACCCACCTCGGCGCGCCCTGGCATGTCACGCCGGTGGCGGTCAGCGATCGCCGCGCCGATTCCGGCTGGCTCGCCGCGCTGGCGTGGACCGGCACCGACCGCGCCGAGGCCGCCCCGTGGCGCGTGGTGCGCGCGGCCGCGGGCGCCTGGGAACTCAGCCATCCCACGCTCGGGGCCTGGTCCCTCAACCATCCGTTCCTGCCCGCCCTGGCCGGCTGACGGGGTCCCTGCCGCTTCGCCCTTTCTGCATGTCTTCCGTCGATAAACCCCTTTCCTCTCCGCCGCCGGCCCCCGCGACCGCGCCCCGCATCGTCGCCGCGCTCACCGCGGCCGAACGCACGCGGTTTCTCGCGCCGGTCCTGGCCCGTTATGATTTCGCTGCGCGCATCGAGTTCGCCGAGGAGGCCGAGTTCCACCCGGATCGCTGGGTGGATCTGCTCGAGCGCCGGCGACCCGCGATCCTGGTCTCCGGCTGGAGCACGCCGCGGCTGCCCGAATCGTGGCTGGCGCGCCCCGACTGCCCGTTGCGGCACATCTGCCACGTGGTGGGCTCGGTGCGGCAGCTCGTGCCGCGCTCGTTCATCGAACACGGCGGCGTCGTGACCAACTGGGGCGAATCGATCAGTGGGCAGGTGGCCGAGCATGGCCTGCTCCTGGCGCTGGCCGCCCTGCGCAACCTGGGCGCCTGGCCCGGGTTCATCGCGCGGCCCGTCGCCAACCGCGGCATCGCGGACCTGCGCACGCGCTCCCTGTCCGGCCGGCGCGTCGGCCTGCACGGGTTCGGCAGCGTCGCCCGCGCGCTGCTGCCCCTGCTCCAGCCGTTCAACGTCTCCATCGCCGCCTACTCGGCCGGCGTGCCCGTCGGGATCTTCGAGCGGCACGGCGTCCGCCCCGCCCCGACGCTGACCGCCCTCTTTGCGGAATCCGACGTGCTGTTCGAGTGCGAGTCGCTCACGCCCGCGACGCGCGAGTTCGTGTCGGCCGCCGTGCTGGCCGCGCTCCCCGATGACGCCGTGTTTGTCAACATCGGCCGCGGCGGGATCGTCGACGACGCGGCCCTCGTGCGCGAGGGCCGGTCCGGGCGCCTGCGGCTCGCCCTCGACGTCGTCACGGACGAGCCGGTGACGCCCGCCTCGCCGTACGCGGCGGTGCCGGGGATCGTGCTGTCGCCGCACATCGGCGGCCCGACGCTGGACCACTACGCGGACTGCGGGGCCCAGGCCCTGGCCAACGTCGCCCTGATCCTGGCCGGAATCCGCCCGCCCGATGCCATCAGCCTTGAAATCTACGACCGTGCCACCTGAGGGTGGCGGCCGGCCCGTCGCGGCGTAAGCCGCGCTTCGTCCCCTCTTCATGCTTTCCCCCTTCGACTACGTCGTCGTCGCCTTCTACCTGCTCTTCCTCACCGGCATCGGCTGGTTCTTCCGCCATACTGGCCAGGACACGAGCGAGTATTTCCGCGGCGGCAGCAAGATGGCGTGGTGGATGGTCGGCGCCTCGGCCTTCATGGGCGCGTTCAGCGCCTGGACGTTCACCGGCGCCGCCGGACTCGCCTACGATCACGGCCTCGTCGTCATTATCCTGTATTGGGCCAACGGCCTGGGCTTCCTGCTGAACTGGACCTATTTTGCCCGCGCCTGCCGCAACACTCGCGCCATCACCGCGCTCGAGGCCGTGCGGGCGCGCCTCGGCCCGGTCAACGAACAGGTGTTCACCTGGCTCCAGGTGCCGTTCCAGATCCTCCAGGCGGGCATCTGGCTCTACGGCCTCGCCATATTCTGCACTCCGGTCTTCGGGCTCGACCTGCGGATCACGATCCTTGTCTGCGGCTTCGTCGTTGTCTTCGTCGCCGCCGCCGGCGGGTCGTGGGCTGTCGTCGCGGGCGATTTCATCCAGGCCCTCGTGCTCGTGCCCATCACGCTCGTCGCCGCCGTGACCGCCGTCCAGCAGATCGGCGGCCCGTCCGTCCTGCTCGCCAAACTGCCGGCGACGCACTGGGACCTGACGGCCGCGGCGGCGGATTTCGGGCCGTGGTGGATCATCGCGGTCCTGCTGGAAAAGGTGACCAACATCAACGGCCTCAACTACGCTTCGCGCTACCTGTGCGTCCGCGACGGCCGCGCGGCGCGCCAGGCCGCCCTGCTCTCCACGCTGCTGTTCCTGGTCGGCTCGGTCGTTTGGTTCATCCCGCCGCTGGCCGCGCGCGCCGGCGGCCTGGACCTGGGCCACACTGCCGGCGTGGCCAATCCCGCCGAGATGTCCTACATCCTCATCGCCGCCCGGTGCCTGCCGGCCGGGCTCCTGGGCCTGCTCGTCACGGGAATCATCTCCTCGACGCTTTCCTCGATGGATTCCGGCCTGAATCGCAACGCCGGCATCTTTGTGCGCAGCTTCTACCTGCCGATGCTCCGGCCGCGGGCCGGCGAGAAGGAACTGGTGCTCGCCGGCCGCCTGACGACTTGGGGGTTCGGCTTCCTGGCGATTCTGATGGCGCTGTTCTACAGCTCGTGGCGCGACCTCGGCGTGTTCCAGCTCATGATGAATTTCAGCGCGCTGGTCGCCACGCCCTACGCCGTGCCGCTGTTCTGGTGCCTGCTGGTGCGCCGCTCGCCCGACTGGGCCGCGTGGTCGACGATCATCGTCTGCTGCGTGGTCGGCGCCGGCGTCAGCCTCGGACCGTCGTCGGCGTGGGCGCGGGACCTGCCCGCGGGGACGCTGGCCGACTGGCTCGCCTGGGCCCGCACGCACGGCTACGCCGCGATCACCCTCGCCAACGTCGGGCTCGGCTCCCTCTGGTTCCTCGGCGCGGCGGCGGTCGCCGGCCGGCGGAACCTGACGCCGGCCCGCGCCGTCCAGGTGGACGAATTCTTCCATCACCTCGACACCGACATCACGCCGGCCGAGCTCGGCCGCCCGGACGATGCGCGCCACCTCGGCATCGCCCGGATGTGCCTCGCCTACGGCGCATTCATCGCGCTGCTCGCTGTCGTCTCCCCCGCCTGGCGCGGCCGGCTGTGGCTGCTCTTCTGCGCGGCCTTCATGCTTGGCGTCGGACTCGCCATCCGTCGGGCCGTGAACCGTTCCGCCGCGGCGACCGCCGCCTCTTCCTCATGAACCCTCCCCGTCCTTCGCCCCGTTTCGCCTTCCGTGTCCTGCACCCGCGCCGCGCCGCGTTGCTGGCCGCCGCGCTGGGCGCGGCCGCCGCGCTGGCGGGCCCGGCGCCGGCCCGCGCCGAGATCACCTCATTCATCACGCGCTCCGGCGACCGCCTGATGGAGGGCGCGACCGAGTTCCGTTACATCTCCGTCGACATGCCGGACAGCCTGCAGCTCATCTCGAACTACCGGTTCGACGGCAACTACGCGACGACGCGCTACCGCCTGCCCGACGACTATGAGCTGCGCGACTGCGTGCGCACGGTCCGCCAGCTCGGCGGCCGCGTCATTCGCACCTTCGTGATCACCTGCCGCAACGGCCCGGCGCCGGACCATATGTTCGACGTCTCGCGCGACCCGGTCGTCGGCAACGAGGCGGCGCTCCGCGTGGTCGACCGCCTGCTGCAGATCTGCCAGGAGGAGGGCGTGCGGCTGATCATCCCGCTGATCGCCTACCATAGCGAGATTCGCGGCGACTGGTCGACCTTCGGCGACGATTTCTGGCAGGTCGGCAGCCCTGCCAACCACCGGTTCAAGAGCATGGTCGCCCAGGTGCTGGGCCGCACCAACACCCTCACCGGCGTGCCCTACCGCGACGATCCCGCCATCCTCGCCTGGCAGACCGGCAACGAGCTCGTCATCGGCGACGACCCCGTCCGCCGCGCCTGGCTCCACGACTACGCGGCCTGCCTCAAGCAGCTCGATCCGCACCACCTCGTCATCGACGGCCGCAACCGGCCGGCCGACGTCTACGGGCATTACGACGAGTTCCTCGCCGACCAGAACCTCGACGCCGTCTCCTATCATACCTACCGCAACCTGCCCGAGGCTGACAACCCCGTCGGCACGCTCCGGCTCATCCGCAACCTCACCCGCGGCAAGAAGCCGCTCCTCGTCACGGAAATCGCCATGTACACGCCGCCCGCCGTCCTGCGCGGGCTGCTCGACGAGATCGTCGCCGATCATTCCGTCAGCGGGGCAAACTGGTGGGCGCTGCGTTTCCACAACCGCGACGGCGGCTTCTACAAGCACAGCGACAAGAACTCCGAATTCGAGGACCTGAACTGGCCGGGTTTCGCGCACCCGCCCGGTTTCCCCGCGGAGATCGACACGGAACGCGAACTGCTCGGCATCCTCACCGAGTATGCCTGGCGGATTCGCGGCCAGCCCGTGCCCGCCCCGGTCGCGCCCGCGGCGCCGCATCTGCTGCCCATCGCCGACCCCGGGCATATCTCCTGGCAGGGCGCGACCGGCGCCGATCGCTACGATGTCCAGCGCGCCGACGCGCCGGGCGGACCGTGGCACGATCTCGCCCGCAACCTGCCCGACAACCTCGTCGCCTACGCCGCGCAGTATTGCGACGCCACCGCGGCCACCGGCCGCTCTTATTATTACCGGGTCGTGGCCCGCAACGCCGGCGGCGCTTCGCCGCCGTCCAATGTCGTCGGCCCGGTCGCCGCGCAGCAACAGTGGCTGGTCGACGAGTTGTTCGACCTCAAGCTCGCCGCGCCCGCATCCCGGAACCTGCGCATCGATGCGGCCTACGCCCACACCGCCTACCTCGAGGACCTCGCCGTCGCCGTGCGCGCCGATCCGGCGCAGCCGGCCGAACTCGTCTACCGCCGGCCCGACCCGATCCGCGCCTTCACCGCCACCGTCTATGCCGCGCAAGTGACGCCGCGCGTTTTCGTCCTCGGCGCCGACGGCGGCCGCCGCGAGATCCAGCCGGAGGTTGCCAGCTACGACGGCGGCCGCCGGCGGCGCCTGACCGCCCGGCTCGATGGACCGGAAACGGGCCTCGTCATCGAACTCCCGGCCACCGCCGATCCCCGCCAGGCCGTCGGTCGCGTCGAGATCGCCACGGCCGGCCGACCCTGATTTTTCGCGGCTCGGCCCGCGCCCTTCCTTCCGCCAGCCATGAATCCGCCAACCCGCCGTGACTTCCTGAAAACCGCCGGCACCGCTGCCGCCGCCCTGGCCCTGCAGGGCTCTGCCGTCCGCGCCGCGCCGAAGCCCGCGCCCGCCAATCCGCTCCCGCGCTGGCGCGGGTTCAACCTGCAACTGCTCTACCGCGCCGGGCGGGCGCCGGTCGCGCCGAATGAGGACCACTTCCGCTGGCTCGCCGGCTGGGGCTTCGACTTTGTCCGCCTGCCGCTGAGCTACCGCGCCTGGCTGAAGAAGAAGAGCCGGCCGGACGAACTCATCACCGCGGAGGACGCGCGCGACGTCGACGAGAGTGTCCTCGCCCTCATCGACCAGGCGGTCGAATACGGCCAGCGCCACGGCATCCACGTCTGCCTCTGCTTGCACCACGCCCCCGGCTACCGCGTCGGCAAGAATGTACGCGAGCCGTTCATCCTGTGGCGCGACCAGGACGCGGTCGACGCGTTCACGTTTCACTGGGACCTCTTCGCCCGCCGCTACCGCGCCGTCGCCGCTGACCGGCTGAGTTTCAACCTGTTCAACGAGGCGCCGTGGCCCAACGACGATTTCAACGGCTCGATCTACCTGCGGGCAGTCACGCCTGCCGTCGCGGCCATCCGCCGTCACACGGCGAACCGCCTCATCATCGCCGACGGCATGGGCGCGGGCAACCTCTGGACCCCCGAGCTAATCCCGCTTGGCGTCCACCAGAGCGTCCATTGCTACATCCCCGGCATTCTCAGCCACTACAAGGTCGACTGGATGAAGGACCGCACGGAGTGGCCCGAGCCCCGCTGGCCCGGCGCCACCGATGACCACGGCTACGCGTGGGATCGAGCGCGGCTGAACGCCTATTACTCGGCGTGGAGCGGCCTGATCGACCAGGGCATCGGCGTGCACATGGGCGAGACCGGCGGCTCCCACCGGCTGCCGCACGCGATCTATCTCGCGTGGTTGTCCGACGTGCTCGGCGTCTGCCGCGACCTGAAGATTGGCTGGGCGCTGTGGGATTTCATCGGCGAGAGCAAATTTGGCATCCTCGACACGGAGCGCACCGACGTCGCCTACGAGGACTGGCACGGCCACCAGCTCGACCGGAAGATGCTGGAGCTGCTCCAGCGCTCGTGACCCGTCGGCAGGGAGGCGATTTCTCCCCGAATTATGCAGGGTCGGCGCTTGCGCCGCGTGCGGGTTGGGATTGCTGATCCCGCCGCGTTGGAGGCGGGGTGCCCTCACCCCGCGGGTCGCACTCCGCCCTCCTTCCCCCAGCCTCCGTCCTCCAACCTTCCTCTGCGTTATTGTCTTCCGCGCCGGTTCGTGGGATCCGTGGGGCACAAGCGGCCCGCCGAAAACCGGGCCCTCGACGCACTCACCCGTCCATGAAGGCAAAATTCCCTGGCTTGATCGCATGGTTTGCCGTCGTCGCCACCGGCTCGGCCGCCGCGGCGGCACCGACCCCGCATTATGAAGCCATGTGGTCCTCGCTCGACCGGCGCCCGACGCCGGCGTGGTACCTCGACGCCAAGTTCGGCGTCTTCATCCACTGGGGCGTCTATTCCGTGCCCGCCTGGGGCCAGGTGGGCGAATACGCCGAGTGGTACTGGCACCACATCCGGAGCACCGATCCCAAGGACGCCCCCTGGCGCGAATTCCACCAGCGCACCTACGGCGCGGGTTTCGACTACCAGGATTTTGCGCCGCGCTTCACCGCGGAGCTCTTCGACGCCGCCCGCTGGGCGGACCTGTTCGCCCGGGCCGGCGTGCGTTACGTCGTGCCCACCTCGAAGCATCACGACGGCTTCGCCCTCTGGCCCAGCGCCGAGGCCAGCCGCACCTGGGGGCGCCCGTGGAACGCCGCCGAGATCGGGCCCCGGCGCGACCTGCTCGGCGAACTCGCCGCGGCCACCCGGGCGCGCGGCCTGAAGTTCGGTTTCTATTACTCGCTCTACGAGTGGTTCAACCCACTGTGGCTGTCCAACCGGGCGCGCTACGTGGACGAGCACATGACGCCGCAGTTCAAGGACGTCGTCACGCGCTACCAGCCGGCGATCATCTTCAGCGACGGCGAGTGGGAGCTGACGTCGCGGGAATGGAAGAGCGAGGCGCTGCTGGCCTGGCTGTTCAACGACTCGCCCGTCCGCGACGAGGTCGTGGTCAACGACCGGTGGGGCAAGGACACGCGGCACCAGCATGGCGGCTACTACACGACCGAGTATGCGGCGGGCATGTCGGACGGGACGCACCCGTGGGAGGAGAGCCGCGGGATGGCGTACTCCTACGGGCTCAACCGGGCGGAACGCGCGGACGACTACAAGACGGCCCGGGAGCTGATCTTCGTGCTCATCGACCTGGTCAGCCGCGGTGGCAACCTGCTGCTCGACATCGGGCCGGCGGCCGACGGCACGATCCCGCCGCTGATGGAGGAGCGCCTGCTCGAGATGGGCGCCTGGCTGCGGGTCAATGGCGAGGCCATCTACGGGACGCGTTGCGCCGCCCGCACCGCGCAATGGACCGAGGGCACCCGGCCCCGGCAGGATTACGGCGAGTATCGGGTCAAATACAACCTGATGGACCAGATCGGGCAGAGCCCGCGGGACGGCCTGGCGGTGAAGCAGGTTTTCTTCACGCAAAAACCGGACGCCCTGTACGCGATCATGGCGGGATGGCCCGGCGCGAGGCTGGCCCTGCATGGCGTCACCGTTCCCGCCGGCGCCACGCTCACGCTCCTCGGTCGCGCCGAACCCCTCGCGTGGCGCGCCGGCGGCGACGGCGTCGAAGTCGCCTTGCCCGATCTCGGCCCGGAAGACGCCCCCTGCCGCTACGCCTTCACGATCAAGCTTCCCGGCGGCAAGGTCGCCCCAGAGGCAAACTGATCAAGACAGCGCCCCCTTCCAGCCGCGCAGCGCCGGGGGCGGACGGGGTCAGGCCGTAAGCGATGCGGTCGGCCGGGAGGCCGACCCTCCAGGATGTGCCAAACGAGAATTTCGTGGAGGGCTGGTCTCCTGACCAGCCGGCTTTGTGCAAATCGGTCGGTCAGGAGACCGACCCTCCCCAAGGCAAAACCGCAGCGGCCGGGGGCCCATGCCCCGGCCGCCATCTCAAGGCCGCGACTCTTTCACGATCGCGGCGGCGGCGTTGCCGGCGACGACCCAGCTGGCCGAGCCGGCCACGACGGCCTCATGCTCGAACCAGAGGAACCCAAAGTCCTCGATGCACTCCGGGAAATCGGGCTTGATGATGACGTAGCCGGGGATCACCGCGCCGGGAATGTAGGAGTTGTCCCCGCGGTTGTTGCTGTAGGTATGCGTCCGCGAGACCGTGCCGACGCCGGCGACATACGAGGTGCTCGAGACCGGGTGCGTGCCGAGGATGTAGTTCACCGCGCGCAGCGTGTACTCGGGGCTCACCAGATCCGGATAGGCCTGGTGCAGGAAATACATTCGGATCGCCATGTTGACCACCTGGCCGGAGCCGCCCCACGCGCGCAGGCTCGGCGGCACGCCGAACGGATTCGCGTCCAGCTCCTTGTCCAGGCCCGCCATGTAGGTCTTCACCGCATCGCGCAGCTGCTCCTTCTCGCTCGCGTCGAGATACGGCAGCGCCCGCACCGCCGTCCAGCCGACGAAGTCCATCAACTGCGGGTTGATCATCTTCGGGAAAAGTTCCTTCAGGCGCGACTTGTAGGGCTCGGCGCCATGCGTCGCGATCGTCAGCTCCAGCGCCGCGGGCCAGTCCATGACGGCGCCCAGCGCGCGAAAGTTGAAAGCACCCGGCGGGGGCGGTGGCGTGGAGGTCGCGGCGGAATTTGCCGGCGTGGATGCCGCCGCCGGAGCGGCCGGTCGGTTGTGCGCGCCGGGCGCGCCAGCGACCGCACCCTGCGAGGCCGCGAGCACGCCGTTGGCGGGCGCTCCCTCCGGCTCGCCGCCGAAACCCCAGTGCGCGGGCATCGGCGTCGGGTGCGCCTTCTCGTCGTTCCAGGCCTTGATCGCCGTATCCAGGCAGTCCTTCGCCATGGCATCGTCCCAGCCTTTCAGCGTGTCGGCCGAGGCCGCCAGCGCGGCGACGGCGTTCCATTGGAAGAACGGGTTGTTGGTGGAGAAAATCCAGCGGTCGTCCGGCTTGCCGGAGTAGTCGCCCTTCACCTCGTCCGGGCCGAGCTTCGGGTCGTAGATGCGGCCGTCGGTCTTCGACGCGCCGTCGCCCAGGTGCGTGTACTGGCGCAGGTCGGGCTCGTGCGTGCCTCGGATCGCGTGGCCGAGCTGGTGGAACTGGGCCAGGATGTACAGGGCGCCGTGCTTGACCTGCTGCACGGCGTCGGGAACGCCGTCGGGCCGGTGCATCTCCACCGAGCGCGCGGCCTCATCGACCGTGAGCTCGTCGTAGTTGAGATGAAACTCGCGGTAGGCCAGCGCGAGGTTCTCGATCACGTTGAGCTGCGCCGGCTCCTCGAGGTCGAAGTCGCCGGCGTCGTACCAGCCGCCGACGTTCATGCCGGGAATGTGATCGCCGCCCTTCCATTTGCCGTCCGAGGCCGTGGCCTGGTTCCAGCCGTCGAATTGCTCGCCGACGACGGGCGCGAGCCGGGCGTCATCGAGGTGCGAGGCGCCGTGCCATACGCGGTAGGCCTCGCGGACGGCGACGTGGTCCATCTGCACGGCAAGGTGGTGGTCCAGCGTGGGCTGCCAGCTGTTGGCGTAGGGATTCGGCGCGATGGGAAAGGCGGCGGTGCGCTGGCCGGCGTATTCGATCACGTAGAGGCCGGGGTCCCTGACCGCGGTGAAATCAAATTTCGAGTAGACGTACCGGAGCCATGGCGTGGCCGGCGTAAGCGGGCCCTCGAACACCGGCTGGTACGATCCGTCCGCCATCAAGCGGAGCACCTTGGCGGTCTTCGGGGCTTCGTACTTCGGGTCGAGTTCGATCACCGCGACCTTGGAGAAGCCGGGCGCGTAGCCGACCTGGCTGTGCGCGACCATCGGCGGGCGCGTCCAGTTCGGGATCACGTCCGGCCGGATGTGCCACACGATGGCGCCCGTGGTCTTGCCCTCGGGGATGAGCGAGCGCAGGACGAACCAGCCGTTCTGGGCGCGGCTGCGGCCATCGAAGAGCATGAGGTCGGCGGTGTCCGATGTGACGTTGACCCGGGCGAGCGCATCGTCGACGCCGAGGGTGATGGTCTTGCCGGTGGCGAACGGCAGTGGCTGCGTGTAGCCTTTGGCCTTGTCCCAGTCCTCGAGGTAGTAGGCCTTCTTCGGCTCGTCGGGCAGCGGGAGGACCTTGATCATCGGGTCCTCGGGCGTGCGCGGGAAGATGCCGGCCCGGGTGCCGTCGACGAGGTAGGCCTTGTCCATGTAGAGCGACGGAAGGAACTCGAGGTTGAAGCCTGCGCGGCCGGCGAGTTTCGGCGGGAGCGGCTGGTCGAGGTTGATGCTGACCCGCACGCCGCCGGGCTCGGCCGCGACCTCAAGGGTGTAGCTGAGGCCAAAGGTCGGGTAAGCGAGGCTGGCGGTCAGGCGGTTGCCGGCCGGGTCGGCCTGGCGGCCCTTGAGGGTGGCGACGAGGTCCCACTGCTCGGGCGTGGGCATCAGGCGCACGTCGCCGTTCGTGGCGATGCGCTGGCCGTGGAGGATCATCTCCATGGCGGTGTTCTTCTGGTCGACGAAGACCGGATGGTAGGTGCTGTCGTAGAGGAAGACGCTGAACCCCTGGGCATCGAGGTAGTTCTTGTCGTTCACCTTCACGGCCACATCGGCGCCGAACACGGACGCGCCGGAAGCCAGCGCCAGGAGCAGGGAAAGTTTGAGTCGGGGAAACATGGGTATGGGAAGAGTGGTTGTTTGGGTGCAGCGCAGCCTCAGGCGACTGGTAGCTTGGGGATTTTCACCCCAAGGACACAAAGTGAGCAAAGGTTCGGATTGTTCTTCTTCGTGTGCTTTGCGACCTTCGTGTGTTCTGCATGGTTTGGGCAATCGCGATCGACGTCGAACAGTAGCACCGGCTGGCGCCCGCCCTCCGAGCGGCCTCGCTCCGGACGGAGGGTCGGCCTCCCGGCCGACCTTATTCCGGCGACCGTGGATTGACGGAGGGTCGGTCTCCCGGCCGACCGCTTTCCGTCCGCCGCGGCTGGCCAGGAGGCCAGCCCTCCACTTCCGAGCCCATGACACAGAACCGCGAATCGATTCAGATGCACCCAAATGAACTCGGTTGGCGATGAACGCTGCCGTGCTGCTTCGCGTTTTTTGCGCTATTTGTGGCCAAATCCAAGGCCGGCCGCGGCCCAGGGGCCTGCCATCAGGACGTTCCCAGCCCCGGTTGAAAAAGCCTTGCGCGACCCCTCTCAGGTCGTAGCTTGCCGAACTCCGTGCTGGGTCCCCATCGTCTAGCCCGGTTAGGACACCACCCTTTCACGGTGAGAACCGGGGTTCGAATCCCCGTGGGGACGCCAACGAAAACGGCCGCCATCGGCCGAAAATATCCGGACTGCTTTCCCGGCAGAGACTTGCCTTTCCCGCGGGCGCGCCCTGATGATTCCGCATGCCCCTTCCGGCGCTGCCGCGGCCGCTCCCCGCAATTAGACTTTCGCATCCGATGGCAAGGGATGCGCAGCTTCTGCCAAAAAACTCACCGGGTTCGCGATTGAGTGAAAAGCCCCGGCCGGTAGCGTGAAATTCCGAGTCGTCTCCACGCATGCAAAGTCATCCCTACGCGTTCCTGGCCCTCTTCCTCGCCGTGGCGATCGCGTTCCCGTTGATCATGCTGGGGGTCGCCGCCCTCTGGGTGAAATTTTACCAGGCGCCCAAGCCCGGCCCGCGCAAGAACGCCACCTATGAATGCGGCCTCGCCCCGTCCGGCGACTCGTGGATCCAGTTCAAGGCCCACTACTACCTGTACGCGATCCTCTTCCTGATCTTCGACGTCGAGGTGCTCTTCCTCCTGCCCTTCGCCGTCGCCTTCACCGGCCTCTCCACCGGCGCGCTCGCCGCCATGCTGGTGTTCATCCTCCTGCTCGCCGAGGGCCTCGTCTGGGCCTGGCACCGCGGCTACCTCGAGTGGAAATGAGCGACGCGACCGCCAGCCAACCGGCGCCCTTCCCCGCCGCCGGCAACATCACCGACGCCGAGCGCGAGGAACTCCGCCGTCACGGCATTCTCCTCACCAGCCTCGAGGAACTCTACAATTGGGGCCGCTCCAATTCCATCTGGCCGCTCCAGTTCGGCCTCGCCTGCTGCGCCATCGAGATGATCGCCGCCGCGACGGCGCGCTTCGACATCGCCCGCTTCGGCGCCGAAATCTTCCGCCCCTCCCCGCGCCAGGCCGACCTCATGATCGTCTCCGGCACCGTCACCAAGAAGATGGCCCCGCAGGTCGTCCGCCTCTGGAACCAGATGCCCGAGCCGAAATACTGCATCGCCATGGGCGCCTGCGCCATCTCCGGCGGCCCGTTCAAGCAGGGCTACAACGTCCTCAAGGGCATCGACCGCTTCATCCCCGTCGACATCTACATCCCCGGCTGCCCGCCGCGGCCCGAGGCGCTCCTCCACGGGCTGATGAAACTCCAGGAACAGATCAAGGCCGAGCGGCTCTCCGGCCCGGCCCAGGCGCGCCACACGCGGCCCGAGCACGAGAGCGAGTTCCCCGTCCCCGAATACGGCGCACACGACCTCGTCCCGCCGAAGAATCCCGACGTGTGGGAACCGCCCTCCGCGCCGCCGCATGCGTGATCGCGGCGAGGCCGCGTCAAAATTTCAGAACGCCAATGTTCAAAACTCCAAACAACCACCAATCGACCAAGGCTCCGCGCCGTTTGTTTGGAATTTGGGACTTGGTCTTTGGAGTCGTGCGTAGGGCCGGACCTTGGTCCGCGCCGGCTGCACCAAGGTGCAGCCCTACAAAATCGTGATTTCCCCCGTCGAACAGCTCCGCGACCGCCTCATCGCCCGCTTCCCCGCGGCGCGCGTCGAGGTCGTGACGAATCCCGGCCCGGCCGCCGAGCATTCCCTGCTGCTCGACGCCGCCCACGCGCACGACATCGCCCTCTTTCTCCGCGACGACTCCATCCTGCGCCTCGACTACTGCTCGAATGTCACCGGCGTCGACTGGCCCGACAAGGAGGTCGTCGACGTCACCAAGACCACCGTGCCCGATCCCGCCGGCGGCCAGCCGAAGATCATCGAGCAAAAGACCAAGCGCCTCCAGCCGGGCTGCCTCGAGGCGGTCTACCATCTCTACTCGATGGCGCTGAAGCACGGGCCGCTCGTCATCCGGCTGCGCACGGGCAACCGCACCGACCAGGTCACGCTGCCGTCGCTGACGCCCATCTGGCGGTCGTGCGACTTCCAGGAACGCGAGGTCTTCGATCTCTACGGCATCGTCTTCACCCACCACCCGGACCTCCGCCGGATCCTGATGTGGGACGGGTTCAAGGATCACCCGATGCGCAAGGATTACATCGAGCCCGACGACTACGAGTGGGAGCCCACCGCCCACGGCGCCATCGCCGACAAGTACAACGCGCACTCCAAGGTAGGAGGGGCTTTACGCCCCGATCCAACTGGAATGTCGGGGCCTAAAGCCCCTCCTACAACCGGAGAATCCAAATGAGCTGCTCCGACCAGACCGGCCTCGACGCCGAGCTGCTCGCCTTCGGCTCGCAGGGCGGCCCGACCGTCCGCGCCGTGCACGACCAGTTTCACGGCGACCTGCTCGAAATCTCGATGGGCCCGCAGCACCCGTCGACCCACGGCGTGTTCCGCATGGTCGTCACGCTCGACGGCGAGCAGATCGTCAAGCTGAAGCCCGTCTTCGGCTACCTCCACCGCAACCACGAGAAGATCGCCGAGAACACGTCCTACCTCGGGTCGATGCCGTACACCGACCGGCTCGACTACCTGTGCTCGATGTCGACCAACTGGGCCTACGCCCTCGCCGTCGAAAAACTCGCCGGCCAGCCCGTGCCCGACCGCGCCCAGTACCTGCGCATCATCCTGGCGGAGCTCACGCGCCTCGTGAACCATTCGTGCCTCGTCGGCTTCCTGTTCAACGACCTCGGCACGTCGTTCACCCCGCTGCTTTACGCCTTCCGCGAGCGCGAGAAGATCCTCGACCTCTTCGAGGCCCTCAGCGGCTCGCGCATGATGTGCAATTACCAGCGCTTCGGCGGCTGCCGCGTCGACCCGACGCCCGAGTGGCTGGCGCAGGCGAAGGCGCTCGTGGACAATTTTCCGCGCTTCCTCGACGAGTACGAGCGCCTGCTCACGGGCAACGAGATCATGCTCGCGCGCACGCAGGGCGTCGGCCGCCTCGACCCGGCGCACGCCGTCAACGCCGGCCTCACCGGCCCCGTGCTGCGCGCCTGCGGCGTCGACTACGACATCCGCAAGGTCGACGCCTACGGCTTCTACCCGCGCTTCGACTTCCGCGTGCCGCTCGGCGCCCACGGCGACACCTACGACCGCTACATGATGCGCATCCTCGAAATGCGCGAATCCGTGAAGATCCTCCAGCAGGCCTTCAAGGACCTTCCCGCCGGCCCGATCATGGACCCGAAGGCCAAGGTCCGCGGCTTCCGCCCGAAGCCCGGCGAGGCCTACGGCCGCATCGAGGGCCCGAAGGGCGAACTCGGCTTCTACCTCATCTCCGACGGCACACCCAATCCGTACCGCTACCGCGTGCGGCCGCCATCGCTCATCAACCTGACGCTGCTCGAGGAAATGTGCCTCGGCCACACCGTGGCCGACGCCGTCGTCATCCTCGGCAGCATCGACATCGTCCTCGGGGAGGTGGATCGGTGAATCGGAAAGGAGACAGAATTCAGGCGTCAGGAGACAGAATCAACCCGACCAACCGGGCGTGCTGCCTCTTCACTCCTGCTTGCCCCAATTCTTCTTTTCGTTCCTCCCCCCACTCCGCCTCCCGCTCCTATCTCCTGTCTCCCGTGTCCCGATTCCTGACTCCTGTCTCCTGACACCTTCCCCATGCTCGGCACCGGCATCCTCAAAGGCCTCGTCGTCACCGCGAAGAACTTCGTGGGGAGTTACCACGATCCCGCGCGGATGGTCACGGTCGAGTACCCCGAGCAGCCCTCCGCCATCCCGGAGAACTACCGCAACTTTCCGTTCCTCGTCAGCGAGAACGCCGACGACCCGATGGGCACGCTGCGCTGCGTCGCCTGCCAGATCTGCGAGAAGGAGTGCCCGCCGCAGTGCATCATCATCGAGAAGAGCAAGGACAAGAAGCCCGACGCGGCCGGCAAGCAGCAGTTCTACCCGGCGGTCTTCGGCATCGACACCTCCGTCTGCATGAGCTGCCAGATCTGCGTCGAGGTCTGCCCCTTCGACGCGATCAAGATGGACAAGCATTTCGAGATCGCCGCGACCGACCGGTTCGATGGGCTCTTCCTCAATCGCGAGCAGCTCGCGAAACCGAACGACTACTATCACCGGATCCATCCGGTCGAGGCCGCCGAGGTCGACACCCGGCTCGCCGCCGATCGCAGGGCCGCCGAGGACAAGGCCAAGGCCGCCGCGACCGCAGCGGCTGCCGCCGCGGCGGCGAAAGCCGCGGCGCCCAAGCCGGCAACCCCCGCCAACCCAGCCAGCGCGCCCGCGGCGCCGGCCCCGAAGCCGCCGCCGAATCCATGAGCGACAGCGCCTGTGTCGCATTTGTAGGGCCGGCGCTGGCCGCCGGGCCGGGCTCCATCCTCAACGGCCTGCCGGCCAGCGGCAGCCCTACACCCGGGCGCCATCCATGAACGCCGCGGCGAACAACTTCCTCGAGCGCGCCCCGCTGGAATTGCGCGACTGGCTCGTGCACTTCCTCCCAGCCGGCCCGCTGCAATGGCTGGCGCACCACCTGATCACGGTTGTCGCCGTGCTCGCCGTCTTCGGCACTTTCTTCGCCTTCACCACCATCGCCGAGCGCAAGCTGCTCGCGCGCCTGCAAAACCGGCTCGGACCTAACCGCGCCGGCCTGCCGTGGTGGAAGGGCGGCCCGCGGCTCTGGGGCCTGACCCAGCCGTTCGCCGATGCCGTCAAGGCGCTGACCAAGGAGGACGTCGTCCCGACCGCGGCCGACAAGGTGCTGCACTACCTCGCGCCCGTTGTCGTCACGGGATTCTCGCTGATGGGCTTCGCCGTGCTGCCCTTCGGCCGCCGGATCATCCCGGTCGAGCTCGACGCCGCCCTCCTCTACTTCTTCGCCGCCGGCGCCGCCACCGAGCTGGCCATCTTCATGGCCGGCTGGTCGAGCCACAACAAGTACTCGCTCCTCGCCGCCATGCGCGCGCTGGCGCAGCTCATCAGCTACGAGCTGCCGCTGATCCTCTCGGTCGTGCCCGTGGTGCTCGTCGCCGGCACGCTCTCGACGGTGCGGATCGCCGAGGTGCAGGGCTTCTGGACCTTCGGCGTGCTGCCGCACTGGTTCGTGTTCACCCCGTGGGGCGCCGCCGGTTTTCTCATCTTCCTCGTGGCCGCGCTGGCCGAGTCCAACCGCTCGCCCTTCGACCTGCCCGAGGCTGAGAGCGAGATCATCGCCGGCCACCTGACCGAGTACTCCGGCTTCAAGTACGCGCTGTTCTTCATGGCCGAGTACCTCGGGCTGACGGCGCTGAGCGGGCTCGGCGTCACGGTCTTCCTCGGCGGGTGGCAGGCACCGTGCGCGTTCCTGCAGTTCATACCGTCCTGGCTCTGGTTCATGGGCAAGCTGATCGCGATGATCCTGTTTTTCATCTGGGTCCGCGGCACGCTGCTCCGCCTGCGCATCGACCAGCTCACGCGCCTGTCCTGGAAATTCCTCGTGCCGCTCGCGCTGATCAACCTCGGCAACGCCATGTTCTGGGCGCTCACCGCGCATTGGGCCGGCCCGCTGCAGCTTGTGCGCTGGGCGGTCTCGTTCGCCATCATCGTCGTGCCGTTCGTCCTGATCGGCCGCACGCTCTCCGCCGGGCTCGCGCCGCGCACGTACCGCTACGCCGAATGAAGACTTCGCCCCTCCATTCTATCCGTAGGGCTGGACCTCGGTCCAGCCGCCTTCCAGGGGCCGACGGCATTCCCGACTCGCGGCTGCACCAAGGTGCAGCCCTACAAATTGCAGCCCGACAGGCAGGATTCCGCCGCCCATGACCGCCGCCCTCATCCTCATCGGCCTCGTGATGCTCGGCTCCGCCGCCGCGGCGCTGCTGCGGCGCAACCTGATCCACTCCGCGCTGCTGCTGGTCGCGAGCTGGGCGGGCGTGGCGGCTTTCTACCTGTGGGCCGGCGCCGAGTTCGTCGCGTTCGCGCAGGTCCTCGTCTATGTCGGCGCGATCTCGATGGTGGTGCTCTTCGCGGTGCTGCTGACGCGCCAGGACCGCGTGACCGGATTCCTGGTGGAAACGGCGTCCCGGTCCCGCGGCATCAGCGGGATCATCGTCGGCGCCTGCCTCTTCGCGGTGCTGTCGGCGGCCGTGTCCTCGTCCGACCTCCCGGAGGCCGCCGAGACGGCCCCGAGCGTTTCGGTGAAGGTCCTTGGCCTGACGCTCATGCGCCAGCACGGCGGCACGCTGTTGGTCACCGGCGTCATCCTGACCGTCGCCCTGCTCGGCGCGACGATCCTCGCGGCCACCGACACCCAGGAAGGCGGGGCGCGGACTCCATCCGCGCCGAATTCCCCGGAGGACCAGCCATGACGCCGCTGCACCTCTGCCTCCTGATCTCGTCCGGCCTGTTTTGCATCGGGCTCGCCGGCGCCCTGGCGCGGAGCAACACGATCCTCGTCCTCCTCGGCATCGAGCTCATGCTCAACGCCGCCAACCTGAACTTCATCGCGTTCTGGCGCTTCCATCCCGGTCGCGCGCCGGTCGATGGCGTGGTCTTCGTGCTGTTCTCGATCGCCGTTGCCGCGGCCGAAGCCGCCGTCGGCATCGCGCTCATCATCGCGATCTACCGGCATCAAAAGAACATCAAGCTGCAGGAGGCTAACACGCTGAAAGGCTGAACCATGGATTGCCAGACCCACACACCCCGTCGCTTCGCGCCACCCCTCTTGATAGAGGGGACCCAATCTTGCGCGTCCGAAGTCCCCTCTATCAAGAGGGGTGCCCGACAGGGCGGGGTGTGTTCATCCGTGCCCATCCGTGAAATCCGTGGTCAATAAATGACTCTCTCCGCCTCCAGTTTGTGGCTCATCCCCGCGCTGCCGCTCGTCGCCGCGGGGATCGGCGCGCTGACGCCGAAATCCGGCCGGGCGATCGCCGCCGGCGCCGCGATCGCCGCCCTGGCCGCGTCGTTCGTGCTCGCGTGCCTCGCGCTCGGCGGCGCGCTGGCCGATCCGGCCGCGCACCAGGCCGCCAATTTCGCCTGGTTCGACCTCGGCGCCGGCACGCTGCGGCTCGGTTTCCTCAACGACCCGCTGACCGCCTTCATGGCCGTGATGGTCACCTTCGTCGGCCTGCTCATCTTCATCTTCAGCCTCGGCTACATGCACGAGGACCCGAACGCCAAGCAGTTCTTCACCTTCCTCAGCCTGTTCGCCGCCGCGATGCTCGGGCTCGTCGTGGCCAACAGCCTCCTGCTGCTCTTCATCTCGTGGGAGCTCGTCGGTCTCGCCTCGTACCTGCTCATCGGCTTCTGGTTCCACAAGCCGTCCGCCGCCGCCGCCGCGAAGAAGGCCTTCATCACGACGCGCATCGGCGACCTCGGCCTGTTGCTGGGAATTCTCTGGCTCTACGACTCGACCGGCTCGCTGCTCTTCTACGACGGCGGCCACGGCGTGCTCGAGGCGACGACGCTGGCCTCGCTCGCCGGCCAGACGCTTTCCTGCGGCCTCGCAGTCTCGACCGCCATCGGCCTGCTCATCTTCTGCGGCGCCGTCGGCAAGTCCGGCCAGGTGCCGCTGCATGTCTGGCTGCCCGACGCCATGGAGGGCCCGACGCCCGTCTCCGCCCTGATCCACGCCGCGACGATGGTCGCCGCCGGCGTGTTCCTGATCGCGCGCGTCTTCCCGCTGATGTCCGCCGACCAGGCGCTCGCGCACGTGCCGCTGCATGCGCTCACGGTCGTCGCCTTCGTCGGCGCCATCACCGCGCTGGTCGGGGCGCTGATCGCGGTCGCGCAAAACGACATCAAGCGCGTCCTCGCCTACTCCACGGTCTCGCAGCTCGGTTACATGATGCTGGCCCTCGGCGTCGGTTCGTGGACGGCCGCCATCTTCCACCTGCTGACGCACGCCTTCTTCAAGGCGCTGCTCTTCCTCGGCGCCGGTTCGGTCATCCACGCCTTGCACCACGAGCAGGACATCCGCCTGCTCGGCGGACTGCGCCTGCGCATGAAGGTCACGTTCGCCACCTTCGCCGTCGGCATGATGGCGCTCGCCGGCGTGCCGTTCCTCTTCTCCGGCTTCTGGTCCAAGGAAGGCATCCTGCACGCCGCCAGCGAGTGGGAGGTCTCGTCGCTGCCGCTCTACGCCGCGCTCGCCGCAGTCGTGCTGACCGCCTTCTACATGACGCGCCTCGGCGCCGAGACTTTCCTCGGCGCGCCGCGCTCGCCCGCGGCCGAGCACGCGCACGAGAGCCCCGCCGTCATGACCGTCCCGCTCGTGCTGCTCGCCGTCGGCGCCGTCGTCCTCGGCTTCTTCGGCACGCCGGCCTGCCCGTGGCTGCAGGCGCGCCTGAGCGGCGAACCGCTGCACAGCTCCCTGGGCCACCTCTTTTCCGGCAGCGGCCTGATGCTCCTCTCGATCGTGCTCGTCGGCGCCGGCCTCGGTCTCGGCTGGACGCTCTACGGCCGCAAGCAGCGCGCGACTGCGGGCGCGCCCGATCCGCTGGTCGTCAAATGGCCCGGCGTCATGCGCGCCCTGGCCAACCGCCTCGGTTTCGACGAACTCTACGCCGCGACGGTCGGCCGCCTGAACAGCGGCTTCGCCGCCTTCGCCAATGGGCTCGACCGCTGGATCATCGGGGGGGCTGTCGACTTCCTTGGCCAGTTCGGCGTCTTCACCGGCACGGTGAACCGCTCGGTCGATGAGGACACGCTCAACGGCGGCTTCGACCGCGTGAGCGAAAGCATCCGCGACACCGGCCGCGTGTATTCGCGCGCCCAGACCGGCGAGGCGCACGGGTACCTGCGCGTGATCGCCGTGGCCTTCATCGTCCTCGCGCTCGTGCTCGTCATGGGAGGTGTGCGGTGAAGGCACCGGCCTTTTCCTTGATCGTCCTGGTGGCTCCCCGTAGGGCTGGACCTTGGTCCAGCCGGCCAGTCCGATCGCGGCACGCACCAAGGTGCGGCCCTACCAGCGATGTTTGGCGGACGAACCCAAGGTCGCGGCATAAAGCCGCTCCTACATTTATTGCCGGGAGGAGAAGCTGATGTTCCCGCTTCTTTCCGCCATCGTCCTCCTGCCGTGGTTCGGTGCGCTCGTGCTGGCTTTCCTGCCCCGGGTCAACCCCACGACCAGCCGCGTGGTCGGGCTTGTCTTCAGCCTCTCGACCCTGGTGCTCGGGCTCGTCGCCTGGGCCAACTTCGACCCGGCCGCCGCGGGCTACCAGTTGGTCGAGAACCACCCGTGGATCGGCGTGCTCAACGTCCACTATCACCTCGGCCTCGACGGCCTGAGCCTGCTGCTCGTGCTGCTCGTCGGGCTCGTCGCCCCGGCGTGCCTGCTCGCCTCGTGGCCCGTCGAGCGTGATCCCCGGCTGTTCAACCTGCTCTTCCTCTTCCTGCAGGGCGCCGCGCTCGGCGTGTTCCTGTCGCTCGACTTCTTCCCGTGGTTCATCTGCTGGGAGCTGAGCCTCGTGCCGGCGTTCTTCCTCATCAAGCTGTGGGGCGGACCCGGCGCCACGCGCGCGGCCTACCAGTTCGTCATCTACACCATCGGCGGCAGCGCGTTCATGCTGCTGGCCTTCGCCGCCCTCTTCGCCGCCACGCACACGTTCGACTTCACGGCGCTCGCCGCCGCCGCGCACAACGGCGGGCTCGCGGCCAAGGTCGGCCCGCACGCCGCGACCGCGATCTTCCTCGGCGTGCTGCTCGGCCTCGGGGTCAAGGTCCCGCTCTTCCCGTTCCATACCTGGCTGCCCTCGGCGTACGCCGAGGCGCCGACCGGCGCCTCGATGTTCCTGACCGGCATCATGTCGAAGATGGGCGTCTACGGCTTCCTGCGCATCCTGTGGCCGATCTTCCCGGCCGAACTGCAGCACGCCGCGCCCGCCCTGCTCGTGCTCGCGCTCGGTGGCGTCGTGCTGGGCGCCTTTTCCGCGATGGCGCAGACGGACTTGAAGCGGATGGTCGCCTACTCGTCCATCAACCACGTCAGCTACTGCCTCCTCGCGCTGTTCGCCGTGGCCCTCGCCACGCCTTCGACCGGGGCCCTGGCCTCCGCCGCCGCGGCGAAGGAGGCCGCGCTGTCGGGCGCGCTGCTCCAGGTGTTTAACCACGGCCTGTCCGCCTCCGCGCTGTTCTTTGCCGTCGGCATCCTCGAGCGCCGCGCGGGCGGCAAGCGCGGGCTGAACGACTTCGGCGGCGTCCGCACGGCCACCCCGCTGTTCGCCGGCATGGCCGGGATCGCGATGTTCTCCTCGCTCGGCTTGCCGGGACTCAACGGCTTCGTCGGCGAGTTCCTCGTCTTCCGCGGCGTGTTCGGCCTCGTGCCGTGGGCGGCGGCGCTCGGCTGCCTGGCGCTCTTCGCCACCGCGTATTTCCTGCTGACGTTTTGGCAGCGCGTCTTCCATGGCCCGCAGGGTCCGGGCGTCGCGACCTTCCGCGACCTCAGCGGACTCGAGCTAGCGACCTTCGTGCCGGGCGTCGCGCTGATGTTCGTCCTCGGCGTCTACCCGCAGCTTCTGCTGGGGCTCATCAACCCGCTCGTCACCGCCTGGGCGGCCAGCCTGCCATGAGAAGCGATAAGCCAAAAGCTGTGAGCTTTGAGCCTGTAGGGCTGGACCTCGGTCCAGCCGACTGCCGGAACGGGGCCGTGGACCCGGGGCGTGGCTGCACCAAGGTGCAGCCCTACAACCGACACCAAGGCGCGCCCTTCCCGCCCACCGCTTACTGCTCACCGCTCCCTGCTTACTGCTCACCGCTCACTGATTGATGCACCTCCTCCCCGCCACCATCTACCTGTCCTTCGCCGGCGCCGTGCTGTCGCTCGTGGCGGGCCTGCGGTCGGCGGCGACGGCCCGCGGCGTGGCGCTGATGACGGCGTTGTTCTGCTGGGGCATCACGCTCTATGCCGCGTGCGGCTTCACGCCGTCGAACGAGATGATTGCCCTCGTGGACTCGCCGTGGATCCCGCAACTCGGCATCCGCTACCATCTCGCGGCCGACGGCATCAGCCTGACGCTCGTCGTGCTGACCGGCCTCGCCGCGACGGCGGGCGTGCTGTTCTCCTGGAACATCGAGGAGCGCACGGGCGAGTTCTTCGCGTTCTACCTCGCGCTGATCGGCGGTGTGTACGGCGTGTTCCTGAGCGCCGACGCGTTCCTGTTCTTCGTCTTCTACGAGATCGCGATCGTCCCGAAGTATTTCCTCATCGCCAACTGGGGCTCCACCAACCGCGAGTACGGCGCCATGAAGCTCGCCCTCTACTCCTTCGCCGGCAGTGCGCTGGTGCTGGCGGGGCTCCTCTGGGTCTACGCTTCGGGCCACGCCGACGGCTTCAGCCTCGGCCAGCTCGCCGCGGCGGCGGTCACGCTCGGCCGGCCCGCCCAACTGGCGGTGTTCGCCCTGCTGTTCACCGGCTTCGCCATCCTCGCCGGCATGTTCCCCTTTCACACGTGGGCGCCGACCGGCCATGTGGCCGCGCCCACCGCCGCATCGATGCTGCTGGCGGGCGTCGTGATGAAGCTCGGCGCCTATGGCTGCCTGCGCGTGGCGATGCCGCTCGTGCCCATGGCCCTCGAGTTCTGGGCGCCGGTCATCGCCTGGCTCGCCCTCGCGGGCATCCTCTACGCGGGGCTGGTCGCGCTCGTGCAGGAGGATTTCAAGTTCGTCATCGGCTACTCGAGCGTGAGCCACATGGGCTTCGTGCTGCTCGGCCTGGCCGCGGCCAACGCCACCGCCGCCGCGGGCGCGGTGCTGCAGATGTTCTCGCACGGCGTCATCGCCGGGCTGCTCTTCGCCGTCGTCGGCCGCATGGTCTACGAGCGCACGCACACGCGGCAGCTGGCGCAACTGCGGCGGATGCCGTTGCACCGGTTGATGCCGTTCACCGCCGTCGTCTTCGTCATCGCCGGGCTTGCCTCGATGGGCATGCCGGGCTTCAGCGGCTTTCCGGCCGAGCTGACCATCCTCATGGGGGCCTGGCAGGCGTCGAAACTCTGGGCGATCGTCGCCGCCGCCGGCGTGCTCGTGGCCGCGGCCTTCACGCTGCGCGCCATCCAGGTGGCGTTCTTCGGCCAGACGGATAAGGAGTCGGACCTGACCAGCCATGCGCACCTGATGGCGCCGATCACCTGGCCCGAACGCGCCGGCTCGATCCTGCTGCTGGCCGCGACGGTGCTCATCGGCCTCAAGCCCGACCTGTTGCTCCATTGGATCGTGCCGAGCCTGCATTCCCCGATGTTCCAGGCCGTCTGGCAGGGAGGTGTCCGATGACCTACAGCTACTGGGTTCTCGCGCGGGCGCTGCTGCCCGAGATGACGCTGATTCTCGGCGCCCTGCTGGTGCTGGCTTACGATCTCCTGCGCGCGAAGGTGCACACGCCCGAGGAGCGGCGCGCGGCCGCCTTGTGGATTGGCGCCACGGCCGTCGTCGCCGCCATCGTCGATTCGATCTTCGTGGGCCGGCTCGGGCCGGTCTATGGCTTCTCGCTCGTGCTCGACAGCCTCGCCGTACCCACGCGCACCGCCGTGCTCGGGCTGGCGCTCCTGACGCTTGGCGTGAGCTCCGGCGCGCGGTTGATGCGTCATCCGGCCGAGTATGTCGCGATCATCCTCTTCGCCACCGTCGGTTTCACGCTCATGTGCGCCGCGCACCAGCTGCTGCTGGCGTTCGTGTCGCTCGAGCTCGCCAGCCTCTCGCTCTACGTGCTGGCCGGGTTCGCCAAGGACCGGCGCGATTCGGCCGAGGCGGCGCTCAAGTACTTCCTGTTCGGCGGCATGGCCGCGGCGTTCCTGCTCTTTGGCTTCAGCCTGATCTATGGGGTGACGGGCGAACTCGACCTGAGCCGCATCGCGTTCAGCGTGGCGCACGCCGAGATGACCCCGCTGCTGACGCTGGCGCTGGTGATGGTGCTGGTTGCCTTCGGCTTCAAGGCCGCCGCCGCGCCGTTCCACCTCTGGGCGCCCGACGCCTACGAGGGCGCACCGACGCCGTCGGCCGCGCTCGTCGCCTCGGCCTCGAAGGTCGCGGGCTTCACGCTGTTCCTGCGCCTGCTCTGGCCCGGGCTCGGGCCGCTGGCCGGCGACATCTCGACCGCGGGCAACACCGGCGGCTGGCAGACGCTCGTCGCGCTGATGGCCGCCGCCTCGATGCTCCTCGGCAATTTCGTCGCCCTGGCGCAGACGAACCTCCGCCGGCTGCTCGCCTACTCGGCCATCTCGCATAGCGGCGCCATGCTGCTTGGCGTGCTCGCCTGGCAGGCCGCCGGGCTGGGGCCGGTCTTCTATTACATGGCAACGTACGGTCTCGCCACGGTCGGCGCCTTCGGCGTCATTGCCGTCCTCGAAGCGAATGGCGGTTGCAGCAAGATCACGGATCTCGCCGGCCTGGGTCGTCGCTCGCCGCTGCTGGCGGGCACGCTGACGGTTTTCATCCTCTCGCTCGCGGGCATTCCGCCGCTCGCCGGCTTCTTCGGCAAGTTCGCCGTCTTCGCCGCCGCCCTGCAAATCGGCGGCGTCGCCGGTCCGGCCGGCTGGCTGGCGCTGCTGGCGATCGCCCTCAGCGCGGTGGCGCTTTACTACTATCTCATCGTCCTGAAGCAGGCGCTGGTCGCGAACCCCGTGCCGGAGAACGCCGGACCCATCCGCGTGCCGCCCGCCGCCGCCCTCGCGCTCGTCGTCGCCGCCGCGCTGATCGTGTACCTCGGCCTGTTCCCGGCGGTGCTGCTGGATCTGTTCTGAAGCGGGGCCGCCCGCGTATTCGGTGCGTGAGCGCACCCCGTCAACCAAGCCGGACCTCTGCCGTCACGCCGCGAGGGTGCCAGTTCGCGCTGGCCCCTCCGCCGACTGAGCGAGCCAGAACCGATGCCCGAGCGCGTTGATGTCCAGAACCACCAATAAGGGAAAAAGCAGTTGAACGTGAAACCCATACTCTTTGCAGGCCCTGCTTAGCAGTCCGTCGGACTTGCTGGCACAAGGTTGGCTCAACGAAATAAATTCCTCTAAGAGAATCCCTTACCGAGATAAAGCTGTGGGCCTTATGGCAGGAACGCGACATTGCCGTTATGATCCACGCATGTCCTTCCGCACCTTTCCCCATGCGTTATGCAACCCGGCGAAACCGGTGACTGGTTTCGCTTTCGCTTTACGGCTCCCGGCCTGGCTCGCCGCCGCCACGTCGGTTCTGTTACTCCAGCCGGCTTGCCTCGCGCTTCCCAGTTTCGCGCGGCAGCTGAACATGCAGTGCATCGCCTGCCACACCGAGTTCCCCGTGCTGACCGACATGGGCCGCCAGTTCAAATTGAGTGCCTACACGATGAGCGCGGAATTGAGCAACCTGCCGCCCGTGGCGGTCATGCTCCAGCCGTCGTTCACCCACACCGCGGCCGCGCAGGACGGCGGCGCCGCCCCGGGTTTCGGCGACAACAACAATTACGCGATGAACCAGGTCAGCCTCTTCTACGCCGGCCGGCTGTTTGGCCCCTATGCGACGAAATGGTTCGGGGCCGATGCGGCGTCGGTCCTGAACAAGATCGGCATCTTCTCGCAGACCACCTACGACGGCGTCGGCAAGGCCTGGGCTTGGGACAACACCGAATTGCGTTTTGCCGACGCCAAGACCGTCGGGGAGCACGCGGTGCAATACGGCGCCTACCTGAACAACAACCCGACGATGCAGGATCTCTGGAACACCACCCCCGCGTGGGGCTTTCCATTCTCCGGCTCCGGCCTTGCCCCCACCCCGGCCGCGGCCGCGTTGATCGACGGCGGACTGGCCGGACAGGTCGCCGGGCTGGGCGCCTATGCCATGATCGACAGCCGCCTCTATCTCGATGTCGGCGGTTATCGCACCCTCGGCGCCCGCTTTCAAAAGAGTGTCGGCGTGGACCCGGCGGACGAAGCGCAGATTTCCGGCCTGGCGCCCTACTGGCGGCTGGCCTATACCAAGGCCGCCGGCGGCGGGACCTGGGAGATCGGGACCTTCGGCCTGGCCGCCAAGACCTACCCCGGCCGCGATGCCAGCGCCGGCACCGACCGTCTCACCGATCTTGGCTTCGACGCGGAATTTCAAAAAACATTCGGCCTCGGCGATTTCACGGCGCTTGTCAGCGCCATCCACGAGCACGCGAGCTGGAATGCGAGCGAGAGCCTCGGCAACACCGCCAACGGCTCCGATTCCCTGACGGAATACAAGGCCACGGTCGATTACCTCTGGGACAAGACCTACGGCCTGGCGGTGCAGTACTTCGCCACCGAAGGCAGCGCGGACGGGCTCGCCTACCCAGACAGCCAGACTGGCTCGCCCAACAGCGACGGATTGGTGCTCCAGGCGAACTATCTCCCGTTGAACAAGACCACCGGACCGGCCTTCTGGCCCCGGAGCAACATCAAGCTTTCGGTCCAATACGTGATGTACAACCGGTTCAACGGATCCTCCACCAACATCGACGGCGCCGGTCGTTCGGCGCGAAACAACAACACGCTCTACCTCGAGGGTTGGATCGTATTCTAACCCGCACTCGCACCCGATATTTTTTCCCCGTTCCTCTCATGAAAAACAAAATTCTCCCGTTGTTCCTGACTCCGGCGGCCGCGATTCTCGCGCTCGCCGTCCTTTGCTCCCAACCGGCGGCCCGGGCCGCCGAGGCCGGGAAGACGGTCGTCATCGTCGCCAACGACACGATCAAGTTCAGCGTCACCAAGATCGAGGCCGCCCCGGGCGAAAAAATCCATGTCCAGCTCCGCAACGAGGGCACCCTGCCCAAGGAAACCATGGGCCACAACTGGATCCTCCTCGATAGCGATGGCGAGGCCATGCCCTACGCCATGGCGGCAATCTCGGCCCGCTCGGTCGAGTACATGCCCAAGGAACTCTCGTCCCATGTGCTCGCCTTCATCCCCCTGCTCGGGCCCAAGGAAGTCGGCGACACCACCTTCGCCGCTCCCACCAAACCCGGCAAATATCCGTTCATCTGCTCTTGCTCCGGCCACAGCATGGCGGGAATGCGCGGGGAACTGGTCGTCAAGTAACGCATTTGTTGGCGCAACCATCCGAATCCGTGCCGCTCCGGGCAATTCGTGGTCAGCCCGTGGTTGCGGCGCCCGCCGTCGCCGAACTTCGGCCCGACAAATAAAGTCGCGCCTGCACAGGACACTCGCCCCTGTGACCGGTAACCGCGAACCGTAAACTGATAACTGGCGGCGCGACGTCGCGCCGCCTCAGATCTTCCAGCTCTGGAGGATGCGCTGGTAGTTGGCGCGCTCGAAGGCGGAGGCGTCGGGGCAGCGCTTGAGGTTCATCGCGCCGCGGAAGTCCTGGACCGATTCGTAGCCGTGTTCCTCCATCCAGCCCTTCAGGCCCTGCAGGATGGTCGAGAGGTAGCGCGGCCCGTTCTTGAGCAGCACCGACACGAGCTGCACCGCATGCGCGCCGGCGAGGAGGGATTTGATGACATCCTCCGCGCTGTGCGCGCCGCCGGAGCAGGCGAGCGTGCCCTTCAGGTGCGGCGACATGATCGCCAGCCAGCGCAGGCGCATGAGCAGCTCCGACGGGTCCGAAAGCTTCAACTGCGGCAGGACCTCCAGCTCCTCGATGTTGAGGTCGGGCTGGTAGAAGCGATTGAACACCACGACGCCGGCCGCGCCGGCCTGCTCGAGCGCGAGCGCGAACTGCGCGGGCGCCGAGTGGAAGGCCGACAGCTTCACCGCCACGGGGATCTTCACCGAGGTGACGACGTTGCGCACCGTCTCGATCATGTCGTCCTCCACGTCCGCCGCCCCGAGCGCCGGGTCGGTGACGAGATGGTAGAGGTTGAGCTCGATGGCGTCGGCCCCCGCGCCCTCGAAACGGCGCGCGTAGTCGGTCCAGCCGCCGGGGCGGAAGCCGTTGAGCGAGGCGATGACCGGGATGGTCAGCGCCGACTTCAACTGCTGGATCTGGCGCAGGTAATGGTCGGGCGTGAGCTGGTATTCCTCGTAGTGCGGGAAATACGTCGTCGCCTCCGAATAACTCTCGGCCGGCATCTCAAGCAGGTAGTTCAGCGCCTTCTGCTCCATGTCGATCTGCTCCTCGAAGAGGGAGCGCATGACCAGGGCGGCGGCGCCGGCGTCCTGCAGCTGGATGGCGGCGTTGAGGTTGTCGGCGAACGGCGAGGCGCCGACGACGAGCGGGTTGCGGAGCTTCAGGCCGAGATAATTCGTCGCGAGTTTCATGGGCGGGGCGAGGTTCAGTTTCGGTTCGGCGGAACCGTGGGCGTGACCGAACGCGTCGGCGGCACGGCCGGCGCCGCGGCGGGCGGGGCGCCGTTGCCGGTCGCCGGAGCCTTCGGGGCCGCCAGCTGCTGGTAGAGCGCGAAGTGGCTCTTCACCTGCGCCTGGGCCCGGGTCGCGAGCTCCTGCGCGCGGTCGGGCGCGACGTTCTTCAGGATGCCGAAGCGCGTCTCGTTCGCCATGAACTTGGCGAGCTCGGTCTTCGGTGGGGCGGAGTCGAGCCGGAGCCCGACCTCGCCCTTCTCGACCAGCCGCGGGTCGTAGCGGAAGAGCGGCCAGTAGCCGGTGTCCACCGCGAGCTTCTGCTGCTCGAGCCCGAGGTGCAGCGGGAACCCGTGCGCGATGCAGTGCGAGTACGCGATGATGAGCGCGGGGCCGTTATAAGCCTCGGCCTCGCGGAAGGCCTGGACGGTCTGGTTGTCCTTGGCGCCGAAGGCCACGCGCGCCACATAGACGTGGCCGTACTGCATGGCGATGAGCGCGAGGTCCTTCTTCGCCATGCCCTTGCCGCCGGCGGCGAACTTGGCCACCGCACCCATGGGCGTCGACTTCGAGGCCTGGCCGCCGGTGTTGGAATAAACCTCCGTGTCGAGGACCAGCACCTTCACGTTGGCGCCGGAGGCGAGCACGTGGTCGAGGCCGCCGTAGCCGATGTCGTAGGCCCAGCCGTCGCCGCCGACGATCCACACCGACTTCGTCACGAGGTCGTCGGCCAGCGCGAGGAGCCGCAGGGCGTCGGCGCTGTCGTACGCCTTGAGCACGGACTTCAGCGTCGCCACCCGCGCGCGTTGCGCGGCGATGCCGGCCTCGGTCGACTGGTCGGCGGCGAGGATCGCGGTCACGAGGTCGGGGCCGGCGCGGGCGGCGAGCCGTTGCAGCAGCTCGCGGGCGGTCTTCGCGCGTTGGGCGACCGCGAGGTGCAGGCCGAGACCGAACTCGGCGTTGTCCTCGAAGAGCGAGTTGGCCCAGGCCGGCCCGCGGCCGTCCTGGTTGGCGCAGTAAGGCGTGGTCGGCAGGTTGCCGCCGTAGATGGACGAGCAGCCCGTGGCGTTGGCGATCAGCAGGCGGTCGCCGACGAGCTGCGTGAGCAGCTTGAGGTAGGGCGTCTCGCCGCAGCCGGCGCAGGCGCCGGAGAATTCGAAGAGCGGGGCGAGGAACTGCGTGCCCTTGACGCCGGTGACGTCGAGCTTGGCGCGGTCGGGATCGGGCAGCTGCGCGAAGAAATCCCAGTTGGCGCGCTCGGCCGCGAGCAGCGGCTCCTGCGGCACCATGTCGATCGCCTTGTGGCGCGGGTTGGTCTTGTCCTTGGCCGGGCAGACCTGCACGCAGAGCGAGCAGCCGGTGCAGTCCTCGGGCGCGACCTGCAGCGTGTAGCGCAGGCCGACGAGCTCGGACGAGCGGAACGCCGCCGACTTGAACGTCGCCGGCGCGCCCGTTTCGGCGGCGGGCGCGTAGATCTTGGCGCGGATCGCGGCGTGCGGGCAGACCAGCGCGCACTTGTTGCACTGGATGCAGATGGCCGCATCCCAGGTCGGGATCTCGAGCGCGATGTTGCGCTTCTCGAAGCGCGCGGTGCCGGTCGGCCAGCAGCCATCGAGCGGCATCGCGCTGACGGGCATCAGGTCGCCCTCCTCGGCCAGCAGGCGGGCGGTCACCTTCTGCACGAACTCCGGCGCGTGCGAGTACGACGGCGGGATGGTCGCGACGGCGTCGGCGGCCACCTCGGCCGGGACCGGCACCTCGTGCAGGCCGGCGAGCGCGGCGTCGACCGCGGCAAAGTTCATCTTCACGATCTGCTCGCCCTTGCGGCCATACGTCTTGGTGATGGCCTTCTTGATCTGGGCGATGGCCTCCTCCTTCGGCAGCACGCCGGAGAGGGCGAAGAAGCAGGTCTGGAGGACGGTGTTGGTGCGACGGCCCATGCCGCTGGCCTGCGCCACGGCGGTGGCGTCGATCACGTACAGCTTCAGCTTGCGGCCGATGATCGTCTGCTGCCAGTCGAGCGGCAGCTTCTTCCAGGTGTCGTCCGGCCCGTGCGGCGAATTGAGCAGGATGGTCGCGCCGGGCGCGGCATAGCCGAGCACGTCGGTGCGGCCGACGAAGCTGAACTGGCTGCACGCCACGAAGCCGGCGCGGCGGATCAGGTACGGCGCGCGCACCGGCCGCGGGCCGAAGCGCAGGTGCGAGGTCGTCATCGAGCCCGACTTCTTCGAGTCGTAGACGAAGTAGCCCTGGGCGAAGTTGTCCGTCTGCTCGCCGATGATCTTGATCGAATTCTTGTTGGCGCCGACGGTGCCGTCCGCGCCCAAGCCCACGAACACGCAGCGGCGCACGTCCGCCGCCTCGAGGTCGAATTCGGCGTCGTAGGCCAGCGAGGTGCCGGTGACGTCGTCGAGGATGCCGACCGTGAAATGGTTGCGGGGCTCCCAGCCGGCGAGGTGTTCGAAGACGGCCTTGGCCATGGCCGGGTTGAATTCCTTCGAGCCGAGCCCATAGCGGCCGCCGATGACGCGCGGCGAGCCGGCGAGCGGCGAGCGGCCCTCGGCCAGGGCGCCGAGGACGTTGAGGTAGAGCGGCTCGCCGAGCGAACCGGGCTCCTTGGTGCGGTCGAGGACGGCGATGGCCTTGGTCGTCGCCGGCAGCGCCGCGAGGAAGGACTTGGGGAAGAACGGCAGGAACAGCCTGCAGGCGATGACGCCGACCTTCTCGCCCTTCGCCACGAGCCAGTCGACGGTTTCGATGAGCGTCTCGACGCCGCTGCCCATCGCCACGACGACGCGTTCCGCCTCGGGGTGGCCGTGGTAGTCGAACAGGTGGTAGCTGCGGCCGGTGACGGCGGCGAACTTGTCCATGATGTCCTGCACGACCTCGGGCAGGCTCGTGTAGAAGCGGTTCACGGCCTCGCGGCCCTGGAAATATACGTCGGGGTTCTGCGCGGTGCCGCGCAGCGTCGGCCGGTCGGGCGTCATGGCGCGCGCCCGGAACGCCGCGAGGTCCTTCTCGTCGAGGATGGCCTTGAGGTCCTTGTCGGACAACTGCGCGAGCTTGGAAACCTCGTGCGAGGTGCGGAAGCCGTCAAAGAAATGGATGAACGGCACGCGCGAGCGGTAGCTGGCGGCGTGGGCGATGAGCGCGAAGTCGTGCGCCTCCTGGCCGGAGTTGCTGGCCAGCAGCGCGCAGCCGGTGGCGCGGCAGGCCATGACGTCCGCGTGGTCGCCGAAGATCGACAGGCCCTGCGCCGCGAGCGCGCGGGCGCTGACGTGCATCGTGAACGGCAGCAGCTCGCCGGCAATCTTGTAGAGGTTAGGGATCATCAACAGCAGGCCCTGCGACGCCGTGAAGGTCGTCGTCAGCGCCCCGCCGAGCAGGGCGCCATGCACCGCGCCCGCGACGCCGCCTTCGGACTGCATCTCGACGATGCGGGGCACCTCGCCCCAGAGGTTCGGCTTGCCGGCCGCCGCCCACTCGTCGCACACCTCGGCCATGGTCGAGGACGGGGTGATGGGATAGATGGCGATGAGTTCGTTGAGCCGGTAGGCAACCGAGGCGACGGCTTCGTTGCCGTCACAGGTCGTGTAGACGGGTTTGGTGGGCGTACTGGACATGTCCTGGGTGGGTTGGAAGCGCCCCTTTTTCGGAGCGAGAACCATGTTGCCATCATTCGTCCACCCCTACTCCGCATTTCTTGCCAATCCCCGTGTGCCCCTTGGCAGCGCGGGTTTTCGCAACGCGGACTTGCCACCACGGTGGCATCGGTGAGTGTATGGCGCGGAACGACATGTCCGGGTCTTGCGCCGCCCGGACTCCGCCCGGCCCGGCGCGCCAAATTCGCCCTCCAATCCGCCCACCGCCATGAAGTTTTCTGATATCGCCGCCGCGCTGCCGAAGGAGGCCGTCAAGAGCTTCGACAACGTACCCTTCCCGCGGATCGCCTCCGGCAAAGTCCGCGAGATCTTCGACCTCGGCGACGCGCTGCTGCTCGTGGCCAGCGACCGCCTGTCGGCCTTCGACGTCATCCTGCCCGACGGCATCCCGGGCAAGGGGATCGTGCTGACGCAAATGAGCAACTGGTGGTTCGCGCAGACCGCCGGGATCGTCCCGAACCACCTCCTGCCCGACCAGGCCGCCGAGTTTGCCCGCCGCGGGATCACGGATCGCGACCTGCAGCTCCGGAGCATGGTCGTCCGCAAGCTCAAGCCTCTCCCGCTCGAGTGCGTCGCCCGCGGCTACCTCATCGGCAGCGGCTGGGCGTCGTACCAAAAGACCGGCCACGTCTGCGGCTTGCCCCTGCCGCCCGGCCTCCGCCAGGCGGACCGGCTCGCCGCCCCGATCTTCACGCCGACGACCAAGGCCCCCAAGGGCCAGCACGATGAACCGATCAACGACGCGCAGGGGTCGGCCCTGCTCGGCACCGAGCTCTACGTGAAGGTCAAGGAACTGAGCCTGCGCCTGTACCGGTTCGGCCGCGACCGCGCCGAGGCCGCCGGCATGATTCTCGCCGACACGAAGTTCGAGTTCGGCACCGATGCCGCCGGCAAGCTCTTCCTGATCGACGAGGCGCTGACGCCCGATTCCTCGCGCTACTGGCCGGCCGAAAGCTACGCGCCGGGCCGTTCGCCCCCGAGCTACGACAAGCAGTTCGTGCGCGATCACCTGCTCGCGCTCAACTGGAACCAGCGGCCGCCCGCCCCGCGGCTGCCGGCCGACGTGATCGCCCGCACGCAGGAGAAATATCTCGCCGCGCTCCAGAATTTGCTGGGATGAGCGTACAGGTGGGGCGCGGACTCCGCTCCGCGCCGCCCATGTCTGCCTGGAGGCGGGGTGCCCTCACCCCGCGAGGCCGGTGTCGCGCATCGCAACCCGCGGGACGAGGGCGTCCCGCCTCCAGCGATCACATGCCGCACCCATCGCCGCCTCGCCCCGAATTGAACATTGAGCGCGGGGCCGGGTCTCTGCCACCTTCCCCGCATGTCCGGCTTGCTGAATTTCCTTCCCCGCCCGCGGCGCGTCCTCGCCTGCCTGCTGTTTGTGCTGGCCGGCGCGACCGGCTTCGCGCGGATCGGCGAGAGCCTGGACCTGCTCACCAAGCGCTTCGGCAAAAGCCCGGAACGCGAGTCGCCCAAGCACATGGCGGTCTGGTTCATTGAGTCGATCGACGGCGCCCTGGTCTACACCGTGACACTGAATGCGAAGGGCGTCTCCATCGCCGAGGGCATCAAGCCCCTCAAGCGCGGCCAGCTGACGGAGAAGATCGCGACGGACTTCCTGCAGGACCAGATGGTCCTGTTGAAGGATTCCAAGACGGCGCGGCAGGTGAAGGCGGGCGAGAAATACTCCTTCGCCGGCCAGTCCTTCACTTGCGCCCCCGAGGAATTCGTGATGCTCGACGAGGAGCGCGGGCTCCTGCTCGTCTGGTCGCGCGCGGCCTTGCCGTCGGTGATGGCCGTCACGCGCGAGATGCTCGAGCATCCGCCGGAGTAGGCGCCCCCCGCCGTAGGGCTGGACCTCGGTCCAGCCGTCTGCCGATCGTGGACCGCGCCCCGGGGCGTGGCTGCACCAAGGTGCAGCCCTACCCCGCTCACCGCGGCGCGCAGGGACTGCGCGCCCTAACTCAGAGTCGGTTCCGCTTCAGGTCCGCCAGCGGGTAATGCGTCCCGCGCCACACGATCCCGCGCCGCGCCAGGGTCACGACCAGCGAGCGCAGCAGGATGTAGTCGAACACCAGCGTGCCGAGGGGAAAGAACAGTCCGTGCCACCAGCGGCCACCGTTGAAGCGCTGGTTGTCCACCGCGGCGGCGAGCATGAGGACCACGGCGGCGAGGTTGAGCTTCCACGCCAGCCCGATCGTCGCCGCCAGCGCCAGGATCGGCCCGATGAAAAAGATGAGGTGCGCCGCCACGCCGCCGAGCACCACCCAGATCCGGTAGTCGGTCGCGGGAAACGCGTTCTTCGTCAGCCCGCGGACCATCGCGCGAACCGAGGGGTACCACGCCACCGAGATTGCGCCGGCGCCGAGCACCAGTTCGCTGAAGCCGCCCGCCTTCATGAGTTTTCCCAGCTTCACGTCGTCGTCCGGGCGCATGCGCACCGGCTCATGGCCGCCGAGCTTCCGGTAGGTCGACGTGCGCACGAGGTTGAAGGCACCGACGCCGCCGTGGCTGGCGCTGCGCGGGTCCGGAATCCGCCACGGCCGGAGAAAGAGGCTGAAGATCACGCTGAAGGCGCCGACGCAGATGCCGAGCGCCGGGCCGTGCGCCTGCAATTCCGGCACGGCGGCCAGGTGATCGAGGTTGTGCGCCCGCGCGTAGGCCACAGCGCGCCGGAGCACGTCTGGCGTGAAATGCACGTCGGCATCGGTGAACAGGATCCACTCGCCCGTCGCTGTCTCCGCCCCGCGCTGGAGTCCGTGGGTCTTGCCCAGCCAGCCCTCCGGGAGTTCGGCGACGTGTACCACCTTCAGCCGCGGATTGGCGCCCGCGAGGTGATCGAGCACGGCGCCGGTGTCGTCCTCCGAGCGATCATTAACCGCGATCACCTCGAGGTCCGGGTAGTCGAGCGCGAGCATCGTCGGCACGGCCGCGCCGACGGTATGGCCCTCGTTGCGCGCGGAGAACACGACCGACACGCGCGGCCAGGCGGCGGGTTTCGCCGCCGCCAGCGTCGCGAGCCGGCGAAGGCGGCGGTTGCCGCGCAGGAGGTCCCACGCCCCGGCCAGCCAGAGCAGCAGCGTGAGCCCGGCCAGCAGGGTCGGCGGGTCGCCGAGCACGTTGAGCGCGGCGTTCATGCGGGGATCTTCGCGGCGCTCAACCTGACACGATTCGTGGTTTCGCCTTCAGCCGTGTTCATCCGCGAAATCGGTGGCCCCTCGTTCATCAGATCGGCGGCGTCGAGCCGATGGTCAGCAGGCGCTCGATCTTCACGCGCCGCGGGCGCTCCGCGTTGGCCTCGAGGATGCTCAGCCGGTACTCGCCCGCCTCGAGCGTGTCGCCGCGCTTGGGCAGCCGCCCGAACACGCGTATCGACCAGGCCGCGACGGTCTCGCGCGGCTGCCACTCGAGCGGCCAGCCGGTCTCGGCCTGCAGTTCGCGCATGGTGAGGGCGCCGCTCACGGTGATGGCGGATTCGGTGCGGTCGTAGATCGGGCCGCGCTCGATGTCGAACTCGTCGCGGATGTCGCCGACGATCTCCTCGAGCACGTCCTCGAAGGTCACGATGCCGGCGAGCGATTTCTTGTCGTCGAGCACCACCGCGAGGTGGCTGCGCGCGGAGCGGAACCGCTCGATCATCGTGTGCAGCGGGGTGGTCAGCTCGAATTCCACCGCCTTGCGGATGAGCGGCTCGAAGGGCGTGTCGGGCCCGAGGAGGCTGATCTGCCAGAGCCATTCGCGCACGAGGATGAGCCCGACGACGCGGTCGAGCGAGCCCGCACACACCGGGAAGCGGCTGTGGCCGCTGGTCTGGGCCGTGCGCAGGTTCTCGGCGAGCGGCTTGTCGAGCCAAAGGGCGACGACCTGGTCGCGCGGCCGCATGATGTGCTGGGCCTGCGTGCGGCGGGCGCGCAGCGACTGGACCATGAGCTTGTTGATCAACGCCTCGCCGGGATGGGCGTGCCGCGAATGGCTGAAAACGTACTCCAGCTCGTCGGCGCTGAAGCTCCCGTCGCCGTCGGCCTTCGCCGGTCCAAAGCCGGCCCAGGAGACGAGCGCGTTGGCGGAGTTGTTCAGCAGCCAGATGAACGGGTAGAACACGTATTGGAACACCATCAGCGGGCCGGCGATCCACAGGGCGACGGGCCGGGCCTGCTGGATGGCGAGCATCTTGGGCGCCTGTTCGCCAAACACGATGTGCAGGAAGGTGATCGCCAGGAACGCGGTCAGGAATGAAATCGACGTCACCGCCGCCGGATCATGGATGCTCCAGCGGGCGAGCAGCGGCTCGAGCCGCCGGGCGACGAACGGCTCACCCACCCAGCCAAGCCCGAGGCTGGCCAGGGTCACGCCGAGCTGGCACGCCGAGAGCGCCGAATCGAGGTTGGCGGTGGCCTTGAGCGCGAGCTTCACCCGCCAGCCGCCCTTCGCGGCCAGCGGCCGCAGCTGGCTGGCGCGCACCTTCACGAGTGCGAATTCCGCCGCCACGAAGAACCCGTTGGCCAGCACCAGCGCCGCAATGGCCAGCAGCTCCAGCGCAATCCCGAGAAAGTGATTCATCAGCCCGCCCAAGTTAAGCCCCCCCACCCGCCGGGCAAATCATTTGCCCGCGGCTGGGCGTTAAATCCTCGCGGACAACATCGTCGGGGCGCGGAGTCCGCGTCTACCCCGTAGGGCTGGACCTTGGTCCAGCCGCCGTGACTGCACCGAGGTGCAGCCCTACATTCCGCGGCCTCCAGCATGGCTGTCCTATCCTGTAGGGCTGGACCTTGGTCCAGCCGTCGTGGCTGCACCGAGGTGCAGCCCTACATACCGCGCTACATCCGTCGCCAGCGAGCAATGGAGGCGGGACGCCCCCGTCCCGCGTGTGCCCCGCGCCCGCATCGACGGGGCCGATCGTCCCGCTCTCCCACCGCCCTGTTACCGCGCGGGGCTTCGCACGGCACCGGGCATCCCCACGCTGGCTCCTTTCCTCCTTCGCGTTCGACACGTCTCCGCCCCGGCCTAGTCTGCCGCCCATCTCCATGGCGAGTTCCTCCGACCCCAAACTGGCCCACCGCATCCTGCGCGGCCTCGTCATCGGCCTCATCCTGGGCGTGCTCACGCTCCTCGCCGGGCCGCATGTGCCCGTGCCGCTGTTCCTGCAGGACCTGCTGAAGCACGTGGGCATCGCCTGGTCGGCAAACGGTCTCGAGCTGATGCGCGGCGTGTCGACCGTGCTGCTCGACCCGTTCGGGCGCGTGTTCCTGCGGCTCCTGTTCTTCGTCGTGATGCCACTGGTGTTCTCCTCCCTCGCCGCCGGCGTCGTCCAGCTCGGCGATCCGGGCCGGCTCGGCCCGCTGGCCGGCCGCACGTTCCTCTTCTTCTTCCTCAACATGGCGATCGGGGTCGGGCTCGGGCTGCTGATGATGAACGTCCTCGTGCCGGGCGACCACCTCGACCCGGGCACGAAGGAGCGGCTCATGACCGAGTTCGGCGCCGCGGCCCGCCAGCATGCCACGACCCACGGCGCCCAGGCCGGGCTGTCGCTCGGGATCATCGTCGAGATGTTCATGCCCGCCAACCTGGTGGGCGCCATTGTCGGCACGTCCCGCGGCGCCATCGGCGACGTCCTCCCGCTGATCCTGTTCGCCATTCTCGTCGGCGTGGTCGGCATGTCCCTCCCCGCGGAGAAGCGCGCCCGCCTCCAATCGGGCCTCGAGCTGGTGACCGAGTTGATGACCGGCATCGTCAACCTCGCGCTGCGGCTGGCGCCTTACGCCGTGCCCTGCCTGATCTACGGCGTGCTGGTGAAGTCCGGCCTCGACCTCATCGTCGCGCTCGGGGTCTTTGTGCTCGGCTGCGCCGGGGTCATGGCCCTGCACCTCTTCGGCACGATGAGCGTCTGGCTGCGCCTGTGGACCAACCGGAAACCGGGCGAGTATTTCAAGACGATCGAGGAGGTCATCGTCACCGCGTTCTCGACCAGCTCGAGCAACGCCACGCTGCCGGCCGCGCTGGAGAACGCCACCGAGAAGCTGCACATCTCACCCAGCACCGCCGGCTTCGTGCTCCCGCTCGGCACGACGATGAACATGAGCGGCACCGCGCTCTACGAGGGCTGCGTCGTGCTCTTCGTGGCCCAGGTGTTCGGGGTCGACCTCTCGCTCGGCCAGCAGGTCACGCTGCTCGTGCTCGCCGTGCTCAGCGCCGTGGCGGTCGCCGGCATCCCGGGCGGCTCGCTGCCGCTCATCGCCGGGCTGCTTATCACCTTCAATGTCCCGCCCGAGGGCATCGGCATCATCCTCGGCACCGACCGCATCCTCGACATGTGCCGCACCGCCACCAACGTCGGCTGCGACCTGACCACCGCGCTCGTGGTCGACGAGCTCACGAAGAAGGCCGCGGCGCGCAAGGCGGGAAGGTAGGGCGCGGACTCCGTTCCGCGCCGTCGCGCTGTAGGGCGGGGTCTCCGAACCCCGCCTTCCTTGGTGCGCTCCGCTTGGAGGGCCGGTCTCCCGACCGGCCGCGGTCGGCCGGGAGGCCGACCCTCGACCGGCGCCTCATCCCACGGCGCGCAAGGGACTGCGCGCCCTACCTTCGATAATGGTCCGCCACGCGATAGCTGCGCGCCACCAGCCCGAAGGCCAGGGCCGCGGCGAACGCGAACGCCGCGAAGAAAAACATCTGGCAGGCGGTGACCCCGAAGCCGGTTGACGCGATCGCCGCCTCGACGCGCGGGTGGCGCACCGCCGCGTTCACGATGAGGACCCACAGGTTGCCGACGGTGACGGACAGCAGCCAAAAGCTCATCAGGGCGCCCTTCATCGCCTGCGGCGCCTGGCTGTAGGCGAACTCCAGCCCGGTGGCCGACACCAGCACCTCGCCCAGCGTGAGAAATATGTAAGGCACCACCTGCCACGCGATCGTGAACGGATGCCCGCCGTCGAGCACGAGCTGCATCGCGCCGACCACGATCCAGGCCAGGCCCGCCAATGCGATGCCGGTGGTCATCCGGCGCAACGCCGTCGGCTCGATGCCGCGGCGCCGCAGGAGCGGGAAAAACAGCAGGTTGTTCAACGGGATCAGGAGCATCACCAGCGCCGGGTTGAGCGCCTGCATCTGCGACGACTGGAACCACGACGGCTTCGTCATCGCGTCCGCCTGCAGCACCCAGGTCGAGGCCTTCTGGTCGAAGAGCGACCAGAACGGCGTCACGAGGGCGAACAGCACGAGCACGCGCAGCACCGAGCCGACACCGTCGACGGCCTCGGCCGGGTGCCGGCCGCGCGCGCCCTCGAGCTGCAGCCGCACGCCCGCGCCGCCGAAGGCGATCACCGCGACGAGCGCAGCGCAGAACGAGATCACGAAGCCGAACTCCGGGATCAACAGGAACGACGCGGCCGCCAGCGCGACCCCGGTGCCCGCCAGGACCTGGCCCGGCCGCCCGGCCGCGAGCGCCGTTCGCGCCACGCGGAGGAACGAGTGCGGATCCGGCGGCGCGGGCGGCACCATCACGTAGCGTTTCCGCCCGGCCCAGAGGATGACCGTCGAGAGAAACATCAGCGCGCCCGGCACGCCGAAGGCCACCGCCGCGCCTAGCTGACGCAGGAAGATGGGCATCAGCAGCGACGCAAAGAACGAGCCGAAGTTGATGATCCAGTAGAAGGCGTCGAACACGACCTTGGCGCGGTGCTTGTTGGTCGAGTCGAACTGGTCGCCCACGAAGGCTGACACGCAGGGCTTGATGCCCCCCGAGCCGATCGCGATCAGCGCCAGCCCGGCGTAGAAGCCCGTGCGGTTGTGCACGAACAGCGCGAGGCAGAACTGGCCGGCGGAGTACACCAGGCTCAGCCAGAGAATCGTGTGGTACTTGCCCCACCACCGGTCGGAGATCCAGCCGCCGAGCAGCGGGAAGAAATACACGCCGATCACGAAGGTGTGGAAGACCTCCTTGGCCGCGCCCGCGCGCTCGCCCTCGGGCAGGTACGCCAGCAGCGACGACACCAGGAACACCGTCAGGATGTTCCGCATGCCGTAGAAGCTGAAGCGCTCGCAACCTTCGTTGCCGATGATGAACGGAATCTGGCCCGGGATCGGCGCGCGCGGATCCGCGGCCGGGACCGGAGGCGGGGTGACCTGGCTCATGGGGATGTGCGCCCCACGCTGCCGCCGCGGCGCACTCTTTCAATCTTCAAGTCCGCGAAGCGGGGCACGGCACATGTTCTCAGTTCACGGTTCTCGGTTTAGGGAATCAACGCCCCTGGCAGCGGCCGGGACCGCCGCACGAGAAACCGATAACCGTGAACGGTGAACCGTGAACCGTAAACCTTGCCTCACTTCTTTTCCGTCAGCTCCATTCCCTCGACCATGCCGGCGAGTTGCTGGAAGCCGTCCGTCGTCTCGCCATCGGACAGGATCTGCAGCCGGACCATGATCTTGTCGTTCTCGCGGATGATGCCGGAAGTGACGGTCTTGAAGTCGCCCGGCACCGGCTCCTTGCCGACGAGTCGCGGGTCAGTCAGCACGAAATAGTAGCCGAAGCCCTGCTTGGGATAGAACTTCTTCAGCTTCGGCTCCGATTCGACGAACTGGCCGGCCTCGATCATGCGCTGGCCGACGCCGATGACCTGTGACTGCAGTTTCTCGGGATTCGGAAATTCATCCACCCCGCCCGCGGCGATGGTCATCTGCGCGGCCGCGTTCACGCCGGGCGTCTTGGGCGTGAACGTCACCTTCAGGTCGCCGATGTCCTCGACCTGGATCTTCCACTCGCCGACCGGGTACAGCTCGAGCTTGCCATACTTGCCCAAGTCAAAGGTCTCCCCCGCCACCTGCGCGGCGCCGAGGACCACGAGAGATGCCGCCAGGATGGCTCGCATGGCGGGAGGCTAAGGCAAACGCCGGCCGGCGGGCCAGCAAACTTTGCGCCGCCAGCGCCGGGTTGGAACCCGCCGCACGTTGGGGTGCAGCACCCATGTCGCCGGCCGGCCCGGTGAGTATGTTGCAGCTGCGGCCGTTCCCGCTGGCCGTTCTCCACCATGAAAAGCTACACCCTGGAAAACTCCCCCCCGGCCAGCAGTCCCCGCGGCACCCCCGCGAGAAACGCCCTCAGCACCGTCCTCGCCATCGCGCTGGTGCTCGTGCTGGCCATCGCCTACATCACGCACCGCCAGAGCCGGGGCACGATCACCGCGCTCCAAACCGCGGCGGCCGGAACCCAAACGGAAATCGATCAGCTGCGAAAGAATCTGACCGACACCCAAAACCACGCCGCCACGCTGCAAAAGCAGCTCGGCGACGCCCAGGCGCAGGCCCAGACCGCGCAGAAGCAGCTCGAGGACGAAAAGGCCATCGCGACCGGGCTGCAGACGCAGCTGAACGCCGCGCAGGAAAATATCAGCAAACTCAAGCCAGCGGCGGATCGCGCCGCGGCCGCGGCACAGCTGGCCGACACGAAGGTGAAGGAAGCGGTTGTCGCCCGGGAAAAGGCCGTGACCGACCGTGACCAGGCCCTCGGGCAGGTCGCGACGCTGCGCGCGCAACTCGAGGCGGCGAACAACCGCGCGAACGAATTCGAGCAGCGCCTCACCGAGGCCGACCAGCAAATCGCCCTGCTTCAGAAGCAGCCGCGCCGGCGGTGAGGGGAACTTTATGTCGGGGGTCGCCGTACCCCGCCATCGCTCTGCGGTGGAGGCGGGGCCATCAGCCCCGCGGATTGCCATGCGCACCCCGTGCCTCGCGGGGCTGATGGCCCCGCCTCCAGATTCTACCCCGCCACGCCCGCGCGCACCCGCGGCGCGACCTCGGTGCCGAGGAGCTCGACCGCGCGCAGCATCTGCGCGTGCGGAATCTCGCCGCTGTTGAGCAGCATCGTCAGGCGCGAAAACCCGCCGAGGTCGGCGTGCATGCGCCGGATCTTGCCGGCGACGGTCGCGGGATCGCCCACGACCAGTGCGCCGCCCGGCCCGCGCAGCGCATCAAACTGCTCGCGCGTCACCGGCCCCCAGCCGCGCTCGCGCCCGATCTGCGTGAACGCCGCGGCGTACGACGGGAAGAAGGCCTCGGCGGTGGCGGCGGTGTCGTCGCCGACAAATCCGATGACGTGGATGCCGATGGCGAGATTCTCCGGCGAATGGCCCGCGCGCCGGCCGGCCTCGCGGTACAGCTCGAGCAACGGACGGAAACGGTGCGGCTCGCCGCCGATGATCGCGAGCACCAGCGGCAGCCCGAGCATGCCCGCCCGCACGACCGACTGTGGCGTGCCGCCCACGCCGATCCGGACCGGGAGCGGGTTCTGCACCGGCCGCGGGTACACGCCCTGGCCGGTCAACGGCGGCCGGTGCTTCCCCGACCAATGCACCTCCGTCCCCGCGCGAATCTTCAACAGCAGGTCCAGTTTCTCGGAAAACAGCGTGTCGTAGTCTTCGAGATCGTAGCCGAAAAGCGGGTAGGACTCGATGAACGATCCGCGGCCGACGATGATCTCCGCCCGCCCGTTCGAGATCAGGTCGAGGGTGGCGAAGTCCTGGAACACGCGCACGGGATCGTCCGAGCTCAGCACCGTGACCGCACTCGCCAGCCGGATGCGCTGCGTCCTGGCCGCGGCCGCGGCCAGGATCACGGCCGGCGCCGAGGACACGTACTCCTTCCGGTGGTGCTCGCCGATCCCGAACACATCCAGGCCGACGCGGTCGGCGAGCTCGATCTCCTCGAGCAGGTCGCGCACGCGCGCCGCCGGGCTCATCGCCGCGCGCTTGGCCGGGTCGAAGCTCGTCTCGACGAAGCTGTCGATCCCCAGTTCGAACCGTTCGGTGGTTGTGGTCGGCATTCGGCGCAGTGCAACCACCTTCCGGCCGTTGTCAAAGCGCGGGCGAGGCGGCGGGTTTGCGGTTTACGGTTCGCCCCCACGGAGACTGGAGGCGGGGTGCCCTCACCCCGCGGTTCTCCCGCGAAAGCAGGTATCGCCAGAGAGGGCGCGCCGTGTCGTGCGCACCGCCGCGGGGAGCGGAGTCCCCGCCCTGCCTCGGGGAGCCAATGGCCCCGCCGCCAAAAGAAAAAGGGCGCGGCCTGAGCCGCGCCCGATCGCCAATAATGGATGCCTGGCTTCCCGTTACTTGATCTCGATCTCGAGCGGGGCGTAGCCCTCGGCCTTCACGGTCACCTTGTCCATCGCGGCGAGGTCCGCGATCGTCATCGTCGCCCCGGCGGCGACGTCTTGCGCGGGCACCATCCGCGCCTTGTCGGCGTTGTGCGCGACGACGCTGAGCTGCACCGTGGCGCTGAGCTTCAACGTCATTTTGGAGTCGTTCTTCAGCTTGAGCACGAACGGCGGGTGATCCATCGCCTTGGTATTTTCGATGGTGGGGGTGACCGGCAGGGCCTGGTCGGCGGCGCGGGCGGCGGGGGCGAATACGAGGGCGAGCGTCAGCAGCGCGGCGCCCGGGAGGAGTTTGAGAGCGAGGTTTTTCATAGTTGGTTTCCGGGGGAAACGGCCGCGAACCTACGCCGGGGACCCGAAGGTGGCGAGCCCGAAGGTGCTGGCGGGAGGCGGGGTGTCCTCACCCCATGAGGCGCCAGCGCGAATGGCAACGCGCGGAACAAGGGCCTCCCGCTTCCACCAGGCAATCTTTCACCTGCACGGTATGCAGGTTCCACCTTGTGCCATCGAACTTCGCCCGTCCATTCGGGTCCATCGGGAAGCACCCGTTGCATGAACCTCGCTCGTCTCCTCGCCGCCATAACCTTGGTGGGCAGCCCGGCATTCATCCCGCGCGACTGGGCGGACGCACCGAGCGGCCGCAGCGCGCCGGAGCTTTATGCGTCGCTCTGCGCCAGCTGCCATGGCGATCACCTCGAGGGCGGCAAGGGTCCCAGCCTCGTCGCGGGCTCGTGGCGGCACGGCGGGGACGATGCCGCGCTCGAACGCGGCATCCTCGACGGCTATGCGGATGTTGGCATGCCGGCTTTCGCCCAGGCGCTGGGCCCGGCCGACGTCCGGGCCCTCATCACTTTTCTCCGTGAGACCGCGGTGCGCCGGGTCGAGCCGACGCCCTCCTCCTCCAGCGACCTGCCCGCCGGGGTGCAACGGAGCGAGGTCGAGTCCTACCGGATGGAGTCGGTGGCCGAGGGCCTCGAGGTGCCATGGTCGCTGGCCTTCCTGCCCGGTGACCGGATCCTCGTGACCGAGCGGGTCGGCCGGCTGCGCGTGATCGACCACGGTCACCTGCAACCCGAACCGATCGCCGACGTGCCGCCGGTCGTCGTGCGCGACGAAGCCGGGCTGATGTCCGTCTCCGTGCCGCCCGATTACGCGCAAAGCCGCTGGGTCTACCTGACGTTCTCCGATCCCGGCCCGAACGATACCGCCATGACCAAGGTCATTCGCGGACGCCTGCGGGAGGGCCGGCTGGTGGACCAGCAGCCGATCTTCGAGATCCCGCGTTCCCGCTACCCGCCGGGCCACGTGCTGTTCGGCTGCCGGCTCGTGTTCGATGGCGACCACCTGTTCATCAGCGTCGGCGAACGCGGCGTCACCGGCGCGGCGCAGGACCCGACGGTGCCGTTCGGCAAGATCCACCGCGTGTTCACCGACGGCCGCATCCCGCCGGACAACCCGTGGGCCGGCGTGCCCGGCGCGTGCCCCTCGATCTGGGCGCTCGGCGTGCGCAACCCGCAGGGCCTCGCGCGCGACCCGCGCGACGGCGCCCTGTGGGAAAGCGAGCACGGTCCGCGCGGCGGCGACGAACTCAACTGGATCCGCCGCGGACTCAACTACGGCTGGCCCGCGGTGACCTTTGGCATGAACTACGACGGCACGCCTGTGTCGGCCGCGACGTCCGGGCCCGGTTTCGAACCGCCCGTGAAATACTGGACGCCGTCGATCGCCACGAGCGAACTCGAGTTCTACACGGGCGATCGCTTCCCACGCTGGCAGGGCGACCTTTTCCTCGGCTCGCTCGCGCAACAGAAGCTGCTGCGGCTCACGGTGGATCCGGCCACGCACGGCGTCACGCATGTCGAGGAGGTGTTTCGCCATCTCGGCCGGATCCGGGACATCAAGACCGGACCCGACGGGCTCCTCTATCTCGCGCTCGAGCTCGTCGGCCGCCCGGGCCGCGTCGTGCGCCTCGTGCCGGCGGAGCGGTAGGTGTAGGGCGCAGCTGAACACACCCCGGCGCTCCGCGCCACCCCTCTTGATAGAGGGGACCCTGACCGGCGTAGACGAAACTCCCCTCCAACAAGAGGAGTGCCTGACAAGGCGGGGTGGGTGCCCCTACTTCGCCGGCCCGTGTTCCGCCACGGCGGCCAGCTCTCCCTCCGCCGCCTTTTCCGCCGCCGCCTCGCGCCGGTGGTCGCGGGCGATCAGCGTGTAGGCCGTCGGCACGACAAAGAGCGTGAACAGCGTGCCGATGCTCATGCCCGTGGCGATGATCAGCCCCATGTGCTGGCGGCTGACCGCGCCGGCGCCGCTGGCGAACACCAGCGGCATGACCCCGAGCACCATGGCGGCGGTCGTCATGAGGATCGGCCGCAGCCGCACGCCGGCGGCGTGCTCGACCGCCTCGCGGGGCGCGCGGCCCTCGCGCTGGAGCTGGTTGGCGAACTGCGTGATCAGGATGCCGTGCTTCGTCACGAGGCCGACCAGCGTGATCAGGCCGACCTTGGTGTAGATGTTGAGCGAGAGCCCGTGGTAGCCGAGGCAGACGAACGCCAGCGCCCCCGAGACCGCGAGCGGCACGCTGAGCATGATGATCAGCGGGTCGCGGAAGCTCTCGAATTGCGCCGCGAGCACGAGGAAGATGATGATGACGGCGAAACCCATCGTGACGAGGAACGCTCCGCTCTCCTGCACGAACTGCCGCGACTGCCCGGCGTAGTCCGCGGTGTAGCCCTCCGGGAAAAGCTCCCGGGCCTTCGCGTTGAGGAAATCCAGCGCCTGGCCCTGCGTGACGCCGGGCTTCGGCACGCAGGTGATCGTCGCCGCGTTCAACTGCTGGAAACGGCTCATCGCTCGCGGCTGCGCCTCGTAATGGATCGAAGCCACCGTCGAGAGCGGCACCAGGCGGCCGGTGCCGGTCGAGATGTAATAGTCGCCGAGCTGCTCCGGGTTCAGCCGGAAGGTCCGCGCCACCTGCGGCACGACGCGGTAGCTGCGGCCCTGCACGTTGAAGAAGTTGACGTAGTTGCCGCCGAGCATCGCGCCGAGGTCGGAACCGACCTGCGCCATGCTGATGCCGAGCAGCGCGGCCTTGTCGCGGTCGACATCGATGTAGGCCTGCGCCTGGTCGAATTTCAGGCTGTTGTCCGCGTAGAAGAACAGGCCGCTCTTCACCGCCGCGAGCACCAGCGCGTCCGCCACCTGCGCGATGCGCGCCGGGTCGTCGGTGGACACCACCACGAACTGGACGTTGGCGCCGCCCGCGCCGGGGAGCGGCGGGCGCAGGAACGAGAGCATCTGCAGCCCCGCCACGCCGCCCAGCTTCCGGGTGACCTCCGGCAGCAGCTGCATCGTCGTGCGCGAGCGCTGGTCCCAGGGCGACAGCGCCATGAGGGTGATGTTGTTGTTCGACGCCGGGTAGCCGTTGATCTGCACCACGCGCGAGGTCTCGGGGAAGCTGCGCACGATCTCCGTCACCTGGTCGGCGTAGCGCGAGATCTGGTCGATGTTGGCGTTGGGCGAGGCCGTGCCGAGGGCGATGATCATGCCCTGGTCCTCGTCCGGCGCCAGGTCGGTCTTCGACATCAGGTAGAATGGCGGTAGGCTGGCGAACACGATCAGGGCGAACACCACGACCACCGGCCGCGTGTCGAGCGTGGCGTGCAGCAGGCGCTCGTAGGCCGCGCGGACCCGGTCGAACACCCGGTCGAGGAAATGCGCGAAGCGCTGGCGCCCGGCCGCCTCGTGGGCTTGCAGCAGCTTCGAGCACATCATCGGCGAGAGCGTGAGGGCCACCACGCCGGACACGATCACCGCGCCGGCGAGCGTGAACGCGAACTCGCGGAACAGCGCGCCGGTCAGGCCGCCCTGGAAGCCGATCGGGGCGTAGACGGCGGCGAGCGTGATCGTCATGGCGACGACCGGTCCGCCCAGCTCGCGCGCGCCGCGCAGGCTGGCCGCCAGCGGCGAGAGCCCCGCCTCGATGTGCCGGTGGATGTTCTCCACCACGACGATGGCGTCGTCCACCACCAGGCCGATGGCCAGCACCATGGCCAGCAGCGTCAGCAGGTTGATGGTGAAGCCCATCGCCAGGAGCAGGAAGCAGGCGCCGACGAGCGAGAGCGGCATGGCGACGATCGGGATGACGACCGACCGCACCGTGCCCAGGAACAGGTAGATGATCACGACGACGATCAGCAGCGCCTCGACCAGCGTGGCGATGACCTCGTCGATCGCGCTGCGGATGTACTCGGTCGCGTCGTACGGGATCGCCGCCGTCATGCTGCGCGGCAGCCCGGCGACGATGGCGGGAAAGATCTTCCGCACGTCGTTGATCACCGTGAGCGCGTTGGCCGTCGGGAGGACGTTGATGGCGACGGCGGTGGTCGGGTTGCCGTCGAACTTCACCGAGGCCTCGTAGCTCTCGGCCCCGAGCTCGACGTCGGCGACGTCGCCCAGGCGCAGGATGGCGCCGTTGGCGGCGCCGATGACGAGCCGCCGGAATTCCTCCGCCGTGTGCAGGTCGGTGCTGGCGGTGAGGGTGACCGAGGTCATCATGCCCTTCGTCGCGCCGACCGCGGAGAGATAGTTGTTCTGCGCGATGGCGCGCCAGACCTGGGCGGCGCTGAGGCCGTGCGCCGCCAGCTGGTCGGGCTTCAGCCAGATCCGCATGGCGAAGACGCGGGCGCCGAGGATCTGCGCGCTCTGCACGCCCGGCACCGCCGTCAGCTTCGGCTGCACGACACGGTACAGGTAGTCCGTGATCTGGTTCGAATCGAGCTCGTCGCTCGAGAAGATCAGGTACATGGCCGCCGTGGACTCGGACATCTGCACGTCGATCACCGGGTCCTGCGCCTCGGCGGGCAGCTGGTTGCGCACCCGGTTCACCTTGGAGGTGATCTGCGTGAGGGCGGCGTTCGGGTCGTAGTTGAGCCGCAGGTGGACCGTGATCGCGCTGACGCTCGGGGCGCTGTTCGACTCGAGGTAATCGATGCCGTCGGCGCTGGCGATCTCGCGCTCCAGGGGCGTGGTGATGAAGCCGCGGATCAGCTCCGGGCCCGCGCCGGTGTAGACGGTGGTGACCGTCACGATCGCCGTGTCGCTGCGGGGGTACTGGCGGACGTTCAGCAGCTCAAGCGAGCGGAGGCCGATGAGCAGGATCAACAGGCTGACAACCGAGGCGAGGACCGGGCGCTTGATGAAGAGGTCGGTGAAGTTCATCCGGGATCACGGGTGGTCGGGCTGCGGATGCGCGGCGTCGCTGGGCGTCACGGCGTTGTTGACCACGACGGTGGCGCCATTGCGGAGCTTGAGCTGCCCGGCGGTGACCACCACCGCGCCGGGCGCCACGCCCTTGAGGATCGCCACCTGGTCGCCGCGGGTGGCGCCGGTCGTGATGAACTGCTGGCGCACCACGAGGTCGCCGCCCTCCTTCGCCTTTTCCACCAGGTAGACGGCATCGCCGTACGGATTGTAGACGATGGCCGACAGCGGCAGCGTCACGCGTCGTTCCTGCACCGGGAGCTGGACCTCGACGGCGCCGAACATGCCCGGCTGGAGGCGGCCGTCGGGATTGGGCAGCGCCGCCTGGAGCTGCAGGGCCCGCGTGGCCGGATCGACATCGGGATTCACCACGCCGATCGTCCCGCGGAAGGCCGCGCCCGGCCAGGCGTCGACCGTGACCGTCACGGACTGGCCCGGCTGCACGCTGGCCGCGTTCTGCTGCGGCAGGGTGAAATTGAAATAGATCGGATCGAGGGCCTGGAGCGACACCACCGGGGCGCCGCTGCGCAGGAACTGGCCGAGGTTGACCTGGCGGATGCCGGTGCGCCCGGCGAAGGGGGCGCGAATCGTCTTCTTCTCGATCATGCTCCGGATGGTCGCGACGGCGGCGCGCGCCTGCTGGGCCCCGGCCTTCGCGGCGTCGAGGTCGCTCGGCGCGTTCGTGCCGTTGGCGCGGAGCTGCTCCGCCCGCTCCAGTGCGATGCCGGCGAGGACGGCGGCGGCCTCGGCGCTGTCGAGCTGCGCCGTCTCGGTGGAGATGTCCTGCTGCACCAGCAACTGCCCGGCCTCGACCGCCGCGCCGGGCTCGAACGCGATGCGGGTGGCCGCGCCGTCGAGCTGGGCGCTGACGACGATGCCCTGCGTGGCCGCGAAGGAGCCCACGGCGTGCAGGCTCGGTTGCCACTCGAGCTCGCGCGCCTCGGTCGTGGCGACGATCGCCGGTGGCGGTTTCTGTCTGGCGAGGGAGACATTCATCATGTGCCGCCCGTAAAGCTTGAAGCCGATCACGCCGCCCACGAGCAGCGTCATGACGGCCAGCATGAGTATCATTCGTTTGATCATGGCGAAGGGGTTGGTCGAAGGAGAACGGGCGGCGCGGCGCGGCGGTGTTCGGGCACGGCGGCCTCGTCATGGGCGGCCCGCCGGCGTTGCTCCCGCGCCGGTTCCGCGCGCCACGCCCCCGCGCGCAACAACGCCGCTCCCGCAAAGCCGGTGGCGGTGCGTTTCATCGGGACATGTCGTTGGGAGCGGCAACGATCTGGATTCCGCCGGGCGGCGAACCGCCCTCGTGCCGGTTGCCGCGGCACGCGGCGAAATGGCGGGACCGCGCCGGCGGGCGCGCGCTCGGGCCAAAAGAGGAACCACGAAACTATTCCACACCGCGCGGCGCCCGGCTGCGCATCGCTTGGTCAACGAAACGCATGCCTTGGCGGGGCGTTCCGGCGCCGGCGCCGGTTCTTGTTTCGCCTTTGCCCCCGGACCTGCCATACTCCCGACCATGAAACTTCCGGGTTTGGTTTCGCTGCTTGCCGCGCTGGCCCTGGCGCCGCTGTTCGCCGAGACGACTCCGACCAAGGTGTCCTATCCACTGCAGACCTGCATTGTGTCGGGCGAGCACCTCGAGGCCGGGCAGATGGTCGTTTATGTCCACAAGGAGGATGGCCAGCCGGACCGCGTCATGCATTTCTGCTGCCGAAAGTGCCTCGCCAAGTTCAAGGCCGACCCGGCGAAGTACCTCAAGGACCTCGACGCCGCCGTCGCGAAGAAAACCGTGAAGAAGGGCTGAGCGCTGGATGGGTGATCCGGTTCACGGTTCGCGGTTCACGGTTCGCGGTTCACAGTTTTGGGCTTACCGCACCGCTCACAGCTCACAGCCCTCAGCTTACTGCTTACCGCTTACTGCTTACTGCTCACCGCTCCCTGCTCCCCGCCGCGGCGCGCAAGGGACTGCGCGCCCTACCCGCCCTACCCCGCCAGGTTCACCTGGACGGGCGCGCGCTCGAAGTCGCCCGCGGCGAGCAGCGCCCTTGGCTGCAGCCGGGTCAGCGTGGCGACAAAACGATCCGGGACGACCTCGATGGTCGTGTTGTAGTGCGTGGCGATCTCGTTGTAGTAACCGCGGGCGAGCGCGATCCGCTGCTCCGTGTCGACCAGTTCCTGGTGCAACTTGAGAAAGCCGGCATCCGCCTTGAGATCGGGATAGCGCTCGATCACCGCCGTCACCCGGGCCCCCACGGCCTGGAAATCGGGTCCCGCCACGCCCGGCGGGGTGGCGTCCCGCTGCGCGCGTAGCGCCGCAATCGTTTCCTGCGTCGTTTGCTCGTGCCGCTGCAAGCCCTGCACGACGCCCTCGATCCGCGGGATCAGGTCGAAGCGGCGCTTCAGCTGCACGTCGACCTGCGACCAGGCGCTGGCGACACGGTTGCGCAGATCGACGAGGCTGTTGAACACCATCCAGGCCCACGCCCCGAGCGCCAGCGCCGCGCTCGCCGCCGCGCCCAACGCGAATGGAACCCACTCAGGACCGCGTCCCACCCAGACCACGGCCAGGCCCAAACCCGCGGCCGCGGTGCCGGCCGCCAGCGCCAGCACGAGCAAGACCCAAAAAGTGATGGCGTAACCCCGGCTGATCTGCCTCTCGCCCCGGGTGGAGATGAGAAACAGCGGCGTGTCCGGACCCGCGGCGATCTCGGCGGCGACGATGTCCTCCCGCTCCCGGGCGCGGCCCATGACGTAGACCGGCGCGTGCAGCGGGATGGCGACCTCGCGAAATCTCCGCTCGTGATCCGAGTTGGCCACGGCGAGCGCGGGGCCCTTGCCATAATAGAGCGGGTCACCGCGGCCGCAGGTTTGATCGAATATCGTCGCCGCCTCCACCTTCGCGCCGTCCGGGCGCACCAGCAGCACGCCGCAGTCGTCGCGCACGTAGAACGGGATCTGCTCACCGCCCTGCGCCACGGTCGCCCAGCCGGACTCGTGCCGGGTCGTCGTGTGCTGGTTGCCCTTGTTGTCGGTGGTGGTGACGGTGACGGTCCGCGACCATCTCTCCTCGACGGTCCAGGCGTAGTGCACGCAGGCCGCGCCGGCCAGGTGGCTCGCGAGCGGGGTGGTCGCTTCCGCGGTGCCCTGTACCTCGACGAGACCGATGAAGACGCCCGTCGTCTTGCAGGTGGGCAAGCCGTCGATCAGGCGCTGTTTCCGGGCCGCGCGCATCGCGCCCCACAGGAAGCCCAACGCCAGCAGGCCGCCCGCCCACGGCAGCCAGAACGGGATGGAGGCGGGAATGGAATGCATAACGCGCGGCGATGCTCGCGAACCGTGGACCCCGGCGCAAAACGATTTCGCGCGGGTCATCGCAGCAATGATGTTTGGAGGCGGGGTGCCCTCACCCCGCCTCCAAAGCTCACGCCCCTGCCATTGACCGCTTTCGTCCCTCCGGCCATTCTGCGATACGCGATCCGTCTTAATTCCGCCCTCCGCTCCCCGATCGCGGCATAAAGCCGCTCCTACAGCTCACTGCTCCCCTTCCCCGCCTTGTCGCGCCATAGTTCCGCTCCGGCGGAACGACGGCGGATCCGATCTCCCATCTCCCACCTCCCACCTCCTAAAAAATGACTTTCACCGACGCGCACATGCATTTCTGGGACCGGGCCGCGCTCGGGCCGTACACGTGGCTGCATGAGGTCCCGACGATCTGGCACCGCCACACGACGGAGAACCTGCGTGCCGAGGCGCCCGCGCACCAGCCGGAGAAGATCGTCTTCGTCGAGGCCGGGGCGCCGCCGCGCGCAGAGGTCGAATGGGTCAGCGGCCTCGCCGCGGCCGACCCGCGCATCCGCGGCATCGTCGCCAAGGTCCTGATCAACACCGGCACGCAAACCACCGCCGACCTCGCGGCGCTGCGGCGCTTTCCGCTGGTCAAGGGCGTGCGCCACCATTTTGAGCACGACCCGCTCGATTACTGCGCACGCCCCGAATTCATCCGCGGCGTGCAGGAGGCCGCCGCCCTGGGCTACAGTTTCGACATCTGCTGCAAACATCCGCAGCTCCCCGCGGTCATCGAGCTGGTGCGCCAGTGTCCCTCCGCCCGCTTCATCCTCGACCACGGCGGCAAGCCCGGCATCCGCACCGGCCTGCTCGACCCGTGGCGCGAGCACATCCGGACGCTCGCGGGATTGCCCAACATTGTCTGCAAGCTTTCCGGCCTGGCGACGGAGGCGGACCACGCCAACTGGACCGAGGCGCAGCTCCGGCCGTACGCCGAGCACCTGATCGAATGCTTCGGCCCGACGCGGCTGCTCTTTGGCGGCGACTGGCCGGTGGCAAAACTCGCCATCGACTACGTCCGCTGGCTGGAAATGGCCCAGCGTTTCACCGCGCACTTCACCGCCGCCGAACGCGACGCCATCTTCCGCACCAACGCCAACCGCGCGTATCGCCTGTGACCCATGCCGGCGACGTCTTCTCCTCCTTGTAGGAGCCTGCTTGCAGGCGATTCAATGCGTCCGGCCGCGGGCCTTGCGCCGAATCGCCTGCAAGCAGGCTCCTACACCCAACCCCGAGCCCATGAACCACCCCTTGTTTGACGGCGTGCGCGCCCCCGGCGCCTCGGGCCCCGTGCTCGGCTTCGGCGCGGGATTCGCCAACTTCGCCGGGTTGGATGTGTCGGTCGCCACCGCGCGCCGCGCCCGTGAACTCGGCCTCCGCTACTTCGACACTTCCGTGTTGTACCGCGCCGGCGCGTCCCTGGCGATCCTCGGCGAAGCCTTCGGCGGCGCCGCCGACCCGCCGTTTCTCGCCACGAAGATCGGCTATTTTGCCGAGGCCCGGCATTTTCGCTCGCCGGAGGCCATGCTTGTGCAGCTGCGCGAAAGCTTGCGCCTGCTCCGGCGCGATTCGGTCGACCTGCTGCAGGTCCATGAGGCCGACTGGTCGGTCTGGTGGGAGGATCGCAGCGAAGTCCGGCCGCTCGAGCTGCTCGACCTGCAGCGCAACCCGAACTTCGCCGCCGCGCCGGTCGTCGAGTTTCTCCGCGCCGCCAAGGCGGCCGGATTGTGCCGCCACATCGGGATCACCGGCAACAACGCCCGGCATCTCGCCCGGCTCGTGGACGAGATTCCCGGGCTGGATTCGGTCCTCGTCGCCTACAACTACCATCCGCTCAACGCCAGCGTGCGCGACCAGTTGCTGCCGGCCGCGGCGGCGGCCAACGTCGCGCTGATCGTCGCCGGCGTGTTCACGTTCGTGCACCGGATACCCGCCGGGTGGCGGACCGAGGGCACCTACTTCGGGCGACACGCCGACCGGCAGCTCGCCGCCCTGCAGGAATTGCAGCGGCAATGCGGCCTGCCGATGAACGAACTCGCCCTGCGCTTCGTCGCCGCCGACCAGCGGATCGACGCGCTGCTTGTCGGCGCCTGCCAGCCGCGGGAGATCGAGGAGAACGTGGCGCGCTTCGCCCTCGGCCCGCTGCCCGCCGACCTCCACGCCGCGGTCGACGCGATCGCGCGGGATCTGTAGGCGCGCGTAATAAGTTCACGGTTCACGGTTCACGGTTTACGGTTCATAGTTCGCCGTTCACAGTTCACGGTTCGCGAATCGCGGTTCACGAATCGCGGTTCACGGATCGCGGTTCACGGATCGCGGTTCACGGTTCGCGGTTCGCCGTTCGCGGTTGTCTGCTCCTAAAATTCTCAGATCTTAGCTCTCAGCCCTTCAGGTCTCAGCCGTGCTCGACAAAGCGCCGCCGCGGCGAGCGCCGCGACAAACCACGCCTCGATCGCCCCGCCGCCGCTGGCGCTGCCCGTGGCCCCGCTGCCGCCGCCGGTCGCACCCGAGCTGCCGCCGCCAATATCCCCGCTCGACCCGCCCGTGGCCGGGGTGGTGACCGTCGCAGTCGCGAACACGCCCTGGCTGAGATTGTAGTAGCTGGCGCTGCCCGACACCTCCAGGCGCACGGCCCGGACCATGTACGTGAAGCTGCCCGCGGGTGCGCTGAGATCGGTGTACGCGGTCGAAGTCACGGGTGATGTCGTGAGCCGCGCGAATGGTCCAGTGGCCGCGATGCTGCGATAGACGTGATAGCCCGCGGCGGCGTCGGCCGACGGCGCCCACGACAGCGCGGGGGCGCCGCCCCCGGGGGCGATGTCCAGGCGGCCCGGCGGCCGCACGACCTGCAGCCGCAGTGTCGGGTCGCCCAACAACGCCACGTGGATGCCGCGCGTGTTGTTGTTCACCTGGTTGGTGTAGAGCGAGCGGTTGTTCTGGCTCAGCCGGATGCCGTAGCCGATCGGCTCGCCGACCGCCATGTGCTGGAAGAACAGATGCGGGCGGCCCGCCCACGCCGCCGCCAGGCCGTAGTCGGGTGCGGCGAGGGCAGCGCGCAGGAGATTGTCCGGCTGGTTCCATTCGACAAACCGACTGCCAAACAGGAGATAAAAGGTACCGCGGGCGCCCGGCGCCACCAAGTCGGAGGACCACACGTCGTTGAACGCTCCGTGCAACCCCAGGCCGCTGCTGCTGTTGACGGTGCCGCCGCCCGCGCCGTAGACCCACTGAAAGTCGGCCGCGGCCAGCAGCGAGATCCAGCGCTCGGCGGCGGGCGCATTGTCGGCCGTGTTGGCGACCTGGGTCCGCCCCGGGCCCAGCAGCGCGGCAAAGTTTCGGAAGCCCGAAGCCGCGAACGCCTCCCCGCCATAATCCTCGAATCGATCACCCAACAAGGCGCGTGGAGTCGTGCGCCGGATTCCCTGGCGATAGGCGTGATCCTTGGCCAGGTAACGCCGGAGCAGCTCCGTTTCGCCCGGAAAGCTTGCCGACGCTTGCGCGCCGGGCATGTCGGCGAAATCGACCCGCCCGACCATCAGCTCGACGTCCGAGGGAATCTCGTCCTGGTCGAACACGCCGTCGCCGTTGGCGTCGGTCCAGTTGCCGTCGACATCGCCGTAATACGCGTCCGCGGGCAGCGGCCGGCTGCCGTGGCCGTCGATGTTGAGGTTGCCGGACAACGCCACCGGCACGTGGCCCAGCAGCAGCACGGCGGCGGTCCGCGCCGGGTCGGCGACGTATTCCGCGCGGATGACATCGCGAACCGCGGCGGGCGAATCGGCGCGCCCGACGTCGTGCCGCGCCACCGTCCAGCCGTCCCCGATGAGGTCCTGCGCGAGCTGATCGAGTTCCGTCGCCAGCGGGCCCGCGATGGTCTGGTCCACGACCAGCACGACCTTGCCGCGGTCGTCGACCACCGGCCGCTCGATGGCTGCCGCCACGTAACCGTAGCCGGTCAGCGTGGGCGCACGGCGCACGACCTGGTATTCGTAGACGCGTCCGATCGTGACATTCGAGTCCGCGTAGTTCATGGCCGTGCCCTGGAGGTTGATCAACGCCGTCCAGTTGGTGGCACCGGGATCCTTGCGGAAAACGGAGTACGTGTTGACCACGCCGGGGTCGGCCGTCCAGGTCAAGGTGATCCGCGCCGGGTTCGATTGGACCGTCGCGCTGACTTCGACCGCGTACGACTCGGCCGGGTCGGCGCCCCGGGTGGACGCCGCCAGCCCAGCCAGCGCACCCAAGGTCGCGGTCCAACCGCGCCAAGCACCGCGCCAACGGCGGAACAGCTTCCTCCGGATGTTCATCGTCCCAGCGTAGCGGGCCCATTCGCCACCCGACATGGGGCAGAGACCTGACTGGTGACAGGGAGCGGTAGACGGTGGGCGGGGTGGACGGTAGGGCGCGGACTCCGCTCCGCGCCGCAACGCGCATCCGCCGCGACGCGGCGGTGGCGAAACAGGAGCGACCGCACGCCCTGCCCTGTCCGCTTCAGCATTTTCCCCGTGCCTTTGTCGGGAAACCGCCTCGGTCGGCACCGGCAACTTCGGTGCTATCGTGGCGCCATGAAAACCAAGAAGAGATCCGGTTCAGCACATTCGCCGGCGTCCGACGAAGAGCGCGAAATCATCCGCGAACACCAGGCCACGCGCCAGTCGGGCCTGTCCGCCTCCGCCCGCGCGACCGAGCATGCTCGGGAGGGCCAGCCGCCTTCCGCCGACAATCCCAAGGAACGCTCGCCCAAGCAGGAGAATCTCTGATCAGGCCAGAAGCTTGAAACCCTGAACCTTGTCGCCCGGGTCTGCGGTCCCGTTCCAAGTTTCAAGTTTCAGGTCTCGCATTGCCATGCAGCCCGATCCCAACACCCCGAGCCGGCAGGGCGCCGGCGACCGTCGGCGCGATAAATCCGGCCTTACCGTCGGCCCGCAGGACATTCCCGCCGAAGATCGCGCGTGGGAAGGCGTGAAGGAAAGCCGGACGGAAGACGCCAACCCTGGCGGCACCGAGCCGGCGATCGGCCACCCCAATCGACCGGAGCGCAAGAAGCTCGGCGGCAATTTCAACGGTCCCGACAAACCGCAGCGCCACCGGCAGTAGTTTGGTTGGGCCGCAAAAAAGTACCAAAGGTCACATCCAACGCTTCATGAGCGTGGATTAGCGTCCATTAGCGGTTCCTCGGATAGCCCGATCTTCCATCTCCGATCCACCACCGCAGATGTCACGGATCGCGTGGATCACCGTCTTCGTGGAGGGTCGGCGTCCCCGCCGACCGCGGCTGGGCGGAAGCCCAGCCCTCCAAACGGAACCGCCTTAACCGCGACGTCCGCTCACCGCTTACTGCCCACCGCTCACCGCCCACCGCTTACCGCTCACTACTCACCGCTCACTGCTCACTTTCCCGCACCACGCCGCCGCGATCGCGCACTCCAGGCCGAAGGCAACATACCCAGCATAGCCTGCGAGCGGCATTTCGAACACCTGCCACCGCTGCGCAAACGGCACCGTGTAGATCCATTGCGCGAGCGAGTGGTAATTCCACATTTCCCAGCACAGCCCGCACACCGGCGCCGCCAGCATCCAGCTCGCGGCCTCGTGCCAGTCGCCGACCGCGATATCGTTCCACCATCCCGGCTCGCCGCGGACGCGCGCAAGCCCGACGGCCAGCAGGAGCGGCGCAACCCAAAGCGCAGGGTAGAAGTAGAGCGGCTGCGCGCCCGTCGCCACGAGGCCGACGGCGCCAAGGAGTACCAGGATTGGGCCCGGACCTCGCCGGTCGAGCCAGCGCCAGGGCGGACCGGACGCGAGGGCGCGCTGCAGTCGCGGAAATCCGCCCAGCCATTCGCGGACCGACGCTACCGCCGGCAGCACGGTCGAGAAGCAGACGCTCGCGTTCGCGGCGTACGCGATCGCACCGAAGTCCTCGACGCCAAGATAATGCCAGTTGCGCACGAAACGGTTGAGGTATTCGAAACCCCACCAGAATGCGGCGCTGGCCGAGAAGAGCCGGACCAGGCGTCGCGGTTCGTTCACGAGCAGGCACGAACCGCGGCGGCGCCAGGTGAGCGCATTCACAACAATGATGAAACCCAGCCAAAGCGGCGTGAAGGTGAAGCGCTGCGCCCAGGCGAACCACGGGAAACGCGTCCAAGCCAGAATCCACCAGGCCGCGGTCCATCCGATCCCGAGCCAGCCCCACCACGGAAACGGACGCGCCGGCCTCGCGACAGCCGGTGCGGCCGAGTCCGGGCGCCGCCGGACCAACCAGGGCACGAGGAGCAACGCGATGCCGAGCGCGGTGAGGCCGATGGCCCACCAGGAGAATTTCGGGTAGGCGGGAATGTCGAGCGGCGGCGGAAACCGGAAGAACTGGCGCAACGGCCGGCCGGCGAGCCACGCCCCGAGCGGCGGCAGCAGCAGGCAGGCGGCGGCGACCGGCGCGAGGGTGAAGCTGGAGAGCGAGCGGCGCATGCGGGATACCGGCGGACAAAATTAACACCAAACCCCCGACCGAGAAATCTCTTTAACCACGGATCACACGGATGGATGGCGTTGACCTGGAGGGCTGGCCTCCCGGCCATCCGTGCAGGAGCGGCTTTACTTGTCGGGCCGTAGGCTTGGCGAAGGCCGACGCCGCGATGCTTGGCCCCGCCTCGGTCCGATCCCAATCCGTGCCCTCCGTGTAATCCGTGGTTAAAACTCCCGCTGGGCCGCGGCCGGGCGGAAGCCCGGCCCTCCTCAATTTTGGAGGCGGGGTGCCCCCACCCCGCGAGACCCGGTGGCCTGAGGCTATTCGAGGCGGGGTTCGGAGACCCCGCCCTACAATTTCACCGCCCACCACTCGCCGCTCACCGCTGCCCGCTCACTTGCCGCCATTCTCGAATACGATCATCACCTTGCGCTCCTTCTGGCCGGGAGTTTGCAGCGTGAGCTCGAGGTGCGCGCCCGGGGCGCGCCACTTGGTGAGTTCGTCGTGGAGCATCTCGCCTGACATCGCGCCCATCTTCTGCCCGTCGAACTCCAGCAACTTGTCCCCCTTCTTGATCCCGAGGTCGGCCACAGGCGTGCCGTAGCCGACCTTGCTGATCCAGGCTTCCTTGATCGGGCAAAACGGCAGCGGGTTGGCGCAGACCCAGGTGACCTCGAGCCAGTACGACGGGATCGTGTGTCCGACCACGACCAGCTTCGGCAGGACGAACGTCTCGCCCTCGGTCTCGATCTTCTTGTCCGCCTTCGCCGCGGTGTCGTCCTTCGCCGCCGCCGCGAGCACCGCGGCCAGCGAGAGCGCGAGCAGCGCGACAACAGCCTTCATGGCGGACATGAAGACAGGCTCTCGTTGCCGGTTGAAGGTTTTTCGCATGGGCGTGACTTCGGTCGCGAGTTCTTGGCGTCATTCAACGCTCAACAGACTCAATTAACTACGGATCACACGGATAACTCGGAACGATTGCCACCCAGGTAGGGCGGCGAGTCCCTTCGCCGCCGCGGCGCGGAATGGAATCCGCGCCCTACCCCAATCCGGCGCAGCGGGAGCTTCGCCCTCCACCTCAATGCCATTTCCGGCTTCAGTCCCCCGGGCCTTTATGCGAGGAGACTGCCACCCCTAAATCAGCGTTCAGCGTTCAGCGTTCAGCGTTCAGCGTTCAGCGTTCAGCGTTCAGCGTTCAGTCCCGCTCAATCGTTTCCCCCACCCCAACATGCACACCCTCGCTTCCCTCTGGTTGCCGACCCTGCTCAGTGCCGTGGTCGTTTTCGTGATCAGCTCGCTCGTCCACATGGCCTTCAAGTGGCATGCGCGCGAATACCGTATGTTCTCGAATGAAGATGCCGTCCGCGACGCGATTCGCGCGGGCAGCCCGGCGCCAGGCCGGTATGTCATCCCGCAATGCCGCGAGATGAAAGACATGGCGACCGAGGCCATGAAGAAGAAGTACGCGGAAGGCCCGGTCGGACACGTCACCATCATCGCCAACGGCCAGCCCAACATGGGCAAATATCTCGGGCAGTGGTTTCTCCTTTGCCTGCTTGTCTCGGCGGTCGCAGCCCTCCTCGCGGGCAAGGTCTATGGCGGATATCACGCCTTCGCCGGGGCGGCCGCCAAGCTCGCGTTTGCCGTCAGCTTCGTCGGCTATGGCTTCGGGACACTGCAGGAATCGATCTGGATGGGTCGCCCGTGGTCCGGCAGTGCGCTGTATCTGCTCGACGCCGCGCTCTACGCCCTCGGCACCGCGGCGGTCTTCTGGTGGCTCTGGCCGTGAACCGAAGGAGCCGGCGCGCCGGACACCCCGCCGCGCCGTGGTTCGAGCAAAGTTTCCCCGGTGCCCGCCAACACCTACCTTCGCCGTAGGTGACAACCCCATGCCCGGAGGCGGGAGATTCCTGTAGGACGGTTGTCGCTGATGAGCGCCAGCCGACCCAATATCGATGGGGAGTCCGCGGGGGAACTGAAACGATTCCTCGACGGGGCACTCGCGGTCTTTGAAGGCCGTGAGGGATCCCTCTCGGTCGACGACATCCAGATCCGCAGCCTCCTCAGCGCCGTCCGGCGGGATGTGGTGAAGCGGATTGACGCCAGCTCCGCCGCCGTGCTTCGGGGCGGGCCGTACGCCGCCGTCCATTTAATGGGTGGCGCCCCCTTCCCCGGCCCCCTGCATTTTTCCACGCACATTCCGAGTAACATCCAGCCGGCACCAAGGGATTGAGATGCGATCGAAGGTGTCACGCGCCGGCTGGGTGTTAACTCGGCGCGGAACGCATACGGTAATTGGAGGCGGGACGCCCTCGTCCCGCGGGTTGCCATCAATCTTTCGCTTCGCGGGGTGAGGGCACTCCGCCTCAAAAAAGATCACAGACGCATCGTTTTTGGGTTTACTGACCCGTCGGTTTTATCCGTGGGATCTGTGAACTTCAGTCCTGGTTACCGTCGATGTGACTCTCTGGGTCAGAACAGTCTTGATGCGTCTGTGATGGCCCCACTGTAGCGATCCGGCTAAACCTCGCCATCGGTGCGCCCCCGGGACGAAACCACGGGGCGCATACGGTAGCCCGTGGACGGTGAACGGTGGGGGGCCGGTCGAAAGCCCAGCCCGCCAAACGAGCCGCGTCAGCCCGCTTCGAACCTGGCCGCGACCGAATTCAGCACGTTATCCAGCGCCGCCGCGCTGAGCGGCTTGGTGATGTGCGCGAAAAATCCGGCCTCGCGGCTGCGCATCAAGTCATCGTCCCGGCCATAACCGGTCAGCGCCACGCCCAGCCAATCGCCGGGAATCCCGACCTCGCGCAGGATCTCGTAGCCGCTGCCGTCCGGCAGACCGATGTCCGTGAGCACCAGGTCGAAAGGCCCTTGGCGGCTGCCCTCCCGTGCCTCGGCCACGCTCGCCGCCGTGGTCACCGCGTGGCCGCGGGCTTCGAGCAGGCGGCGCAGGGCTTCGCGCGACGCCTCGTGGTCCTCGACCAGGAGCACCCGGAGCGAGCGCGGGCGGCGGGCGGCGGCCACCGGCGGGCCGCGGTCCTCGTCCAACGGGCTTCCCACGATGGGCAGGGAGATCGTGAACGTCGAACCGCGCGCGCGCCCGGCGCTGGCGGCGGTGATTTCGCCCGCGTGCATTTCCACCAGCGACCGCGAAATCGCCAGGCCCAGGCCGAGGCCGCCGAAGCGGTGCGGCCCGTTGCGTCGGGCGTGCTCGCCCTGCACGAAAGCCTCGAAGGCCTGCTCCAGCTCGGCCCGCTCCATGCCGATGCCGGAATCGGTCACGGTGACCACGAACCGGCCGTCGCGCGGGCCGGCGGCCACGGCGACCGCGCCGCCCGGCGGCGTGAACTTCACCGCGTTGCGGAGCACATTCCAGAACACCTGCTGCAGCCGGACTGCATCGCCGAGCACCGTTACCGGCCGGGCCGGCAGGTCCTCGACCAGGCGCAGGCCCTTGGGGTCGCTCTCCGGCCGGACGGTCGCGATCGCATCGCGGAGGATGCCGACCACGTCGACGGGGGTCCGCTCCAGCTTGACCTTGCCGTGCGTGATGCGGGTGAGGTCCAGCAGGTCGTCGATCAGGCGGGCCTCGAGGCCGATGTTCTTCACGATGACTTCAAAGGCTTCGCGCGCCTCGTCCGGCCACGCGGGATTGGCGGCCGCCTCGCTCGCGACCAGCAGCACCGGGGTGAGCGGCGTGCGGAGCTCATGCGAGAGCGCGGCCAGAAAGTCATTCTTCGCCTGGTCCGCCGCGCGGGCCTTGGCCTCGGCCGCCTTGATCGCCTCGATGTGGGCGCGGGTCTCGTACTGGCGGGCGCGCGCCCGCACCGCCGCCCGCACCGCGCTGAGCACGGGGCCCATGCCCGTCGGGCGCTCGAGGGTGACGACGTTGGTGATGTGCCGCAGGGACTCGGCCGCGGGCGCGCTGCTCAGCCCGCCGCGCATCAGCAGCACGATCGGCAGGTCCGACCACTCCTCCTGCCGGTCAAGTTCGGCGATCAGCTTCCTGGTGACCGTGGGCTCCAGCAGCTCGTCCGTCGCGAGGAGGGCGGCCGCGCCGGACCGGAGCTCGGCGATCAGCTCGTCCGCCGACGTGCAGGCGTGGCTGCGAATGTCCGCCTGGGCGAGCAGGCGCGCGCTTACCTCGGCGTCGCGGCGGGTGGCGACGAACAACAGGACGCGTTGCTCGCGTTCGGTGGAGCCCTCGGAGGTCACGGCGTTGCTAGCCCGGCCGGGGGTTGGACACGCTTACGGGAACGCCCGTCAGCACACCGTGGAAATCGAGCAGCGGCTTTCCCACCGCGATGCCCTTCGAACTGGTCTGGAATTCACGGATGGTGTTCTCATGCGGGCCGCTGCGCTTCTTGATCACGGAAATGGCGCGCTTCACCCGGCCGCCATCCTCGAAGAAGCGGAAGAGGACGACGGAATCGGCCAGGTAGCTGGTGTCGACGGGCGCGTCCATGTGCGACCCGACCAGACCGTGTTGCGCCACCACCAGGATGGTGCAGACGCCCCGCTCCCCGAGATAGGCGAGCAGCTCGTGCAACTGGGCGGTGAGGAACCGCTCGTCCGGCATGGCGTTGAGATAGCCGTTCAGGCTGTCGATCACGACGACGGTGGCCTTGTCGGTTTCGACCGACTCGCGGACCAGGTGCACGAACTCCCCGGGCGAGAGCTCGCTCGGGTCGACCTGGCGGATGTGGATCTCGCCCGGGTGGCGGCCCTCCTTGAAATGGAGCCCGATGCCGCGGCTGCGGGTCAGGAGCGTCCCGAACGATTCGTCGAAGGTGAAGACGGCCGCATGTTCGCCGCGGCCGGCCGCCGCCGCCGCGTACTGGATGGCCGTGGTGGATTTGCCGCTGCCGGCCGGCCCGAGGAGCAGCGTGCTCGTGCCGCGATTGGGACCGCCGCCCAGGAGGGCATCGAGCGGTTCGATCCCGCTGGGGACCAGGCCGGAGGCGATTTCGGCGCGATGTTCCGCCGCGACCAGCCGGGGAAACACGCGCAGCCCGTCGTCGGCGATGACGAAGTCGTGATAGCCCCCGCGAAAGCGCGTGCCGCGGTATTTTATCACCCGCAGGCGCCGCCGGTCGCCGCCATAAACCGGCGCGAGTTGGTCGAGCTTGATCACGCCGTGGGCGATGCTCTGCAACTGGAGATCCGGGCCTTCGCTGGTGCCGTCATCCAGCAGCAGCACCGTGCAGGCGCGGCCGGTGAAGAACTGCTTGAGGGCGAGGATCTGGCGGCGGTAACGAAGGGAGCTTTGCGCGAGCAGGCGCATCTCGGAGAGCGAGTCGAAGACAATGCGGGTCGGGTTGCGCGCCTCGACTGCCTGCAGGACGACCTTGGTCGTCTCGCTCAGCTCGACTTCGGACGGGTTGAACATGGTCAGGTAATTCTCGTCGCTGAGCGCGGCGTCCCGCGAGGCGAGTTCGACCACCTCGATCCCCTCCAGCTCCCAGCCGTGCGAGCGGGCGCCCGCGTCCAGTTCTTCCTTCGATTCGGAAAGGGTGAGGTAGAGGCCGGCCTCGCCCTGGCGGCGCCCTTCGAGCAGGAATTGCAGCGCCAGGGTGGTCTTGCCCGAACCCGGGTCGCCTTCGACCAGGTAGAGCCGGTTGCGGACGAAGCCGCCATTGAGGACATTATCCAAACCGGGAATACCAGTCCGGCAGCGAGGCTGGGAGGCGTGCATCTCATACCGACCACCCCAACCGCAGGTAGGTGCCCAACTTTTTCTCCCCGGCAAAACGAAATGCTCGTGTCGTAACCCCGGGCAATGTTTGCGGTTGTGAGATCGGGCGGATGGATGTTCGGACCCCGCCTGGAGGGCCCCGCTCCCGCTGGGCCGCGGTCGGGCGGGAGCCCGACCCTCCAATTGTAGGAGCGGCTTTACGCCGCGATGCTTGGCCCGGGTTTCCCTCCGTGCCATCCGTGTAATCCATGGTTAAAAACCCTCGGGTGATTCCGGCGGCGTTCGGAGGCTCCTACCGAAAATCTTTGCGCCTTTTGTGCTTTTTGTGGCCTTTCGATTTATGGCTCCCGGTCGGGCGGGAGCCCGACCCCCAATTGTAGGAGCGGCTTTACGCCGCGATGCTTGGCCCCGCCTCGGTCCGATCCCAATCCGTGCCATCCGTGTAATCCGTGGTCATTAATTCTCTGCCTCGGTCCGCCCCGCCCCGGATTAGGATTTGAGTATCCCCATCGGCGCCGCATCATGCGGGCGGCCGACCACGCCGGTTCGCAGTTCTCTTTCCCCATGAAAAAGCGCATCGGCATCCTGACCGGCGGCGGCGATTGCCCCGGCCTGAACACGGTCATCTATGCGGTTGTCAAGGCCGCCGCCAAGCGGGGCTGGGAGACGCTCGGCATTCTCGGCGGCTTCGAGGGCCTGCTCTCGCCGGCGAAAACCCGCGTGCTCGACTACCTCGAGATGGACGGCCTCCTCTACCTCGGCGGGACCGTCCTCGGCACGACGAATACCGGACGATTCTCCGCCAAGGTCGGCCACGGCGAGTCCAAGCGCATCGATCCCGCCATCCTGGCCGAGGCCCGCAGGAATTTCGAGGACCTCGGGCTCAGCGCGCTCGTCGTGGTCGGCGGCGACGGCTCGCTCTCCATCGGCCTCCAGTGCCTCGAGGCGGGCATGCCCGTGGTCGGCGTGCCCAAGACGATCGACAACGACCTCGGCGGCACGGTCATCACCTTCGGCTTCGACACGGCGGTGTCGTTCGCCACCGAGGCGCTCGACCGGCTCCGTCCCACGGCGACGAGCCACAACCGCGTCATGGTCGTCGAAATGATGGGCCGCTACGCCGGCTGGATCGCCGCGCATGCCGGCATCGCCGGCGGCGCCAGCGTCATCCTCATCCCCGAGATTCCGTTCAACTACGACAGCATCTGCCAGAAAATCGCGGCCCGCGAGGCCGAGGGGAAGCATTTCACGCTCATCGCCGTGGCCGAGGGCGCGCGGGAGAAGGACAAGGACTTCGTGACGTCGGCGTCGCCGATCGCCGGCGTGAGCCGCGAGGCCCGGCTGGGCGGCATCGCCTCGGTCGTCGCCGCCGAGGTGCAGCAGCGGACGGGCAAGGAGACGCGCATCTGCGTGCTCGGCCATTTGCAGCGCGGCGGCATTCCCACGACCTTCGACCGGCTCATCTGCACGCGCTTCGGCGCGCGGGCGGTCACGCTGATCGCCGAGGGAAAATTCGGCCGCATGGTCGCGCTGCGCCCGCCCGACACCGCCGACGTGCCGATCGCCGACGCAGTGGGCAAGCTCCGCACCGTGCCCGTCGACGGCGACCTCATCCAAACCGGCAAGGCCCTCGGCATCTGCTGGGGGGAATGACCCGAGGCCGGGCCTTCATCTGTAGGAGCGGCTTTACGCCGCGATGTCCAGACGCCTTTGCGTGGAGGGCCCGCGTCCCTGCGGGCCGCGTGATCTTACCGGGTTTCATTTTAACCACGGATTGCGCCTATCCCACGAATTGATTGGCCACAAAAAGGCACGAGAAGTCACAAAAATTAGGCCCCTCTTATTGCGACGCTTTGCGCCTTTTCGTGGCAAATCAACACGGCTCACTGCCGGGCCCGGGCCCTGCTCTCGGATTCTTCACCACGGATTTCACGGAGGACACGGATTCCTGTAGGGCCGGATCTCCGAATCCCGCCATCCCTGGAGGGCCGGGGATCGCGGCCGGCCGGGTCAGTTGAACAACGACTTCAGGATCGGCCAGCCGCGCAGCGCATCCACGGCGATGAATTGGTATACGCCGACGATGAGGAAAAAGACGACCTGATACCCGACCTTCCGCACCTTGTGCCGGAACTGATACTGCGCCAGGAACGCGCCCGGCCAGCCGCCGACCAGTTCCATGAGGTGCAGCAGTTTCTCTGGTTCGCGACGGGCATTCTCCTGCGCGCGGCGTTTGTCCAAGGCGTAGAAGAAATAGGTAAGCAACGAGAGCGCCGTGGCCCAGCCGCCGACGTAGGCCGCTCCGATCGGCCCGAATTTCCGATACACGGCCAAGCCCGGCGCGACCAGCAACGCCACGAGCACGAGAAAATGCCCAATCCCTAAACGTCCGCCGTCGTTCATGTGCGTCGCCTCCGTCGCGCACGTCCGGCCCTGCCGGTCCCAGCCCAACACGAACTGAATCTGGTCACCCACCTCCGGCCGCTTGTGTCGCTCCTTGAATTCCCACCCGTGCAGGAAGACCGCCGTTCCCCGCTCTCGAGGTAACCGAATCCCCGCTCGGCATTCCACTCGGCAATTCGTCCGTTCAAGGTCAGTGCTCCAAATTCAGCGTTGTCTGAAATGAGGTTCGGCTGATGGCCAGTCGCACCGATTTCCCTTCGATCGCGAGGCAAGTCAGTGAAATCGTTTGGTCGTCTATCCGCAGCGCTTTGGTTTCGCCGACGTTGATGCGCACGTTGTTCACGACAGCGCTCTGATAGTTCTTTATTTGATAGATCGCGGTAAGCTTCAGATCCGCGAAGATCAGGTCCGCCTCGACTGGCGTCATACCCAGATAGTCTTCGGCGCGAAATGCGGCCGCCATTTGCTGGCCTTTGAGGATGTCGTCGGTTGAGGTCTGTTTAATCAACGCGTCGCGATTAACCTTGTAGATCGAGTGCTCTACAAAATGAGGCGGGGCCGAAGAGTTTCGCACCGCGATCTCCATCCACATGTAAGCTTTCACCGGATCCTTTGTGACGCCCACCCCTCGATCGTAATACGATCCAAGCCGTGCCTGGGCTGATACTATGCCCTGATAAGCAGCACGGCTTGCCCATCGCGCTGCTTCCCGTTCGGTCGCTTTCTTCTTTTTGGCATCGGGAATGTACCGAGCGTGGAGAATCTCGGCGACCGCGTCCTGCGCAGGGCCGTAGCCCTGCTGGGCTGATTTCAAATACAAGTCGAACTGCTCCTTCGGATTCGAGAAAGCGACGCGCCGGCCATATTCATACTCCGCGACGCGATCGCCTGTTTCCGCGGCGATTTTTAGTTGCGCCAAGTCAGGCAAATCCGCGCCGAAGGAAAATGCGAATGCCGCGACACCGAGGCCTAAGCCTGCCAGGAATTTCCAGGTCATGAGATTTAAATCGCCCGTGGCCCCGGGGTCGAAACTCGAAACTACCTCCCCAACTCGATGAGCCAAGAGCTAATTGGATTCCAGCGCCGCCACCGTCCACTGCCTACCGTCAACTGAGCTCGCCCGCCCGCGTCAAACGACAACCTGCCCGCCAGGACGAGATGAAAGCTCGCGAGAATCCGAGTTAGGGCGAGCTTGGGGGAACAGGTGTAATATGCCTTCGGTTGCGTCCCCGCGGGGATTCGAACCCCAAGGAGCGAAATCCAGAAGTGGCTGAAGACAGGCTAGGAGTCGCTCTTGGGTTTCACCGTTGCCAAGGGCGGCGGGGGCGGCAGGCTGCGTCGCATCGCCGCCGGGGCCACGGCGCGGAACCCTCCATGCAACTTCTGGCTGAAATCTGGCCGAGCCTCGTCTCGGCGTTTGTTTCCGGGGTCGTCGGCGCCGCCTTGGCGGCCGCGATCCAAAACAAGCGGCAGAAGCTGCCGGTCATGCCGTGCTTCTGGGATGGCGTTTACTGCGGCATCGCCGCGAGCGTGGTCACGGTCATCATGATGATCTGGGAGAAATCCGTCGGATAAAAATTCGCGCGATGAACTTCCTCCTAGGACAACCTCATTCGCTCCAGCGCTACGTCGTCTTCGGCGCGATCGCCGGGTTCATGGCTTTCGCCTTCTCGCGGGTGTTTCACGTCAGCCTGGCCGTGGCGCAGTTCATCGCCTGCGTCGTCGCGGGCTGGACCGCCGGCATGGGCACGCCGGGCGCGGAAGTCCCCGCGCCGGAAGACAACCACCCGCCGGCACCGGCGGCTTTTGGGTAGATATTGGCCACAAAAAAACACAAAAGGTCACAAAAATCTGCGGGTGTCGGTGCACCGGCATTTTGGTCCCTACCCTGATACTTCGCCCTTGGACCTTGGTTCTTTCCGCTTCGCGGAGTGGTGGGCCCGCCGGGATTGGCGGTCCTGCCAAACCAGGACCGGGGCAAAGCCCTCAGCGCTCCGCGCTGCCCCTTCTTCGTCAAACCCGGGGTTCAAATCCGGCCGCCACCAAGCCTGCGGCTTGGTGGGCCTGGCCGGATTCGAACCGGCAACCAAGGGATTATGAGTCCCCTGCTCTGACCGTTGAGCTACAGGCCCCCAGGCCCGCGACTTTGTCGCGGGAAAGGGCCAAGTGCCAAGTGCCAAGTGCCAAGAGGAATGCCCAGATCAAAGAAACGGATCGGGCGTTTGTCGCGAGCAAGTAGCAAGAGGCCAGTCACAAGTACCAAGAGGAAGAGCGAGCGACAGATCGCGGTTAAGTACCAAGTGCCAAGATTCAAGTATCAAGAGGAAGAGCTGGTTTAGGACGCGCCGCGACGGAGTGACGTGTGACAAGTGACGAGTGACGGGTCAAAGGGCCAGACTCGGAGCGGGCGCGGGAAGGCGTGCAGAGCCCAGTGGCAAAGTACCAAGGCCGGCAAGCCCCCGTGCGTGTCCCGCCGTAGCCGATTCGGCGAAGGTGGAGGGCGGTTCGGTCACGGCCGAAACAAGATGTCGTCGCCAGTCCCCATGCTTCAACCTCCCTTCAAGCGCGTGTGAAATCCCATCTCCCGGCGCGGTGGTTCCGGTGGCGGGGCAAGAAGCGGCTGGAGCTTTTCCCACAGCGAAATCAGCGCGCTGTCATGCTCCAGTAATGCCTTATCAATTTCCGCGAGCCGTTTCATGATGGCCGCGTTGGTCGCCAGCAACTCGCGCTGCGCAATGAATGCCCTCACGACATAGACGCTCATCTCCACCGCTTTGGGGCTGCGCAGGACATTGGCCGCCATCACTGCGCCATATTCCGTGAACGCCCAGGGAAGAAATTTTCGATGCCGGCCCCGTTTCGGTTGGTGTTTCGGCCCAGAAGCAAATTGCCCCCTCCGAATTGCATCAGACTGTTGTCCACCGTCTTCCACGTCTAAGGTCGCAAATTGCGACCTTAAAGCCGCGAATTTCCCCGCCGTGAGCTGAAAACAGAAGTCCGGCGGAATCCGCGCTGATCAGGAGTTGGGCAGTGGCTGTATGATCTGCAGAGTCACTCTACGAGCGTCGCCCTTTGCTGTTTCGTCCTAAGCCCTCAGCTCTCAGCACTCAGCTTTCAGCTCTTGCCTTCGCCGCCAGAGGAGCATCAGGAGGAAGCCGATCGCGGCGCCGCCGAGGTGGGCGTAATGCGCGATGCCGGCGCCGAAAATCGAAAAGCCGGTGACGCCGGAGAACAGGTCGAGGAGCAGCAACCCGGGAATGAAATATTTCGCCGCGATCGGGACCGGCACGAACATGAGCGAGAGCCTTGCGTTCGGATGGAGAAAGCCAAACGCCACCAGGAGCCCGTAGATCGCCCCGGACGCGCCGAGCATCGGCCGCGCGTAGATACCGTAGAGGTCGAAGAGCGCCGCCCGGACCGTCGGATCGCGGGGAATATTGCCGCCGCCGGCGGCCAGCAGGGAGCCAATTTCAGCCGGGGTCATCCCCGCCGCAACGAGGCGCGCCTGCAGGCCGTGGAATTCCTGCCAGCTGATTCCCGTCTGGACCAGCGCGGCACCGACGCCGCAGACAAAATAGAAAACCAGGAAACGCGCCGTACCCCACTCCCGCTCCAGGATCGTCCCGAACGAAACGAGCGCGAACATGTTGAAGAAAATATGGCTGAAGTTCGCATGCAGGAACATGTACGTCACCAGCTGCCAGAAGCCGAAATGGTCGTTGGCCGGATACCAGAGCGCGCCGGCGTCGACCAACCAGTTGCTCCCGCGCGGCACCACGCCCGCGACAAAAGCCACGAGGTTCACGATCAAGAGGACGGTCACCGCCCGGGACATGCGCTGCATCGGGCTACCGTTACGATCCGGACGCGGTTCGCAACCCCGGAGGACGGAACGAGCCGCAAAGGGGCAAGTGCGAAGTGCCAAGTTTCAAGTACCAAGGCCGAACCAGAAGCATTGGCCACCCGCCTTCGTCGCGGAACCGCGACTGCGGCGCGGCGAGCGAAGAGGCACGAGACGGCACGAAAAGGGTTAGGGAATTTCTTTGTGAATCTTTGCGCCTTTTTGTGGCGAATCGATCCGAGACATGGAGGCGGGGTGCGGAGACCCCGCCCTACAATTCCCGTCAACTTGCCTTTGCCTGGTCCCCTCTATCAAGAGGGGTGGCGCGAAGCGACGGGGTGTGTCTCCGGTTGCCCGGGTGGATGAGGCGGGGTTCAGAGACCCCGCCCTACAGTTGCCTGACTAGGCTGCGCAACTTTTGCGGACTTCGCAGCCAGTAGCGGTTTAACTGAACGCGACCGCCCCCGGGTTTAGCTTTGCCTGCGGGAAAATTTTGCCCGAGAGAGTCCGCATCCCCGCACATTCGGTCGCCCAGCGCTCAACCCCACCCCCGATGAAAAGGACCCTCGCGCCGATTGCCGTGCTGCTGCTTGCCCTGTTGCCGCCCACCGCGGCGTTCGGCGCCGCCGCCCTCCCCGCCGCCGCCCAAGGGAAGGACTCCCTCGGGCCGAAAGCCCAACCGGCGCACGACGCCGGCGCCAAAGACCCGACTGACTTTCCCCGGCCGCCCGGCCTCGTCCGCCAGGGCTACAGCCAGGACCCGGGCAAGCTGCGCGACACGGAAATCGCCACCTACCACACGGGCGCCGCCATGGATGACATCGCAGGCAACTATCTCGAGCGGCTGGCGACGGCCAGTTGGAGGAAGGGCGCCGATTCGACCAGCGGGTCCGATAGCCACCGGGTTCGCATCATCGAGTGGACGATGCCGGCGAAGGAGGCCGAGATCCGCTTCTACGCCATCAAGGCCGGCGGTACCGACGTGCGCGTGCGCATCTTCACCTACAAGACCGAGGCCAAGGCCGCTGGCGGCAACGTGGCCCCGGCGACCGCCACGCCAACGCAGGCCGCCGCCACGAACGTCGCCGCCACGTCCAAAGCGACCGGCGCCGCGCCGCTCGGCCCGCCGCCGACAAACTTCAAGGTCAGTTCGAACAATCCCTACGCGCACCAGTTGAGCTGGTCGTGCGAGACCGGGACGACCAACGACCTGTACCGCGTGCTGTCGACCGGCACGACCCAGCTCCTCGCCGGCACCCAGGACCGGAGCTACTCGGATGATGCCTTCCTCGAACCCAACACCATTTACCGCGTCGTCGTGCACTATCCCGACGGCCGGCAGGGCAGCCTCGACTATACCTACGCAAATCCGCCCCAGCCGGCGGTCGTCACCGGCCTGAAGGCCGTCCAGACCGGCCCGAACAAGGTCAATCTGCGCTGGGATGACGTGCCGCCCGCCGGGAATAACGCCGCGAAGACCTATCAGGTGTCGAGTCCGACTACCGCCATCATCAACCAGAGACTCACCACCAACAAATTGGTGGCTTACGGCATTCCGGTGGGCAACCACTGGGTGCGGGTGGCGGTGGTGTATGACGGCGCTCGCGGCCAGGGGGTCGCGCCCAAGGAAGCCAGCGCGAATTTCGACGTGCTGACCGACCGTGGCCGCTACCGCGTCACGTTCCTCGGCGTCGAATGCGTGCACGAGACCAAGGACGACATGCTCCAGCTCGACGGCAAACGCGACGAGATCTTCGCCGGCGCCTACGTGGCCACGGTCGCGCGCAACCAAGGTCTCCCCAAGAACACCACGGCCTTTCACACGAAGGTCATGGGTGACACCAACGGCTTCCCCGACCGGATCCGCGCCGGCACGGCCAGCGACCAGGGCGGCATCCAAACGGGCGACTTCGTGCCCGACTCGTCGATCAAGACCCCTTACATCGGCGTGAAGGGGACCACCGACCGTTTTCCCTTGGCGGTGTGGGAGGGCGAACTGGTCGACAACGGCGACATCGTGACGATCGCGCCAACCGTTTTTGAGTGGGACAAGAACGACGACGGGCCTTGGAACACTTGGGTCGGCTGGTGGAAGACGCCCCGGGGCGAGCCCGGCCTGGCGGACGCCGCGCGCAACCCGATCAAGGGCGACCAGATCTGGTCGTGGCTCACGTTCACGGAATACCTGCCGCCGAACAAGGACAACTACGCCGCGCCGGTCCACTACGGACCGTTCTTCGATGAGTCCGGCGCCAACCGGCCGATCGGGCTCTACGACCAGGCCGCCGGCTTGATCACGGCGAAGCCAGTTCTTTACTGGCAACCGTGGGGCATGGTGTTGACGCGCATGAGTGTCGAAAAAGCACTGGGGACGCAAAACGCCGTGGTGATTCCGTACAGCATCAATGATGCGCCGGAAACCCTCACCAACGCGGCGCTCGAAGGTCAATACACGCTCTATATCCAGCTCGAGCGGCTGGGCACGCCGCCCCCGCCGGTCGCGCCGCAGGGCGGAGGGACCACCGCCGCTCCGTCGCGGCCCGACATCGCGACCGCCACGCCGGCGCAGATGGCCGCGGCTAACTCCGCGGGCCTGTCGAAGGCGACCGGCGCCGCGCCCGCGGGTCCGCCCCCCACGAACATCCACGTCCAGTCGGTCAACGCCGCCAGCCATGACCTCGATTGGTCAGCGGCCAACTGGAGTTCGTTCGACATCTTCCGGGTCGACTCCAAGGGCAGCACGCAAATCGCCGCCAGCCTGAATGCGCTCAAGTTCCGCGACCATGCCTTCCTCGAACCGCACACCATCTATCGCATCAATGTGCACCACACTGACGGGAGTGTCGGCTCCGCGGACTATGACTATGCCCAGCCGCCGGTCGCGCCGACGCCGTTGCTGCTGGCGAACCAGAATGGCGCCGGCGTGGTCAAGGTCTCCTGGGTGCCGGTCCAGGGCGTCAACGGCTACCAGCTCTACGGCCCGACGCTCCCGCCGGACGGCAAGTTCTTCGGCAGCGGCACCGACTTCACGGTCACCGGCCTGGCCGTGGCCACCTACGAATTCCGCCTGGCCGCGGTTTTCAGCGACGCGGGCACGCTCTATCCCGCGCCGAACCAGGCCAAAACCAGCATCACGCTACGCCGCGTGGTCGACCGCTACCGCGTCACGCTCCTCGGCGTGCAGTGCGTCCACGAGACGACGGACGACATGTTCCAGGTGGACGGCAAGCGCGACGAGATCTTCGCCGGCGCCAGCGTGGCGACGTTGTCCGACGAAGGGCCGCTGACGTACGTCGGCTCCGTGCGCACGAAGGTCATGGGCGACACGAACGGCTTCCCCGACCGGATCCGCGCGGGCTCGGCCAGCGACAAGGGCGGCATCCAGACGGGCGATTATGTCCCCGACTCGTCGATCACGACGGCCAAGCCCGGTGTGGTCGGCAGCACCGATCGTTTCCCGCTGACGATGTGGGAAGGAGAGTTGAGCGACACCGGCGGTCTGGTCATAGTGGCACCGATCCTGTTCGAATGGGACAAGAACGACGATGGGCCGTGGAATGACTGGACGAGCTGGTGGACGTCTTACGAGGCCATGACCCAGGCAGCCGAACCGGCGCGCCTCAGCCGCAATGACACCAAGCAATGGGCCACGATCCTGACCAAGACATTCGAGGAAAAGGACAGCGATGGCTATGCCCACACGGCGCATCTCGGGATCGGTTACCATGCCAGCGGCGAGAACCGGCCGGTCGGCGTGGAGGACCAGGCCAACATCAAGGGCGACCCCGGCTTTTTTAATCCCAACCTGGTGTACGTGCCGAAGGGAATGTGCCTCTCCCACGCCAAGGTGGAGGCCGTCTTGGGTTCGCAAAACACGACGCTCATCCCCTGGTACGCCGATGACGGCCCCACCAGTTATACCAAGCTCGACGGCCAGTACATCCTCTACATCCAGATCGAGCGGCTCGCCCCGCCCAAGCAGACGGGATCGGCAAAGATGCCGTAGCGGAGGACGAACAGCGGACCGCACGGAATCCTTCGTCCACGGTGGCTGCAGGGTCGGCCCTCCGGCCGACCGTAGCACGAACATGCGGCCGGTCAGGAGACCGGCCCTCCAGTTGTCGATCCCACCCTGGCGTCCTTAGTGTCCTTCGTGGTTGGCGAAATTCAACGGTGGGGAATGGAATCCCCCCGCCCGGCCTTCGCGGCGTAAAGCCGCTCCTACGGCTCTGCGCTTGCCGCTATCCATGGTGGCTGGAGGGTCGGCCTCCCGGCCGACCGTAGCACGAACATGCGGCCGGTCAGGAGACCGGCCCTCCGACCGATGCTTAGCGTTTGTCGGTTGGTGCGTCCAGGAACAGGTAGCGGCTGCGATGCACGTCGGGGACCGCGACGGGCTCGGCGGAGAGGTGCATGACCTGGTAGTCGCTGGGTTTGTACTCGGGCCAGGCGGGCAGGCCGTCGGCGTTCGGATTCCCGGTCTTGGCGAAGTTCGTCCAGTACGACGCCATCAGCTCCGAAACCTTGTGGTCGTCGGGCCCGAACGTCAGGCCTTCCTTCGAGTCGAGGACGCGGAAGACGAACTCGATCTCGGCGGAGTGGTACGCCACCGGCGTCCAGTCGGGCCTGGCATCGGCCGGGCGCGGCATGTCGCGATCGAACCGATAACGGTACACCGGCTGCCCGCCGGTCGCGACGCTCATCTCGATCCATTTCCAAGTGCCGAAGCCGATGAACTGGTCGCCGCCGAAATCGGCCGCGGCGCGCCGGGCCTCGGCGTCGCTCGTGGCGCCATAGGCCAGCAGGAAGGCGTTGGCGCGGTCGCCGAAGCGCTCCTTCGCGTGTTTCACATAATTAACGAGCGTCGGCTTGTCCTGGCCCAAAAGTTCCCAGGGGCCGCCCTCGTCGTGATTCCACCCGGCGAGCAGCGGCACCTTGTTCTGCTTCCCGGCGGCAAAGGTGTCGCGCGGCGTCTGCGGCAGGAACCAGCCGTCGATGTCGGGCCCGAAGGCGGCGTCGTCATGGGCCTCGCGGGCCTTGAGCGCCGCGGCGAGGAGCTGGTCGGCCGGCACGGCGCGCAGCTGCTCGAGCGCGGTCGTGCCGAGATAGGCCTGCGCGAACTTCGTCCCGTTGGCCTCGGCCTCGGCGCGCGCGTGCGTCCCGAGCGTGCGGCCGAACATGGCGCCGCTCTCGCCGATGGCCTTGTGGAAGAGCCCGTGGGCGAGGGGCGAGGCCATGAGCGCGCTGACGGCGAACGAGCCGGCGGACTCGCCGAAGATCGTGACGTTGCCCGGGTCACCGCCGAACGCGGCGATGTTGTCGCGCACCCACTGCAGCGCGGCGACCATGTCGAGCAGGCCGAAATTGCCGGAGGCGTGGTGCGGCGACTCGGCCGTGAGCTCCGGGTGGGCGTAGAAGCCGAAGACGCCCATCCGGTAGTTCATGCTGACGACCACGACGCCCTTCTGGCAGAGTCTCTCGCCGTTTTGCCGCGGCTCGGACGTGGCGCCGGCGACGAACCCGCCGCCATAGATCCACACCATGACGGGCAGCTTCTCCGCCTTGGCCGGAGCCCAGACGTTGAGATAGAGGCAGTCCTCGCTCGGGCCATTGTCGAAGAAGCGCATGTCCGAGAAGACCCGGCCCTGCATGGCCCGCGCGCCGAACGTATGCGCCGGGCGCACGCCGGTCCACGGCTCGACGGGCTGCGGCGGCTGCCAGCGCAGCTTTCCGACCGGCGGGGCGGCGTACGGGATGCCCTTGAAGGCCGAGACGAGCCCGTCGGCGCTGAGGTCGCCCTCGATGTCGCCGGCGGTGGTGTGCGTCACGATCGGCGTGGCGGCCGCGGCGGCGAGGCCGGGAATGGCCACAAACATGGCCAGGAGGCTGACACCAAGGATATGCGATGGGGTACGGGACATGGCCCCGCCAAGGTGCGTCAAGGATCCCAGGCCTTCAACCCCGAAGCTTCAGACCGCAGGAAATGGAGGCGGGGTGCCCTCACCCCGCGAAGGGCGATCGTCGATGGCAACCCGCGGGACGGGGGCGTCCCGCCTCCAAAACAGCAGTGATCGCGGCGTAAAGCCGCTCCTACCGCTTACCGCTTACTGCTTACTACTTACGCCTCATACCCCGGCAGCGTCTTGTCGACACCCTCGCGGGCGAGACGCGTGTAGGCGGGCAGGCCGTTTTCGAAGGGCACCGTGACCTCGCCCTGGATGAGCGGCGTGGCGTAGCGGAAGAACTGGAAGTTCAGGCTGACGCCGTCCTCGTTGACCCACTCGCGCGGCAGCTTCTTCAGGCCGGCGGTGACATCGGTGAGCGACGATAGTCCGGTCTCGCAGGTGTAGGTGTCGCCGTCGCCGCGCACGAGCGTGACGAGCTTGTCCGACTCGCCGGCGACCGCGGCCTTGACCGCGGCGGTGCCGACCAGGGTGGCCTCGTCGGCATCGGTCTTGGAGGTGAGGTGGGCGGCGGCGCGCTGGGCGACACCGAGGCGCGAAACGCGGGCCTTGGCACCGACCTGCTGCTCGACGAGGTCCTTCATGAACTCGCCGACGCCGCCGAGCTGCTCGCCCTCGACCGCGACGTAGTTGCCGTCCTTGTCGACAAGGCCCTCGGCCACGACGACGACGCAATGTTTCTCGCGCTTGAGGATGCGGCGGACGTCCTCGACAAATTTCTCGTTGGTGAAGGCGACCTCGGGCACGTAGACGAGGTGCGGCGGGTCGTTCGGGTGGTCGCGGCGCTTGGCCAGCGAGGCGCCGGCGGCGAGCCAGCCGGAGTGGCGACCCATGACCTCGACGATGGTGACGAGGTCGCCCTGCCCGATCGCGTCGGCGTCGAGCGCCAGTTCCTTGACCGTCGCGCCGATGTACTTGATGGCGCTGCCGTAGCCCGGGCAGTGGTCCGTGGCGGCGATGTCGTTCTCGATACTCTTCGGGATGCCGATGATGCGCAGCTCGTAGGCCTGGGCCTTGGCGAGCTCGCCGAGCTTGACCGCGGTTTCCTGCGAGTCGGTGTCGCCGATGTGGAAATAGTAGCGGATGTTGTGCGCCTTGAAGACCTCGAGCACGCGCTCGAAATCCTGCGGCTTCTTCAGCTTCGTGCGGCAGGAGCCCAGGGCGGCGCCGGGCGTGATGTGCAGCCCGCGGATCGCCTGTTGCGACTCGGCGGCGAGGTCGACGAAGTCCTCGTTCAGGAGCCCGAGCACGCCATTGAGCGCACCGTAAACCTCTTCAATGCAGGTATGGTTGAGGGCCTCGGAGACAACGCCCGCGACGGTCGCGTTGATGACGGCCGTGGGGCCGCCGGACTGGCCGATCAAGCAATTGCCGACTAATTCTTCTGCCATGGTGTGGTGTGGTTAAAGCTGGGAAAGAAACAAAAGGAATGGTCAAAAAAGGCCAGCGCCCGGGGAGTGGCAAGTCCTATCTCCCCCAAATCCGCCCGGTGGGACGGAGCGGAGGGAAACCTGGGGGCTGAAGCCCGGGTGCGGAGGAGGCCGCGACGTAGATCAGCCGGACAAAAAACGGGCCGCATTGGAGCATGGATACCGCGGAGGCGTAATGGGGTGCGTAACCCGGCGGCGCCTCGATCGCAAATGGAGGCGGGGTGCCCGCGCCCCGCTCGATGTGGCGGAGATGGCAACCCGCGGGACGGGGGCGTCCCGCCTCCAAAGCGTACGACCCAAGGCAAGTGCCGCCACGAAGAGGCACGAAAAGACACGAGAACAGGCTCAAGCATTTCTTGGTGATTCTTTGTGCCTTCTTGTGGCCAATCGATCTGCGACATGGAGGCGGGGTGCCCTCACCCCGCGACGGGCGCTCGTCGATGGCAACCCGCGGGACGGGGGCGTCCCGCCTCCAAGATGGGATGGCGGGGTTCGGAGACCCCGCCCTACATTCAAGAACCCAGGCGCGCGGAGCGGAGTCCGCGCCCTACCTACAACAGCTTTGCCGGCCGGTACTCGGCCGCGCCCTTGTGCTTCTTGCCGAGCGGCTCGACGGCCGCGACGAAGGCGTCGACCTGGTGCGGGGCGGCGCCGACAAAGCGCTCGTTCTGCGCGAGGATCTCCTGCAGCTTCTTCTTGCCGAGGCCGATTCGCCGGTCGCCGGCGAGCCGGCCAAGCAGGTCCGCATCCCCGCCGGAGCGGATGGCCTTCGCTGCGGCGAGCGCGTGCTCCTTGATGGCCTCATGCGCGGTCTCGCGCCCGGCGCCGCCCTTGACCGCCTCCATGAGGATCGTGGTCGTGGCGAGGAACGGCAGGTTGCGTTCGTTCTCGGCGGCGATGGCCGCGGGAAACACCTCCATCTGGCCCAGGACCGTGAGCAGCGTCTCGAGCAGGCCGTCGAGGGCGAAGAAGGCATCGGGCAGCGCGACGCGGCGCACGACCGAGCACGAGACATCGCCCTCGTTCCATTGGTGGCCGGCGAGCCCGGCGGTCATCGTGACGTAGCCAGAGAGAATCGTCGTGAAGCCGCAGATGCGCTCGCAGTTCCGGGCGTTGACCTTGTGCGGCATGGCGGAGGAGCCGACCTGGCCGGCCTGGAATCCTTCCGTCACCAGGCCCGCCCCGGCCATGAGGCGCATCGTCGTGGCGAAGCTGGCGCCGGCGGCGGCGACCTGGTGGAGTGCCGTGACGACGTCGAAGTCGAGGCTGCGCGGGTAGACCTGGCCGACGGCGTCGAGCGACGCCTTGAAACCCAGGTGCTTCACGATGCGCGCCTCGAGCTGGTCGACCTTGTCGGTGTCGCCCCCGAGCAGGGTGAGCTGGTCGAGCTGCGTGCCGACGGCGCCCTTGAGGCCGCGGACCGGGTAGCGGCCGATCAGGCCGGCGAGGCGCTCGTGCGCCAGCAGCAGTTCCTGGCCGAACATCGCGAGGCGCTTGCCCAGCGTGGTCGGCTGCGCCGGCACGTTGTGCGTGCGGCCGGTGATCATGAGGTCGCGGTGCGCGGCGGCCTGGCGCGCGAAGCCGAGCAGCGCGGCGACGACCTTGAACTGCACGAGCTGCAGCGCGCGGGCGACCTGGAGCTGCTCGACGTTTTCCGTGAGGTCGCGGCTGGTAAGACCGAGGTGGATGAACTGGCGCTTGGCCAGGTCGGAGAATTCCTCGAGCCGCGCCTTCACGTCGTGGAGCGTGACGCGCTCGCGCTCCTTGATGCGGTCGACGTCCACGTCGTCGCGCACGCGCTCGTAGTCCTTGATGGCGTCGGCCGGGATGGCGACGCCGAGGTCCTTCTGGGCCTTCATGACGGCGATCCAGAAATCGCGCTCGAGCAGGATGCGGCCGCGCCCGGACCAGAGTTCCCGCATCGCGGCCGAGGCATAGCGCTCGGCGAGGACATTGGGGATGGTTTCGGCGGCGGGCGTCGGTTGCTTCACGGCGGGGTAGCGATAGGGCTTGCCCCGCGGGTTGCCAATGGAAAAGCGGGCGCAGCAGGGAGAGGACAGAATTGACCGAATTTGGAGCGCGGAATCAACCACCTCACATCGGCCCAAGTCTTGTCATCCCTGCCGGAGAATTCAGTTAATTCTGTCCAAACTTTCCGCCCCTACGTCAGACACCGGACGGCCATGTCGCGAAGGACGGCTTCCTGCTCGTCGGGCCGGCGGATGATTTCCTCGAAGGTGCGGACGAACTCCTGCTGGTTGTCGATCAGGCGGCGCAGCGGCGGCAGCCTGGCGCCGCTGACAAGCTTGCCGGCGTACCACTGGTTCTGCGTGAAGAAATTGTAGGAGCTCTTCTCGGTGTTGCCGCCGTAGAGTTCGGCGTAGGCCTCCTGCGCGCGGGCCCAGGCACCCTTGTCGAAGCCGTAGTTGCCCGGGGCGCGCAGGTCGCCCGCGTCGATGAGCACGCGCGCCTGGAGCAGGATGCGGTTGCGGTTCTGCAGCGCAGCGAGGATCGGGCGCGCGTCGCCGCCCGCGAAGAAATGGCGCGAAAGCTCGGCCAGCGTACCGGTGAGGTCGCCGGCGAAGAAGCGGTCGGCCGCGGCGAAGAAATCGCCCTCGGCAAAGTTGGGGGTGAGCTCCTCGACGTGGGCCTCCTCGATCGTGGCGCCTTCCCCCGCGTAGGTCGCGAGCTTCCGGGTTTCCTCGGTGAGGAGACGCGTGTTGGCGCCGATCTTCGCGAGCAGCAGCTCGACGGCGCCGGGCGCGAAGGCGGCCCCGCAGGCCTTGGCCTCGGCCAGCGCGATGCCGGCCAGCGCCTCGCCCGCCGCCTCGCCGTCGCCGCCCGCGAGCGTGAAGTCGGCGTGCGCCTCGCACCACTTCGGGAAGGCGCGGCGGCGGTCGACGGGGGCGGCGGTGATCACGATGGCGACGTCCTCGGGGTTGACCTTGGCGAGCAGCTCCTGGAGGGCCTCGACCTGGCGCAGCGTGCCCTCGGCGCGGCCCGTGACGGTGTCGGCGAGGAAGTTGACGTCCTTGAACCACACGACGCGCCGGCCGCCGAACATCGGCACCGTCTGGACGGCGTCGCGGAAGCGGTTCACCGCGGCCTCGACCTCGTCGACGTTGGCGGCGAAGCCGTTGACGATCTCGCGGGCGAATTCGTCGGCGCCGCCCTCGGCCGCCAGCGCCGCGAAGCGCGCCTGGCCGACCCGGTTGACGATGAAATCGTCCGGGCCGCAGATCATGACGAAGGCTTTCGGCGCGGCGGGCATGGGGTCGGGATTTGCCCATGAATCCCGCGAAAGCGCACGAAAAAAACGCCCGGGAATCGCGCCAGCGAGCATGCGGATTTCACGGAGGAAGACGGAACGCGGCGATCCAAGGCCGGCAGACACGAATGCCCCGAATTGTCGTGCGGAATCGCGGATCCCGCCGCCACACGAATTGGAGGCGGGGTGCCCTCACCCCGCGATGGGCGAACGGCGATGGCCGCCCGCGGGACGGGGGCGTCCCGCCTCCAAACCAGGCGGCGTGGCCGCCTCAATTCGCCAGCGGGACGGCGACCTTGCGCGATTCGCGCAGGAGCTCGCGGCGGAGCCAGTCGGTGGCGGCGGTGACGGCGCGCTGCTTCACGGCGCCGCGCGGGCCGGGATAGGTCAACTTGCGCGACCAGTCGCCGCCGGGCGCATGCATGCCGAGGTAAATCGTGCCGACGGGATTCTCGCCGTTGCCCGAGGTCGGGCCGGCGAAGCCCGTGATCGCGATGCCGAAGTCGGCGTCGAGCTGCTCGGCCACGCCGGTGGCCATGGCGACGGCGCACTCGGCGCTGACCGCGCCGTGTTGCGAGAGCAGGCATTCGGGGCAGTCGAGCAGCATCATCTTCGCGTCGTTGCTGTACGAGACGATGCCGCCCTGGAAGAATTTGCAGGCGCCGCAGATGTCGGTGAAGCTGTTGGCGAGGAGCCCGCCGGTGCACGACTCCGCCACGGCGAGCTTGCGGCCGGACTCGCGGAGCTGGTCGGCCACGACCTTGGCCAGCGAGTCGTGCCCGAAGCACACGAAGTCGTCGCCCAGCAGCGCGGCGCATTCCTCGGCGAGCTCGCGCAGGCCCTCGAGGCTGTAGCACTCGTCGGGCGAGCTGAGGCGGCAGTCGACCTGGCCCTGGTGCGCGCAATAGGCGACGCCGAGGCCCGGGTAGCGATCGAAGAGCGGCTGGAACTTTGTCTCGAGCAGCGACTCGCCGATGCCGGCGGTGCGGATCTGGATGTAGGCCTCGCGCTCGCTGAGCAGGCCGAGCCCGGCCAGCCGCGGCATCACCTGCTCGGTGAACATCGGCTGCAGCTCGTTCGGCGGGCCGGGCAGCATGATGAGGACCTTGCCCTCCTGCTCGACCCAGAGGCCGGGCGCGGTGCCATTGGCGTTGGGCAGGACCTCGCCCCGCTCGAAGCGGTAGGCCTGCTTGAGGTTGTTCGACGTCATCTTGCGGTTGATGCGGGCGAAGCGTTCCGCGATGGCGCGCTCGATGGCGGCGTCGTATACGAGCTTCTGGCCGAGCACCTGGGCCAGCGCCTCGCGGGTGCGGTCGTCGCACGTCGGGCCGAGGCCGCCGGTGGTGATGACGACGTCGCTGCGGGCCCAGCTTTCGCGGAACTGCGCGGCGATGACGCCGGCCTCGTCGGTGAGCGTGACGTTGCGCTGCAGC
>DATJES010000051.1:0-5430 GCA_035496355.1 Lacunisphaera sp. | reverse complement strand
CGATACGGTGGTCGGAGAGAGGGGGTAGGCGCCCACTCCGAATGCGGCCCCTTCTGACGCGACTAGAACGCGCAAAGGGAACAGAGTGGCAATTACCAGCAGCAGGATTTTGGTCTTCATCGCGGAATTCTTGCCGAACGTTACGATGAACCGCCTCGGCTTGGCGAGAGCGGTTCCGTCGGCTGGTTCGGCCGTGTTGCTCTATTGTTTCTGCATTTCAGCATGGCTCATGGTCCACCGGTATGTCCGGCTTGTGAGTGAAAGCCACCCCGATAGAGGCAACGCATCTCAACGATTATGCTGCCGAGTAACTCGTCGTTGCCGCTGATTTCAATCAGCGGATCATAATGCCCGGAGATCATTGCGGCGCCGCCCAGCTTTCCAGGAGGATTATCAAACTGGGGATGTTCGCTTGGACAGGGATCTAAAAGGACCAGTATCTCTCGTGGTGTTTCGAGCGGGATCCGGCCGTGGTTTCTTTCTGTCGGACTCACCGGGCCGAAATCAACCACGATGACCGGATTGGTTTTTGCCTGGGTCGCCTCCCGCCGAGTTGACTCAAAAAGCCTCTCATCTTTCCCCATAGCGTCCCGCCAATTCTGCCAGGGAGGTATCTTAGGAACGAAAATGATGGATTCATCGCGGCTCTTTAATCGGCAGACAAGGGTGCCTTGGCTCTTAAGTCTCCAAAACTCCACTTTGGTGCAGTTGCCTATATCCCCGTGTAAATCAAACCACGAAGACGAAGCACAGGCACACAGGCAAAGCGTGATTATCCCGAGTCCCGACCAGGAGCGTAATATCATGATGCCGAAGAAGTGCTCACAGGTCTTGCCGAACGTTAAAGGTCAGACACGGAGGGGCGCAGCCCCGGAGTTGTCTGTGCCGGCTGGTTCGACTCTCCTTCGTGGAAATACCAATGATCAAACCACGAAGATGGATCATCGGGGATAAACTCCTTCGGGGCGAAGAACGCGTAGTCGTCGGAGAGGTGAATCCACAAACTGCCATCGGGTGATGCCTGGATCTTCTGAATCACGCTGCCGCGGGTGATCCCGAATCTGGAACTCCATGCATGAAACCGCTGCTCATAATCTTCTTCTTCGTGATGCGGACATGAGGCCGATGACTCGATGATCTCGCCATCCCGGCAAAACTGCCATGGTGGATCGACCCACAAATAGGTGCCGCCCTTCTTGTCGTGGTCGATGTGCAACTTCAGGCTATTCGTCGCAAGCGTGACGAAGCACTTTCGCCCGACGAGAGACGGAAGCTGCGCATGGAACTCCTTGTAGTCGCGAGCGGGCATCTTCTGTCGAACGTTGTTTATGCCACTGGGAGTGGCTCAATCAGATTCGGATCTGATTGGAGGCTGGGATTTTGTCGGGAAACAGGTCGCGATAGGAGCGGGGATGCGATCGGTTGCTCTGATGTCCGAACAGGAGTGGGCGTGAGGAGAGGCATGGGGATGCTGGCGCGAAAAGCGGAGCAATCCGGATCCGGCCCATGACCCGTAGCGCCGACTTGGCCGGAGATTGGTTCATCCCGCACGCAACGCAAAAGCAAACTTCCGGGGCCGCCGGGGCAACCCCCTCGTTGCGCTGTAAGCCCGCGGGGTGAGGGCACCCCGCCTCCAGGATACGATCTTTCGGGCCGGCCGATTCCGGTCAGGTCGAAGCCAGCGTCGGGCGGACGTTGAGGTGCTCGGGGCCGACGTACTTCGCCGACTGCTCGTCGGCATGGTAGCTCGAGCGCACGAGCGGGCCGCTCTCGACGACGCCGATGCCGAGTCCGAGCGCGTATTCCTTCCAGTGGCGGAACTCGTCGGGCGTGACCCAGCGGTCGATTTTCCAGTGCTGGGGCGTGGGCTGCAGGTACTGGCCGAGCGTGAGGATGTCCGTCTTGTCCGAGGCGATGTCGCGGAGGCACTGCTCTATTTCCTCCCGCCGCTCGCCCAGGCCAAGCATGATGCCGGTCTTGGTCGTGAAGCCGCGGCCCTTGGCGTGGCGCAGCACGCCCCGCGAACGGTCGTAGCGGGCCTGCACGCGCACCGGCTTCTGCAGCCGCTCCACGGTCTCGACGTTGTGGTTGAAGATGTCGGGCTTGGCGTCGAGCACGGTGTCGACCTGGTCGAGGTGGCCCTTGAAGTCGGGGACGAGCACCTCGATGGCGCACTGCGGGTTCAGGTATTTGGTGGCGCGGATCGTCGCGGCCCAGACGCCGGCGCCGCCGTCGGCGAGGTCGTCGCGCGCGACGGAGGTGATGACACAATGCCGCAGGCCCATGCGGGCGACGGCGTCGGCCACGCGGGCGGGCTCGCCAAGGTCGTGCTCGGTCGGCCGGCCGGTCTGGATCGCGCAGAAGTTGCACGAGCGCGTGCAGATGTTGCCGAGGATCATCACCGTCGCGGTGCCGCGCGACCAACACTCGCCGATGTTCGGGCACTGCGCGCTCTGGCAGACCGTGTGGAGGCGGTTGTCGTCCACGAGCCGGCGCGTGGCCTGGTAGCCCGGGCCGGAGGGCAGCTTGGCGCGGAGCCAGTCGGGTTTGCGGAGGGCAGGTGTCATTAGATTCGGACTGAAGCTGGGAAGATTTTACCGCTAATCCACGCTAATTTTCGCTATTCGCCAGACTAGCTTGGCTGCTGTTCGGTTCGATAAGCGGAGATCAGCGCAGATTAGCGGTTTGCAGGAACTCCGCCAGCAGCCGCCAGAATTCCTCCGCGAGCACGCGCTTCACCTCGGCGATGTCCAGCGTGCGGCCGAGCTCGAGGTGCATCGAGGTGACTGTGCCCTCGGCGGCGGTGATGCCGCACGGGACGATCCCGGCGAAAGGCGCGAGGTCCGTGTTCACGTTGAGGGCGAAGCCGTGGAAGGTCGTCCATCTCTTCACCGCCACGCCAATGGCGGCGATCTTGCGCGGACCGAGCCAGATGCCCGTCTTGCCCGGGTTGCGCCCGGCGGCGAGGCCGAAGGTGCCGACGGCGTTGATCATCACCTGCTCGAGCAGGCGCAGGTAGGCGTGGAGGTCCTTCCGTGCGGCCAGGTTGACGATCGGGTAGCCGACGACCTGGCCCGGGCCATGGTAGGTGATGTCGCCGCCGCGGTTGGTCGTGACGATCTCGATGCCGCGTTGCCGCAACTCGGCTGGAGTCCACAGCAGGTTGGACTCGGCGCCGCGTCGCACGCCGAGCGTGAACACCGGGTCGTGTTCCGTGAAGACCAGCGTGTCGCCGGTTTCCCCGGCATTGCGTCGCGCCACCATTTCCTCCTGGCGCCGCCACGCGTCCGCATAACCGGTGCGACCCCAGTCGACGGTGGCGGAGGCGAGGGTGGGAGCGGGCGAGGACATCCGGGAAATCTCGTCCAAAGGGTCGCCAACCGCAACTTCTTCGTCGGGTTGTAGGAGCGGCTTTATGCCGCGATCCGAACCATCGCGGCATAAAGCCGCTCCTGCAGGCGGAGGACAGGCCCACTTTCCGTTTGCGCCGGCCCGCGGGGCTCCCAAGGCTGCGCCGCTCCATGAGCGAGAATCCCGAGGACATTTCCCACGACCAGTATGCCGTGCGGCTGAAGAAGCTGCAGGACATGCGCGCGGCGGGCTTCGATCCCTTCCGTGCCAACGCGCCGCAGACGCATTTCTCGCAGGACGCCAAATCGCTTTACGTGGAAGGCCAGGACTACGCGGTGCCGGTGGCGGTGGCCGGGCGGCTCGTGACGTTTCGGGTGCAGGGCGGCAGCTCGTTCGTGAAGATCCAGGACCAGCAGGGCCAGATCCAACTCTACTTCCGCAAGGACGTGCTCGGCGAGGCGCGCTACGGCGATTTCAAGAAGCTGCTCGACCTGGGCGACATCATCGGCGTCGCCGGCACGCTCTTCAAGACCAAGACCGGCGAGATCACGGTGCGCGTCGATGCCTACACGCTGGTGGCGAAAGCGCTGCGCCCGCTGCCGGAGAAATGGCACGGCCTGACCGATCCCGAGCAGGTCTATCGCCAGCGCTACCTCGACCTGATCGTCAACCCCGAGTCGCGCGCGCGCCTGCTGCTGCGCAGCCGCATCGTGGCCAGCGTCCGGCAGACGCTCGCCGGGCGGAGCTTCATCGAGGTGGAAACGCCGGTGCTCGAGGGCGTGGCCGGGGGCGCCGCCGCGCGCCCGTTCGTCACGCACCACAACACGCTCGGCGCGGACTTCTTCCTGCGCATCGCGCTCGAACTGCGCCTCAAGCGCCTGCTGGTCGGCGGCTACGACCGGGTGTTCGAGATCGGGCGCATCTTCCGCAACGAGGGCATCTCGCGGAAGCACAACCCGGAGTTCACCATGCTCGAGGTCTACCAGGCCTACTCGGATTTCCGCGGCATGATGGAATTGATCAAGGCGATCTTCACCGACCTATGCCGCGACGTGCTCGGCACCTTCGAGGTCAAGCACGCCGCCAGCGGCCAGGTGATCAACTTCGCCGGCGAGTGGCGCGAGGCGCGCTACTTCGACCTCATCGACGAGGCGGTCGGCTTCAAGCTCAGCGCGCAGCGCAATTCGCCCGACTTCCGCGCGCAGGCGACCGCGGCCGCGCAGAAGCTCGGCTGCGAGGTCCACCCGGGCTGGGAAAACCACGAGATCGTCAACGAGATCTTCGGCAAGAAGATCGAGCCGACGCTCATCCAGCCGACCTTCGTCACCCACCTGCCCAAGGAACTCTGCCCGCTGGCGAAGCTCAACGCCGACGACGCCGGCCTGATCGACGTGTTCGAACTCTGCATCGGCGGCATGGAGATCGCGCCGGCCTACTCCGAGCAGAACGATCCGCTCGTGCAGCGGGAAATGTTCGAAAAGCAGGTCGGCGAGGAAAAGCAGAAGATGGACACCGACTTCCTGCTCGCGCTGGAGCACGGCATGCCGCCGGCCGGCGGCATGGGCGTCGGCATCGACCGGCTCTGCATCCTGCTCACGGGCGCCGAGAGCATCCGCGACGTGATCCTCTATCCGCAACTGCGCCCGGGCAGTTAAGCGCCACCCACGTGCCTCCGACATTGGTCATTGGACATTGGTCATTAGTCATTCGCCGCTAACAGCGGCGTGCTATGCCCTGGTATCTCTACCTCGCCCTGAAGCAGCTCTTCCCGACCGGGAAGCGACTGTCGTTTTTCACGGCGATCTCGATCCTCGGCGTGGCGCTGGGCGTGGCGACGCTCGTCGTGACCAACAGCGTCATGGGCGGTTTCGGCTACGAAATCCGCCGCATGATCATCGACACGCAGGGCGATGTGCAGATACGCGCCCGCGGGTTGATCGAGCAGGCCGAGCCGCTCGTCGCCAAGGTGGCCAAGGTTCCCGGCGTGCGTGGCGTCACGCCGTTTGCCGAGGGCGTGGGCATGCTGGAATACGGCCGCAAACCGGCGTTCCCGATGATCCAGGGCATCGACGTGAACCG
>DATJES010000050.1:0-109351 GCA_035496355.1 Lacunisphaera sp. | reverse complement strand
CTCGTGGTATCATGTTTTGATTAATCAAAAATCAAAATTGTGGCCATAGAAACTCCGCCCGACGCCGCTCGGGGCTGGCGGTCTTCTCCTCGTACGGTCAGCCTGCCCGAAGTGCACGCCTCGGTCGCGATTCCGACCAGCGCGGGCTTCTGGCGGAAGATGTTTGCGTTCGCCGGTCCGGGATATCTCGTCGCCGTCGGCTACATGGACCCCGGCAACTGGGCGACCGATCTCGCCGGCGGCGCGCGCTACGGCTACGCGCTGCTGAGCGTCATCATGCTCTCGAACCTGATGGCGATCCTGCTGCAGGCGCTGGCCGCCCGCCTCGGGATTGCCAGCGGCCGCGATCTCGCGCAGGCGTGCCGCGACAGCTACTCGCGATCGACTACGGTCTTCCTGTGGGTGTTGTGCGAGATCGCGATCGCCGCCTGCGATCTGGCAGAAGTAGTGGGCGCGGCCATCGCGCTCAACCTGTTGTTCGGGCTGCCGCTCGTCTGGGGCGTCTGCCTCACCGCACTCGACGTGCTGATCGTCCTGTTCCTGCAACATCGCGGCTTCAGGTACGTGGAGGCGCTGGTCGTCGGCCTCATCCTCGCGATTGCCGGCTCGTTTGCGATCGAGCTGTGGCTCGCGCAGCCAGCCATCGGCGAGGTGGCGCGCGGTTTCATTCCACGCGCGGAGATCCTCACCAACAGCCAGATGCTCTACATCGCCATCGGCATCCTTGGTGCGACGGTGATGCCGCACAACCTCTACCTGCACTCCTCGATCGTGCAGACGCGCAAGTACGAGCAGACGGCCGGCGGCAAGCGCGAGGCCATCAAGTTCGCCACGATCGACTCGACCGTGGCGCTGATGTTCGCGCTGTTCATCAACGGCGCCATCCTCGTGCTCTCGGCCGCGGCCTTCCACAACAGCGGGCACCAGGATGTGGCCCAGATCCAGGACGCCTACCACCTGCTCGACGGCGTGCTCGGCGTGACGTTCGCCAGCGTCCTTTTCGCGGTGGCATTGCTGGCCTCGGGGCAGAACTCGACGCTGACCGGCACGCTGGCCGGCCAGATCGTGATGGAGGGGTTCATCGACCTGCGGATCCGCCCGTGGCTCCGGCGGATCATCACGCGGGCCATCGCCGTGGTGCCGGCGGTGGTGGTGATCGGCATTTACGGCGAGGGCAAATCGACGGCCCTGATCGTGGCCAGCCAGGTATGCCTGAGCATGCAGCTCGGGTTCGCCTGCTGGCCGCTGATGCGCTTCACCGGCGAACGCGCCAAGATGGGCGAATTCGTCAATCCACTCTGGATAAATGTGCTCGGCTGGGCGGTCACTTTGGCCATAATCGCGCTCAACGTGAAGCTGCTGTTGGACATCGCCGGCCTCACCGGCGGCTGACCCCATTTCCCAATGTACCGGAAGATCCTGGTGTCGCTCGAGAACGGCCCGGCCGACGACAAGCTGGTGCCGCATATCAGTGCGTTCGCCCGCCACTGTGGCGCCGGACTGCTGTTGCTGCACGTGGCGGACGGCTGGGCGGCGCGGAATTTCGAGCAGTTGAACCTGGCGGAGTCCGAGGAAATGAAGCAGGACACCGCCTACCTCAACGGCCGCGCGGTGGCATTGCGCGCCGAAGGCATCGAGGTCGACACGCTGCTCGCGCTCGGCAATCCGCCGAACGAAATCGTCCGGATCGCCGCGGACTCCGGCTGCGACCTGATCGCGCTCGCCTCGCATGGCCACAAGCTGATCGGCGACATCATCCATGGCAGCACCATCGACCGGGTGCGCCACAACACCACGATCCCGCTCCTCGTCGTGAGCGCGGCGCCGGTGCGGCCGGCGCACCCTTAGGCCAGGGGCGCGGCCGCGTTACCGCTTGCGCCGGCGCGAGGCCGCGGGAAACGTCAGCCATGGTCGTCGTCGATGCCCACGTGCATCTTTACCCCGCGGAGATCAACGCGGACCCCGCGGGCTGGGCGAACGCCCACGGCGAGCCGCACTGGAAGACACTGCACACGCGCCGGCGCAAGAACGGCCAGCTGGTCCAGGGATTCCCGTCGGTCGACCGTTTGCTGCGGGACATGGACACGGCCGGTGTCGCGCGGGCGGTGTTGCTCGGGTGGTATTGGGAAACGCACGAAAGCTGTGTGCGACAGAATCGGTTCTACGCCGACTGCGTGCGCAATCACGCGGACCGGCTGTCCGCGTTTGCGACGGTGAATCCCCGGGCCGGCACGACTGCGTGCGACGAAGCCTGGCGGGCGCTGGACGACGGCTTGTGCGGCTTGGGCGAGCTCTCGCCGCATGCCCAGGGTTTCCGGATCGACGATCCGGTCTGGCGGCGCGTGCTCACAATCGCCGCGGAATGGAAGGTGCCGGTGAACCTGCACGTCACGGATCCCGCCAGCCGTCCCTATCTCGGTCGCATCGAGACGCCGTTGGAGGATTTCGTCCGCCTGGCGCGGGAATTCCCCGCGACCAAATTCATTCTCGCCCACTGGGGCGGAGGGCTCGCGTGGTCGCCGGAGATCGTCCCGCTGCGGAATGTTTGGCTCGATACCGCGGCCTCGCCGTTGCTTTACGGGGCGGAGGTCTGGGATCGGGCCCTCACCGAGCGCGTCATGTTCGGCTCCGATTACCCGTTGATCCTCTATCCCCGGACGGAAACCGAGCCTGGCATGTCCAGCCTCGTCGCCGAGGCGAGGCGGGCCGGGGCCACCGCCGCGGTGCTGGGGGAGAATGCCGCCGGATACTTCGGCTGGCGTTAGTGTTCAGCCGAGCAATTGCGGCACGACCGGGCTCGCCGGGTCCGGCAGGATGACCTGAAGGCCGGCAGTCAGGCCGGAGGGCAACGGCACCGGGAGGGCCAGCAGCGGCAAGCCCGCGAGGCTGGCCGGCGCCGTCAGCGTCAGGATGCGGCGGCGCAATTCTGGAGTACAGTCGGGCTTCCGCGGCGCCGGGCCGGGGACCGAAGGCAGGACGAGGAAATCGAACCCGGCGGCAAAGAAATCGCGGAAGACCGCGCGAACCTCCGCCAACTTCGCGCGGGCCGCGGCTACTCGTTCCGACGGGAACCGACCCGCCTCGGTGAAGCGCTGCCAGATGACCGGGTCGTAATGCTCGCGATACGGCGCGAGCCAGTCGCGATGCACGGCGTGGGCCTCGCTCATGCCGATGGTCACGTAGGCGTCGACGCAGTCGCGCCACGCGTGCAGCAGCCCTTGCGCGGTGGCGCGGTCGGCCTCCGGGCCGAGCTGCGACATCGCCGCGTCACAGGCGCGGGCGGTTTCACGGTCGGGCGAGGGCAGCAGGGCGGCCATCGGCAGGTGACAACCACGGCCACGCCGGCGCGGTCCGGCCGGCCCGACCAGCGCCGTCCAGGTGGCGAGCATGTCGCCGGCGGAAACCGTGAACCATCCGGCGGTGTCCATCGTCGGCGCCAGCGGAAACGCGTCGGCGATGAAAGGATCGCGCGGCGTCAGCCGGAACCCGTGGAGGCCGCACCAGGCGGCCGGCACCCGGACCGAGCCGCCGGTATCGGTGCCGATCGCCAGCGGGGCGACGCCCGCGGCCACCAGCGCCGCCGAGCCGCTGCTCGAGCCGCCACTCAGCCGATCGGGAAATCCGGGATGGGGGCAGTCGCCGTAATGTGGATTTTCCCCGGTCAACCCCGAGGCGAACTCCACGAGGTGCGTCTTGCCGGCGCAGGCGGCGCCGAACTCTGCGAGGCGCTGAACGAAGGTGCTGTCGCGCTGGGGCAAAGGTCGGACCTGATCGAGAAACGTGGAGCCGGCGCGGGTCGGCACGCCAGCGAGATCGAAGAGATCCTTTAGCAGGTAAGGCACTCCGTGCAGTGGCAGGCCGTATTTTGCCGTGGGCGCGAGCTTGCTCGCTGCCACGTCCAAGGCGGACGCGAGTTCCGTTTCCGGCCGCAGCCAGGCCAAGGCCGCGGCTCGCAGGGGAGGGGCCAGCCGGGCGATTCGCGCGTGCACCTCGCGCGCCACCTCCGCCGCGGGCAGCTGCTGCCAGGCGGCGAGCGGCAAAGTGGCTGGCGTTTTGGACGTGTTTGTGTCCATTCGGGAGGCATTCATGGCGGCAGACGCACCCATCGTCAAATTCAGCTCGCTGCAGAAACGATATGGCGGGGGGCCGGTGATCCTGGAAAACATCAGCCTGTCCGTCGCTGCCGGAGACTTCATCACGTTCATCGGGCCCAGCGGTTGCGGGAAATCGACCATCCTGAAGCTCGTGTCCGGTCTCAGCCCGTGGACGCAAGGGGAGTTGGCGGTGGCGGGCCTGAAGCCGCGGCAGGCGCGCGACCGGCAGGCGTTCATCTTCCAGGACGCGACGCTGCTGCCCTGGCTGACGGCCCAGCAGAACGCCGAACTGCCGCTGCGCCTGCGCGGGCGGCCGGCGGCGGAACGCGCGGCGCGGGCCCGCGCGATGCTCGAGCTGGTGGGCCTGGGACAGGTCGGATCGTATTTCCCGCGCCAACTTTCCGGGGGGATGAAGATGCGGGTGTCCATCGCGCGGGCCCTGACGCTGTCGCCGCAACTGCTGCTGCTCGACGAGCCTTTCGGGGCGCTCGACGAAATGACGCGCAACCGGCTCAACGAGGAGCTGCTGGCGCTGCGGGCCGCCTCGCCGTTCACCGCCATGTTCGTGACGCACTCCGTCAGCGAAGCCGTTTTCCTGTCGAACCGGATTGTGGTGATGGCCGGTGGTCCCGGGCGGGTGCACGCGGAAGTGGGCGTGGACTTCGGGTATCCCCGCCGCCCGGAGTTGCGCGAGCGGGCGGAGTTCCAGGCGAAGGTCAATGAGGTCAGCCGGCGGCTGCACGAGGTCGAGGAGCCGGTCGTCGCATGAGAAAGCTGCCGCCGCTCATGCTTTGGTTGCTGCCCGCGGCGAGCGGCCTGCTTTTTGTCGCCTTGTGGTATGTGATCCGGTCCACCTCCGGCCTGCAGAGCTGGATCCTGCCCACGCCGGCCGAGATCGTCGCCGCGGCATGGAAGGAAAGGGCGGCGCTGGCGGCCGCGGCCGGGCAGACCGCCGTCGGCGCCCTGGCCGGGTTCCTGCTCGCCGGGGCGCTCGGTTTCCTGATGGCGGTGGCGCTCGGGGTGTCACGCGCATTGCGCGCCTCGCTCTATCCGTGGCTGCTCGTGTTGCAGATGACACCCGTGATCGTATTGACGCCCATCATTGTGCTGTGGGCGGGCCCGGGCCTCCCGGGCATCGTGACGATCACCTGGCTCATCAGCTTCTTCCCGATCGTGGCCAACACGACGCAGGGGCTGCTCTCGACCGACATGAACCTCGTGGCGCTCTTCCGCATGTGCAACGCCAGCCGCGGCCAGGAGATGCGGTTGCTGCGCGTGCCGGCGGCGCTCCCGTATTACCTCGCCGGCCTGCGCATTGCCGCGACCCTGGCGCCGATCGGCGCGATCTTCGGCGAATACATGGTCGGGAACGCCGCCGGCGGCACGGGCGGGCTCGGCTTTCTCGTGTACCGGTACAACACCCAAATCAAGATCCCGGCGCTCTTTGCCACGGCATTGACCAGCTGCCTGCTGGGTTTCATCTTTGTCGCCGCGGTCGCCTGGCTCAATCGGGCGCTGCTCTACAAGTGGCACGACTCGTTCGAGCGCCACGACCATTAAGATGAACCCACGTCTCCTCCTGCCGCTGGCGGCGGTGCTCGCGCTGCTCGCCGGCGGCTGCAGTCGCCACGCCGCCGACGCCGCCGCGCCGTCCGGCCGCGTGCAGGTTCGCTTCCAGACCGACTGGTATCCCCAGCCGGAGCACGGCGGCTACTACCAGGCGCTGGCGAAAGGATTCTACGCCGCCGAGGGCCTCGACGTGGAAATCCTGCCCGGCGGCCCGAACGCCCAGGTGATGTCCAGCGTCGCCCTCGGCCGCGCCGACCTCGGGATGACGAACGGCGACGACGTGATCGTGGCGGTCGCGCGCGGAGTGCCGATCAAGATGGTCGCGGCGGAGATGCAGCGCGACGCGCAGGGCATCCTGTTCCATACCGAGCACCCGCTGCGCTCGCTGCAGGACCTCGAGGGCCGGACCCTCATGGCCGGGGCGGGCTCGACCTGGCTCGAGGTGCTCCGCAAAAAGCTCGGGATCCATTTCAACCTCATGCCGCTGGTCGGCGACCTGGCGCGGTTCATGAACGACCCGACGATGGTGCAGCAGTGTTTCGTGACGAACGAGCCGTTCTTTGCGCGGCAGCGCGGCGCGCACGTGGGTGCGCTGCTCATCGCCAGCGACACCTACGAGCCCTACCGCGTGATGTTCACCGGCGACGAATTCCTCGCCCGCCATCCCGACGTGGTCGCGAAGTTCGTCCGCGCGAGTGTGCGCGGCTGGGTGGACTACCTCACCGGCGACCCGTCGCCGGCCAACCGGCTCCTCGCCGCCAAGCGCAGCGACCTCACGCCCGAATTCATGGCCTACAGCATCAAGGCGATGAACGACTTCAAGCTCGTGCTCGGCGACCCGGCTCGCGGCGAGGAAGCCGGCCAGCTCACCGCCGCGCGCCTGCAAAAGCAGATCGGGCTGCTGCAGGAGGTCGGGGTCCTCGACAAGCCCGTCAAGGTCGAGGACGTTGCCACGTTCGCTTTCGTTCCCCACCGGAAATCGCCATGAACATCGACGCCAAACTCGCCGAACTCGGCCTCAAACTTCCCAATCCGCCCGCGGTCGCCGGCAGCTACGTGCCGTATGTCCGCACAGGCAACCTGCTGTATCTCGCCGGCACCATCAGCTCGTTCAATGGCGAGATGACGCACACCGGCCAGGTCGGCAAGGAGCAGACGGTGCAGGCCGGCTACGAGTCCGCGCGGATCTGCGCCCTGAACACCCTCGCCAACATCAAGGCGGCGACCGGCAGCCTCGACAGCGTGAAGCAGGTGGTGCTCGTGACCGGATTCGTGAACGCCGTGAGCGGCTTCGCCGACAGCCCGGCGGTGATCAACGGCGCGTCCGAGTTGTTCGGGCTGCTCTACGGCGATGCGGGCCGGCACGCGCGGGCGGCGGTGGCCGCCGCCGGCCTGCCGAAAGGCTCGACGGTCGAGATCCAGGTGATCGTCGAGCTCAAGGCTTGAGCGCGCCGGCGGCTGCGCCGGCCGCAATCCCCATTGACGAGCGCGGCGAGATGCCTGATTAAGGCGCTCCCGAAAATGAGCAATGGTGCTGACATCAAGCCGACCGACCTGCGCGGCATCCTGAAGTACGTTCCGCGTTTCCAGGGCCAGACCTTTGTCATCGCCGCCGACGGCATCATCGTGGCGGACGAGAATTTTGCGAACATCCTCACCGACATCGCGGTGCTGCGGAGCCTCGGGATCAAGATCGTCATCGTGCACGGCATCGGCCACCAGCTCTCGGAGCTGGCCAAGGCGCGGTCGATCGCGATAACGGACGTTTCCGGCACCGGGGTGGCGGACGCCGCCACGCTGGACCTGGCCATTCGCGCCTCGTCGCGCGTCACGCACATCGTCATCGAGGGCCTGACGCAGAACGGACTCAAGGCGGCCCTGACCAACGCTGTCCGGGCCGCGCCCGTCGGCATCATCAAGGGCGTGGACCACCAGTTCACGGGGCGGGTCGACCGCGTCGACAAGGAATTCCTGATGCAGTTGATCGAGTCGCAGGTCGTCCCGGTGATCAACCCGATCGGCTTCGATCGCGACGGCCGGCCGCTGCGGGTGAACTCCGACCTGCTGGCCGCGGAACTGGCGGAGGCGCTCAGTGCGACGAAGATCATCTACCTCACGCCGCACGCGGGCCTGGAAATCAACGGCAAGCTGCAGCACCAGATCTCCGCCGAGACCCTCCGCGGCATCCTCGAGAACAAGCCGGAGTCGGTCAACGAGCCCATGCGCAGCACCGCCGCCAACGCCGTGCGCGCCGTGGAAACCGGCACGCCGCGCGTGCACCTGCTGGATGGCGGCCTGCTGGACGGACTGCTCAACGAGATCTTCTCGAACGAGGGCGTCGGCACGCTGATCCACGGCAACGAATACCAGCAGATCCGCAAGGCGACCAAGCGCGATGTGCGCGCGATCCACAACCTGACGCGCCAGGCCGTGAAGCGCGAGGAACTGCTTTATCGGACGCAGGCGGCGATCGAGAAGAACATCGAGCAGTTCTCGGTGTTCGAGATCGACGAGAACATCATCGCCTGCGTGTCGCTGAACGTTTACCCGGACCGGCCCAAGTCCGCGGAACTCGGCTCGCTTTACGTCATGCCTTTCTACCACCACCGCGGCATCGGCAAGAAGATGGTCGATTATGCCTGCATGATGGCGAAGGAAAAGGGCGTCACCACCGTGGTCGCGTTGTCGACGCAGGCGGTTTCGTTCTTCACCTCCGTCTGCAGTTTCGAGGAAGCGGACAAGTCGGTGCTGCCGGAGTCGCGCCTCAAGGCCTACGAGGAAAGCGGGCGGAACTCGAAGATCATGACCAAGCAGCTGTGAGGCGGCCGGGGCGCGGGAAGGTCGGGTCGGGCGCGCAATGGCCGGCCGGGTAGGGCGCGCAGTCCCTTGCGCGCCGTGGCGGCGAACGGAGTCGCCGCCCTACCAGGTATGCCTTTCGGTCCGGGCTCACCTCACGGTGAAACTCCACGTGGCGGCGCGGCCGCGGGCGACGAGCCGCGCCTCATAGCGCCCGGGAGCCAGGTCGGCGGTCGAAAACGTGGCCGCGTAATTCGAATCATTCCAGCGGCGGCGGAGGTCCTTGCCGGGGAGGTGCTCGGTCGTGGGCAGCAGCACGATCTCCTTGTCGCGCCGGAAGAGCGTGAGCTCGCCCATTTCCTCTTTCAGGTCGGTGACGCTGGCGGTGAAATACACGGTGTAGTCGGCGCCGCGGCGGACGCTAGCCGGCGAGACGACGCGGTCGATGCTGGCGAAGAGGCGCGGCTTCTCGGCGAACTTCTGGTCGAGGTCGCCGAGGCCGGGAAAGTCGCGGGCGATGGACGCCGGCGGGCCCGCGAAGGTGGGCGCCTCGATCGGCCGTTCGAGTTCGACGGGCATCTTGTGCCAGCCCGCGGCCAGCAGGCGCGCCACGGTCGCGCGATCCTGCGCATCCTGGTACGGCCGGTAGCCGGGGCCGGGCTTGCGGTAACGCAGGTTGACCCACGTGTAGATGACGACGAACACGAGGATCGCCACCACGATGTATTTCATCGGCCAGGGCTTGGGCGGCGGACGTCGGTTCGGTGGCATGGGTGGGGCGGCTTGACCTCAAGACGCCAAGAGATGAGCGCATTGAGGTCAACGCGCTCCCCGGCATTGCGGCAAGAGCAAATACATTTGCGCCACCATGGGGGAGTTGTTCTCGTGCGCCTGCATGAAATATTGGTCGCAGACGTTCATTCCCACGCTCAAAGAGAGCCCGTCGGATGCCGAAATCGCCTCGCACAAGCTGCTCGTGCGGGCGGGCCTGGTCCGAAAGCTGGGCGGCGGCCTGTACAGCTTCCTGCCGGCGGGATTGCGCGTCGTGCAGAAGATCAGCCAGATCTGCCGCGAGGAGATGGACCGCGAAGGGGCGATCGAACTGGCGATGCCGTTCATCCATCCCGCCGAGTTCTGGCAGGAGGGGCCGCGCTGGAACGCTGCGCGCGAGATCATGTTCCGGGTCGACCACGCCGGAGCGGGCAAGGGCCGCGCCAAGGAGCCGGAGTTCGTCCTCGGGCCGACGCACGAGGAGATCATCACGCCGCTGGTGAAGAATGAGATCACCAGCTACCGCGACCTGCCGAAGAACTTCTATCAGATCGGCACCAAGTTCCGGAACGAGATCCGCCCGCGCTACGGGCTGATGCGCGCGAAGGAATTCATCATGAAGGACGCCTACAGCTTCGATGCGACCGACGCCGGCGCGATCGAGAGCTACAACCGGATGAAGCGCGCCTACACGGCGTTCTTCTCGCGTTGCGGGCTGAAGACCATCGCGGTCGAGGCCGACACCGGCGTGATGGGCGGCAGCTTTTCGCACGAGTTCATGGTGCCCGCGCCCGTCGGGGACGATGACCTCGTCTACTGTCCGGACAGCGGCTATGCCGCCAACCGCGAGAAGGCGACGAGCGGGATCGTGCCGAAGGACCTGGCCGAGGCGGCGCCGGACGGCGCGCTGGAGGAGTTTGCCACGCCCGGTGTCGTCACGATCGCGGCGCTGGCGGAGGCGCCGTACGGCGTCGCGCCGGACAAACAGTTCAAGACCCTTGTCTATGTCGGCGACGGGAAGCCGTTCCTCGTGGTCCTGCGCGGCTGCGACGAGCTTGAGGAAGCGAAACTCGGCGCGCTGGGCTTCCAGCTGTGGCGGCCGGCCACGCCCGAGGAGATCGAGCCCATCATGGGCGCGAGGCCCGGCTCGCTTGGCACGGTGCGCGGAACGATCAAGAACCCGGGGGCGCTGGCCGGCATCTACGCCGACCACGCGATCCGGCTCGTGGGCAACGGCACCACGGGCGCGAACAAGGATGGCTTCCACCTGCGCCACGTGAACGTGGCCCGTGATCTCATGATCACACACTGGGGCGATTTCCGGTCGGTGAAGGCCGGCGAGCCGTGCCCGCAGTGCGGCGCGCCCCTCAAGATCGAGCGCGCGATCGAGGTGGGCCATGTCTTCAAGCTCGGCACGAAATACTCGGACAAGTTCGGCGCGGTCTACACCGATGACCAGAAGCAGTCTCGCCCGATGGTGATGGGGTGCTACGGCATCGGCATCAGCCGGACCCTGCAGGCCGTCATCGAGCAGAGCAACGACGCCGACGGCATTGTCTGGCCCTGGGCGGTCGCGCCGTGGCAGGTGCTCATCGTCAATCTCGACCCGGCCGACGCCGCGGCGAAGGAGCTGTGCGAACGGCTGGCGCGCAGCTGCGAGGCGGCCGGCGCCGATGTGCTGGTCGACGACCGGTCCGAGCGGCCGGGCGTAAAGTTCAAGGACGCGGACCTGATCGGGCTGCCGTTGCGGCTGACGGTGGGCGGCCGCGGGCTGAAGGAAGGAATCTTCGAGATGAAGTGGCGCGCGTCCCGGGACGTGGCTAAGGTGTCGATTGCCGGAGCCGACGACGCGCTCACCCAGGCGGTACGCTCGGCGGCCCGGCCGGCATGATTCCTTTGGCGACGAAAACGCGAACCCAACCCGAATCCTCGACCGCCGCGCAAACCCGGCTGGCGGATGCCTGGCACGTCGTCGTATTGAATGATCCCGTGAACCTGATGTCCTATGTCGTCATGGTGTTCAAAAAGGTCTTTGGCTTCGACGAGATGACCGCGCGCAAGCACATGCTCGAGGTCCATGAGGAGGGGCGCTCGGTCGTGTGGTCGGGCGTGCGCGAGCAGGCCGAGGCCTACGTGTTCACGCTCCAGCAGTGGCACCTGACGGCCGTGCTGGAGGCCGGCGAGCGCAAGCAAGCCTGAGCCATGAAGCGGGTGGAAGTGAAGCTGAACCTCGAGGCGGTCGCCCCGCTCCTGGACGTGATCCGCGAGGCGGCCGACGACCTGCGGCCGGAGCTCGCGACCTCGGCCCGAGTGCCGGACCACGAGGAGGAGTTCAGCGCCGGGTGGAAGGAGGAGTTGCTCCAGGGGCAGAACACCGACCTCGGCGTGTTGCTCGGCCTCTTCGGCCACGAGTTCTTCGCGACCGGCGTCCTGCCCCTCGACCCGACGAACGCCGAGGCCATCCTGCGGGCCTGCGCAGCCGTGCGGCTGCGACTCCGGGCGAAACACCTCGAAGGCCTGGGGGACGAGGCGCTGGAAAGCAGCGCGGTGCCGCTGGAAGCGCTGCCGGAGCGGCAGCGCAAAGCCTTCGCCGCCTATGTATTCCTGGCCACGCTGCAGGAGTTGATCGTGCAGCATCTCGATCCCACCGTGTTGGAGTGAGCATCGGAGCGCCGACCGGCGCCGCGGGGAAAGTGATTCCGCAAGGAAAAGTTCACCCCGGCAGGGTTCGCATTTGACGGGGGGAGGCGGAGCGGTAGGGTCCTCGCCGACACCCTGTAGTGTTCGAGGTGCCCTGTTACCGCTCTTTGCCTTTGCTATAATTTGGGAGCCGCCGACAGGCGGATGGATGCCAGGCCGTAAACCGGAAGGCAGAAGTCCGTCGGGTGGCGCCCACCTTAAACTTAAAAAGGACATGAGCCTTGGGGCGCACGGCACCGGCGGGGTGTCACTCTTTTCCCGCGCATGGACAAACTCGTCTTCTACAAACTGCTCCACCTGTTCGCCCTGATCGTGCTGACGGCGCATACCTTCATGGCCTTCGCCAATCCCGACCCGGCGAACCGGAAGCGCACGCTGATGATCACGGGCATCGCGGCGCTGCTCCTGCTCGTGACGGGCTTCGGGATGCTGGCGATCCAGAAGATTCCCGTGGCCAGCGGCTGGGTGATTGTGAAGCTCGTGTGCTGGGCGGGAGTGTCGGCCATGTCGGGCGTGGTCTATCGCCGGGCTCACCTCCGCGGCCTGCTGAGCTTTGTCACGCTGGCCTTGATCCTGGTGGCAATGGTGATGGTGCTGTTCCGGCCGTTTTGACGCCCCGGCGCCGGCGGCACCCGCCGTTGAAGTTTGCGCCGGCCGGCTTTTCACGTCAGCACCCTCGTTGTGGCTAACGGCGAAACGCTTTGCGGGCTTTGGATCGGCGACGACGGGCAGGCGCATGTATGCGTGGCCACGCCCGGCGGCGGCCGCCTCGAGCGGACGGAAGCCTTCCGGCCGTTTGCGTGGCTCGGCACGGAGGTGAGTTATGCCGGGGTGAGCCTCGCGCCGCTGGCGGGCGAGGGCGCATTTCGCTGGCTGGCCCAAGCGGAGTCGCTCGGCGCCTTTGAGGAGTTCCTCAAGGCCATGCGCGAAGGCGTGCCGACCGACGTGATCAGACCCTATGAGAGCCAGTGGCTGCTGGAACGGCGCGCCCGGCTTTATGCGGACATGCATTTCCTGGAGGCGCGGCGCTGCCAGCTGGACATCGAGACGGGCGCCGAGACGGCCGGAGTCTTCAGCGATCCCCGGAATCCGGGCGACCGCGTGCTGGCCATCGGGCTGCAGAGCGGGGAGCGGCGCGAACTGCTGGCGCTGGAGGAGGAGAGCGACGCGGGGGAAAAACGCCTGCTGCTCGCCTTCAACGATTTGCTCCGGCAGATCGATCCCGACATCGTCGAGGGACACAACCTGTTCAAGTTCGACCTCGATTTCCTCCGGGTGCGCTGCCGGCGCCTCAAGGTCCCGTGCGCGTGGGGGCGCTTCGGCCTGACGGCGGAATTTCGCAACAGCCGCCTGAAGGTCGCCGAGCGCTGGATCGATTTTCCCCGGTGCGACATGCCGGGGCGGGCGGTGATCGACACCTACCTGCTGGTGCAGCTCTACGACATCACCGCCCGGGAGATGACCGGCTACGGGCTGAAGGACGCCGCCGTCTACTTCGGCATCACCCCGGAATCGGGCGCCGGGCGCACGTACATCGAGGGCGCCAGGATCCAGGACGCCTTCCGCGACGACCGGGAGCGTTTCCTCGCCTACCTCGCCGATGATCTCCGCGAGACCAAGGGCCTGGCCGACGTGCTCGTGCCCACCTATTTTGAGCAGGCCCGGGCCTTCCCGCTGTTGCTGCAGGAGGCCGCGCTCCGCGGGACCGCGGGCAAAATCGACCTGTTGTTCCTCGAGGAGTATTTCCACGCCCGCGCCAGCTGCCCGGCACCGCTGGGCGAGATCGAGACGTTCGAGGGCGGGTTCACGCGCAGTTTCCACGAGGGCGTCTTCCGCCATGTACTGCATTTCGACGTCGCCTCGCTGTACCCGAGCCTGCTGCTCCAAATGGGGCGGAATCCCAAGGGCGATTCGCTGGGCGTCTTCATTCCGTTGCTGCGCCGGTTGCGCGAGTACCGCCTGAAATACAAGCAACTCGCGCGCACGGCGCCGACCGCGGCGGAGCGCGACGAGGCCCAGGCGCGCCAGGCGACGTTCAAGATCCTGATCAATTCGTTCTACGGCTACCTCGGCTTTTCGGCGGCGCGGTTTGGCGACGGAGAGCTGGCGGCCGAAGTCACCCGGCGCGGGCGCGAGCTCCTGCAGGCGCTCATCGCGGAGTTCGAGAAGCACGGCTGCATCATCCTCGAGGCCGACACGGACGGCATCTACCTGTCCGCCGAGGACCATTTCGCGAATCCAGAGGAGCTCCTCGCGCTAGTCGCGACCATTCTCCCGCCGGGGATCGAACTCGAGTTCGACGGGGCCTACGATGCGATGTTCTGTTACAAGGCCAAGAACTACGCCCTGGCCGCCGGGGGCGAGATCACGCTGCGCGGCTCGGCGCTCCGCTCGCGCGGGATCGAGCCCTTCCTGAAACGGCTCGGCGACCAGCTGATCGCGTTCCTTCTCGGGGTGTCAAAGGATTCACCGGTGGCGGAGGTGCAACGGTTGCGGCAGGCGATAACCGCGCGCGAGCTGCCGGTGGCGGACTTGGCGAAGTCGGAGACCCTGAGCCAGAACCCCGAAGCCTACGAGCAATGGGTCGCCGGGGGAGGCAAACCGCGCCGCGCCGCCGCCGAAGTGGCCTTGCGCATGAACCCGCGGCCGCGCATGGGAGAGCGCGTGACCTATTTCATCGGCCCCAAGGCCAAGGGCCAGACCTCCGACTGGCAGCGGGCGCAGCCGGTCGCGGAGTTCGATCCCGCCCGAAAGCCTTACGATGCCGACTATTATCTCGTAAAAATCGAAGATTGGCTCGAACGATATGGACGATTCCTCGGCATTAAGCCAGAAACCGACCAGCAGGAGATGTCACTCTGATGATGCGCACCCGGATCTGCCTTTACGTGCTGTTGCTGACGCCGTTCCTCGTCTACTCGCAAACGATCTTTCACGAGTACGGCTTTCGCGATGATTACGCGAACACGCGCGAGGCGCGGGAGGAGCCGAGCAAGATCGTCCATCGCATGGCATCGCAGGGCCGGCCGCTCTGCGGCGCCCTGGTCGAGACGACCTTCAACGTGATGAATGATGTCTCACGCCTGCCGTTGCTGCGGTTCCTGGGCGTGGCGCTGCTGACCCTGCTCGGCATCGCCCTTTGGCGGCAGCTTTTCCAGTCGGGCTGGTCGGAGATCGAGGCAGCCGCGATCGGGCTGGGGCTCGTGCTGTTGCCGGCGGGCCAGGTGATGGCCAGCTGGGCTTCGGGCTGGCCACTCGTCCTCGCGTTGCTGCTGTCGGTCGCCGGGTTCTCGGCCATCGAAACCGAGCTGGAGCGGGGCGGCCTCAAGCGCATGGTCGCGTTGCTCGGCGGCTGCCTGATCTACAGCCTGGCGGCGTTCATCTCCCAGGGGAATGCGTTCTTTGCGGTCGTGCCGATCGCCGCCGTGCTGTTGGTGCGCAGCGGGCGCGAATCGCTGACGGACCTCAAATGGTGCGCCATGCACCTGGCGGCGCTGGCCGTCGGCGTTGGCTTCAGTTACCTGGTGGTCCGGATGATGTTCAACAACGGCGTCTTCATCGAATCCGGGCGCCTGCGGTTCGAGTCGGACCTGTTCGCGAAGCTCGGCTGGTTTTTCTGGCAGCCGCTCCCCAACGCGCTGGCGCTCTATGCGCTGCGGGATGACTTCAACGCGGGGGCGGGCCTCTTCTGGGGCGCTGTTGTCCTCGTCTTGGCCGCCATTGGTTTTGCGTGGCGCGTCGGGGTGAAAACCGACGCGGCCCTTGGTCGCCGCTGGGCGATCAGCGCGCTGGCGGCGCCCTTCCTCGCTTACGGCGTGAATCTGGTGTCGGCGGAGCGCACCGCCGGCTATCGGACCATGTTCCCCCTCGCCGGGCTGGTCCTCGTGCTCGTGATCTTTGCCCTGCGATCGCTGCGGATCACCGGGCGTCTCAAGCTGCCGGTGTTTTACGGTGCGCTCGCCTTGCTGGTCGGCGTGGCGGCTTGGACGGCGCGCCAGAATTCGCTCGGACTCATCGCCGAGCCCCAGGGCAACGAGTGGGAAATCGTCCAAAATGGCGTCAACCGTACCAGCTTCAAAGCCGACACAAAGGTTTACTGCGTGCTGGCCCGTGCGGCCGACCGCTCCACCGACCGCATGTTCGCCGACGAGTTCGGCGCCATCACTGCCGGCACCGACGAAGCGGCGAAGGAGATGTTCAAGGCCGCGATGCGCGACCGCTACGGGCCCAAGCTGCCCAGGGGCGTGAGTTTCAGCTTTGCGTCCGGTTACGATGAGCCGGCGGCCGGCGCCTACGACCTGGTGATTGACATGCGGAAGCTCAAGACGCTGCGCGCGCCTTGATGCGCGCCGCCGGAGCCATCCCGGCGGGAGCAGCCACCGCGCTCGGTCAGGCCCAGCGCAGGTCGTTGCGGGTGATCGGCAGCTGCCGGATGCGCTTGCCGGTGGCGGCAAAGATGGCGTTGCACAGCGCCGGCGGAACCACCGGATAGGCCGGTTCGCCGAGGCCGGTCGGCGGGTTCCGGCTCTGCAGGAAGTGTACCGCCATGGCCGGCGTTTCCGTCGAGCGCAGGAGCGGATAGGTGTCGAAGTTGCCTTGCACGGCCCGGCCGCGCTCGAAGGTCAACTCCTGCAGCCAAGCGGTGCTGATGCCGTCGATGATCGATCCCTGGACCTGGTTCTCCGCGCCGCTGAGGTTGATGATCGGGCCGACATCGACCGCGGCGGTGAAACGGCGGACCTTCAGCGTGCCATCCGGTGCGACCGCCACTTCGGCCACCATGGCGATGTAGCCGGAATGGCTGAAGTGAAACGCCACGCCCATGCCCTCGCCCTGGGGCAGCTTTCGGCCCCAACCGGATTTCTCGGCCGCCAGGCGGACGACGTTTTTCATGCGGGTCGCATCATACGCGGGGCCGCTCTGCGGACCGCCGGGCGGGACGACACGGTCCTCGCCCAGCAATTCGAGCCGAAATTCCACCGGGTCGCGCCCGCCCGCGTGGGCCAGCTCGTCGATGAAACTCTGCATGACGAACGCCAGGGCGTTGCTGCGCGGCGCGCGCATCGGGCCGGTCGGCACGATCGTGGGGATGATCGACTGGTCGAGCCGGTAATTGGCGAGGAACCGGGCCGGAAATTCGTCCGGACTCAGGTCGGCGCTGGAGGCGACCTTCTCGTTGCTCTTATAGCCGAAAGTCACGAAATGATTGTGCCACGCGGAGAGCCGGCCCTGGGCATCAACTGCACCCTTCAGGAAATGAAAGCCGCCCGGCCGGCTGTAACAGTCGTGGTGCATGTCGTCCTCGCGGGTCCAGGTCAGCTTCACCGGGGCGCCGTTGGTCCGCAGGGCGATGGCGGCGGCCTCGACCATGTAATCGTTGGCCAGGCGGCGCCCGAAGCCGCCGCCGGCGCGGACGAGGTTCAGCTTCAGCTTTTCCTTGGGGATGTTCAGCGTGCGGGAGACGAGGTCCTGCCCGGAGCCCGGCGTCTGCGACGTGGTCCAGAACTCGATGCCACCATCTTTCGCCCAAGCCGTGCAGCCCTGCGGTTCTAGGGTCGCGTGGTTGAGAAACGGGTAAGAGTAGGCGCCTTCGACCACCTTGGCCGCCGCGGCGAAGGCCGCGTCGACGTCGCCATCATGGCGCACGGTGGCGCCGCCGGCGCGGGCGAGTTCCGCTGCCTCGGCGGCATAGGACTCGGTCGCCTGGCCGTCGCCGGCGCTTTCATCCCACACCACCTGCAACTGGCGCTTGGCCGCAAAGGCCGCCCACGTGGAGCGGGCGACGATCGCCACGCCGGGCACGAGGCCGCTGATGTTGCTGGTGCCTTCGAGCGCAAAGGCATCGAGCACGCCAGGCAGCCCCTTGATCCGGTCGAGGTTAGCGCTGATCACCTTGCCGCCGAAGACCGGGCATTTTTCGTAGGCGGCGTACACCAGGCCCGGAAGCTTCTGGTCGATGCCGAACAGGGGCTGGCCGGTGACGATCCTGGGATTGTCGACGCCGCCGACGCGCGAACCGATGAGCTTGAACTCATCCTCGCTCTTGAGCTTGACCGAGTTCTCGTCGGGCAGCGGCAGGGTGGCGGCCTTGCTCGCGAGTTGGCCATAGGTGAGCCGGTCGCCGGTGGCCGGGTTGATCACCTGGCCGTGGGCGGTTATCAGCGTGGCGGCCGGGACCTTCCACGTCTGCGCCGCCGCCTCGATCAACATGACCCGGGCCGTGGCCCCGGCGCGGCGCAACCGCAGGTAGTTGTCCGGGGTCGAGCGGCTCCCGCCGGCGAATTGCGCGCCCACGTCGCCACGCAATCCGGCCTGCTCGATCACGACCGTGGAGAAATCGGCATCCAGTTCCTCGGCCACGATCATCGGCAGCGACGTCTTCACGCCCTGGCCGGTCTCGGGATTCTTGGCGAGGATCGTGATGATGCCCTGGGGCGTGATCTTGATGAATGGGCTCGGGGTGAAGGCCCGCGTCGAGTCGTCCAGCGCCTGGGCGGGTTGCGCCCCGGCCTCGCCCGGCAGGGCCAGGCTGAGCAGGAATCCGCCGCCCGCCAGGCTCGACACGCGGATGAAATCGCGGCGGGACAGTTGGTCCGCGCCATCGGGCTGCGACGGAGCAACGCGGTCGGGGGCCTTCATTTTTCGCCTCCGGTCGCTGGCGTCCCGGCCGCCTGCTTGATGGCGGCATGGATGCGAGCGTAGGTCCCGCAGCGGCAGAGATTGCCCGCCATCGCGCCATAGATCTCGTCGTCGCTGGGATTCGGGTTGGACTTAAGGAACGCGGCCGCGGTCATGATTTGACCGGCCTGGCAGTAGCCGCATTGCGGCACGTCGTGGTCGCACCACGCGCGCTGCAGAGGGTGCTGGCCGGAGGGATCGAGTCCCTCGATGGTGGTGATCTCGCCACCCACTACTGTTGAAACCATGAGCTGGCAGGAGCGCATCGGCACGCCATTCAGGTGGACGGTGCACGCGCCGCACTGCCCGATGCCGCAGCCATACTTGGTGCCGACCAGTTCGAGATGATCGCGCAGGACCCACAAGAGCGGGGTATCGGCCGCCGCCTCCACTTTGCGGATCTGCCCATTCACTTTCAGGGTATAAGCGGGCATGGGTGAGCTCGCGCCAAGGTACGAGAGGCGACCGCGGGGTCAAACCCCGGATGAAGTCAAGTTTGCCCGGACGCTTCCGTTGCGGCCGAGCGACCAGGACCAAGATCGGTCTGGTCGAGCTTGAGGGCTTGTCCCGCCTCCAGCAGGGTCCGGCACGTGATGATGCGCGGGCGATGATGGTAGTGAAACGCCGACAGTATGTTCATCCCGATGTCCTTTGCCGGATCCGGCATGATCCGAACGACCAAACTCACCCGATGCTGGCTGCACAGCTCCATGATGCGGCCCATCTCTGCGGCGCAGGCGATGTCCATGGACTCGAGTTCGCTCAGGTCGACCAGCAGCTGGAAACCGTCGGCGACGCCGGCGAGCAGCGTCGTCAATTCCGCACGGCCCTGGGCCACTTGCGCCGGCTCGACGCGTCCGAACATGCGCACTTGCACCAGCTGGCGGGCGGGATTGGCGGTGACGAGGATCATGGCCGGGGCTTTTCGCTGACTCGACCGGAGTGTTCACGAACGATGCGCGGAGGTCAAATGCCGGAACCGCTCCGCCTTCCGTCCGGCACTGGCGCCCGGCGCAGCACCGCCACGTAGAAGCCATCTGTGTCACGCGTGCCCGGCAGCAACGTGGTGCCATGCCCGTCGAAAATACCGCCGTACGTTTTCTCCGGATCTACCACGGCGAAATCCTGGTGCGCTTGCCGGAACGACTGGACGACATCGTGGTTCTCGCGGCGACTGAGGGAGCAGGTGGCGTAGACCAGGAGCCCGCCCGCCTTCACGCGGGCCGCCTGGGCGGACAATATCTCCAACTGGGTTTGCGCAAAGGCTTCGACCGACTCCGGCGTCAGGTACCATTTGAGATGCGGCTGGCGTCGCCAGGTGCCGGAGCCCGAGCAGGGAGCGTCGACGAGGACGCCATCATATTCGCCTGCTGGATTGTTCGTGATGCGGACATTCGCCAGGCGGGCGCGTTGGGCCCGGTCCCGCAACTCGTCCAGGATGTCGACGCGAATGTCAGCGGCGTCGACCTGTCCGGCGGCGCCGACGAGCCGGGCGAGCTGCAGGGTCTTGCCCCCGGCGCCGGCGCAGGCGTCGAGCCAGCGGCTGCCGGCGACGATCGGGGCATAGGCGAGCACGAGTTGCGACCCAAGGTCCTGGATCTCCAAGAATCCCCGGCGATAGGCGTCGGTGCCGGCGACCTCGGCATTCGGCGGCAGGCACACGGCCTCGGGACAATCGTCCGGGATGAACTGGTCCCAGCCGCGGGCGCGGAATTCACCCAGCACGAGCTCGTGGTCGTTGCATTGCAGCCGAACCCAGATGTTGGCGCGGCGGTTCAGGGCGTCGAGGTGGGGGGCGGTGAAGGCGGCGGGACAGTGTTCTCGAAACCATCCGGGAAGCAGCGACGCGGGGTCAAAGCTTTGCCCGGGCAGCAGGGCGCCGAGGAGATCTGCCTTGGCCCGGAGGGTGGCCGGGGCCCCGGGCCAGTCGGCGCACAGCGCGGCGCGATACGCCGACGTGGGCTTCAACTCGGGGGCCAGCCAGGCGGTGAGGCGGGCCGCGAGGGCAGGATTCCGATCGAAGAGCGGGTCAATCCAGGGCCGGTAGCGGAGCCAGGTGTAGACGAGTTCGCGGTAGAGCTTGCGATCGCGCGAGCCGATGGCGCGATTGCGGGCAAACATCTCCTTGATGCGCCGCGGGAGCGAGCTGTCGCGCGGCACGTGCGGGCGCAACGCCGCCGCGAACTCCAGGAAGAGTCGTTGCTGGTTGGCGGCGATGCTCGGGTTCATCGAGGAAGCCTGAAGACTCGGGCCCAAAACCTGAAATGGCGCACCAGGGAGCGTTGTTCCCGATTTCCAAGCATTCAGGTCGCAGCTTTCAGCTTTTGTCTCAGAATTTCAGCAGCTCGACCTCGAGATTCAGGGCGAAGGAGCTTTCGCGTCGAGGGCCGGAGAACCACGACACCTCATATTTCACGGCCCACGTCTGCCCAATGCGCTGCCAGAGGCCGTAGCTTTGTTCGTCGAATCGTCGGTTCCGCGCGTCGTAGCGCCACTGGCCGGCCACGTCCCAGACCTCGTCGAGGCGCTGGCGGTATTCGAGGTAGTACTCCTCGTAGTTGCCCCGCAGGTAATGGGTCGCCAACCGGGCGGACCACCATTCCTGGTCGGCGAGGGTGAGACCGGTATTGAGCTCCTGCTGCCGGCTGTGGTGCGGATCAAAGCGATGGAACACCTCCCAACGCAGCCACGGGGCGGGCTGGAGGGCGAACTCGGTGTAGAGGTCGGAAAGCGCCTGGGGCGCGGTGGCATGATCGAAGCGATAGTCGGCGGCGAAGTTGAGCGTGGCGAGATCGCGCGACCCATACTTCGGATCGCGGGTCTGCAACGTGTTGTTGAGGGAAACGCGCAGCGTGTTCAGTGCGGTGAGGTCGTCGATATTGCGCGAATCGGCGATCGAGAGCGGCTGCAGGTAGGTGGAGAAGACGCGGGTGTCGATCGGCGGAATGTAGGCGCGCCCGGCGGCGGCTTCCGGAGCGTAGCGATAAGAGAGCGTCGGCTGCACGAGGTGGCGCAACCCGTCGATGTCCCAGAGCGGATTCTTGTAGTCGAAGGTCCCGCTCGCGAGGAGATGGGCGTCGAAGCCGGCCTCGCCCAGCGTGCGGGTGTACGTGGACCGGCCGTTGCGGGCGTCGGTGTAATGGGTCACGCGTCCGCCGGCGACCGGCGTGAGCGCGAGCCACGGCGTCAGGGCCAGCGTGCGCGCGAGGCCATAATAGGCATCGAGCCGGTTCGTGCGCAGGTCGGGCGTCGGGCCAAACGCGTCGGCCTGAAGCTCGGCGGCGCTCGCGAAGAAGCGCTCGGTCAGCCCGAGGGGCAGCGCGGTCGGCAATTGGTCGAAGCGCACCTCCGGCAGCCGTTCCTGGACCCGATGGTACTGGTTGGGGTGAAACCGGGCGAAGGCGCTGAGCACGTAGTTCTCGCCCGTGTAGGCGGCCTCGAGGAACGAGTCGGGCTGCTGGATGTTGCGAAACGTCCTGTTCGCGAAGTCCCGCAGGATCTCCGAGTCGCTCCAGTAGTTGAACTGGCCGTTGAGCGTGAAATGTTCACCGACGTTCTGCCGATGCTCCCACTCGAAATACGAGCGCCCGTGCGGGATGGTCCGGCCGAGGATGTCATGGCCCCGGCTCCCGTAATCATAGATGTAGCCCGACTTGAACCAGCCATCGATCGAACTGTCGCCGCTCGCGTCGTGGTAGCGGCCCGAGGGCCCGAGCATGAGGCCGCGCGACGTGTAGAAGCCGCCGTCGGCGCCCAGCTTCAGGCCGGGGGCGACAGGCAGGTGCAGCCCGGCGAGGCCGAAGGCGCCAAGGTTGCCGCGGTAGCCGGCGCTGGCGCTGACATAGGAAACGAAGGGCGTGTCGAGGGCCTGCTCGAAATGCGGAATCGGCAGGAAGTGTCCGCCGAGCAGCCCGAGGCTGAGGCCGTCGGCACGGACAATCCGGCCGCGGGCGTAGGTCAGGTGGCGGGCGTGGAGGGAGGGCGTGTAGCCGGCGTTCTCGCGAAAGAAGACCGTGGCGTTCGTGAACACGAGTTCGTCGAGCGTGCCATTGACCGTTTCGCCCGAAAGATAGACCGGGAACTGCCCGAGGCGGAGATTGACGACATGAATGTGCCCGGTCGCGAGGTTGTAGGTGCCGCGATCGGCGACCAGCCGGCGCTTCCCCGTGGTCAGGTTGAAATGCCCGGTTGCCACCGCCTCGCCCGTGGTGGTGTTGTAACGGATCTCGTCGGCGGTGAGGATGGTGTCGCCGTGCACGATGCGTGCGTCGCCGGTGAGGACCGATTCGCCGGTCGCGAGGTCGGACGTGACCGTCTTTCCCGTGATGATCGGCGCCTCGTCGGCGCGCGCGCCCGGAGTTCCGGCCAGGACGACCGCGGCCGAGCAGAACGCAAGGCGCCGGCGCAGTCGGGAGAAGGTCATGGCACTGAAGTGGCGGGCGAGAGGGGAGGGTGCAACGAGAATTCCCAGCGGGAATCGATGGCGCGAGGGAAGCCTCGATGGACAGCCGCGGCGACGCTTGGTTCGCGCCCGCCGCGGCGCAGCGCCGCCGGGCGGACGGATTTCGGCTAGACGCGACGGGTGGCCCCGGCACAGTAAGGTGAAGACCATCCCGTGATCATTCCGCAGAACGAGCTGAACGCCTTCCTCGGCAACCATCAAGCCAACCCGCACGGGTGGCTCGGCATGCACCCGATGAAGCTGGGACGGCGCAACGGCGTGGTGGTGCGGGCGTTCATCCGGGCCGCGGTGCGGTGCGAGGTCGTGGAGCTCGATGCGACGGGCATGCCGGCGCATCCCATGACCCGGCTGGCGCCCGAGGGATTCTTCGAGACCTTCATCCCCGGGAAGAAGGTCTTTCGCTACCAACTGCGCTATGAGACCTCGTGGGGCGACATTCACCAGGTCTACAACGCCTATTCGTTCCTGCCGTCACTGTCGCCCCAGGACCTTTACCTTTTCAACGAAGGCAACGAGCACCGCGTCTACGAGAAGCTGGGCGCGCATCCTCGCATGATGGGCGATGTGCCCGGGGTGGCGTTCGCGGTCTGGGCGCCGGCAGCGTCGCGCGTGTCGGTGGTGGCGAACTTCAACAACTGGGATCCGCGCTATCATCCCATGCGGCCGCTGGGCGCATCCGGCGTCTGGGAATTGTTCGTGCCGGGGGCGCAGGAAGGGGAGCTGTACAAGTTCGCGATCTGGGACCACCAGGGCCACATGCGGATGAAGACCGATCCGTACGGGACTTTTTTCGAATCGCCGCCGAACAATGCCGCGATCGTGTGCGACGTGAATCGCTACCAGTGGGGCGACGGCGCATGGTTGGAGAAACGGCGGGGGCAGGCGGGGCAACCGGACCGACCGATGTCGATCTACGAGGTGCACCTCGGCTCCTGGCGGCGCAACGCCGCCGAGGCCAACCGGCCGTACACGTACCGGGAGCTGGCGCCGCTGCTGGCCGATTACGTCGTCGAGATGGGCTTCACGCACGTCGAGGTCCTGCCCGTGAGCGAGTTTCCCTTCACCGGGTCCTGGGGCTACCAGGTCACCGGGTATTTCGCCCCTTCGCACCGGTGGGGCACGCCGGAGGACTTCCAGTTCTTCGTCGACCACCTGCACCAGCGCGGCATCGGCATCATTGTCGACTGGGTGCCGGCGCACTTCCCGCGGGATGCCTTTGCGCTGGCGCAATTCGACGGTTCCCATCTGTACGAGCATGCCGACCCGCGCCTGGGGGCGCACATGGACTGGGGCACGCTGATCTTCAACTATGGCCGGCACGAGGTGCGATGCTTCCTGGTCGGCAGCGCGCTGTCGTGGCTCGAGCGCTACCACATTGACGGCCTCCGGGTGGATGCGGTGGCCTCGATGCTGTACCTCGATTATTCGCGCAAGGCGGGTGAGTGGATCCCGAACCAGTACGGCGGCCGCGAGAACATCGACGCGATCAACTTCCTGCGGCAGGTCAACGACCTCGTGCACCACTATTATCCGGGCGCCGTCATGATCGCGGAGGAGTCGACCGCCTTTGCCATGGTCAGCCGTCCCACGCGCGACGGCGGGCTGGGCTTCGACTACAAGTGGAACATGGGCATGATGCACGACACGCTCGCGTATTTCCAAAAGGATCCCGTCCACCGCAAGTGGTCGCACGACAAACTGACCTTCGGGATGATCTACCAGTACTCGGAGAACTTCATCTCCGTCTACTCCCACGATGAGGTCGTGCACCTGAAGGGCTCGATGCTGACGAAGATGGGGGCGGGCAGCACCGCGGACAAGGCCGCTAACCTGCGGGCCCTTTATGGCTACATCTGGCTGTACCCCGGCAAGAAACTGCTCTTCATGGGCAGCGAGTTCGGCCAGCGCAGCGAGTGGAACCACGACGACAGCCTCGAGTGGCACCTCCTCCAGTACCCGGAGCACGAGGGACTCCGGCACCTCGTGCGGGACTTGAACCGCCTCTACGTGGGCGAGCCGCTGCTCAGCGCGAACGATTTTCGGCCGGGCAGCTTCCGCTGGGTGAACTGCACCGACGGCGACCACAGCGTCATCAGTTTTCTCCGGATGGACGAAGGCAACCGGGCCGCGTACCTCGTCGTCAGCAACTTCACGCCCTTGACGCGCACCCGCTACCATGTCGGCGTCCCGCACGCCGGGTACTGGAAGGAAGTGCTGAACACCAATTCGTCGTATTATGGCGGCACCGGGTTCGGCAACCACGGCGGGAAGCAATCGTCGACGGCGCTGGCCGACGGCTACGAGCACTCGCTCAGCCTGACGCTGCCCGGTCTTACGACGCTGGTTTTCAAGTGGGTGGCAAAGGAGTAGCCGGCGCGAGGGCGTGACGGGCGAGCTGGGTTGCGACCTCGGCTTGGCGGGAGACAAAAGCTGCCCGGCCGCAAGGGACGCGCGAGCGGGCCGGCGGACGGCGCCCCTCCCGCCAACCGCACCGTGCCGTTCCGGCCGGGCGAAAGACTGGCGGCCCGCCGGCGCAGCGCCTACGGCTGCTTCCGTTCGCCTTTGCGACGAAGCAGGTAGGCCGCCATCCGGGTCGAACTCTTCAAGTCGATCTGGCCCGTCGGTTCGTACTCAAACTTGTCGCCCAGCAGTTTCATGGTGATCTCGGACACCTGAATCCGGCCCGGCTGGCCCTGGGACTCCATGCGGCTCGCGATGTTGACGGTGTCGCCCCAGAGATCGTACGAGAACTTCTTGGTGCCGATGATGCCCGCGACCACGGGTCCGCTGTTCATGCCGATGCGGATGTTCCAGTCGAGTTGGTGGCGCCGGTTGAAGACCCGCACGGCCTCGAGCATCTCGAACGCGGCGGCGGCGCAGGCCTCGGCATGGTCGTTGCGCATCACCGGCACGCCGCTGACGAGCATGTAGGCGTCGCCAATCGTCTTGATCTTCTCGAGCTCGAGCTGCTCGGCGATCCGGTCGAAGCCCGAGAAGATCTCGTTGAGCAGCTGCACGGTGCGGTGCGGCGACTGCTTGGACGCGATGCGGGTGAAGCCGACGATGTCGGCGAAAAGGACGGTGGCGTCGATGAAGCTGTCGACGATGGTGCGCTGGCCGGCCTTCAGGCGCTCGGCGATGGCCTTCGGCAGGACATTGAGCAGCAGGCGCTCGGATTTGGTGCGCTCGATCTGGAGCTGGGCGAGGTAGGCCTGCTCCTGGTCGCGCAGGCGCTTCTTGTCGAGCGAGGCCGTGATGCGGGCGCGCAGGACCGTCGGGTTGAAGGGCTTCGGGACGTAATCCTCGGCGCCTGCCTCAATGCAGCGGACGGTGCTCTCGACGTCGTCGAGCGCCGTGAGCATGATGACCGGGATGTGCTTGAGCCGCGGATCGGCCTTCATGAATTCCAGCGTCTGGAACCCGTCGAGGTCGGGCATGAGGATGTCGAGGAGGACGAGGTCGAAATTCCCGTCCTTCAGCATCGAGAGCGCCGTGCGGCCGGTCGTGGCTTCGGCGACATCGTAACTTAGCTTTTTCAGCCGGCGGGCGAGCATGTCGCGGTTCATGTCGTCGTCGTCGACGGCCAGGATCTTCGCAGGGGGCAGCGGGGAGCTGGAGACGCCGAAGTCCTCCGGCGTCGTCACGGGGATGGCGGGCGGGGTGACGGCGCCGAGGGTGGCATCGCCGGCGATGCCGAGGTCGGCGGACGGGCTCCCGATGTCGACCTGGTCCGGATACGAGGCGCTTTCGAAGAGGGCGAAGAGGTTCTTGCCCGCCTTGAGAATCTTCTCGAGGTCCTTGACGAGCTCCTCGTGCTTGCCGGCGGTGGCTTCGTCCAGGCACAGTTCGGCGTAACCGATGACCGCGTTAAGCGGCGTGCGCATGTCGCGGCGGAGGCCGGCAAAGTCGATCTTCCCGGTCTCGATCTTCCACGGGGCCAGGGCGTCGTTGATGAGAGCGAGAAGCTGGCCGCCGGAGGTATGGATGCGTTTCAGGTCGACCAGGATCGCCCCGATGTTGTTCTCCTCGGCCGATTCCATCAGCATCTCGCTGTAGCCGATGATCTGGTTCAGGGGCGTGCGCAGCGAGTGGCGCAGCTTGGACAAGGCCTCCATGTCGCGCGAACGCAGCGCGCGCAGGAGGGGCGCCAGCGAACCGGGTGAGGTTACGGATTCGCCCGCGGGTTTGGAGCCGGGATCGCTCATGCCTTGGGCGGGAATTTCTTCAGGAGTTCCTCGATCTTGCCGAGCAGGCGGGTGAGCTCGACCGGCTTGGTGTCGAAATCGTCGCAGCCGGCGTCGATGGCTTTCTGGCGGTCACTATCCATCGCATGTGCGGTGAGGGCGATGATGGGAATCTGCTTCGTGTCCGGGTCGGCCTTCAGCTGCTTGGTGGCCTCCCAGCCGTCGATGACCGGCAGGCTCATGTCCATGAGGATGAGGTCGGGCTTTTCGCTCCGGGCGAGCGCGACGCCGACCCCCCCGTCCACCGCGATGCTCAGCGTGTAGCCACGCTTCTCGAGGCGACGGGAGAGCATGTCGCGGTTCATTTCGTTGTCTTCGACCAGCAGGATTCTTGGCATGGGGGGAAGTTGGTAGGACAGATAGGGAGATTTCCGGCGCGCCGCAAGCGTTCAGGTTTGCAGGGCGGGCCGGATCAAGGTCGTCAAGTCGTCGCGGGTGAACTTGCTCTTTTGGAGGATGGCTACGACCCGGGTCTTCAGGTAGTCGCGCATTTCGACGGTGATGTCCATCGAGCTGACCACCACGATGGGAATCTGGCCCCATTCCGGGTGCTGGCCGAGGATCTCGAGGAACTCGAAGCCATTCATGCCGGGCATCTTCAAGTCGAGCAGGATGATTCCCGGCCGGCTCTTCTTGAGGATGCGCAGCGCGGCGTTGCCGTTGGTGGCGGCGCGGAACTTGAAGTTTTCGCGCTCCAGCATGCGGATGACGATGTCTCGGGCGTCGTGGTCGTCCTCAATGATGAGCACGTAGCCGCTGGCGGTCGGGTTGAGCTGCATCGCGATCTCCGCGGTCAGGCGCGAGGCGTCGACGGGTTTGCGCAGCACGCTGCCGGCGCCAAGGGAGAGGGCCATGTCGACCTCGTGGCCGGCCGTGAGAACGATGACCGGGATCTCGGCGGTCTCGCGATGTCCCTGCAACTTGGTCAGGACGGTCCAGCCGTCGATGCCGGGCAGCATCACGTCGAGGATCACGATGTCGGGCTTCTCCTCGAGGGCGCATTTGAGCCCTTTCTCGCCGGTTTCGGCGACGGTCGTGAGATAGCCGCTCTTTTGCAGCAGCTTAGCGAGCAGCGTCAGGACATTTTCGTCGTCGTCGATGATGAGGACGCGCGGCTTGCTGCCTTCGGTCGGGAACGGCGACTTGGTGAGGCGCTGCTCGGACGTGCCGACGACCGAGGGCTGCTTGACCTCGACGTCCGCCGGCAGCCGGATGGTGAAGGTCGACCCAACGTTCGGGGTGCTGGCGACCGTGATGTCGCCTTTCATCATCTGGGCAAACTGCTTCGAGATCGCCAGGCCGAGGCCGGTGCCGCCGTACTTGCTCGCGGTCGACGCGTCGGCCTGGCTGAACGCCTTGAACAGGCGGCCGAGCTGCTCCTCGTTCATGCCGATGCCGGTGTCGATGACGGCCACCTCGATCATGTCGGTGTTGGCCGCCGGCCGGCGCGTGGCGCGGAGGGTGATGGTGCCGTTCTCGGTGAACTTGCTGGCATTGCTCATCAGGTTGAGGAGCATCTGGCGCAGCTTGGTGGCGTCGGCGTGCATGGTCCCGATGTCGGGCGGGCACTCGATCTTCAGGGTGTTGCCCCGCTTCGCCACGAGCGGTGAGGCGGTGGCGACCACATCGTTGAGGATCTTCGGCAGCTCGAAATTCTCCAGGTAGAGCTCCATCTTGCCGGCCTCGATCTTCGAGATGTCGAGCACGTCGTTGATGAGGCCGAGCAGGTGGCGGGCGGCGTTGAGCACCTTGTCGAGGTCGGCCGCCCGGCGCGCGTCGCCATCGTCCTCGGCGTCCTCCTTCATGATCTCGCTGTAGCCGATGATCGCGTTGAGGGGGGTGCGCAGCTCGTGGCTCATCTTCGCCAGGAAGCTGCTCTTGGCCTTGCTGGCCTCCTCGGCATCGCGGCTGGCCTTGACGAGGAGGCGGGTCCGCTCCTCGACGCGGGCCTCGAGCGTGCGGTTGGCCTCCTCCAGCTGGTCGTTCGCCTGGTGAATCTTTTCCTTGGCGTCCTCGGCGGCGATGCGGGCCAGGTCCAGGGCCGTCGTGTTCGTCTGGATGGTGTCGAGCATCGCGTTGAACGAGTCGATGAGCACGCCGATCTCGCCGCTGGCGGAGGAGGACACGCGGACGCCATAATCGCGCGAGTTCTGCACGCTGGCGGAAACCGCGGCCAGCTCGATGATCGGCCGGGTGATGTGGCGCTGCAGCCGGTAGGCGGCCACGAAGGCCAGGAGCGACGAAGCGAGGAACACGATGGCGGAACCGCGGAGGAGGTCGGTGAACTGCTCGACGTCGGCCTGGCTCAGCTCAGCCTTGAGAAACAGCGTGCCGAGGAACGCACCCTTGGGCGAGCGGATCTGGGTCCAAACGACGGCCCGGTCATTGGTCAGCAACCGGGAGCTGACGCTGGGCACGGTCGGTACGACCTCGTTGCTCCCGGGCCGAATGTAGCGCGCGAGCAGCTGGTTTTCGGCCGAATAAACGGCGGCCGCGGAAATCTGGGCGTCGGCCTCGAGGAGCTTGAGCGGCAGATCGGTGGCGTTCGGGTTCTGGGCTAGCTCCTGCGTCAGGCTGTCGAGCAGGACGGTCTTGGTCCGGTCGAGGCGGCGCTGAACCTCGTTGTTGAACTGCTGGACGTTGTAGAGGTAAAGACCCGCGAACGCCAGGGCCAGCGTCAGGCCGCAAATCAGCACGATGAAGAGCGTCAGCTGCCAACGAAAGGGAAGGCTTTTCACGGGGAGAGGTGCGACGGCATCCTAGGGCAAAGTATTGGGGAATATTGTCAAACGCGATCCGCCCGGCGGCGCCGGATCACGGCCCGGCCTCGCTGCGGGTGAATTCGCTGAAGGCGACGCGCAGATCCTCGGACGTCGGGACAAAAAAGATGCGGCCCGCGAACCACGATGTGCTCAGGGCCGGAAGACTGGGCCGATCGGGGCCCGGCGGGCTGAACTGGAAGCGAACCGTCAGTTCGTTCATCTTCACGCCGAGGACAGGGTAATAGGGTGCCAGCAGTTCGAGCGTGTATTCCTCGACCCAGGCCGGCTGCTTGTGGACGACCAATTCCAATCGAAGATGGTCGAGCATCTTGTCGGACGCGGAGGCTTCCGGCCGAAAAGTGACGCTGAAGACGCCGCGCTCCGGTTCGTCGCGAACAAGTTGGATGCTGCCCGGCTCGATGTCATTCCGGTGAAAGGCGGCTTGGGCGAGCGGTGGCGCGCTGGCCGCCTTGAATTTGCCGTACTTCTCCAGCTCGTCGGGCCGGGGCGGCTTTCCGTTGTGCGCCACCAACACCCATCGCTCCGCCGGCGGTTTGCCCGGGTCGAACCGTTCCAGCGTCGACTCTTCGCCGCGGACGGTCTTCTGGGTGTACGCCCAACCCGGCGGGACCTCGGCGCTGAATTTGGCGAGGGCGGCACGAAAATACTCGGGCGGCGCCCCCAGTGCGGGGACGATCGCCGCCAGGAAGAGGGCGGGCAATTTCAGTCGCCCGGCCGGGCGTTCACGGCGCCGCGGCTGGCAGGGTGACGAACCATTCGAACTTGCCATGGAAGGTCAGCGTGCCCCCGCGATCCCTGAGATCAACCAGGATCACGGCAAAGGCGCGCCCGCGTTCGGCCAGCTCCCCACGCAGGCTGGCGATCGTCGCGGGCTCAACGGAGCCGACGGCGAGCAGGTCGCCCTGCGCGGCCTTGCGGTATTTCACCTCCACCCCGCGCACGACGGCGACGACGCGGCCGTCGAGGTCGGGGAATTGCCGTTGCAGGCATTCGGCGCTCGCGGCCTCGGCGAGCGCGAACTGCGCGGCGGCGTGGATCGTGCCCAGGTGGTTGCACAAAGCCGGCGTGGCCGGCATCTCCAGCAAATGGGGCGAGCCCGCCGGCGCGTCGCGGATGCCCAGGATCTGGTTGAGGGCGAGATCGGTGGCCTTCACTCCGGGTTCTTGTGTCGCGGCGACCAGCGTTGGCAACGCCGGATTGGGCGCGGCAAGCCTCGACGGCGGCCTGGCCGCCATGCGGCTTCAACCCGCGCGAAGATGGACGAGGCGATTCACGCGCGCGACCAGCTCCTGTGGGCTGAACGGCTTCGTGATGTAGTCGAGCGCGCCGAGTTCGAGGCCGAGGTGGCGCGAATCGTGCGAAGCCCAGGCCGAAACAATGATGATCGGAATCGTCGCGGTGAGCGGGTCCCGGCGGAGGATCTCGCAGACCCCGAACCCGTCGAGGTCCGGCAGCATCAGGTCGAGCAGAATGACGTCGGGCCGCTGGCGCTTGACGCAGTCGAGCGCCTCCCAGCCGTTGGCCGCCACCGTGACGTGATGGCCGGCGCGGCCGAGGTGATATCCGATCAGTTCGGTCAGGGCCGGCTCATCGTCGACGGCCAGGATGTGGGCGCTGCAAGTCATGCCGGAGTTTTCCAGCCCGGCGTGACGATCAGGTGAGTGGAACGTGACGATTCGGCAACAATTGGCCGATCACCAGCGGTGATACGCGGGATGACCCGGTTGCACGGCGACAAAGGTCCCCCGGCAGGTGGCCCGGGCCTTGCCGCCGGCGCTGAGCACGGCTTCCACGACCGCGCGGTCGGCCTTGGCCTCGACCACGCGCGCGGCCAATTCCACCGGACCGTCGGTCGGGGTGGGGCGGAGCAGCCTGATGGCATAGTCCGCGGTGACGGTGCAGTCCGGTTGGTCGACGTGCCGGGCGTTCATCAGGTGCCAGGCGGCGGTCCAGTTGCTGTGGCAATCGAGCAGCGAGCCGATGATGCCGCCGTTGAGCATGCCGGGGAAGGCCTCATGATGGCTTTCAGGACGCCAGGTGGCGACCACCTCGTCGCCCCGGACGAAGCTGCGGATGCGCAGGCCCTTGGAATTGGCGGGACCGCAGCCAAAACATATGCTTTGCGGGGCGAACCGCTCCTGAAGGCTGGGTTCTTGCATGGTGCCATTAGGCGGGCTGCGGGAACCGCGGGAAGCTCAAAAACTTCGTAAGATTTTTAACTCGCCCCGGCTCTGACGACTGGCATGGTGATGAAAAATTCGGCATAACGATACATGGCTCGCAAGATAGCCTTCCTCAACTACAAGGGCGGTGTCGGTAAGACTTCGCTGATCGTAAATACGGCGGCCAGCCTCGCCCGTCGCGGCATGCGCGTATTGCTGCTTGATTTTGACACGCAATCCAACGCCAGCATCTGGCTTATGCGGCTGGAGCGCTGGAACAAGATCAACGCCGCGGGCGTGGGCTCGATCTACTCCATTTTCGATCCCGGCACCGCGCGCCTGAAGGAGATCGTCATCAAGGACGTCGTGGAGGGCAAGGACGGGGAGAAGCTGCTGCCCGGTCTCGACCTGGTGCCGACGACCTTCAACCTTGTCGACCTCGAGGGGGAGTACAAACCCGACCCCAAGCGGCCGTCGTACGTCATTTTCCAGGAGCAGCTGGCGGAGATCGAGTCGAACTACGATTTCATCCTCTTCGACTGTCCGCCGAACATCCTGCGCGCCTCGCAGAACGGCGTGTATGTGGCCAATGAGATTTACGTGCCCTCGAATCCCGACGCGCTGAGCTTGATTGGCTTCACGCTCCTGATCGAGAAGCTCGTCCGTTTCCAGCAGACCTCGGCCAGCTTCCGCACGACCTCGATGGGGCCGGCGGCGCAGGTCTACGGCCTCGTGTTCAACTCGATCAAGACGAACACCGACATCGAGGTGCCGAAGATGCGCATGCAGCTTCGCCTGAATCAATTCAAGACCCAGAAGCGCGGTTGCGCGCCGCAGGCGAAGATCTGCACCACCCAGATCCGCGACGCCATGATCGTGCGGCGCGCCGTGACGCTGGGCCTCCCCGTTTTTCTGGTTGGCACGGAGGGCAACGAGGAGGATACGGTCGCCAATGACTACATGAAGCTGGCGAACGAGATCATCGAGAATTCACCCCCGTAATAGTCGCGGAGAAATTTCACCATGGCCAAATACAGTGCAAGCGAATGGGACGAAATCCGGAAGAAATTCCGCCATTCCATCATGGCCGACACTTCGTTGGTGAGCCTGGCGCAGAACCTCGACACCAAGGAATGGCCGCTGCCCGGCGAGGATGAGAAACCGTCCAAATACATCGATTTCAATTACGACGAGCTCCTGATGATGCCGGAGATCGCCGGCAAGGCGGAACGCGCCGACCACCTCATCGGGATCCTCAAGGAGACCCTCGCATTCGACGATCCATTCGGCGACATGGTGGCCCAGGTCGAGGAGACCGCCGCCAAGGAGAATCCGATCCTCAAGACGCTCGCGCGCCTGGGCATCCCCGACAGTTTCCCGCTGCGGCTGGCGAATTTCAGCGAGGGCACCCGGACGGTCTGTGATTCCGAGGGCGTGAAGACGATCGGCGAATTCGCCAATCTCGGCCAGCAGATGTCGACCAAGGTGGTCCTGGGCGGCGATTTTCGCAGCGCCCTCAACGCGCTCACGCATGGCGACGAACAGGGCATCGGCCAGTTCCTGCCCTATCGCAAGGGCCACACCGGCCTGCACCTCGCCGAGGCCATCGGCCTGGTGGCCGCGGGCTTGCCCCGCGCCGACCAGCTGGCGTTGGCGAAATTTCTCGGCGCCAAGCTCAGCACCCCCGACGCCGCGGCGGCGCGGACCATCACCAAGGACCAGGCGGAAAAGCTCGAGGCGGGGCTGCGTCCCACGGCGCAAGCCGCCCTTGACTGGTTCAAGGACCAGCAGGCCGACCTTTTGAAACTGCTCTCCGAAGGCGGCTCGCTCGAACGCTATTTTGTCGTCCTGAACGACCCGGCGCGCGAGGCGATTGCGGTGCGCCTGGCGTCGACGGCGCTGCAAGGGAAGATCAAGGTCGCGGCCGTCGCAACGGACGACAAGAAACGCGGATTGTTTTCCCGGCTTTTCGGCAAGGGCTGACGCTGCTAGAGTTTCCCAGTGGACAACCCTCCGCCATCGTTTCCCGGGGCGCCTCGTCCCCCGTCGCCCGCATTCCCGCCGCCGCCCGCCCGGCCGGCCAGCCCCGTCGCGGCCTTTCCGCCGCCCACCGGGGCCAAGGTCCCGGCGCGCCCGAGCGGCCTGAAGCCGCTCGTCCTGCCGCGGCGCCCCAGCCCGCTGCAACGGGCCCAGGAGGCCACCCAGGCGACGGCGGAAGCCCGCCGATCCATCGGTGCCATCATTTCGCAATCCCGTCCGCCCTGGGGCGGGAAACCCGGGCTCAGTGGCACCCAAGTCGAGGAACTCGAGAAGGCCCTGCGGGCGCTCGAGGCCAAGGTCGGCGAGCGGGAGATGGCGCTGGCTGACATGGAGAACAAGCTCGCCGAGCGCGACCGGGCACTGGCCGAGACCGAGGCCCTGCTGCAGGCGCGCGAAAAGGTGATCGATGCCATGCGCAAGCAGCCGCCGGCCGAAGGAAACACGGCGGTGAACCCCGAGGAGCTGGCCGCCTTGGGCAAGCTCAAGGAGGAGCTGGAACGGCAGGAAGCCTCCATCAAGGAGCAGCGCGCCGCGCTCAAGGAGCGCGAGGAATTTCTCGAGCAAAGCGAAGCCGCGTTGTTCGAGAAGATGCAATCGCAGCAGGAAAAGGAGACCGAACTCGAGCAAAAGGCCGAGGACTTGAAGAAGGCCATGGTGAAGGCGGGCCTGGCGTCGGCGGAGCCGAAAGAACCGATGGAAAAGGCGTGACGGAACTTGTTTAAGTTTCGCCTTTCCAATGCCTGACCCCCTCCCTATGCCGTTGCGCACGATGTCCCTTTTTTCGCCCCGCTCGGTCGCGCGCCTCCTGCTCCTCATCGCCCCCGCGTGGCTCGCCGCCCAGGAGATCAGCTCCAGCGAGGAATTGCGGCTCGAAGCCCTGGCCCGCGCGGCCTCGGAAATCTACATCCCGCGCAACAACGTCACGGTGGGGCTGCGGATCCTGAAATCCGGCGCGAACGTGCATTTTGGCAACCTCGGCGTCGTGCCTTTTGCCACCACCCAGGCGGAACTGACCGATGCGGTCGTCGCCCGGCAGTACGACAACGGCTACGTCCAGGTCGATGGCCCGCGCTCCAGCGAGACGGATGCCGACGGCATCCAGACCTCCACGCCCGGCGGCCGCTACCACACGACCGCGACGCAGACGTCGAACGTCTATGATGCCAACGGGAATGTCGTGGGCACGATCACCAACACGATCAACGGCGCGGATTACGTGGCCTACACGCCGGGCCTGACGCGCAACTGGTCCTACAACACGCCGGAACAGGCCACGGTGCGTCCCGGCTACATCGCGATGAACAGCTACAGCACGGTCAGCGACGGGGCGTCGCTCGATCGGAAGCAGGGGATGGTCGGCGGCGTCGAGCTGGAATTCAGCCGCATCCTGGGGAAGGCCAGCGGGCGGATCCAGTGGAGCCTGCTCTCGGGCGTTTCGCTGACCGACATCAACAACAAGATCTACAGCGACGTGAATGCGTCGCTCGTCACGCGCACCGATTTCTACTCGCTGAACGGGCAGGCGGCGCCGGCCGTGCCGGACGGCGCCAACTACGTCGCCCCGTCGAACCCGACCGGCCTGTTCGAGGACACCGTGCCGATCAGCCAGCAGCCGAGCGATCACACGGAGACGACCGCGACCGGCGCCGCGACGGTGCACGGCAAATACCAGGTCCGGGGCGCCTATTTTCTCGTGCGTCTCGGGCCGGCATTTCGCGCCCAACTTTCGGAACATCTTGGCCTCAGCGGCAGCGTGGGCGTGGCCGGCGCCTATGCGGGCACGCTGTACACGGCGGTCGAAACGCTCGACCTCCCGAACATGACGACGTCGATCTCGACGGCGAATCCCGAGAGCAGCTTCGCCACGAAGTTTGTCGGCGGGTATTACGCCGACCTCAGCCTCGACCTGGCCGCCAACGAAACGACGGCGCTCTACGCCGGCGTGGTGGCCCAGCGCCTGGGCGATTACGACCAGAAGCTCGGTCTGCGGTCCGCCCGGATCGATCTGGGCACGACCGTCGGCCTGCGCGGCGGCGTTTCGATCAAGTTTTGACGCCGCTCAGGCGGCCGGCAGATCGGCCAGCACGTCATCGATCGCGCGCAGGCGCTGCGGCGGGAAGAAGCTGTTGATGCGCGACACGACCTGCTGGACGAGTCCGTCGGGACAGGACGCGCCGCCGGTGATCAGCACGCGTTTCGGCGAGTCGTCGCCGGGCCAAAGCGCATGAACCTCCGTGTGGCCGCCCTCGCTGCCGCCGGCGGCGGGGAAGACATAATGCTCGATCTCATCGCGCGAGCGGATGTTGGCTTCCGATTGGATGAAGAACGCGCGGTCGCCCAGCTTTGACTTGCACAGGCGGTAGAGCTGGTAGGTGTTCGAGCTGTTCTTGCCGCCGATGATGAACGCCGCGTCCAGCGGCTCCGCCAAGGCGCGCTGGAGCGCATCCTGGTTCACCTGCGTGGCATAGCAGAGGGTGTCCTTGCGGCCGCCGCCGCCGACATGGTCCGGCCCCTCGACGGGGCCGTACTTGCCGACGAACAGGCCCTTGAAATAGTCGATAATCGACGCCGTTTCGTTCATCAGGAGCGTCGTCTGGTTCACCACGGCGAGGCGGTCGAGGTGGTGCGCCGGGTCGAAACCCGGGGTGACGACGTGCGCGAAGCGCTGGCGCAGGGCCGCGCGCTTCTCTTCCGTGGGCCGGGCAATATAATCTCCGAGCAGGTGCGCCTCCTCCGGGTTGCGGATGATGATGGAGGGGGCGAAGCGCCGGGTGTTGGAAAAGGTCGCCTTGGTCTCCTCGTGTTCGCTCTTGCCGTGGATCACCACCGTATAGCCCTCGCGGCCGAACGCGCGGGCGGCCTTCCACACCTTTTCCACCAGCATGCAGGTGGCGTCGAATTGCGCCACGCGAATGCCCTTGCGGACCAGCTTCTTCTTGTCCTCGTCGGTTGCGCCGAAGGCTGGGATGATCACGATGTCCTCGCTGGTGAGGGTGTCCCAGAGCAGCGGGGCTGTCGCACCGGCGGTGGCGACGCCGCCGCTCGTGTCAAAAGGGCGGCCCTTGTCCGTCTGCAGGAAGCGCAGCCCTCGGCGCAGGAGGTCATCGTTGACGAACGGATTGTGGATGAGCTCGCTGAGCATGAACACGCGCCGACCGGGATTTTCGGCGAGCGTCTCGTAGGCGCGCTCGATCGCGTTCTTCACGCCGAGGCAGAAGCCGAAATGGCTGGGGATCACGTAGCAGACGGCGCCGAAATCCAGGACGGCGGGCCGCGTGGCCGAGCGCTCGTTGGTCCGGCCGAGGGCCTTGATGGCCTCGCACAGTCGGCTCTGATACAGGACGCGGGCTTCCTCGTCCTGCTGGTAGATGTTGCGGTTGCGGTCGCGTTCGACGCGGAACTTGTAGATGTAGTCGTTCTCGCCGAGATGCAGGTAGGGCACCTTGATGAGGTGGGGCTCGAGGCCGGCGAGCACGGCGGCGAGTGGCGGCTCCAAGGCGGCCGGCGCGCCTTGCAGCTGATCGAGTGAAAGGAATGCCATGTCCGGCCCGGCCGGCTCGCCCTGCACCTGCGCGAGAAACACCCGGTACGAACGATCGCCGGCGTTGCAGGAATAGAATTCGGTCGGCGGCGTATGCCGGGCGAAAAGCCGTTCCAGTTGCGCGCGGACCGCCGGCTCGTCGTCGCCGACAATGGCCAGCGCCAGGCCGGCCCCCTGCCGCCGGACTGCGAGCAGGTTGCTGTCGTTGAAAGCCAGCACCACGCAGGCCGGGGCTGGAGCGGGCGACTGTTCGGACATGGATCCACGCAAGCACATCAGGCCGGCGCGTCAAGGCACCGACCCGGGGTCCGCGGCCGGCCGGCGTGGCGGTGCTTGCCGTCGGCGCGAATTCCCCGCACCTTCCGGGCGTGAATCTCGAGGATATGCGCCGCAACTACGCCAGCCGGTCGCTCGACGCGCCCGACCTGCGGCCGGATCCATTCGCCCAGTTCGACCTCTGGATGCGCGAGGCGATCGAGACGGAGCTGCTCGAGCCGAACGCCATGGCGTTGGCGACTGTGGGGGCTGACGGCCAGCCCTCGGTTCGCACCGTTCTGTTGAAGGGTTTCGATGAGCGCGGCCTGGTGTTCTACACCAATTTCGAGAGTCGGAAGGCTCGGGAAATCGGCGCCAACCCGGCGGTGGCGCTGATGTTCGCGTGGCTCCCGTTGGAGCGGCAGGTCACCGTGACCGGGCGCGCCGCCAAGGTCTCCACCGCCGAATCCCTCAAGTACTTCCTCAGCCGGCCGCGTGACAGCCAGATCGGCGCCTGGGCCTCGCGGCAGAGCGAGGTGATCACGACGCGGTCGCTGCTCGAAACCAAGTTCGCGGAAATGAAGCGCAAGTTCCTCGCCGGGGAGGTGCCGCTGCCGGACTTTTGGGGCGGCTTTCGGGTTGAACCGTCGACATTCGAGTTCTGGCAGGGCCGGCCGAACCGGCTCCACGATCGTTTTCGCTACTCCCGCCAAGCGGGTGGCACCTGGAGAATCGAGCGGCTGATGCCGTGACCCGGGGGCTAGGCCTCGCTGCCGGCGTCGCGCTGGAAGAATCCTTCGCTTTCCAGGATGCGCATCGCCCGGTCCACGGTGGCCTTGCGGTCCGCCGGCGCGAGACGGGCGTGGTGGATCGTCAGCCATTCCTCGATGCCCGCCCGGGCCTCGGCCGGGCGGGTGACGCCCGCGAGAAACGTATCCGCGTCGTCGCAGATTTGGCTGACGATGTCACCGGGCTCCATGGGGAGAATATACAGCCGCTGCCGGTTTGGGTTCCAGCCGGATTCCCGGTGAATCGAAGTTGTCACGGCGGGGCGGCTGCGGTTGGCTGGCGCCATGTGGCATGACGTCGCTTTTGCGTTCCGGCTCCTGTGGAAAGGAAAGGGGATCGCCGCCACGACCTTGCTGACGCTGGCGCTCTGCATCGGCGCCACCACGGCCATTTTCTCCACGGTCTATTCGCTGATGTTGAAGCCGCTGCCTTTCGACCAGCCGCGGGCGATCGTGGAGCTCTACACCTCGGCGGCCAAGGCGGGTTTGAACCATATGCCGGCCAACGTGCCGTTCTACCTCGACTACTCGCAGCATGCGGCCTCGTACGAGGCGGTCGGGCTTTGGCAGTTCTTCTACGGCATGGTGGGCCAGGAAGATGCCGTGACCCGCGCGGGCTGCGTGAAGGTGACCGCGGACATCTTCGGGATCCTGCGGGTGCAGCCGCTCCTCGGCACGTTCTTCAGCAAGGACCAGAACAAACCCGGCGCGGACAAGATCATCGTGCTCACCCAGTCGTGCTGGCAGCGCGACTACGGCGAGGACCCCGCGGTCATCGGTCGCGAGATTCGCCTCAACGAGGAGTCCTGCAAGATCGTCGGCGTCGCGCCGCGGGTGTTCGAGGCCATGGACGCGCGCGTGAAATACATCCAGCCGCTGTCCTGGCGGCCGGAGCAGGAGAATCCGCAGGGCCGCTACGGTGTGAGCATCGCGCTCTTCGGGCGCCTGAAGGCCGGTGTGACCGCGGGGCAGGCGGACGCCGAGGCCAAGACGCTGGAGAAGCGCTACGTTGATGCCGGTCCGGCGCCGTTGAAGCAGTTTGTCGAGCGTTCCGGGATGACGATGAACGTGGGCGGCGTGCAGGACCAGCGCGTGCAGCCGGTGCGGGCGACATTGCTCATGCTGCAGGGTGGGGTGGCCTTCGTGCTGCTCATCGGCTGCGTCAACGTCGCCAATCTGCTGCTGGTGCGCTCCAACGCGCGGCAGTCGGAACTCGCGATCCGGGCGGCGTTGGGCGCCGGGCGGGGGGCGATCTCGCGGCAGTTGATCCTGGAAAGCCTCATTCTGACGGGCCTGGGCGCGGTGCTCGGCGTCGCTGTCGCCTGGGGGGCGTTGCGGGTGACGAATTTCTACCTCGCGAAGATGCTGCCCCAGTCGCTGCCGGCGGTGATCGACCTGCGCGTCCTCGGCTTCGCGGTCGTGCTGTCGCTGGTCGTCGGCCTGTTGATCGGGCTCATTCCGGTCGTCCACACGCTACGGACGAACCTGGCCGAAGTGATCCAGCGCAGCTCGCGGTCCGCTTCGTCGGGCCGCGGTGTCCGGGCGCTGAGCAGCGCGCTGGTGGTCGCGCAGGTGGCCTTTGCCCTGATGCTGCTGACGGGCGCGGGCCTGCTGATCCACAGTTTTGCCAATGCGCTCGACGTGAATCCCGGCTTCGATCCGCGCGGGGTGGTGACCGGCCGGATCGTGCTCCCGCGTGCGCTCCGCGGGACCGCCGAGGCGGCGGAGAACACGCAGCGCCGCCTGCTCGACGCGATGAAGGAGATACCGGGCGTATCGTCCAGCGCTTTGTCGACGGCGACGCCGTTCCAAGGCGGGTTGGGGATTGGGGCCTTGACGCTTGAGAACGACACGCTGCCGCCGGGGGCCCCGCAACCGGGAGCGTTCATTGTGGCAGTCACCCCGGATTACCTGTCGACGCTGGGCTTGAAGCTCTTTGCCGGTCGTTTCTTTGAGGAGGCGGACAAGAATAGCAAACCGCGGCGCTTCGTGGTGGACGCCAGCTTTGCGCAGAAGTACTTCCCGGGAAAATCCGCCATTGGCGGTCACTTTACCTTCGGCAACCGTCCGGACAAGCCCGAGGGCTGGGATACGATCATCGGCGTGGTAAAGGATGTCCCGCATAACGGCGTGGAGGAGAAAAGCGGAAATCCCTTCATCTACGTGCTAATCCAAGGAAACCAAGGGCAGGGGGCCGGCCTCACGCTGTTCCTGCGTACCGACCGTCCCGCGGGCGACGTAATCACCGCCCTGCGCGAGAAGCTCCGGACGATCGACCCCGGCATCGTGTTGTTCGACACCGGTGACATGACCAAGGTGGTTGATTCGTCGTACGACGACCGGCGGGCGGTCATGCTGCTCCTCGGGGCTTTCGCGGGGCTGGCGTTGTTCCTGTCGGCGCTGGGCATCTACGGCGTGCTGGCCTACGATGTTTCGCAGCGGACGCGCGAGATCGGCGTGCGGGGGGCGCTGGGCGCGACGCGAGAGCAGATCATCGGCCTGATCCTGACACAGGGGCTGACCCGGGCGGGCATCGGGCTGGCGATCGGGCTCGTCGGGGCGGTGCTGCTCAGTCGGTCCATCCAGAGCCTGCTATTCGCGGTGGCCCCGACTGACCCGGTCGTGTACGTCGGCGTGTCCGTGGCGCTGTTGGCGGTGGCCGCGCTGGCGAGCTACCTGCCGGCGCGGCGGGCCGCGCGGATCGACCCGATCGTCGCGCTGCGCGAGGAGTGAGCCTGTAGGAGGGGCTTTACGCCCCGATTCGGCAAAGCAATCGCCGCATAAAGCGGCTCCTATAGTATCAAGGCCGCCTCGAGCTTCGCGGGATCGCCGCCACCGCCCTGGGCGTAGTCCGGCTTGCCGCCACCCTTGCCGCCGAGCTTTCCGGTCAGGATCTTGATCAGGTTGCCGGCCGCCTGGCCTGCGGTGATGGCTTCGGGCGAACAATAGGCGACGAGGCTGACTTTGCCGTCGAGGAGCGCACCGAGCTGAACCACGGCACCGGCGCCGACCTTGTGCAGCACCTGGCTGCCGAGCGAACGCAGCCCGTCCTGGTTCTCGGCCGTCACGACCGCCGAGACCCATTTGAGGCCGTCCTTGGCGACCGCCTTGGCGGCCAGATCGTCGGCCAGGCCGGCGGAAGCCTTGGCCTCGAAGGCGCGCAACTTTTTCTCGAGCTCCTTCTGGTGGGCGAGCACGGATTCAAGTTTGGCGGCGACGTCGTGGACGCCGGCGTTGAGCCGGGCGTTGACCGCCTTGAGGGCGGTTTCCTCGCCGGCTACGAAGTCGTAGGCTGCCTGGCCGGCCACCGCCTCGATGCGGCGGGTGCCTGCGGCGATGGCCATTTCCGCGGTGATCTTGATCAAGCCGATTTCGCTGGAGCGCCCGACGTGCGTGCCGCCGCAGAGCTCCTTGGAGAACCCGCCGATGTCCACCACGCGGACAAATTTGCCGTACTTGTCGCCGAAAAAGGCGAGGACGTCGTCGCCCTTCTTCGCGTATTCGATCTCGGCGGTGGTGACGAGGGAGTTCTCGAGCACCTTCTGGTTGACGAGCTGCTCGCACTCCCGGACCTGCGCGGCGGTCATCGCCTCGAAATGGGTGAAGTCGAAGCGCAGGCGGTCCGGGGTCTTGTGCGTGCCGAACTGGCGGACGTGGGTGCCGAGAATTTTGCGCAGCGCCCAATGGACGAGGTGGGCGGCGGAGTGGTGCCGCGAGATGGCGAGGCGTCGATGGAAGTCGACATGGAGGGTCGCGAGCTGGCCGACGGGGGAGCCAAGCGGGGCGATCTCCGATGGTGACAGAATCTTGTGCAGGTGGCGACCGGACTTGTCCTTGAGGCAGTCGGTGATGTGCACCTTGGCGCCGCCGACGATGGCGTGGCCGGAGTCGCCGACTTGGCCGCCCATCTCGGCGTAGAACGGCGTCTGGTCGAAGACCAGGTAGGTGTCCTTGCCGGACGTCACGACATCGACCACCTTGGCGTGGGTGACGCTGGTGGCGGCAAGATCATAGCCGACAAATTTCGTCGCCGCGGCGGTCGATTCCCCCTCGGTGGCGGCAACGATGACGTCCTTCTTGTGCGAGGCGCGGCCGCGCTCGCGCTGCTGCTCCATGAGCTGTTCAAAGACCGGCGTTTCGACTTCGAGCCTGAGTTCGGCGGCGAGAAGCTGCGTCATGTCGAGCGGGAAGCCGTAGGTGTCGTAAAGCTCGAAGGCCAGGTCGCCCGGGACCGTCCCCGTCTGTCCCGAAATATGGACACGCGGACCGCCTTGCTTGGCCATGCCCACTCCGGCGGTAAACCTCTGCAAGCCCTTGTCGAGCGTCCGGCCAAACGACTCCTCCTCGGCGCGGATGGCCTTCTCAACCATGACGCGCTGGGTTTTGAGTTCGGGGAAGACATCGCCGAGCGACTGCACGACCGGGCCGACGAGTTGTTCGAAGAAACCGGTCTTCAGGCCGAGGTTCTTGCGGCCATACATGATGCCGCGGCGAAGGATGCGGCGGATGACGTAGTTGCGTCCCTCATTGCCCGGCAGGATGCCGTCGGCGATGGCGCACGAGACGCAACGCGCGTGGTCGGCGAGGACGCGGAACGCGATGTCGACGGTCTCCTGTTCGCTGAGGCCGGTGCGTTGATGCGGGACGGTGCCGGCGTATTTCCTGCCGGAGAGTTCCGCAACCTTGTCGAATGTCGGCTTGAAGACGTCCGCGTTGTAGTTCGAGGGCTCGGCCGCGAAATCCTTGAAGCCTTTCGTCGTGGCGTAAATGCCGGCGACGCGCTCGAAACCCATGCCGGTGTCAATGTGCTTGGCGGTCAGCGGCGTGACGGAGCCGTCGGCGTTCGCGTTGAATTGAATGAAAACGTGGTTCCAGATCTCGATGCAGCGCGGCGAGGAGCTGTTCACGAGCTTGCGACCGGCCGCCTCGTTATCGTCGGGTAGGAGATTGAAGTGGATTTCCGAACACGGGCCGCACGGTCCGGTGTCGCCCATCATCCAGAAATTGTCCTTTTTGTTGCCGTTGACGATGTGGACCTTGGGGTCGAGGCCGGCCGCCCGGAAGATGCCGGCCCAGATGTCGTAGGCTTCCTGGTCGAAGTCGGACGGGTCGCCCTTGGCCTTGTCGGGTTGGTAGACGGTGGCGAAGAGGCGTTTTGGGGGAATGCCCCAGACCTTGGTCAGGAGTTCCCACCCCCATTCGAGCGTCTCCTTTTTGAAATAATCGCCGAAGGACCAGTTCCCCAGCATCTCGAACATTGTGTGGTGGTAGGTATCGAAGCCAACGTCCTCGAGGTCATTGTGCTTGCCGCCGGCGCGGATGCATTTCTGGGTGTCGGCGACGCGCTTCCATGGCGCCGCCTGGTCGCCGAGGAAGTACGGCACGAATTGGTTCATCCCGGCGTTCGTGAACAGCAGGTTGGGCGCCGTCGGCATCAGCGAGGAAGACGGCACGATGGTATGCTGCCTCGACTGGAAGAAATCGAGGAACGACTGGCGGATCTGGGCGGAAGTCATGATGGAAAGGCGGGCGGGCACGGCGAAGGCCGGATGGAAGAAGACAGAGCACCCGCAGAGGAGGAGCAAGGCGGAAGAATCCGGCGCGGCGAAAGCCCCGGGAGGCACGACCAAGAATCGAGGCGAACCTGCGGAATGCATTCATTGTCTCTCATAGTCTATTGTCGGGAGTGCTATTATTCGTCGTGAAAGTACCGAAACGGCAAAAGGTTCGCGAAAACTCCTCCCAGGAGCTCCAAATCCGGTTGGGAAATACCATCCGGTCGGAGCGGCGGCGGTTGGGAGTCACCCAGGAAGAACTGGCGTGGCGAGCCGACTTGCACCGCACCTACCTCGCCGACATCGAACGTGGCGTTCGCAATATCACGCTGAAGAGCATCGCCAACCTGGCGCGGGCGTTGGGAGTGTCGGCTGCCCATCTTTTGGACAAGCCGGAGCCGCAAACGCGGACCAAATCCATCTCGAACGCCCGGGGTGGACCTTGAAGGGCACCGTCGGCCGGTCCGCCGCGAAAGGCATGCGGCCAAGCCGTTCCCGACACGCCAACCTAGTTTCCCTTTCCACCGTCTTGAGACGTCAGGGGAAAGTGTTTGCGGGGACAGCCAATCGGCATATACTTGGGGTCAAGAACCCCGCAGACACCGCCCACCGCTGCTCGGGTAACGCGTCCCGAGTCAGGTGCCTGCAAAACACAACTGCCTTGGATCGGAACATGCACGTTTGCCGCCGATTCCGCCCGACCATCCCGCCGACCGGCTCCTGGACATGGTCAAGAAACGGCTATTGGAACCCAAGGGATGACCAGACGGCCGCCGCGCATTCACCTACACTCCTCGCGGGCCGAAAGTCTGTGCTGATTTGCTTTCCACGCAGGTCAGCAGAGCAAACACAACACGGACATGCCTTCGCCAACATCAAGCGAACCAGTTCCCGCTGCGGCGGAGGACCGGGACGTGGCGGGTGCGCCCGTCGGGCTGGCGCCGGTGAGGAGATGGCGCATGCAGGCTAGTTCGCGGCGGCTCGCCTTCAAGATCGCGGGGTTATATGCGGTCTTCGGCGCCGGCTGGATCCTGCTCTCGGACCGGATTCTGGCCTTGCTGCCGGTGGATGCCGCGCAGCTGACCGTGCTGCAATCGTACAAGGGGGTGGCCTTCGTGGTGGTCACCACCTTCCTGCTGGTCGCAGTGCTGCGCCGGGTTATCAGCCGCTGGGAAAACGAAATCGAGGAGCGGATGGCCAGCGCCGAAAAGGTGCGGCAGCTTTCCCAGGAGGCGGATCGGCTGCGCACCGCCCTGAACGAGCATGCGATCGTCGCAATCACCGATCCCCGCGGGAAGATCACGTACGTAAACGACAAATTTTGCGCGATCTCCAAATACCCGCGCCAGGAGCTGCTGGGGAAGGACCACCGGATCATCAACTCCGGCTATCATTCCAAGGCGTTCATGCGCGACATGTGGGAGACCATCGCCGCCGGGCATACCTGGCAGGGCGAAATCCGCAACGAGGCGAAGGACGGTTCCTACTATTGGGTCAACACCACGATCGTGCCTTTCCTCAACGGGGCCGGTCGGCCGGCCCAGTACATCTCGATCCGCACGGACATCACCAAGCGCAAGCAGGCCGAGGAGGCCTTGGGCGATTCCGAGCGCCGCCTCCGCGAAATGCTCGAGAACGTCGACCTGCTCGCCAAGATGCTCGATACCGGCGGCAAGGTCACCTTTGCCAACGACTGCCTGTTGCGGGTCACCGGCTGGGACCGGGAAGACGCGCTGGGTGCGGACTGGTGCCGGGGTTTCGTCGCCCCGACCGCCGCGGAGGAAGTTCGGCTGAACATCGCCGAGGCCATGGCGTCAGGCCGCGTGCCCAAGCAGCTGGAGTATCCGATCGTGTCCCGCACGGGTGAAAGCCGTGACATCGCCTGGAGCATTGTCGCCATGCGCGACGCCGCCGGCCGCGTGATCGGCACGGCGAGCATCGGGGCCGACGTGACCGACCGCAACAAGGAGGACAAGGCTCGCCGGCTCTTCCGGGCGCTGGTCGACCAGTCGGATGACGTCATCGAAATCATCGACCCCGACACCGGCCGCTACATCGACATCAGTGAAAATGGGCCGGCGCGGCTCGGCCTGCCGCGGGAAGAGGTGCTACAATGCCGCCTGTTCGACATCGAGGAGACCATCGCCGAGAGCGACTGGGCGCAGCTGATGGCGCGCATGCGGGCCGACGGCGGACTGCGCCGTGAGGGCCGGCACCGGCGGAGGAACGGTCCCTCGTTTCCCGTCGAGGTCAATGCCAAGCTGGTCCGCCTCGAACGCGACTATGTCCTGGCCATCGTGCGCGACATCAGCGAGCGGAAGGCGGCGCAGGCGGAACTCGACAGCGAGCGCCTCCTGCTGCGCACCCTGTTCGACCTGCTGCCCGACTATCTTTACATCAAGGACGCCGAAAGCCGCTTCGTGGCCTGCAACGAACAGTGTTTCCGCGGCATGGGCGCGAAGTCGGCCGAGGACATGATCGGGCGCACGGACGCCGATTTTTATCCCGCGGAAGTGGCGGCGACATTCCGCGCGGACGAGCTGGCGGTGCTCGCCGGCAAACCGCTCCTCAATAAGGAGGAGTCATTCGTGTCGGCCGACGGAAAGCGGCGCTATTTTCTCTCGACCAAGCTGCCACGCCGCGACCCGGCGGGGAGGATCATCGGGATCGTCGGCACCGGGCACGAGATCACCGAGCGAAAGCTGCTCGAGGAGAAATTCCTGCGGGTGCAGCGCCTCGAGGCGATCGGCACACTCGCGGGCGGCGTCGCGCACGACCTGAACAACATCCTCGCGCCAATGTTGATGGCGGCGGGGCTGCTGAAGGACAAGCTGACCGACGAGCATGACCGCGAGATCCTGGCCATGATGGAACGCGGCGCCCAGCGCGGCGCCAGCGTCATCGGCCAGCTCCTGACCTTCAGCCGCGGCATCGCCGGGGCGCGCGTGAGCGTGCAGTTGCGCCACCTGGCGAAAGAGATGCTGCAACTGATGGCCGAAACTTTCCCGCGCAACATCCAGATCGAGCTGCACGCGCCCCCGGACCTATGGAGCGTGGTGGCCGACGCCACCCAGCTTCACCAGGTGCTCCTCAACCTGTGCGTCAACGCGCGCGATGCCATGCCCACCGGCGGCAAGCTCAGCCTGAACCTTGGCAACATGCAGATCCCGGCCGGCGACCCGCGTTTGCCCCCGGGGGCGGAGCCCGGCGCCTACGTGGTCCTCGTGGTGGCTGACACCGGGCATGGCATCCCGCCGCAGATCATCGACCGCATCTTCGACCCGTTCTTCACGACCAAGGGCGAAGGCCGAGGAACCGGCCTGGGCCTCTCGACCGTCCTGGGCATTGTCAAGAGCCACGGCGGTTTTCTCACGGTCAACAGCGAAGGCCGGGCGGGGACGACATTCCGGGTCCATTTGCCGGCCTCACCCGGGGGCGCGCCGGTGGAGGCGCAGGCTCCGGCCGATACCGCGGTCCGTGGTCACAATGAACTCATCCTGGTCGTGGACGACGAAAAGATGATCAGCGACCTGATCACGCGCGCATTGACCCGGAATGGCTTTCGCGTGATCTCGGCGGAAAACGGCAGCGAGGCGATCAAGCTCTTCATCCAGCAACAAGGCGCGGTGCGGCTCGTCCTGACCGACATGATGATGCCGGTGATGGGCGGGATCGAATTGATCCAATCACTCCGCGTGCTGAAGCCGGACCTGAAGATCATCGCGCTGAGCGGGCTCGAGGCGGGCGGCCGGCACGGCAGCCTGGCCCACCTCGGCGTGGCGGAGGTCGTGGGCAAGCCATTCGCCGCCGGCGACCTGATGAAGGCCGTCGAGCGCGTGATGGCCGGGGAGACGACCCACGACGCGGCGACCTGATTTGGGCCGACGTTCGCCCCCGCCGGCGGTGCGTCGTCTTTGGCGTTGCGGGGAGCGCACAACGTTCGCGAAGGTACCCTCGTGCAAATCCATGACCTGCCTTCGGGCCCGATCCAGACCATCGGCTATCTGCTGACCGAGGCCCGGAGCGGCGAGGCCGTCCTGGTGGATGCACCCGGCGGGATCGCGGACAAGATCAAGCCGCTGCTCGCGCGCGAGCGCTGCACGCTGCGCGAACTCTGGCTGACGCATGGCCACTGGGACCACACCCAGTCGGCCGCGCAGATCAAGCGCGAGTTCGGCGTGACGGTGCGGGCGCATCAGTCCGACCGTGAACTGATCGAGACTCCGGAGATCATGGAGGGATTCATGGGCCAGAGACTCGGGTTGGAGGGCATCGCGGTGGATGCGTGGGTCGAGGATGGCGGGCGATTGCCGGCCCTTGGCCGGATGTTTGAAATCCGGCATGTGCCCGGCCATTGTCCCGGCAACGTGCTGTTTTATTCCGCGGACGACTCCGTGGCCTTTGTGGGCGACGCCCTGTTTCGACGCGGGGTGGGTCGCTGGGATTTACCCGGCGGCGATTTTGCCACGCTCGCGCGATCGATCCGCACGCAGATCTACACTTTGCCGGACCGGACGATCGTGTGTCCCGGCCACGGCCCCCGCACCACCGTGGGCGAGGAGAAGACGGGCAATCCCTACATTGCGGCTGTTCCGGCCGGGGCGCCATGAGCGACGCCGTCCACGAAGGGTTCATGCGCCGGGCGATGGAGGTGGCGCGGCGCGGTTGGGGCACCACGCATCCCAACCCGATGGTGGGTGCGCTGATCGTCGAGGATGGCATCGTGGTGGCGGAGGGACACCACCAGGAAGCGGGCGGCCCGCATGCCGAGATCCAGGCCTTGCGGGCGCTCGGGCGGCCACCGCACAAGGGCGCGACGCTCTACGTCACGCTCGAACCGTGCAGTTCGCATGGGCGCACGCCGCCGTGCACCGACGCCATTGTCGACGCCGGCATCACGCGCGTCGTGGCCGGGGCAACCGATCCGAACCCGGCGCATGGCGGCAAGGGTTTCGAAATCCTGCGCGCCGGCGGCGTGGAGGTGCTTACGGGAGTGTTGGCCGACGAATGCGCCGACCTGAACCTGATCTTCAACCACTGGATCGCGTGTGGCCGGCCTTTGTTTGCGGCGAAGTCCGGCGTCACTCTGGATGGCAAGGTCGCCACGCGCAGCGGCGACTCCAAGTGGATCACCGGCGAGGCGGCCCGGGCCGACGGGCACCGGTGGCGGCGGCTCTTTCCGGCGATCGCAGTCGGGGCGGGCACGGTGCGCGCGGACAATCCCCGGCTCACGGCGCGCGTGGCCGAAGGCGAGTGGTGCCCGTGGCGCTTCGTTTTCGACGGATTGCTCCGGACCGTGGCGGACAAGGCGATGCCCAATCTCTACACGGATGAATTCCGGGAGCGGACGATTGTCGTGACGACGCCGCACGGCGGATTGGGCTACGTGCGGAAGCTGAATGCGCTCGGCGTCAAGACCTGGGTGCTGGCGGCTTCGTCGCCGAAAGTGAACTTCGCGGACTTTCGCCAGCGCTGCGCGGTCGAGGGCATCACCGGCGTGTTTTTCGAGGGTGGGGCGCAGTTGCTCAGCGAGCTGTTGTACGCGCGGGAGCTGGATTATCTGTTGGTCTATCATGCCCCGGTCCTGTTCGCCGACGACAAGGGCAAGAGCATCCTCCGCGGCCTGCGCACGGAGAATCTGGAACAGGCGGTCCGGCTGACGCAGGTGCGGCACGAGGCGCACGGCGATGACACCCTCATGCGCGGCTTCTTGAGTTACCCGCCAAAGATGTTCGTCGACGAGGCGACATTCGTCCGCAAGACCTATGGCGAATAGCCGGGATCTTTGCGGGGTGGGGGCACGCCGCCCACAAATTATCCATCTCGCCACCGGCAACGCGCACAAGGCGGCGGAATTCCAGCGCCTCGCCGATGCGTCGGGGCTGGAGTTGCAGGTCCGGCCGGCGACGGCGATGCCGCCGGTCGAAGAGGACACCGGCACGTTCATCGGCAACGCGCGCAAGAAGGCGAGGGCGCTCCAGGCGGTGTTGCCGGCCGGCACGTGGGTGCTGGCGGACGACAGCGGCGTGTGTGTCGACGCCCTGGGTGGCGCGCCCGGCGTCGAGTCGGCCTATTTCGCCGGACCGCAGCACGACGGCGCCGCGAATCTCCGCAAGCTGGCGGAAGTCATGCGCGACGTGCCCGCGGATCGGCGCGGCGCGCGCTTCGCATGTGTCCTCGTGCTCCGCGGGCCGGAGGGCATCGAGAAGGAATTCACCGGGGAATGCACCGGCACGCTGCGGCTCGAGCCGGTCGGGGAAGGTGGCTTTGGCTACGATCCCCTGTTCCAGCCAGACGGTTTTAGACGGACGTATGCCGAGCTGACCGACGAGGAAAAGAACCGGATCAGCCACCGCGGCCGGGCCTTTGCCGCGCTGGCGGAATGGTGGCGGGCCGGGGCACCGGCGCCATGAGGCACGCCGGCGCGTGGCGCGAACCGGAGGGCGCGTTTCGCGGGGCCGCCAAGGAACTCACGGCAGCGCCTGGATGACGGCTTTCTGGGCGTCGAATTCGGATTTGGACAGCTCGCGGAAGCTGAGCCGCTGCACGCTTTGGAGTTGCGGTTCGAGGGGCACGTCGTGCGCCGCGCTGCGCAGGCTTTCATGCAGGCCCCAATAGCGGCCGGCGCCGGAATAGATGCGGATGCTCCAGGGCTCGGTGGCCACGATGCTGTCGAACATCGAAACCATGGAGCCGCGGATATAGAGGCCGGTTCCGGACCAGGACTCGAGCAGGCGCGGATAATTGTGGAGCCCGCCGCTGTGCTGGTGGGAGGTGGTCTCGACGACGCCCGTGATGAAGCACGATGAAATTTCGGTGACATTGGGGGCGAACTTTGTGTCCACGGCGGAGCCGGCGCCCGGCGAATAGGTGCCCAGGTTGGGCATGGTGGCCGGCTTGATCGCTGTGTTCACCCCGTCCGCGCCGTTGCTGGTGCCGGGATTGGTGGTGGCCCAGCTGCTGCTCCAGGCCGTGTTGCGCACCCGGTTTCCACTCAGGGCGTCGCACCAACCGTCACTCTGATAGTAGTTGCTGCCGCTGTTCGTGAACTGGGGTTGCGACAGAATGGTGAGTGCATCGCACATGATCGAGGCCAGTTTCTCGCTGGAACTCTCGGGGTAGCGCCCGCTGTAGCCGCCAGGGTTGGTCGTGTTGGTCGTGGAGGAGACCACGGTGCCGTCGGCGTTGAAATGTCCCACCAGATACGCGGCATCGTTCGTACAGAAGCTGAAGCCCGTCTTTCCCGTGGTCGTCAGCGTGGGCACGTTGCCGCGGCCGTTCCAGATCCGAACACCGGAATCAATGCGGTTGCGGACCCCCGTGGCGGACTCGGTCAGGTCTTCGGCGCCAACCGAATGGATGTATACGGTCACGCCGTCGTACCAGGGATCGGTGAAGCTGGACGAACCGGTGGCAAAGACGCTCGGATCGTCATTCAGGGCCGCGTCGACCGTCGTATAGCCGGTCGGCGGGGTGCCGGCGGTCGGCGCGTAGTAAATGCGGAAGGGATCGAGGCGGGTACGCGTGGTGGCGTCCGTGGTGGCCGGGTAGGTGTTGTAGCTCGCGCCGATGCCATGGTGTAACGTGGTCGTGGTGCCGGAGGCGTTCAGGATGTTGTTCGACCAGTTGGTGGAATTCGGAACATCGACGTTGTAGCCGGTGGTGGTGGTGTCGGTGGCGAGGAGCGTACCCACCGTGCCGGAGAGCGAGCGATTCACCGCCATCTTGAAACGAGCCATGTCGAAATCGATCTTCGCGATGGGCCGAGGCGTGAACGGGTTCGAAGACCGCGAGAACGGGTGGCCGGTGCTGTTCGTCGCGCGCCGCAGGTCGTAGAAGTAGCAGTCGGGGATGACGGTGGAGGAATTGCCCAGGGTGGCCGTGGCGACCCGGTAGCCGCTGAACGGGTAGGAATCGACGATCGCGGGGGTGTTGGCGGCGATGTCGGTGGCGCCGGTGGCATCGGCGGTGGTGGCCAGGATCGCGAGGCCACTGGACGGGCCAGTCGTGTTGACCGAGGAAACGAGGTAGCGGTAGGTGGTGCCATTGGCGGCGGTGAGGGCAAGCAGGTTGCCGGGAATCAGCGTGCCGCTGCCGGTCCCGACGGAGATTGTGGCGCCGTTGTTGGCGAAGCTGGTGCCGGCGAGCGCGGCGGAGGTGAAGTAGCCGGTGCCGGTGCCAAGCGTGCGTCCCGAGGTATCGACCGTGAGCGCGACATTGTTGGCCAGCGTCGCCCGCAACCCGGGCGGGGCGATCGTGATCGTGATATTCGTGGCGGTGCTGGCGGGCGCGGTCTTCGGCGCTGCGGTCACCAGGTACTTGTAGGTTTGTCCGGTGAACGAAATGGTGTCCCCGGGCTGGATGATGCCGGAGGTGCTGTTATCGAGCGTGATCGAAGTCGTGCCGACGGCGTACGTGCTGGCCGTGTTGGTCTGGAGACTGCCCGCCACGCTGGCTGTCTGGCCCCAGGGCGTGCTGACGGTCACGGTCGAATTGTCGGCGACGTTCTCCAGGAGGCCGGGGAAGGCGATGGTGAAGCTCGAACCGCTCAATGGCGAGGCGACCAGGTAGCGATAGTTGCCAATGGCGACCACCTCGCCGGTGGGGATCGCGCCGGTGCCGGTGTCCACGTTGATCGTGGTGGCGCCGGTGGTCAGGGCGCCGTTGACCAGATATCCCGAGGCGGAGCCATACTCCTGCTGTGGGATGCGGAGAACCTGGTTGGAGCCGTCGGCACTGAGGTTGGTGTACCGATTCGGCAGGTAATTGTGATACATGTAGTCGTCCGACGTGTCGGCCGGAGTGCCGTTGTTGTTGTAGCCATAGCTCGGCTGCCCGGGCAAAACGACTTCACTGAGCGTGTGAACCCCGGTGCTGGTATCGACACTGTTCAACCAGCAGCGATAAGAACGGGGCAGGATGGTGACGGACGAGGTGTCGGGCAGCGTGCCGACGCGCACGTCATCGTCGGGATTCACGACGATATAGAGCCCGACGTTCCGGGAAAATTTGCTGGCCTGCTGGGCGGCGGAGTCGGCCGTGCTGGCGGGCTCGATGCAAACGTGGGCGGCATTGTTGGCCGTGTCGTCGAGGCCGGGCAACTGCAAGGGCGCGACATTGTGGACGCTGGTGGTCAGGTTGCCGGCATAGGTGTTCGTGGCGAAGGTCTTGAAGTTCGAAAGGCTGGTCGTCGTGACGCTGCTGCCGCCGTACAGATGGTCGCGCCAGACATTGCTGCTGTTCTTGATGTTGGTCACCGTGCCCGACGGATTCTGGAAATACAGCGGGCCGGTGCCCCCGGGGCCGGCATCGGCGGAGTCATACTCGTTGTAGATGGTGCCCTTGTAGCTGGTGTTCGCAAAGAAGCCGCCGACGGCGCTGACCCGATCGGTGAACTGCACGGTATTGGTGAATCCGGTCTGGTCGCGGGCGATGAGGTTGCCGTTGGTGTGCACCGGCCCGCTGAGCACCATGTCAGCGCCCGGCGAGACTTCGAGGTCGCCGTTGTAGAACACGCCGAATTGAAACAGCGGGACCATGTTGGCCTGGAGATCCTGTTCGACATAGGCCATGACCGAGCCCAGGGCCGGATGGGTCATCTTCGCGCTGGCGATGAGCGGGACGTTGGCGGTGAGCACCTGGAGGCCGTAGTTCGGGTCGTTGGTGTCGGTGATGAGCGTCAGTGCGGTGGTGGAGGCGATGCCGCCGTACACGGAGACGTCGGTCGAGGAAGAGAACTGGTTGGTAAGGATGTCGGAAGGGGGGAGATGCAGCGGGTTGCTCGTGCTGAACTGCTGCGTGCTGATCGCGTGCATCTTCCGGATCTTGGTGCCGACCTGCTCGGAGGCATAGAGCGCGACGTTTTCCGCCATGTTCTTGGCCCGCAGGATGAGGCGGTTGCGCTCGTTGCCGCGGCGCTCGCCGCCGCTGTAGCGCAGGATGCTGGTGGCCAGCAGCCCCATGATGAAGATGAGGAAGATGACCGTGATCAGCGCGGAGCCGCGCTTCCGGAACAGGCGATGACAAGCGGTGCGCATGATTACCTCCGGGGAGAAATGGTGTAGTTGAAGCTGCTGCTCGAAAGCATGTTGTTCACGGTGGTGCCGTTCACGAACTCGAGGTTGATCGAGATGAAGCCCGACGTTGTGCTGGCGCTCGGCGCCTCCGACGAGAACGCCGGGTAATAGTTGCCCGACCCGTCGGAATACGCCCGCCCGATGCACGTGGCCGAAATCAACTTTGAGCCGCTGAGACTCGGATTGGAGTTGAGATTGATGGCGTTAAGATAGGTCGCGAGCGATGACACCGGATGCCCGTTGGAGGTCGTGGACGTACCCTCGCCCCAGTCGGCGGTCTCGTAGTAGCGCAAGGTCGAGTAGGACTTGAGGCTCGTCGTGTTGGTGGTGGTTCGATAGTAGATGCGGATCTGGCGAATGTCTGACGTGCGGTACTCCGAGGTCTTGGTCACAAGGACCATGCAGTCGCCGTGGGCCACCCACTTGTCGTAATCGTTATCCGTGTAGTCCTCGCTCTGGCCCAGCGTGGCCGGGTCGGCGGTGAGGTCGACGCTGCCATCGAGGCTGGTGTAGTAGGGGAACAGGTAGAAGTAGGACGCATCCAGGGTCTCCTTGGAAATCTGCGACATGAACGAGCGCATGCTGGCGTTGGTGGCCAGGCGCTGGCCGTCCTTGTACATCACCTTCAGGCAAAAAACGAAGACGCTCAGGGCCAGGCCCATGGTCGTGGTGACGATCGCCATGCTGATCATGATCTCGACCAGCGTGAAGCCACGCTGGCGCGTCCGGAGGCGGCGAGACTGGGAGGGGGCGGAGTTCATTGTTCGTAGCGGGTGCGGATGAACACCTCGCGGTCGCGAACGACGCGGGTGATGTTGCCGTCCACGTAGCTGTAGGTGTAGACCATCGTGACCTTCTTGGCGTCGGTCACATCGTCCGATGCTTTCGGGATCTCATCGACCCACAGCCAGATGTTCAGGTTGATCTGCTGGGAAGTCGTGCCGGTGACAGTGGAAAGCGGGATCGAGCCGATGTAATTGTCGATCGCGCCCACGTCGGCCGCCGTGGCGGTGGTGGCGGGAGTGGAGGTCGGACCCTTGGGCGTCGGATTCGGATCGGTCGCCGTGGCTGGCGTGTAGACGCACTGCAGCCAGACGACCTTGTTCTGGTTGATGCGCAGACGGACGTACGGAGGCGTGGCGGTCGGATTGCCCGAGCCGTCGACCGGCACGCTCGGATCCACCTCCGTGTTGGGAACGAGGTTCGCGTAATCGAGCTCCTTCATCTGCTCGATGAGTCCGTAGACGAGGCTGGTGGCCGCGGCATTGAGCACGGTACTTTCCGTGAGCCGCCGCGATTGGATGAAGCTGCCGATAAGGGCGAGCATGACGACGGCCTGGATGGTCAAGGCGAACATCACCTCGACCAGGGTTAGGCCGCGGAGTCCCGGGAGGCGGATTTCACGGCGAGCATGCCCGTGGCCGGCTAGGGCGGGTGCGGTCCGAGGTGGAAGGTGCATTGCGAGGCCATTATGCCTTAGCCGGCTAACGATCGTAATGGCCTTACGCCTATAGCATAAGACCCTAGTCCATTAGGAGTCTAACGCCTCTAGTGGCTGTGGTGCCGTAAGGATCTTGGCTATGAGGCGAAAAAAGCCCGCCAGAAGGCGGGCTCGGGGAGTTTCCGGCAACACTAGCCTAGCCGGAGTGGCTTAGTTGTTCACCGGAGGGTAGACCGGTTGCTCCTCTTGCCGGGCCTGCTGGACCTGGGTGGCAACGACAGGCTTGGCCTTGGCAGCATTTTTGGCTTTGACGGCCGGCGTAGGGGCGCGGTCGTTGTCATGGCCAGGAGCGGGCAGTGCAGCTACGGTTACGTCCACTGGCTTGACGGCGGGAGTCTCCGGGGCGATCTCCGGCACTTTCATGGTCTTGGCGTTGAAGTTGGTGTCACTCGCCGGCAACAGGCCCTTGGAATTGCGATATTTCACGACCAGCGAGTCGCCCTGGTGGCCGAGCACTTCGATCTTGGTTCCCTCACTCAGGAACAGGCTCATGGGCCCGATATGGACAGACGTGCGTTTGACGGTGGTGACCATGACCGGTGTCTCAGAAAGAGGAAGAGCCGTGTCAGTGTCGGCCGCGATCAAGCGAACGGCGACGATGCAGGAGACGAAAAGGGCCAAAAAGAGGTTTCTCATGAGAAAATGAGACCAGATCTGAACGGATCTGGCAATACGGAGTTATCTAGCCTAGGGCGCTTCATCCCTAGCTGGATCGTGAAAACACTCGACCCGACAATGCGGCGTGCCGCGTCAGGAGCGGCCAGATTTAGCTGCTGAGCGGTCCCTCGCGATTGGCTTCGACGAAAATTGCCGCAGCCTGCGCGCGGCGGGCGATGTTCAATTTGGTGAACACCGTCGCGAGGTAATTCTTCACGGTCTTTTCCGTCAGATCGAGGCGGTCGCCAATTTCCTTGTTGGTCAGTCCCTCGGACAGCAGCGCCACGACCCGACGTTCCTGCAGCGAAAGCTGGTTGAATTTTTCGGCGGCGCTCAGGGTCCCGTGCTGGCGCACAAGATTCAACACCTGCCCGGCCATCGAGGGGTCGAGCACCGGCTGGCCCTCGGCAACGGTCCGCAACGCCGCCGCCAGCGTGGCGCCGTCGTTGTCCTTGAGCAAATAGCCCCTCGCCCCGGCGAGCGTCGCCTCCTGCACATTGCGTTCGTTGCTGTTCGACGTGAGAATGAGGACTTTCGTTTGCGCCCGCAGCCGCAGGATCTCACGGCACGCCTGGATGCCCGGGCGGTCCGGCAGATGCAGGTCGAGCAGCACGACATCCGGCTTGTGCCGGGCCGCGGCGGCCACGCCATCGGCGGCCGTGCCGGCCTCCGCGATGATTTCGATGTCCGGGTAGTCTTCGAGCGCGCTGCGCAGTCCGAGCCGGATGAGCGGGCTGTCATCGACAATCAAGACGCGGATCGCTTTGGCCGGGGCGGGGCTCATGCGGTGGAGGCAACCGGGAGCGTCAGCAGGATGCGAGTTCCTTTTCCCGGCTGGGAATCGATGCGCAGGCTGCCGCCCAGCGCGCCGGCGCGGACCTTCATGTTGTCCAAACCATGGCCCGCGCCAGCGATGCCGGGCGTGAAACCCATGCCGTCGTCCTGGACGGCCATGGCGACTTCGCTTTCGCTCCGGCCGGCGAGCAGCGTGATCGTGCGCGCGCGACCGTGCCGGACGCTGTTGCTCACCGCCTCGCGCAGGATGTTCATGATCTCGGCGATCTGGGCGGGCGGAATGGACGCCACCGCCTCGACGTCGAGTTTCTGCTCAAAGCGCACGCCGGCTTCGTCGGAAAACGCATTGACCATGTCGGCCAGGGCGCCGGTGAAGGACTGCCCATGGATTCGCGCGGGCTCGAGATCGACGAGGAAAGCCCGGACCTCCTGATTCAGGCGCCGGAGTTCGGTCATGCACTGGTCCACGCGCTGGGCAAGGGGCGGCGCCAGCGCGCCTTTTTTTTGCACGCTCTCGAGTGTGAGGCCCACGGCGTAAAGTGTCTGGCTGATGTTGTCGTGCAGTTCGCGGCCGAGGCGGATGCGTTCGCCGACCGATTTGTCCAGCAGCGAGCGGTTGACCTGGAGGTCCTGCTCGGCCCGCTCGCGGGCGCCTTGCTCCATCGCGAGCGCGGCGGTGCTTTCGTTGGAAAGCCGCGCCAGCTGCTCGAAGCCGGCGGCCTGAGTCCGGGCCGCCAGCCAGGGCGAGCGGGTTCCGCCATCGGCTCCAAGCGTGGACCGGGGCTCGAGGAGCACGGTGAACAGCGGGACCAGCGCCAGCAGCAAGGCCAGCAGCACGATGATTGCCAGGATCCGCTGGTTCAGCAACTGCACCCGCAGGATGGCGGGCGGGGGAAACGCCGCGCGGATCTGCCAGCCGGGGGCGTCGCCGAGCTCCTGCGTGAATGCCAGCCCCACCTCGTCCGGACCTGGACGCGGGGCATGGCCGGGCGCGAAGATCTCCACGTTGCCGCCCACCATCGCGCCGAGTTCGCGTTGGAAGGTCGCATCCCATTGCGCGGGCGGGCGTCCGTGGACGGCCAGCACCAGGTTGAGCCGGGTTTTCAGGTCGTTGACCGCGAGCGTCCGCAACTGCCGCGTTTCGCGCTGGAGCCACCATTGGAGCGTCACCGCCGCACCGAGGAAGAGCAGAAGCAGCAGCAGGGCGAGACCCAGCGAGCGGGTGTTGAGATTCATGGCCAGGCGACCGGGAGCCAAGCAGATCGCGCCGGGGGCGTCAAAACCTTCGACAAATGCCCGCGGCCAGCTACCTTTTTGACCCTTTTTATGAAGTCATTCTATGTCACGACGGCCATTGACTACGTCAACGGATCGCCGCATCTCGGGCACGCCTACGAGAAGGTGCTGACCGATGTCATCGCGCGCTTCCGCCGGCAGATGGGTGACCGGGTGCATTTCCTCACCGGAGTCGACGAACACGGCCAGAAGGTGCAGGCCAGCGCGCGCAAGCGCGGCATCCCGCCGCAGCAATTCGTGGACGAAGTGAGCGCCGAGTTCCGCGCCTTGCTGCCGCGGCTCAACATCAGCAACGACGATTTCATTCGGACCACCGAGCCGCGCCACAAGCAGGTGGTGCGCGACGTCCTGCAGCAGCTCTTCGACAAGGGCGAAATCTACCAGGCCGAATACAAGGGCTTCTACTCGACCCGCCAGGAGCAGTTTCTGCAGGACAAAGACCGGAACCCGGACGGCACCTGGCCCGAAATCTTCGGGGAGGTGACCGAGATCGTGGAGGCGAATTATTTCTTCAAGCTCGCGCAGTACCAGGACTGGCTCGTCGGCTTCCTGCAGGAGCACGAAGGGTTCGTTTTCCCGGCCTATCGGCAGAAGCAGGTGCTCGAGTTCCTGAAGGAACCGTTGAACGATCTCTGCATCTCGCGGCCGCGCGACCGCCTGGAGTGGGGCATCCCGCTGCCTTTCGACGAGAACTATGTCACCTACGTGTGGTTTGACGCGCTGATCAACTACTACTCGGCCGTCGTCGACCGGCCTGAGATCTGGCGCGAAGCCCACCATGTCATCGGCAAGGACATCCTCGTCCCGCCGCACGCGGTTTACTGGCCGATCATGCTGCATGCGGCCGGCATCCCGCTGCCGCGCGGCATCATCGCCCACGGCTGGTGGCTGCAGCGCGGGGCCAAGATGTCGAAGAGCACCGGCAACGCCCTGAACCCCCTCGACCTGGTCACCGAGTTCGGCGCGGATGCGTTTCGTTACTTCCTCATCCGCGAAATGAACGTCGGCCAGGACAGCGATTTCACGCGCGAGCAATTCCTCGTCCGCTACAACAGCGAGCTCGCGAACAACCTGGGCAACCTCGTCAACCGCACCCTGAACATGGCGACCCGGTTTGCCGGCGGGGTGATTCCGGCGGCTGGACCGGCGGAGCAGCTGGAAACGGAACTGCGCACCCTGCTCGACGCCACCCGGGCCGAATTCATCGGCTTGTGCGAGGGCTACCAGTTTCATGCCGCGCTCGACCGCGTCATGTTCTTCCTCACGCAGACGAATTCGTACATCGAGCAACGCGCCCCGTGGAAACTGGGCAAGTCGACCGAGCCGAAGGACCGGGCCCTGCTGCAAACCTCGCTGGCCACGATGGCGGAAGCGCTGCGGCTCGCCACGGCGTTCCTGCAGATGGTGATTCCGGAGGCGGCGGCGAAGATCCATCAGGCGCTGGGCTACTCGCCCGGGCCGGTGTGGGGCGACGAATTGAACTGGGGCACAAAGCTGACCGGCGCGAAGGTGGCGCCGTCGCTGGTGCTGTTCCCGCGACCGCAAGCCGACAAGCCCGCGGCCAAGCCGTGAAGCTCCTGCCGGTCAATCCGACCGAGAACGTCACGCCCGAATCGCTGCGGGCGTTCCTGCAACAGTGCGCGGACCTCGCCGCCCAGTCCGGCCGGCCGCAACTCGTGAGCATCAGCCTGGCGGTCGAGCATCTCGATCCGCTCGCCGTGCTTGAGTCCATCTTCGAGCCGGGCGAACTGCATTTCTACGCGGAGCGGCCGGCGCAGGGGTTCGCGGTGGCCGGGGCGGAGGCGGTCCTGGAATTCACCGCCGAGGGCGAGGATCGATTCCTGTCTGCCCGCGAGCACATCGCCCGCATCCTGGCTGACACCATCGCGGTGGGACCGGTCGACGAACCGTTCGCCGGCCCGCATTTCTTCCTGGCGTGCAGCTTCGGTCCGAGGGCCGTCGAGGGTGCCGCGTTCCCGGCGTTGCGGCTGTTCGTGCCGCGCTGGCAGGTGGGACGGATGGGCGACAGCACCGTGGCCGTGGCCAACCTCGTCGTGCCGCCGGGTGCACCCGTCGATTTGCTGGCGGCCAAGGTGTGGAAGGCCCACGCGAAGTTCCGGGCCTTCGACTACCGGAGCGCCCACCGCCAGGACCGGCCGTCGGCGCCGCGCAAAATCGAGGAGATCGGCGGCGGCGAGGTCTACCGGCGCGCCGTCAGCCGGGCTCTCGACGCCATTGCGCGGGGCGACTACCGGAAGATCGTGCTCGCCCGCGCCCAACGCCTGACGACCTCGGAGGAATTTCACCCGCTCGGCGTGCTGAACCACCTGCGGCAGCGGTTCCCGTCGTGCTACGCCTTCTCCATCGCCAACGGCCGCGGGCAGAGTTTCATCGGCGCCACGCCGGAGCGGCTCGTCCGGGTGTCCGGCGGGCGCATGCACACCGAAGCGCTGGCGGGCTCGGCTCCCCGCGGCGAATCGGCCAGCGAAGACGCCGCGCTCGCCCGCGGCTTGCTGCAAAGCGAGAAGGACCAGCGCGAACACCAGTTCGTCGTGGATGCCATCAGCCGCCGGCTGGCCGATCTCGGGTTGAATCTCGAACGGGCCGCCCAGCCGCGCCTGCTCGGGTTGGCGAACGTGCAACACCTCCATCTGCCCATCAGTGCGAACCTGCCCGCCGGCGTGCACATCCTCGACCTGGTGTCGCGCCTGCACCCGACACCGGCGGTGGGCGGCTCCCCGCGCGAGGCGGCGATCGCGGCTTTGGCGGCGCTCGAGCCCTTCGACCGGGGGCTATATGCCGGGCCGCAGGGCTGGGTGGATCACCGGGGCGGCGGTGAATTTTTCGTCGGCATCCGCTCCGCCCTCGTGAGCGGCCGGCACGCCCTGGCCTACGCCGGGGCCGGCATCGTCGCCGGTTCGCTCCCCGAGAAGGAATTTGCCGAAACGGACCTGAAGTTCAAAGCTCTCATCGAAGCCCTGACCACGGCATGACCAAGGGAGCTCCCAGCCACCTCGATTTCCGGAACACCAACAGCCTGTGGGGTGGCGTGCTGGTCGAGACGCTGCACCGGCTGGGGCTGAGGCACGCGGTCATTTCGCCCGGGTCGCGCTCGACGCCCCTGACGATGGCGCTCGCACGCCATCCCGGCATCTCGAGCCTACCCGTGCTCGACGAGCGATCGGCCGCGTTCTTTGCGCTGGGGTTGGCCAAACGGACGCAGCGGCCGGTGCTCCTCGTGTGCACCAGCGGCACTGCCGGTGCCAACTATTTCCCGGCCGTGATCGAGGCGCAGGAGGGCGGCGTGCCGCTGCTGGTGATCACGGCGGATCGTCCGCCTGAAATGCGCGATTGCCGGTCGGGGCAGACGATCGACCAGATCAGGCTCTATGGCGGCCACGTGAATTTCTTCCACGAGTTCGCCGTGCCGGAGGCGACGATGCCGAGGTTGCGTTACCTCCGCCAGACGGTGGTGCAGGCCTGGGAACGCACACTGTGGCCGGATCCGGGGCCCGTGCACCTGAATGCGCCGTTTCGCGATCCGCTGGCGCCGGTGGCGGACGGACGTACCGGGAAAATTCGCGCTGGTTGGGACGACGAGAAGTTCTTCGGGACGGTGCGCCCGCCCCAAAAGGTCCTGAGCCGGATCGAGCAGTGCGGCTTTCCGGTGAACAGGCGCGGCGTGATCGCCGTCGGCCCCCTCGATGGCGGACCAGCGGCGGTGGACGCGGGGATCCTCGCGGGCCTCGCCTACAATCTCGGCTGGCCGATCCTCGCCGACGGCCTTTCAGGCTTGCGGGGCGATGCGGAACGCTACCCGGGCCTGGTCACCCGCTACGACGCCATCCTGCGCAGCGGGCGGGCGGCGCGACAGCTCAGGCCCGAGGTCGTCCTTGCCCTCGGCGGCTGGCCGACGAGCAAGGTATTGCGGGCGTGGCTGGAGGACAGCGGCGCCGAGGCCTGGATGGTTTCCACCCGGCGCAGCAACCAGGACTCCCTCCACCTGGCCACGCGACACCTGCGCTGCAGCCTGTGGGCGTTTGCCGAGGCCGTGGCGACCTCGCAACGACGTGATGAGGCCTATGTCGATGCGTGGCGGCGCGCCGAACGGGCGGCCGGGCGATGCCTGGGCCGCAAGGTCGACCGCACCGGCTGGCTGTTCGAGGGCCGCGCGGCGCACGAGTTGTCCCGCCACCTTCCGCCGGGCACACCGGTTCTCGTCGCGAACTCGATGCCGGTGCGGGACGTGGAGTATTTCTGGAATGCCGGCGACCTCGGTCATCCGCTGTACTGCAATCGCGGGGCGAACGGGATCGACGGCACGCTTTCGACCGCCCTGGGCCTGGCCCATGCCGACCGGCCGGCGGTTCTGCTGGCGGGCGACCTCGCCCTGCTGCATGACGCCAACGGTTTCCTGATCCGGCCGAAATTCCGCGGCGGACTCACGATCGTGCTGATCAACAACCACGGCGGTGGCATCTTCGAGCACCTGCCCGTGGCCGCGTTCGAGCCGCCGTTTGAGGAGTTCTTCGCCACGCCGCAGGCGGTGGAGGTCGGGGTGCTTTGCCGGGCGCACGGCGTGGAATTCGTGCGGGTGCGCGACTGGACCCATTTCGCCCGGCTTGTGCGGGTGTTGCCCAAGGAAGGATTGCGCGTGCTCGAGGTGCGCACCGATCGGAAACGCGACGCGGCCTTTCGCCAGCGGTTGTTCGGCGAGGCGGCGCGCGCGGTGGAAGCGGCGCTGGCCTGACCCGCCCTAAAGCTGGATCGGCATGCCCACTTCGATGATCTGCATGGGCGGCAGCCGGTAGTAGTCGCGCACCTGGCGCGCATTGCGGCTGAGGAAGGCATAGAAGTGCTTCTGCCATTCGAACATCCGGCTGTCGCCGCCGGTGATGATCATCTCGCGGTTGAAATAATAGGTGGCCTCGTTGAGCTTCAGCGGCACCCCGGCATCGCGGATGTTTTCCATCAAGGTCTCGACATCGGGCGATTCCATGTAGCCATAGCGGCCGATGGCCCGCCAGACGCCCTGGCCGATTTCGCTGACCGTGAAGCGCTCGGCGTCGTCAACCAGCGGAACATCCTCGGTCGTGATGCTGAGCAGGACCACGGTCTCATGCAGCACCTTGTTGGCCTTGATGTGGTGCAGGAGGACCAGCGGGGTGCCGGTCGGGTTGCCGGCCATGAAAACCCCGGTTCCCCGGACGCGCACGATGTGGTCGCTGCAGGCGATGTCGCGGAGTTCGTTCTCGGTGATTTCATTGGCGTAAATTCGCCGGAAGATCTCGTTCTTGCCGCTCTTCCACGTGTGCATGATCGCCAGGAGGCCGATGCCGACGAAGATCGGGAGCCAGCCGCCCTCGGAGAACTTGTGCAGGTTGGCGCCGACGAAGGCCGTTTCGATGACCAGGAAGAACAGCACCAGAGGAACAGTTTTCCACCACGACCACCGCCAGCGCCGATGGGCGACGCGGGCGAAGGCGAGGGTGGTCACGAGCATCGTGCCGGTGACGGCGATGCCATAGGCCGACGCGAGATGCTCCGAGGAGCCGAAGTTTAGCACGACGTAGATCGAGCCGAGGGCGAGGGCGATGTTGACCAGCGGAAGGTAGATCTGGCCCGACTGGCGGGCATTGGTATACTTGATGTGGAGTCGCGGGAAATAGCCGAGTTGGATGGCCTGGCGGGTGAGTGAAAAGGTGCCGGAGATCAGGGCCTGGCTGGCGATGACCGCCGCGATGATGGAGAGGCCGATCAAGAGGAGGCGTGCCGTCCCATCCGGCACGAGGGCGAAGAACAGGTTTTCGATGTCCGCCGGGTGCTCGAGCGCGTACGCACCCTGGCCGAAGTAATTCAGGAGCAGGCCGGGGAACGCGATGCCATACCAGGCAAAGGAGATGTACTTCTTGCCGAAATGACCCATGTCCGCGTAGAGCGCCTCGGCGCCAGTCACGGCGAGTACGACGGCGCCGAGAATCAGGGCCGCACTCCCGGGGTGCGCCGTCAGCAGCCGGATGCCATGCAAGGGGTTTACGGCCGCCAGGATCATCGGGTTGTCCATGATGTGCCACAGGCCCAGGGTGCCGATGGTTATGAACCATACGAGCATGGCAGGACCGAACACATGGCCGATCTTGCGGGTGCCCTTATACTGGAAAAAGAAGAGCCCGATGAGAATCACGCAGGAGATGAAAGGGATGAAATGCTGATAGGCCGGCTCGATCGCCTTGAGGCCTTCGACCGCGCCGAGCACGGAAATGGCGGGCGTGATCACGCCGTCGCCGTAGAGCAGCGCCGCCCCGAACAGCACGACGAGGGTGAACACGCCGATGCCGTGCGCGCGATCGCGGTCCGAGTGCGTCAAGGCCAGCAGGGCAAAGATGCCGCCTTCCCCGCGGTTGTCGGCCCGCATGACGAAAAGCAGATACTTGACGCAGACCACTAGCACCAAGGCCCAGAGAACCAGGGACAAGGCGCCATAGATGCCGCCGGCGCGGTCGCCCTCCGGCAGCGCCCGCAGGCATTCGCGCAAGGCGTACAAAGGACTCGTCCCGATGTCGCCAAAGACGACCCCCAAGGCCCCCAACGTTAACGCAGCGCGAGCCCCCGGGCTCAGGTTCTGGTCGGACTGCTGCATAAGGGGCCCATTGTTGGCCTACTTGGGAGTTCTCCAAGCAGTTTCTTCACCGAATCTTATATTCACTTGATCAACAGGACACTTTCCCACAAGCGCGGCCGCAAAAACGATTGCTGGTCCACTCTCGCCCGGTAGGTTCGCTCCATGTCGATCGCTTGGAAGACCGCAAAACGCTACGAGGACATCCGCTATGTAAAGGCCGGCGGGATGGCCATGATCACCATCAATCGGCCGGAAAAGCGGAACGCATTCCGCCCCCAAACCGTGGCGGAGATGTACGACGCCCTGCTCGATGCGCGGGAAGACCAATCGATCGGCGTCGTCTTCCTTACCGGCGCCGGACCGGCGAAGGATGGCAAGTACGCGTTTTGCGCGGGCGGCGACCAGTCGGTGCGCGGCCACGGCGGCTATATTGATGAAAAGGGCGTGCCGCGGCTCAACGTGCTGGAGGTCCAGAAGCTGATCCGGTCGATGCCCAAGGTCGTGATCGCCCTGGTGGCCGGCTATGCGATTGGCGGCGGACACGTCCTGCACGTCATGTGCGACCTTACGATCGCGGCCGACAATGCGATTTTCGGCCAGGTGGGACCCAAGATGGGCAGTTTCGACGGCGGCTTCGGCTCGAGCTACCTCGCCCGTCTGGTCGGCCAGAAAAAGGCGCGGGAGATCTGGTTCCTCTGCCGGCAGTACAGCGCCCAGGAGGCGCTGGAGATGGGATTGGTCAACAAGGTGGTGCCGCTCGCCCGGCTGGAGGAGGAGGGGGTCGCGTGGGCGCGTGACATTCTGCAGCGCAGCCCGCTCGCCATTCGCTGCCTCAAGTCCGCCTTCAACGCCGAGCTCGACGGCCAGAGCGGGATCCAGGAACTCGCCGGCAATGCCACGATGCTCTACTACATGACCGAAGAGGCGAAGGAGTTCATGACCGCGCAGAAGGAAAAACGGAAACCGAAGGCCGCCGATTTTCCCTGGCTGCCGTGAACGGCGGGCGAATCCTTTGGCTCGGGATGGCGCTGGCGGTGCCGGCCATTGTCGGCGCGTCGGACGGGGCTTCGCCGGACGCCACCGCCATCGCCGCGCAACGATCGCGGGTGGTTGTGAACGACCCCGCCAATCCTGCCGGCTTGCAGATTCGCCGGTCGCGGCAGGCGGGCGAGGCGTGGTCGGACTACTTCACCCAAGTCTACCTCTGGCCTTATCGAGCCGAAGACTACAACCATCTGTTCACCACGCTGAACCAGAATGGGCGCCGGGTTCAGTTCATTGCCCCGTCGATCTTCGCTGTCGGAGATGAGTGGTATCTGGTGCTGCGTGGCGAGAAGTCCACGGTCGAGCTCATGGCCCGGAACGTGTCGCTGGATTCGGGCGACCATCGCATCCACCTGGTGCCGGTCCGGACCGACCTCCGCCAATGCCCGACGGATGATACGTGGCTCGGCTTGGTCGCGTTCGCGCGGCCCAAGCCGGCACCCTCTCGGATCATGAGTTCATTTGCGCTTTTCGGCAACGCCGGGGGCGTGGCGGAAGTGCTGGACGAAGAGACCGCCCGCCGGCGCTACGCGGTGTTGCGCGACTTGGCGGAGGTCATCGAGCGCCTTTACCGCCAGGAGCTGCAGCGCAACGGCCGCTAGAGCGGTCTAAACAGAAGTGCAGCCGCCGTGAAGGTGGGGTTTATCCCGGACTCGTCGGGCATAAAGCCCGACCTACAAAAACGGCTACAGAATTATTGGACCCATGCTAACTGCCGGCGGGCGCATTGGGGTCGGTCGCCCAGACGACCAGCCAGCCGCTCTCCTTGTCGAGGTAAACCATCGTGGAGGCGTTGATGTTGCCCGCCTCGACGAATTCCGCCTCGGCCACGACTTCGTTGTCAGGCGAGTAGACGACCGGGGCGCCGGGCTGGGGCTTGGGGCTGAGAAAAGCGAACGCTATTGCCGCGGCGGCGGCCAGCGCCGAGCTGAGCCAAACCACCGGGGCCAACCGGCGCTTCCGGGCGGTCGGGCCTTGCCCCAGTCGCGTGCGCAGCCGGAGCCATTCCTCGCCCGGATCGGGTACTGTCACTCGCGCGGCATCGGCCCGGTAGGCGGCAAGCGCCGCTCCGACCTGGGCCTGCACTTGGCGGCAGGCCGGGCAGGCCGCGACATGATTCGCCATGGCGGCACGCTGAGCATCGGTCAGCTTGCCATCGTTGGCGGCGAGAACCAGATTCTCAATGTCGCGGCAGTTCATGGCGTGGTCCGGGCGATGGTTCAGCGGCCGTAACCGTAGCCGTAGCTGGTGCCGGGACGGCAATCGCCGCCGTTCCCCACCCAGACTCGCTCGCGGCGATACTCCATATGACCCTCGACGTAGCGGCGGAAGGAACGCCCGTGATGGCCGCGTTCAACCAGCCAGTAACCGGGTACCCACACGCGAACGGTTGCGATCCGCCAGTAGCCATCGTGGCGGACCCAGGGACCACGATCGTTCACCACGACGGCGGGTGCGGTCGGGGCGTCGTAGTAATCATGGTGGGCGTCGTTGAGGGCGGAGGCGACAATCAGGCCGCCGATAAAGCCGCCGGCGATGGCGAGTCCCTGGTCGCCCGCTTCGGCGCGCTTGGGCATCAGCGCAAAGGCGAGGGCGGCGATCAGGGCGAGAGCGGTGAATTTGGTTTTCATGGGTTCTCCAAGGTTGGGTTCATGCCTTGGGACGACCGCGCCGGATTGATTATTCAATAATTCGCCGCGGTTCGCAAATCCCTGGGCACGCGCGAGCAGCATGCCTGCTCGCCTCAACGCCCGACCAGGATCACCGCAAAGACCTCGCCGGGTTTGCCGGTGGACGGCCCGCCCAGCACCGCCGGCACGCCCGGCCGCAGGATCAAGGAGGTGTTCATGAGCGGCCGGCCGCGTGCCTCCCATGTGACCCGCAGGTGGATGGCGCTGCCCTCGGCTCGCTCGGTCTCGACCTCCAGGCGGTGACCGTCGCCAAGGGAGATGTTGCCGCGGGCCGGCACGCCCAGGGAGGCATCACCCTCGCCCAGGTAGCGATAGCTTTCGAAGCGGAGGATGCGGCGCAAGGTGGGCTCGTACGAAGCCAGCCGGCGATCGGACTCGCCGCGCTGGTTCGACGCCGAGATGAGGATGCCCGTGATCTCCGTGCGCTCGGCCGCATGGAGCGGCGGCACTAGCGCGGCGAAGGTCGTCAGGCAAAAGAGGGAGATTACGAGCCGGGTGGTTTTCATGATGGGTCCTTCAGTTTTTGCGCCAGCAAGCGGCGAGCGTGATAAAGTCGCGACATGACGGTACCGGTCGGAATGCCGGTCACCCGGGCAATCTCGTCGTAAGAAAGCCCCTGAATTTCGCGCAAAGCAAGCACGGCGCGCTGCTTGGCCGGCAGGAGTGCGAGGGCCTGGTTGAGGCGCTCCGTCCGTTCCGTCTGCTCGGCGTGACCGCGGGAATCCTCCTGGGTCGCCGGCTCGGGCACCGATTCGACCGTGTCGTCCTCGAGGCCAAAAGGCAGGAACCGGTCGAACCAGCGCCGGCGCTTGCGGAGGTGATCGATGGCCCGGCGCACCGCGATCGGGTGCAGCCAGGTGCTGAACTTGGCGTCACCGCGGAAGCCCGGCAGTTGCTTCCAGACCGTGAGCCAGATCTCCTGGCACACGTCGCGGGCATCGTGTTCGTTGCGCACCATCGCATAAACGAGGCGGAAAGTGGATTCGTAGTGAGCCTGCATGAGCGTGCCGAAGGCGGCTTCGTCGCCCGCCCGGGCGCGCCGCAGCAGGGCGGGATCGTCGGCGGGAGACTGGGGCGGCGAAGGGTTCAAGCGTTGGCCTTAGGAACATTCGATCGTCGCATCCACCGGCAGGTCGACATGAATCAGGCTGCGATTGGCGGCACGGCGATCGGTCCCATCCAGGCAAAAGGCATAAGACTCCCCGAGGGCCACATGGTTCAGCGCATTTTCGTCGAGGAGCGGGTGGTGGAGGAGGCGCGTGGCTTCCGATGCGGACAAGGCGGGCGCATTCACCAGGGCGACTTCCCCGAGGTGCGCGGCGCCATCGTCGGTCGCCAGGAGCTCTTCCAGCAGGCCCGGGTTGGAGCGGGCCCGAGCCGAAGCAACGCGGCCGCGGTGGAATTCCAAATCGATGCCCTCGATTGTCTGGTTGGCGTACACCACCGTCCGCGCGACGTGAAGACGGCCCTCGGCGGAGGCTCGGTCCGGCAGGGTGAAAATCTCCTCCGTCGGGAGGTTCGCCACGAACGCGACACCGGCGGCGGTCCTGAGCTGCGCCGTCCGCCAGCGATGCCCGGCGGGCAACTCGACCGTCAAATCCGTCCCTGGTCCCCGATAATGGAGACGCCGGACGGGATTTGAGTTCAACCGATCGCACCGGGCGCCGAGCGTTTCCAGGTGGCTGTGCCACGCCTTCTCCGGGTCCGCCGCATCGACGCGACAGGAGCTGAACACGCGCTCCCACAATGCCTCGAGCCGGCGAACTGATGGCAGGTCCGCATAGGCCACGTGCGCCCAAGCCGGCGATGGCGTCGGCACCGCCGCCCAGTTGGTCTCCGCCGCCATGAGCCGTTGCGCGACTGGTCCGAACGCTTCCCAAGTCAGGCGCTGGAAATCGCCCACATCGCCGGCCGGCAGGCCATCGAACAACCGGGGCTGGCTGCCTTGGAGAAAAAGCAGCGCGTCGCCGTTGCGGATGAATGCATGCATCTGGCGGGCGTTATCGCCCGCGAGTTGGACGAAACCGCGCCGATCCTTATTCAACACAAACTCGCGCAGCCGCGCGCCATCGCCCCAGATGACCGCGACGCCGGCGGCTCCTGCCGCGCCGGCCGCTTCACGGACGGCCTCCACGATGACTTCGGCGCTGCGGGCGACGCCCTGCAATTCGTAGGGCTCGGCGATGAGCAGGCGCTGGCCGGGCTGAAGATTCAGACCCACCCGGACGACGACGCGGGCCAGGGCGCGGAGACGCGTCGCAAAATCGCCTGGCATGGTCACCCCTTCGTGGGGGCGAGTTCGAGCAGCACGCCGTCCGTGAGGTTGTCCACCAGGTAACTGTAGCTCACCGTGCCATAGCCGCCCTGGCCCCACCGCGGACCCCACGAGTTTTTGAAGATGAAGGTGGTATCCTCGAGCTTCCGGCTCGCGGAGAGGTAGCCGACGATGGTGACGGCATGGCCTGCATTCGGCGTCGGCTTCTGGGTGCTGATGTAGCCATGCGGCAGGTAGACATTCGGCCACAGCATGCCGACCGGGACGGGCCAGCCGGCATTCAGCGCCAGGACCAGATTGTTGACGCGCGTGGGCCCGTCGCGGCCCGGCAGCGCGTGGAGAAACACCCGCTGGTGCTCGCGGGCCTCCCGGACGATGTCGGCGGACGGATCCTCGATGGCATCGATCCGCGTGCCGAACGTGTTCGGCATGCTTGCCTGCAGCGGAATGCCGTACCCGCGCACCGCGTCCACCACTTCCGAGAGAGAGAACCCCTCGTCGTAATCGTCGGCCGCGGTCGCGAACGCGCCCGGCGTGGGCAACCGGCGCGCCATCTTGCGCGCCGCCCAGAGGACATACTCCTCGGAGAACTTCTGCGCCTGGCCGGAGGCCTCGGCATTCTGGAATTCGAGGGCGCTCACGATGGCGAACACCGCGCAGCTCGGCCGGTGGCCCTGGTCCTTCACCCACAGGTCGAACTTGAAGAACGATGGTCGCAGGTCGAGCTTCTCCCTGATCTCGGCCGGCTGGCCGAACGACTGCATCAGCCCGTCGAAGGTCGAGCCGGCCTTGGTGGCGGCCAGACCCAGGGTGCGACGCGGCGGTGGTGGCGGGGAAAGCGGGGCGGCTGGAACGTTGCGCAAGGCCTCGTCGGCCGCGGCTTCGGCGGCGGCGCTATAATGGAAGCGCGCCTGCCAGGCCGCGGGCAGATCGCGCAGGTGCACCGAAGCCATGCCGCCGTCGTGGGTGAACATGATGGTCCGCGCGTTTACCGAGCGCACCACCACGTGCTGATAGGTGGTGCCGCCGACGGGCAGGGACGCGATCTTCGTGCCCGGGCCGTATTCGTCTTCGCCACGGGCCAGCGGGAGCAGCAGGAGCAGCAGGAGGAGGGCGAGGATGCCGGGGAGGCGTTTCATCCGGGGCCGCACACTAGGAGGAGCCGGCGCCGGAAGGCAACCGGGCAAAACAAAGGGCGGCCCGCAGGCCGCCCGGAAGGAGCAGGATTGACCCGGGGTTTACTTGCCCAGGCTCTTGCGGAGGTCGTCGAGCTGGTTCTCGGAGCCGAGCAGCTTGTTGCGGCTCGCGATGAACTTGGCGTATTCTTCGATGAAGATCTTGCCCGGCGGGCGGAAATCGAACTCGCCCGGCTTGTCGCGGAAGAACTCGCGGTGCACGCGCGTCCAGACGAGGCGGCCGTCGGTGTCGATGTTGACCTTGGTGACGCCCAGCTTGGCGGCGGGCAGGTATTCGTTGGGATCGACCCCCATCGAGCCGGCGATCTTGCCGCCCGCGGCGTTGATGCGATCGACTTCCTCCTTCGGCACGGACGAGGAGCCGTGCATGACCAGCGGGAAGCCGGGCAGGCGGGCCTTGATCTTGGTCAGGACATCGAAATGGAGCGATTGTTTGCCCTTGAACTTGAAGGCGCCGTGCGAGGTGCCGATCGCGCAGGCCAGCGAGTCGCAGCCCGTCTTGTGCACGAAATCCTCCGCCTCGGCCGGGTTGGTGAGCATCGCATGCCCTTCCTCAACCTTGATGTCCTCCTCGACGCCACCGAGCATGCCGAGTTCGGCCTCGACGGACAGGCCGGCCTTGTGCGCGGCGTCGACGACCCGCTTCGTGATGGCGACGTTCTTGTCGTACGGCTCGTGGGAGGCGTCGATCATCACCGAGCTGTAGAAGCCGGACTTGATGCAGTCGTAGCAGGTTTCCTCGTCGCCGTGGTCCAGGTGCACCGCGAAGATCGCCTCGGGAAAGATCTCGGCGGCCGCGCGGATGATGGCCTCGAGCATCTTCTTGTCGGTGTACTTGCGGGCGCCCTTGGAAATCTGGATGATGAACGGCGCCTTGGACTGGATGCAGCCGCGGAACAGGCCCATCGCCTGCTCGGCGTTGTTGATGTTGTACGCGCCGACGGCGTACTTTCCGTAGGCGTGTTTGAAGAGTTGGGCGGTCGTAACGATCATGGTAGTAAAGGACTCAATTATCCCTCGCGCGCTCCGGCGCCACAAGAACTATTCCGGCGTGAACGCGGATTATGTCAGAGCCAGTCGTGCGGAAAGCTGAGCAAGAAATGCGGGGACACGCTCGGCGGGGCGGGGTGCGGGGCGATCCGCCCGCTCGCTCGCGCTCCCAGCTTGCGTCGCGAGCGAGCCCGCTCCCATGGATAAGGCGGGCGCCGTCGGTGCCGGCCGCCGTCCTTACCGTGGCGGAAACTCGAACTCGGCCTTGTCCTGCTTCTGCGACAACACGAGGTAGGCGTTGAATTTCGTGCCGCGTTTCGAGACGAAACCCTCGATCAGGTGGCTGCGGCCCTCGGTCACCAGGCGGCGCACCTCTTCCACCGGAATCTCGAGATCGCAAATCTTCCGCTGGAGCTTGAAGACCGCCCGGTTGTTCTGGCCGGGCTTGCGCACGTAGTACGCATCGGCGGTCTGCACCAGCTCGCCGGCGGGTTCCTTGCTGGGGCCGAGCACCTCCGCCTGGGAGAGGTCGAGCGGCGCGCGGGCCTTGCGCGCGATGGGGTTGCCGTCCTTGTCGAGCTTGGGCTTGCGCGGCGGAAACTCCCAGGCGATCCGTTCGCCCTCGCGCTTCAGGAAGGCATCGAACGGCCGGCCCTTTTTCGAAATGAAGCCGGTGATGAGGTCCGTCTTGCCCTCGCCGATGAGCTTGATGACCTGGTCGTGCGGAATCGGCTTCTGGCACAGGATGCGCCCGATCCGGAAGGTTTGCTTCCAACCTTCGCCTTCCTTCTCGCGGACGACGTAGCTGCTGCCGTTCTCACAGAGCTGGCCGCCGGACTTCGGGTCGGTCCAGAACGGGGTGAGGCCGCCGAGGTCGGCCTTGTCGCCAAAATCGAACTCGGTCTTCCACTTCTTCGTCACCTCGTCTTTCTTGGTCTCCTCGGCCAGCACGAGCTTCAGCACCGCAGAGAAACGATTGCGGGTCTTGTTGGAAATGAAGCCGTCGAGCGGCCCGACCTGCCGCTGCTCCACGAGCTGCTTGATCTCCGCCTCCTCCATGCGGCGGCCGCCGATGATCTTGTAGACCATCAATTCGCCGTCCTGCGACTTGTAGCCGCGGAGCGTCTCGCGCAGCGGCTGGCCGTCGGTCGGCGAGACGATGTCGGTCACGCGCGCGACGGAGTCGTCCTCCTCGAAGCCCTTCACCCGCTCGACGATGCCGCGGGTCTCCTTGATGATCTCCGCCATGAACGCCTCGCGGGAAAACTTCCCGTGCTCCATCTGGCGCAGGTGGTACTCCCATTCCCCGGTCATCGCCGGGCTGGTAAGGTCCTCGGCCTTGACCGCGGTGAGGAACTGCATCAGCTGCTCCGCCTTGGCGGTGGGGACCAGCTCGCGCTGGTGGCGGTCGAGATATTTCTGGTTGATGAGCCCGTCGATCGTGTCGGCGCGAGTCGCGGGCGTGCCGAGGCCGCGCTCCTTCATGGCCTCGGCCAGCTCCTCGTCCTCGACGAGCTTGCCGGCGCCTTCCATGGCGGAAAGCAGCGTGGCCTCGGTGTACCGCGGGGGCGGTCGCGTCGCCTCGGTATGCAGCACCGGCTCGAGCGTCTGGGCCTGGCCCTGGTCGGCCGGCGCCATCGCCGGCAGCGCCTTGGCCTCGGCGCCTTCGTCGACATTCGACTTGCCGTAGACCGCCAGCCAGCCGGGCGAGGTGAGGACCTTGCCTTCGGTCTTGAAGGTGTGCCCTTTCGCCACGCTCAGGCGGGTGGTGACGTCGAATTCCGCGACCGGGTGAAAGACGGCGACGAAGCGCCGCGCGATCATGTCGAAGAGCTTGGCCTCGGCTTCGTCCAGGTGCTTGGCCTCGTGCTGCGTCGGGATGATCGCGAAGTGGTCCGACACCTGGGCGTTGTTGAAGATGCGCTTGTTGGGGTGGACCCAGCCGGAGTCGAGCACGCGCTGCGCATGGGGCTGCAGGTCGCCATGGAGATTGGCCAGCGTCTGGCGCACCAGTGGGATGTAGTCCTCGGGCAGCGCGCGCGAGTCCGTGCGCGGGTAGGTGATCATCTTGTGCCGCTCGTACAACGCCTGGGCGATCTGCAGCGTGCGCTTGGCGGAGAAGCCGTAGCGGCCGTTCGCCTCGCGCTGCAGCGTGGTCAGGTCATAGAGGCGCGGGGCGATCTGCGTGCTGGCCTTGCGCTCCTCCGTGACGGTCGCGAGCGGCGTCCCCTGGCAGGTGGCGACGATCGCCTCGGCGGCGGCGCGGTCCCAGAAACGGTCGACGCGGTCGTGCTCGTCGTCGCTCTTCCGGAAGTCCGGGCGCTGGCACGTGCCTTCGTAGCGGCCGTTCGCGATCGCGAAGGTGGCGGTCACGCGGAAGAATTCGCGCGGCTGGAAATTCCGGATCTCGAGCTCGCGGTTGACCACGATGGCGAGGGTGGGGGTCTGCACGCGGCCGACGGAGGCGACGTTGCCGGCGCGGGAGCCGAACATTCGCTTCGTGATTGCACGGGTGCCATTGATGCCGATGAGCCAGTCGCTCTCGCTGCGGCAGCGGGCCGCGTCGGCCAGGCCCTGCATCTGCCCGGCGCTCCGCAGATGCTGGAAGGCCTCGCGGATGCCCTCGTTGGTCATCGACGAAAGCCACAGCCGCTGGAAGGGCTTCTTGCACTTCGCCAGCTGGTAGACGTAGGTGAAGATCAACTCGCCCTCGCGGCCGGCGTCGCAGCCGTTGATGACCCGGTCAACGTCCTTGCGGGCGAGCAGCTTCTTGAGCATGTCGAAGCGTCCCCGCGAGTCGGGCAACGGCATGAGCTCGAATTTCTCCGGAATGATCGGCAGGGTATCGAGCCGCCAGAACCCGTACTTCTTCTTGTCGATGTCCTCCGGCATCTGGAGTCCCACCACGTGGCCGACCGCCGAGGACACGACGTATTCGTCGTTCTCGTAATGGTCGCCCTTCTTGGGAATCTTGCCGAGCGCGCGGGCGAGGTCGGCGGCCACCGAGGGCTTCTCGGCGATGATGAGACACTTCATGCGGGGCACGAGCCGTTAGCCCGCCCCCGCAGAATTTCAAGCAATACTTTTACGCCGGGGCGGCGCGACCAGCGCGCCGCGGTGGATAGTGCCGCGCTACTTCACCCCGAGCTCGGCGAGGACGGAGTCGAGGGATTTGAGCAGCGTGTCGATGGTCGCGTCGGTCTCGTCGCCCATGTTGGAGATGCGAAACGTCGTCCCCTTGAGCTTGCCGTAGCCGCCGTCGATCACGCAGCCGTGCTTGGCCTTGAGGGCCTTGTTGACGGCGGGCAGGTCGACATTGCGGGTGTTCGCGAAGCAATTGAGCGTGACGGAGCCATAGCCCTCCTTCGGGAAAAGCTTGAAGCCCTTGGCGAGGCCCCAGGCGCGGACCTGCTGGTTGAGCCGCGCATGCCGCGCGAACCGGTTGTCGGCGCCCTCGGCCTTGATGTCCTCGAGCTTCGACTTCAGCGCGTAGATCAGCGGGATGACCGGCGTGCTGGGCGTCATGCCCTTCTCGTGGTTCGCCTGGAACTCGAGCAGGTCGAAGTAATAGCCGCGATCCTTGATCGTGGCGGCGCGCTCGAGGGCCTTCTTCGAGGCCGAGATCAGCGAGAGGCCGGGCGGGAGCGCGAGGGCCTTCTGCGAACCGGTGATGAGCACGTCGATCCCGAGCTCGTCCTTCTTGATCGGCAGCGCGCTGAAGGAGCTGACCGTGTCGACGATCGAGACGACCCCCGGGAACTGCCGGATGACGGCCATGAGCGCCGGCAGGTCGCTCATGCACCCGCAGGACGTCTCGTTGTGGATGAGCGTGACGGCGTCGTAGGCGCCGGTGGCCAGCTCGCGCCGGACCGCCTCCGGGTCGACCGGCTGGCCCCATTCGAACTTGAGTGGCGTGGTCGCCTTGCCGCAGCGGACGGCGACGTCGTTCCACTTGTCCGAGAAAGCCCCGTTCATGCAGCAGAGCACCTTCTTTGCGACCAGGCTTCGGATCGCGCCCTCCATCGAGCCAAAGGCGCTCGCCGTGGAGAGGTAGACCGGATCCCGGGTGTAAGCCAGGGCCTGCAGCTCGGGCTGGATGGACTGGTAGAGCGCGACGAAATCGGTGCTGCGATGGCCGATCATCGGCTGGGCCATCGCCCGCAGCGTTTTTTCGGAGACCGCGATTGGTCCGGGAATGAAGAGTTTGTAGCTCATGTGGATGAAGCCGGTGTTGCATGTCGCAACGGACGCAGCTAGCAGAAACACACACCCGCACCTCCCGCATCGTCAAAGCCAATCTTGCTCATGCCTCATCGTTGGTTCCGTCATAAGCTGGATGAATTCGAGCAATTCACGATCGATGTCATCATGGGGCGGCGCGAAGGGGCGGCCGCGGCGCTTTTCGGGGCTTTCCTCCAGCTGTGTTCCTACCTCTTCAGCGGCATTGTGCAGCTGCGCCTCTGGCTCTATCGCAACCGCATCCTGCGCGACCAGCCGCTTGGCTGCCTGGTGGTCGTCGTGGGCAACCTGACCGTCGGCGGCACCGGCAAGACACCGATTGTCGAGATGTTCGCCAAGGCCCTGCGTGACCGCGGCCGCAAGGTCGCGATCCTGTCGCGGGGCTACAAGAGCAAGGCCCCGCCCCTCTGGCGGAAGTGGTGGGCGTGGCTGACCCATGCCGCGGAGCTGCCGCCACGCGTGGTGAGCGACGGCACCAACGTGCTCCTCGACTCGGAGTTCGCCGGCGACGAGCCGTACATGCTCGCGCGCAACCTGCCGGGCGTCGTGGTGCTGGTGGACAAGAACCGGGTGAAGGCCGGCGCCCACGCGATCAAGGAATTCGGCTGCGACACGCTGATCCTGGACGACGGTTTCCAGTACCTGCCGCTGAAGGGCCGGCTGAACCTCCTGCTGGTCGACAAGACCAATCCCTTTGGCAACGGCTTCATGCTCCCACGCGGCATCCTGCGGGAGCCGATCAAGCACCTGCAGCGCGCCTCGTACGTTTTCCTCACCAAATCGCGCGGTCACCGCGACGAGGAACTCGAGGCCATGATCCGGCGATTCAACCCCGGCGCCGAGTTGATCGAATGCGCCCACAAGCCGCGCTACCTGCAATGCCTCGCGGGCACCGCCCGGCTGCCGCTGGCCGCGCTGGCCGGGAAGCGCATCGGCGCCTTCAGCGGAATCGCGGCGCCGGAAAGCTTCGAGGGCTTCTTGCGCGAGACGGGCGCCCGCCTGGTATCGACGCGCCGCTTCCTCGACCACTACCGCTTCACGCCCGAGGACCTCGCGGGGGTCTTCGCCGACGCGCGCGCGGCCGGGGCCGAGATGGTCATCACGACGGAAAAGGACGCGGTGCGGCTGGCGCCCGGCGCCGTTTGCCCGCTGCCTTGCTACTACCTGAAGCTGGAGATCGAAATCCTGCGCGGGGCCGACGACTTTCGCGACGCGGTGGAGAAGATCTGCTTCCCGCGCGGGTTGCCGGCCGTCTCGACCAACCCGCCGGCGTAAGTTGGCGCCAGCGCTCGCAGCGACGGGATCCTCCGTTTCGCCATCATCACACGACCGGGGGCTGGGAACCGCAACGTGTCCTCCTGCGCGCGGCGAAGCATCCGGAATGGGAGTGAATTGGCGGGTTGGCACGGTTTGACGCGCGCGAGCCATCGCCGCTTTGTGGTTGAAGAGCACCCGGAGCACCGCGATAGAAAAGCCGCATGAGTGATCCCCGTTTTGCCCGGCTGGCCGAGGTGCTGACCGGCTTTTCCACCGAGTTGAAGAAAGGCGAACGCGTGCTGATCGACGCGTACGATGTGCCCGACGCGTTCGTCGTCGCGCTGGTCCGCGCGGCGCAGGCGCGGGGCGCGCTGCCGTACGTCAACATCCAGCGGGCGCGGATCACGCGCGAACTGCTGAAGGGCGCCACGGCCGAACAGTACGGCACCACCGCCGAGATCGAGCTGGCGCGCATGCAACAGATGCAGGCCTACATCGCGGTGCGCGGGTCGGACAACATCTTCGAGACCTCCGACGTGCCCGGCGAACGGGTGCAGACCGTCGCCAAGGTGATGAAGCCCGTGCTCGACCACCGCGTGAACAAGACCAAGTGGGTCGTCCTCCGCTGGCCGTCGTCCGCCATGGCGCAGCAGGCGGGCATGAGCACGGCCGCCTTCGAGGACTTCTTCTTCCGTGTCTGCACCTTCGACTACCGGCGCTACGGCCCGGGCATGAAGGCGCTGACCGACCTGATGAACAAGACCGACCGGGTGCACCTGAAGGGCCCGGGCACCGACCTTCGGTTCTCGATCAAGGGCATCGGCGCGGTGCCGTGCGGCGGCCTGCGCAACATTCCCGACGGCGAGGTGTTCTCGTGCCCCGTGAAGGACAGCGTCGAGGGCGTCATCCAGTACAATGCGCCGACCGTCTACCTGGGCACCTCGTTCGACAACATCCGGCTGGTCTTCAAGCACGGCCGCATCGTCGAGGCCACCGGCAACAACACCAAGCGATTGAACGAGATCCTCGATACCGACGCCGGAGCGCGCTACGTCGGCGAGTTCGCCATCGGGTTCAACCCGCACATCCTGGAACCGATGCGCGACATTCTCTTCGACGAGAAGATCGCGGGCTCGTTCCACTTCACCCCGGGCCAGGCCTACGAGATCGGCGGCAACGGCAACAAGTCCGCCGTCCATTGGGACATGGTGTCCATCCAGCGCAAGGAGTGGGGCGGCGGCGAAATCTGGTTCGACGGCAAGCTCATCCGCAAGGACGGGCTGTTCCTGCCGAAGGCGCTGCAGAAGTTGAACCCGGATGAACTTTTGAAAAAAGGGTAGGGCGACGGTCGCGCTCGCCGCCGCGGCGCGGAACGGAGTCCGCGCCCTACCAGACCAAGATGCCTCCCGAATCCGACCTCCGCGCGTTCGCGCACGCGCTGCCCAAGACCGAGACGCACCTCCACTTCGAGGGCGCGTTGCCTTTCGAACTGCTGCAGCGCCGGTGTCCGCAGTTCAAGGCGCCGCCGGCGTCGTGGGCGCCCGATTTCAAGTACCGCGACTTCGCCCATTTCGAAGCCGAGCTGCTCGAAATGGCGTTCGCCTTCTTCACGTCGGCCGAACGCTACCACGAGGCGGCCAAAGCGGTCTTTGCGCAGCACGTGGCGCTGAATGTGCGCTATGTCGAGACCAGCTTCGCCTCGGGCTGCATCGAGTTCCTCGGCCTCGATGGGCGCGAGGTGCTGGCGGGCATCCTCGCCGCGGTGCCGCCGGGACTCGAAGTCCGCGTCTTCCTGGGCATTCATCACAACGGTGCTGGGCCGAGGATGAGGCCGGTCCTTGACGACGCCCTCGGCTGGCGCGGGCTGGCGGGGATCGACCTGCACGGCACCGAAAGCTTTCCCCTCGAGCCGTGGTCGGCCGACTACTGGGCGGCGGCGCGAAAGGCCGGGAAGTACACCAAGGCCCACGCGGGCGAGCTGATGGGCGCCGCCTTCGTCCGGCGCGTACTCGATGAACTCCAGCCCGAGCGCATCGAGCACGGTATTCGGGCGCTCGAGGATCCTGCGGTCGTGGCCGAGATCAAGCGCCGCGGCCTCGCGCTCGACGTCTGCCCGATCAGCAACCACAAGCTCGTGCCCGGCGTGACGCTCGCCAATCACCCGATCCGCGAATTGTTTGACCAGGGCGTCAAGGTCACGCTCAGTTCCGACGACCCACTCTCGTTCGGCAACACGGTTGTCGATGAATATGTCGCGCTGGCGGAACACCGCGGTTTCACCCGCGGCGAACTGGTCCAGCTCGCTCGCAATGGTTTCGAGGTGGCGTTGGCGCCGGCCGCCCAAAAACAGTCTTGGCTGGAGCAGCTCGACGCCTTGGCCCGGGCGTGAGCCTTGGTCCGCGTAGCACTCTGTTGTAGGAGCCTGCTTGCAGGCGATGGCTTGCCGTGCACGATCCGACTCGATTGCAAGCTGGCTCCTACAACGTTCCCGAAGGCATCCGTCGCGAGCGGGCCGACAAGGTCCTCGCGGCCGGCTTTCCCGTGTACAGCCGGGCGGCGTTTCAGCGGGCGCTCGCGGGCGGGCTCGTGCGGGCCGACGGCAAGGTCATTGCGCAGGACGACGAGGTGCGCGCGGGGCAGGTGCTGGAGTTCAGTTTTCCCGCGATCCAGCCGGCGGAGTTGAAGCCGGTGGACATCCCGCTCGACGTGGTTTTCGAGGACAAGCACCTGATCGTGCTCAACAAACCCGCGGGCATGGTCGTCCATCCGGGCGTCGGCACGGGCGAGGACACGCTCGTCCATGCGCTCCTTGCGCATTGCGCGGGCGAGCTCAGCGGCATCGGCGGCGTCGAACGGCCGGGCATCGTGCACCGGATCGACAAGGAAACGACCGGGTTGCTCGTCGTCGCAAAGAACGATGTCGCCCACCGGGCGCTGGCGGACCAGTTCGCCTCGCGCACCCTGACGAAGGAATACCTCGCGCTGGTCTCGGGCGTGCCGGAGGGAAAGTCGGGCATGATCGATCGGAGCATCAGCCGGCACCCGGTGCACCGGCACCGGATGACGACCGGCGAGGGCGGCCGGCCGGCGCGCACCGACTGGACGGTCGAAAAGGCATTCGCCGGGCGGGCGGCGTTGGTTCGCTGCCGGATTCACACCGGGCGGACCCACCAGATCCGCGTGCATTTCAAGTCAATCGGTCACCCGTTGCTGGGCGACGCGACCTATGGCTGGAAGCCGGATCCGCTGCTGCCCATGCCGCCGCGCGTGATGTTGCATGCCGAACGCCTCGTACTCATGCACCCGAAATCCGGCAAGACGCTCGACCTCACGGCGCCGCTCCCAAAGGACTTCAGGGAGATGCTGGCGGCTCTGAAGCAAGTATGAGGCTCAGGGCTGCAGCAGCTTCGTGATGCGGTCGAGGCGCCGACGGAAGGCATCGAGGGTGCCGGCCGTGCTCGCCAGGTAGGCGTTGGCCTCGGCCCAGCGGCGATCCTCGATGGCCTCGCGTACGCCGGGCAGTGTCTTCACGCCGTAGCCCGTGAGCAGGCCGGGGGCGTAAAGCGAATGCCTGTACCATTCGCGGCCGGGCAGACCCGACGGGAGAGTGAACGCGGTTTCCATGTCGCGGAGCAGGTTGTCGAGATCGGCCTGCTTGTCGCCTTCGAGCTTTGGCGGATGGAGGGCCGCGGCGGCAAGCGCGGTATCGCAGGCGTGCGCGGCGGTCTTCAGCGCGGCGACCGCGTTGTCGAGCGGCGCAAAGTTCAGGAAAGGCACGGGATCCTCGCGGGGTGGCGGCACGTAGGTCTCGGTCGGATCGGCGGCGAGCTTGAAGGCCCCCGTGGCCACCAGCGTGTTGTGCTGCTCCGTCTGCTCGCGCATCGTGTCGGCCAGCTTGTGGACCTCGTCGTCGTAGCGGGCCACGGTGGCCGCGAGGCTTTCGAAGCGGGCCGGCAGCTCGTCGGCGTCGGCCAGGCGCATCACCGTATGCCCGACCATCTGCGCCAGTGCGACGCCGTAGTGGAAGCCCGGGTCGCCGAAGCGCACGTAATGGTCGTAGGAGTCGTAAAGCGAGTGGTAGACGCCCGCCTGCTCTTCCTCACCCCCGAACTCGATATTGAGGGACGCGTGCACCAGATGCTGCAGAAAGGGCGTGTAGTCGGAGCCGGAGCCGAGCGCGTTGATGGCCACCTCGTGGCCCTCGGTGGTGGCCTTGGCGCGCGCTTTTTCATCCTCGGTGGCCGCCTTGGCAGCGCCTTTGACGAGGATTTGGGCGCGCAGGCGCTGGATGGCCGGCACGCCGGTCTCCGGGTCGGCGACGCTGGCACCGACCTCGTTGAGGAAGGCCTGGTAGGCATGGCTGCCGGCGACCCCGAGGAAGCCGCGGCCATTGGAATCGGAGTTGATGTAGATGGCAGCCTTCTGCGCCAGCTCGTCCGCGTGCTCCTCGGCCCATTCGGTGGAACCAAGCAGGCCCGGCTCCTCGCCGTCCCAGCTGCAATACACGATGGTGCGCCGCGGCTTCCAGCCGGACTTCGCGAGGGCGCCCAGGGCCTTGGCCTCCTCCATCATCACCACGTGGCCGGACAGAGGGTCCCAGGCGCCGCAGACCCAGCCGTCGCGGTGGTTGCCGCGAATGATCCACTCGTCGGGCAGTTCGCTCCCGCGCAGCGTCGCGATGACATTATAGATCGGTTTCAGGCTCCAGTCCGATGTGACGGCAAAGTGCACTTTCGCCGGGCCGGGGCCGAAATGATAAGTCAGCGGCAGCGCGCCGCGCCAGGGCGCGGGCACGACCGGACCGCCGAGCGCGGCGAGGATGGGTTGGGCGTCGGCGTAGGAAATGGGCATCACCGGGATCTTGAGGACCGTCGGGGCATCCTTGAGCTCGAGCCGTTTGGCGTTTTCCGTCGCGCCGATCCCGGGGGTGAGTGGGTCGCCGGAATACACCGGCATGTCCGCCACCGAGCCGCGCTGCACGCCGTCCTCCGGCCGCGCGCCACCTTGCGGATAGACGTCGCTGCGCCCATAGCCGTCGTCAGCCGGGTCGGAATAGATGAGGCACGCCGCGGCGCCGTGCTCGTAGGCCAGCTTGGGCTTGAGACCGCGCCAGCCGCCGCCATAGCGGGCGAGCACGATGCGGCCCTTGACGCTGATGCCGTGGCGGTCGAGTTCCTTGTAGTCGTCGGGCATGCCGCGGTTCACGTAGACCACCTCGGCGGTCACGTCGCCATCCGCGCCGTAGGCGTTGTAAGGCGGCAGGGGATCCCTCGCGTCGGCCGAGGCGCGGTCGCCGGCGATAACGGGTTCGTGGTTGCGCGCCACGCGGTCCGTGGGCGCGACCATCTCGAGGTGGACGCTTTTCGGGGTCGGGTAAAGGACGTGGAAGACCTCGATGTGCGCGTCCCAGCCCCAGGCCTTGAACTGCTCGAGGGTGAAGTCGGCATTCCACTTGTCATGCGGTGAGCCGACGTGGTTGGGCTGCGCCGCCATGGTGGCCAGCCAGGAGTCGAGATCGGCGGGGTTGAGCATGCCGTCGTAACGCTGCTCGCGCTCGAGCTGCGGGGGCACGCGGGATGGTTGGAAGCCGAGGAGCGAAGGCTCGGCGGCGGCGAGGCGGCCCGCGGCAAGCACGGCGACGAGGAGACCGGACAGAACGATGCGATTCATGGTCGGGGGTGGGGTAAATCTTCCGGACGGGACGGTCAGGCGTCGAGCAACTCGGCGGCAAGACCCCAACGGAGGTTGTGGAAGGAATGGCGGAACTCGCGCAGCCCTGATGCCTCGGCGAGGGCGAGGAGGGTGGCCAGGGCGGCTGGGAAAACGTCGGCGCGCGCGGGCGGCAAGCCAGGCACCCGCTGGCGATCCACGAGCGGCAGGACCCCCACGTGATCGAGCAGGCGCTCCACCAGGGTGACGGGAATAACAGGCGATACCTGCTCGGCCCGCTTGCCGGCGCCGGCGCCCACGATGGCGCGGGCAGTCGAGACGGTGCCGCCCATCGCCACGCCGGCGGCGCCGGCCAAGTCGAACTTGAACTCCGCTTCGCTGAGGACGTGCTTCACGTGCCCGATGACCGCGGTGCGCGCCGCGGCCGGGAATGGTGCGCCCGGATCGGTCACGAATTTCTCCGTCAGGCGCACGCAACCGAGCTGCAGGCTGAGCGCCTGGCGGACGATGCGATTCTTGAAGGACAGGCATTCGAGGCTGCCGCCGCCGAGATCGAACAGGTAAAAGTCGTGGAGGTCGGCCAGCGCCCGATCGCAGGTCAACCCGCGCCCGATGGCGTTGGCCTCTTCAGTGCCGGAGAGGATGCGGATGTCGAGCTTCACCGCGGCCTTCACGCGCGCACAAAACTCCGCGCCGTTGACAGCGTCGCGCACGGCGCTGGTGGCGACGAGCACCGTGCGGGCGGGGCGGTAGGGCTCGGCTTCCATCAGCAGTTCGCGGATGGCGCCGAGGCCGCGGCGAATTCCTTCCTCGGTGAGCTTCGGTTTCTCCGCGCCGATCCCGGCGCTGATCCGCGCCTCGAGCGTGCGGCTTTTCAATTCCCGGATGGCGCCGGAGGCATCGCGCGCGGCCACCAGCACCTTGATGGAGTTGCTGCCGATGTCGACGACGGCGACGGAGCGCGATTGGGCCGCGACGGGACTCACAGGGTGAAATCGTTGGGCGCGATCAGAACCACGAACTCGCCTTTGTGGCTCGCCTGGGCGAGGCGGGCCTGCACGTCGCCCGCCAGCCCGACGAAAAAATTCTCGTGCAGCTTCGTCACCTCCTTGGCCACGCAGATCACCCGGTCGGCCCCTAGCGTCCGGGTGATTTCGTCCACGAACTTGTCGATGCGGTGGCAACTCTCGTACAGGGCGATGGTGAAGTCGAAGTCCCGGTGTTTATCGAGGAACGCAACGCGCGCCGCCGACTTCGGCGGCAGGAAACCGGCGAACAGGAAGCCGTTGGTGGGCAGGCCGGCGGCCGCCAGGACCGCCAGCAGGGCGCTCGCGCCGGGGACGGGCACCACGGGGAGGTTGCGCCGGCGGCAGGCCCGCACCACGCGGAATCCCGGGTCGCTGAGGCCCGGCGTGCCGGCATCGCTGACCAGCGCCACGGCGCGGCCATGGGCGACGAATTCGGCCAGGCGCTCGGCGGCCTCCTTTTCGTTATGCTCGTGGTAGGCGAAGAGCTCGCGCTGCAGGCCGAGGCGGGCAAGGAGCGCTCCCGTGGTTCGTGTGTCCTCGCAGGCCACGAGGTCCACCGCTCCCAGGATCGCCCGCGCCCGGTCGGTGAGGTCGGCCAGATTGCCGATCGGGGTGGCGACAACGTACAGATGTCCGCCCCGCGGCTGCAGCGAGGTGTTTTCGGCGGGCGCGGTCATGACGTCGCCGGGAGGGGAGCGCGGGCGGCGCTCAGCGGCCCATGCCGGGAATACGGCCTTCCCACTCGGCGGGACGGCTCCACGGTATCGAAGAATCCTGCTGCGGCGGCGTGCAGCCGGCGATGCCGATCACGGCCAGGCCGGCGAGGAGAAGCAGAAAGAGGACTTTGCGAGGGTTGGGCATGGTTCAATTCTCCAATACGACAAAATCGCCTGTCTGCAATGTCCGTTTGGCGGCTCGAAAAGTCACCCCGCCGGAGTGCCGTGGCGGCGGCTCACATGCCTTTCTTGATAAAGGCGACGTTGTCGTCGCCCTCGCTGATCTTCGCGTCCTTCTCCTCGTGGGTGTTGGTGCCGATGTAATCCGCGGTGGCGGCGGCGAGGACCGGGAGATAGCGGCGCAATTCCTTGCTTTCGTCCTCGGCGGAGACGTTGACGCTCCAAACCTCCGCGCCGGAGCGGCCGTCGCCGTCCGGCTGGTTCTTGTGGGCCGAGACGTTCAGGTATTTCTCGTAGACGACAGTGGGCTTCACCTTGTGCTCGGTCCCGACGACCCGGCGCTCCGCTGGCACATCGACGGTGACCTGGTAAGGACCGGAATTCAAACCGGTGTACGGATCGACCGAATTGATGGTCTGGGTCACCTTCTGGCCGCCACTATCTTCAATTATGGGCAAGGCGATCGACTGGAACTTCACCCGCGGCTGGTTCATGCCGTAGTCCACGGTGACAACCACATCGGCCTTCTCCGGGTCGGGCGACTCGTACATGCCTTTTGACGAGAGTGCCGTGCGGAGGAAACCGGCGACTTCCTTGTAGTGCAGACTGGCCGTATCCTCGGTGGGATTTGCCGGCTGGATGCGATATGATTTTCCCGGGTCGGCAGCTGCCATGCCCGTCGCCTGGCTGATGGCGTCGACCTGGACGTTGTAGCCGGACGAGGCGCATCCGCCAAATATCACCGCCACGGTCGCCGCGATGGCGACGGGAACAAGACACTTCGCCGAGTTGACATGCATGGGCGGGCGCGGGGTTGGGGGCTAATGTGACGGTCGACGTGGAAAAAGCGAATCCGAGTTGCGTAACGGTTCCGCGTCCGTTCGCGTCGCCTTTTGATAAAAGTAACGACGGGGTCCAATGGAAAGCAGAGGCATTTTGGTGGAGGCGGGACCATCAGTCCCGCGGGCATCGATGCGCGCGCAAGGCTTGCGGGGCTCATGGCCCCGCCTCCCTGTTGTCGGTCCTGCAGCGCGCCAGATCGTCTAGTCGGCCTTCCACCGATAGGTCGACTCGTACCAAGGCTTGCGCGGCGTCTTGGCGATGTGATTGCCCGGGTTGGCGGCGAGATGTTCGAGGATCTTGAAAACCATTTCCGTGGCGCCGGCCTGGCCGAGCGCGGCCGCCAACTGATCAGCCGTGAATTCCTTTGCCGGGCCGGCGCCAAGGATATCGGCGACCTTCCGGCGGAGGGCGATGACGCCGCCCGCGGCCTTCTTGCCGGCCTCGACGCCGGGCTGATGGTAGGCGTTGATGCCAACGAGCGAGGCGTAGAGCCCGACCGCGCGTTCGTAGAGCGCAATGAGCAGGCCGATCGTCTTGGGGGAGATTTCGTTCACCGTAATGGTGACCGAGTGCCGGTCCTTTTCGCTGAGGGCATCCCGCGTGCCGAGCAGGAAGCCCTGCAGGAAATCGCCGCTGGTGACGCCGGGCTCGACCTCGATCGAGTTGGCGGCATTGCGATCCTTCAACACCTCGATGAAGGTGAGGAAGAAATTGTTCACCCCCTCGCGCAGTTGCTGGACGTAGGCGTGCTGGTCGGTGGAACCCTTGTTGCCGTAAACGGCGATGCCCTGGTTCACGACGCGGCCCGTGAGATCCAGTTCCTTGCCCAGCGACTCCATCACGAGTTGCTGCAGGTAGCGCGAGAAGAGCAGCAGGCGGTCCTTGTACGGCAACACCACCATGTCCTTGGCGCCGCGGCCGCCGGTGGCCCAATACCACATCAGGGCCAGGAGCGCCGCGGGGTTGTCGCGGACGACCGGCTTGCGCGTGACTTCGTCCATCGCCGCGGCGCCGGCGAGCATCTGGTCGATCTTGATGCCCTGCAGGGCGGCCGGCAGCAGGCCGACCGCGCAGAATTCAGACGTGCGCCCGCCGACCCAGTCCCACATCGGAAAACGCGCCAGCCAACCCTCTTTTTGCGCCGTCTGGTCGAGCTTCGATCCCTCGCCGGTGACCGCGACGAAGTGCTTCGGGAAGTCGAGCCCGGCGGCCTGGAACGCCGCCTGCGCCTCGAGCATGCCGTTGCGCGTCTCTGGCGTGCCGCCCGACTTCGAGATGACAAGCACGAGCGTTTGCTTCAGCCGGCTGCCGAGCTGCTTGAGCACATAATCCATGCCGTCGGGATCGGTGTTGTCAAAGAACGACACATTCATCCGGTCCCGCCCGCCCTTGAGACGGCCGAGCGCATGACTGACGAATTCCGGGCCGAGGGCCGAGCCGCCGATGCCGATGACGAGGACTTCGCGGAACTTGCCGCCGCCCGGGGCGGCGAGTTCGCCTTGGTGGATCTTTGCGGCGAAGGCCTTGATTGCTTCCAGTGTGCCCGTGATGGCCGCGCGCAATTCCGCGGTCGGCGCCAGCTCGGGCGCGCGGAGCCAGTAGTGCCCGACCATCCGCTTCTCGTCGGGGTTGGCGATGGCGCCGGCCTCCAATGCCTTCATGTCGGCAAAGGCCTGCGTGATTTTCGCCTCCATGGAAGGCAGAAAGTCGTCCGGAAAGGGCATGCGGCTGATGTCGAGCGACAGGCCGAGCCGGGCGTTGGTGTAGTAATTCGATTTGAAGCGTTCCCACGTCATGGTCTGTCACAGGTAGTCCTGATCCCCCGTTGCGGCTAGTCCGAAAAGCGTCCGGCGCTTTTCGGGATTGCTAGGGTGCCTCCCGGGCGCATTCACTGGGGGAAACCAGCATGGCATTTGACCTTAAGCGCGTTGTGAAAGTGATGCTGTTTGCCGCGAACGGCCCGCTTTCCGTGAAAGACATCCAGACGGCCGTGAGCCGTTTCCACGAGCAGGCGACGGCCTTGCCGTTGACGAACGAGCCGGCCGAGCAGACGGAGGCGGCCGATCCAGCCGCCGAAGCGGCGGCGGGCGCGTTGCCCGACGTTCCACCGGCGGCCGTGGAGGAGGACGAATTTTATCGGGACGTACCGATGCTGGTGACCAACGCGCAGATTCGCGAGGCGGTCGACGCCGTGGCGCTTGAATTGCAGGCTGCGGGCGCCGAAGTCATGCTGATCGAGGGCCACAACGGCTGGCGGCTGGTCACGCACCCGCGCTTCGCCCGGTGGGTGCGCCTGCTGCGCAACGAGCCGCCGCCAGTCCGCTTGAGCCCGTCGTCGCTCGAGACGCTCGCGGTCATCGCCTATCGCCAGCCCGTGACCCGCGCCGAGATCGAACATATCCGTGGTGTGTCGGCCGAGGCCGGCCTCGCCAAGCTGCTGGAACGGGAGCTCGTGTACATCGTCGGTCGCGCCGACCTGCCGGGGCGCCCGATCCAGTACGGAACGACCGAGAGCTTCCTGGAATTCGTGGGTATCCGCTCCCTCGATGAACTGCCGGCTTCCGACGTGCTTTCGCCGCGGCAGATCGATGCCTGGCTGCAAACCGCCAACGCCCCGCGCGCAGCGAGCGATGCCGACATGGGCCTCGACGAGACCGAACAGAGCCAGCTCTCCTTGGATCAGTCGGCCAAGGAGACGGGCGCCACTCCGTGACCATCCGCATCGGCGTCATCGGCGCGGGCGCCAACACCCGCACCAGGCACATCCCGGGCTTCCTGGCGATTCCCGAGGTGGAGATCGTTGCCGTCTGCAATCGCACCCCGGAATCGGGGCAGCGCGTCGCGAAGGAGTTCAACATCCCGACGGTCGCGCCGAACTGGCGTGAAGTCGTCGAGGCGCCGGGCATCGACGCAATCTGTGTCGGCACCTGGCCGAACATGCACGCCAAGCTGGCGGTCGCCTCCTTGCGGCAGGGCAAGCACGTGCTGACGGAGGCGCGCATGGCGCGCAACATCGCCGAGGCCGAGATGATGCTGGAGGAGGCGCGGCTCCACCCGAAACTCGTGGCCCAGATCGTCCCGGCGCCGATGTCGCTGCCGTTCGACTCCACGATCACCTGGATGGCGCAGAGCGGCATGCTCGGTCCGATCCGGGAGGTCATCATGACCTGCACCAATGATGCGTTCGCCGACAGCACGACCCCGCGCAGCTGGCGTCAGGACACATCGCTCAGCGGCAAGAACACGCTCTACCTCGGCATTTATTACGAGATGGTGATGCGCTGGCTTGGGCGCGGCGTGACCTCGGTGGTCGCGACGGCGGCGATCTACACGAAGGAGCGCAAGGACGAGGAAGGCGTGCCGTGGCCGACGACGATTCCGGAAAGCGTCAGCGTGCTGGGCACCTTCGAGGACGGAGCGCGACTGATCGGGCACTTCAGCGGCGTCGAACGCACCGGCGCGCGGAACGAGATCCGGATCAACGGCAGCAACGCCGGCGTGCGGCTCGACCTGACGCGCAATGAACTCTGGCTCACCAAGGGCCGGGAAAAGGAGCGGCTCGTGGATGTGCCGCCGGAACGACGCGGCTCGTGGCGGGTGGAGGCGGACTTCATCGACAGCATTCGCGAGGGGAAGCCCGTGCGTCTGACCGATTTCGAGACCGGGGCGAAGTACATGCAGTTCACCGATGCCGTGTGGGAGTCATGGAACAACCACGGCCAGCGGGTGACGCTGTAGATTTCGGTCGCGCCGTAATGTCTTATTGTAGGAGCGGCTTGACGCCGCGATCGGCGCCTTTGCGTCGCGGGTTAAACCCGCTCCTACGTGCTCAAACCCGCGCCCTTCGACTAGGCGGCAATCCTCACCGTCCCGGGTGCAGGAAATAGAACGCCGTGAGCCCAAGGGCGAGGAGCGCGAAGGCACCAAAGAAATACAGGAAGCAGCCTTTCTTGACGCTGCTCTGCACCGATTCCGCATCGCGCCGGTATTCCGCCATCATCGCCTCGGCTTCAGCTTCCGCGCGGGCGGCGGCCGCGGTCTTGGCGTCGGCGGAGGCCGGCGTCGGCGGAGCGACCGGCGTGATCGTCGTGGCACTGGGCGTGGGGCTGGGCGAGGCGACGGAAGCAGTGCCCGCTTCGCGCGCGATCTCGCGATCCAGCCAGGCTAGTTGTTCCGCGGCCAGGGCGCGCTGCCGTTGCAGTTTTTTCAGGCGATCCGACACGCCGGAAAGGTCGATAAGATTGCTGCGCGGCGCAAGGCTGTAGGGAGGCACTTCCGCAACCCGCCAACGCTGGCGGTTGTAGGGCGGGGTCTCCGAACCCCGCCAATGCTGGCGGCATTCGGAGATGCCGCCCTACATCAAAATGGGGGCGCTCGGAGCTGCCGCCTGGTACCAACAAAAAGGCGCACCGGGAAAGGTGCGCCGGAAAAACAGGCAACGCGCCCGGGTTCAGACGACGTTCACCTTTCGGTGCGCCTTGTCGAACTGCACCGTTCCATCGCGCAGCGCGAACAGCGTCCAGTCGCGGCCGGTGCCGACGCCCGTGCCCGCATGGTGCTTGGAGCCGCGCTGGCGGACAATGATGCCGCCGGCGAGGATCTTCTGGCCGCCGAAGACCTTCACGCCGAGGCGTTGCGAGGCGCTGTCGCGGCCGTTGCTCGATGTTCCCTGACCTTTCTTGTGTGCCATGGCAGTGTCTCCTTAGACGGTGATGGATTCGATCTTGATGACGGAAAGCTCCTGGCGATGGCCGCGTTTGCGCTCCATGCCCTTGCGCTTCTTCTTCTTGAAGACGATGACCTTCTTGCCGCGCTTGTTCTCGAGGATCTTGGCCTTGACGGAAGCGCCGGCGAGGAAGGGCTTGCCCACCTTGAAATTTTCGCCCTCGCCCGCGGCGAGGACTTCATTGATCTCCACCAGGGAGCCCGTTTCGGTCTTCGGGTAGCGGTCGACAATGAGAATGTCGCCCTCGCTGACCGAGAACTGTTTTCCCTGAGTTTTGATAGTGGCTTTCATATGTTCAAAGGGGCGAAATAAGGGGAGTGTGCGGAGGCGAATCAAGGATTTATTTACGACTCGAGGGAAAACAAATCCCACGAGACAGTCTGATCGCACCAGAGGCGGCTTGCGAGCTGCAGTTTTGGCCGGCAAACGGTACGGCATGCTGCGTCCGCTTCCGCCTTCAGGCTTTCGCGACCGAGACACCGTTGCCCTCGCAAGGTCCCTGCTGGGCAAGGCGTTAGTGCGAACAACGGAGGGCGAATCGCGCGCCTGGCTTCTGACCGAGGTCGAGGCCTACGACAGCGAGCTCGACCTTGCCTGCCATGCCAGCAAGGGTCGGACGACTCGCACCGAGGTCTTATATCGAGCGGGCGGAGTCTGGTACGTCTACCTTTGCTACGGCATCCATGAGATGCTGAACCTCGTGACGGGCCCGGTGGGGCATCCCGCGGCGGTGCTGATCCGGGGAGTCGCCGGGATCAACGGTCCCGGGCGCCTGACGAAACGCCTCGAGATCGACCGCGCGCTGAACGGCAAACCGGCTGCGCCGGCCAGTGGACTTTTCTTGGCGGACGTGGGTCTCGTGGTTTCACCGCGCCGGATTGTGGCCACGCCGCGGATAGGCGTGGACTACGCCGGGCCGGTCTGGGCCCGAAAGAAATGGCGGTTCTATTTCGAGCCCTCGGCCGCAGAACTGCCGGGAGCACGATAGTCGCTAAGCAGCAGCGTGGCGGCGCCGAAATTCAGCTTCAGCTGCATCTTGACCGGAAGATTGCTGGCGTCCTGGGAAATCCAGACCTTGATCTCGCCGCCCTTCTTGAAAAGGCCCTTCGGGTCCTTCTCCATCCGCGGGATCAGCACGAGCGTCTGGTACGTGCCCAGGGGAGTGCGCACCTCCTCGTAATGGTCGGCTTCGATCGAGAGGGGATAAAAATCGCGGCCAAACTGCACGAGGACGTCGTGCTTTTCACCCGGACGCAGGTTCCACTCTCGGGTTTGCACGAGCGCGCTGATCAGGTCCACCGGGTCGCCGTCGGGAATGGGAATCTCGGCGCTGCGGCTGGAGTTGACCTTGTCGACGTAGCGGGCGGTCCGATGGGTGTAATCGAAATCGATCTCTGTATTGGTGGACTTCTTCGGGTCGCTCCCGCTTTCCCGCACGCGCAGCATGCGCCCGGTGGGCTGGTCGATGATCACTTCGGCTTTGTTTTCGAACTCGTAGAGCGCGCGGACGATGCCGCGCGACCGGGTCAGGGTGTCGATCCCGATGGCGTCGTGGCCTTCGAATTTTTGTTCGTGCGCCGAGATCGTGATGTCGCCCGCGTGCGTGAAGAAAGCGAAACCCACCCGGTAAGTGAACACCTCGCCGTCCTTGAAAGCGGTAAACGGCGCCGCGGCGGCCAGACAGGGAAGAAACAGGAGCAAGAGCTTTCTCACGACTTCGATGACACGACCAAGGGGCAAAAGTGCGAACGCGTCGAGCTATTGTCGTCAGACGCCCAGTTCGAGCTGGTTGCCCTGGCCGATGGCCCAGGCCTCAACCCCGCGGGCCCGCAGCGTCGCCGCGAACTCGCGGGCAAAGCCGTGCAGCGTGTAGACGACCTTCGGCTGCACGCGCTCGACAAAGGCCAGCAGGTCGGGGAAGTCAGCGTGGTCCGACAGCGGAAACGCCGCGTCGCAGCCGAAGCGGTAGATGGCGCCTTTGTCGAGCGCCCAGCCAGAAACCATGGCCGTTCGCCGCGGATGAATCCAGCTGACCGGGTCGTCGCCGCCGCTCATCGGCGGACAGATCACGGCGTGGCCCGCGCGTTCGCGCACGTCCAGCAGGCGAAACGGCGGCAGGGACATGCCCAGCTCCTGGTATCGGCGGGTCATCCGGTAGCCATCCTTGTGCAGCATCACCGGAATGCCGGCGCGGCCGACGATCTGCAGCAATTCCTGGGTTTTGCCGAGGCTGTAGGCGAAGAAAACCGGGGTGACATTTTCGGCCAGCGCCGTCCGGCAGAATTCAAGGATGGCGCGCTCGATCTCGTCCGCCGGCGGAAAGACATACCGGGGCAGGCCGAAGGTGGTTTCCATGACCAGGACGTCGGCGCGCGGCACCACGCAGGTCTCCGCCGCCGCACTCGGGCGCAGCTTGAAGTCGCCGGTGTAAAGCAGCGTGCCATGTTCCGTGGCGGCGTGAAACATCGCCGAGCCGAAAATGTGTCCTGCCGGGTACAAGGTCACCTCGCAGCCGAATTCGACCGGGCTGCGCTGTTCGAACTCCAGGATGGTCTCGCGGCGGCGCCCCTCGAGCCGCAGGCGCATCAGGCTCGCGGTGGCGCGGGTCGCGATGATCTCGCGATGGCCGGCGATGTGGTCGGAATGGGCGTGCGAGACGAAGCTGCGGGCCTGTGAGCGGCCGGCGTCGAGCCAGCAGCCGATCTGCGGCAGATGGATGCCGCGATTGAATCGCACGTCCCAGGGCATGGCCCCACACAAAGGCCGCAAAGGAAACGAAGTCAAAGTTTCGGCGCCGGCCGGAACGCCAGGTAGGGCGGTGAGTCCCTCACCGCCGCGATGAGGAAGGAACGGCGCGGAGCGGAGTCCGCGCCCTACCGCCCGCCTAGCGGCACCAGCCAGTAGTCGGCGCCGTTGAACGGCCACCGTTTCGAGCCGCGCGGCATCGGGTTCAGCGGATCGGGGCGAAGCTGCGGGGCCGGCGCATCGTGTAGCTGTGGCGGAAGAGGGGGCCGACGGGGCAGCAGTTCGTGTTTCCTGGCTTCGAAAATCCGCCGCAATCCCGGGTAACGATCGTCCAGCACCTGGGCCTGCAGCCCGAACGAATCGACCATCGGCTTTTGCGCCTCGGCCATCGTCTGGTTCCATTCCGTCGTCACTTGGGCCGGATCCTTGAGATCGGCGCGGGCGGCGGCCGCAACCACCGCGAATGATACCAGCAGGGGCAGTGCTTTCATCGGGCGAAGTTCGTTGAGACCGGCGGCCTCGCCGTTTGTTGCCTAGCCGGCGTTGATATAGTTCCGCCGCAACAGGCGCCAGGCGGTCACGATGAAGGCCGTCAAGGGCACCGCCAGCATCATGCCCAGGATGCCGCCGAGCGCCTTGCCCCAGAAGAAGACCGCGAGGATGATCGCCACCGGATGCAGGCCGGTCTGGTGCCCCATGATGCGCGGCGTCAGGAACCAGCCTTCGATGGCTTGGACGGCGCCGAAGACGGCCAGGCAAATCACGACGAGGACGAACCCGCCGTCCGGCTGCAGGAACGCCAAGGGCAAAGCCACGCTCAGGCCGAGGATCGAGCCGAGGTAGGGCACGAGGTTGAGCAGTCCCGTGAGCAGGCCGATGGCGAGGCCGAATTTCAGCCCGGCGAGGCTGAATCCGAGCGCATAGAGGCAGCCCATGATCAAGCCGATGAGGAGCTGGCCGCGGAAGAACGCCACGAGGATACCGAGGAATTCCCGCACAAGGAACACCACGTCCTCGCGCAGCTCGGGTTTCAGGAAGGGCAGATGCTCGGGCAGTGACTTGGTCGGATCCTCGTTGGAGAGCAGGAAGAAAAAGAGATAGACGGGAATGATGGCGAGCGAGGCGGCGAAGCCGAACAGGCCAAAGATGCCGGCGCCGGCGGACTTCAAGGTGGGCGCGATGTGGCCGAGCAGGTCTTTTGCCTGCTGGGCAAGACTGTTGGCCGCACTGTTCACGGCGGGGTTGTCGAGGTAGCGCCGGGCTACCGCCAGCCAGTCGGGGAAGTGCAGCTCAGCCCATTTCAGCGTGCTCGCCCAGAGATCCGGGAGATAGGCGACAAAATCGAGGATCTGCGCGACGATCGCCGGCACAAACGTGATCAGCAGGCCGGTGACCAGCAGCGCGAACCCGACGTAGAGCACGACGACCGCCAGCGGACGCCTGACCTTCAGGCGCTGCTCGAAAACGGTCACCAGGGGGCGAAGGACAAGCGCAAGTATGCCCGCCACGGCGATCGGCCAGATGACGCTGGAGAAATAGCTGACGAACCGGGCGACCCCATCCAGCACGAGATACAGCAGCCAGAAAATGCCGACGAAAGCCGCCAGCCCGATGGCAAAGCCCACCAGGCGGCGCTGGGTGGGGGAGAGGAGCGGCGGTTGCGCGGCATCCATGGCGCGAGGGAAGTGGGCCGGTTGGAGGGACGCAAGCCCACAGCCGCGTTCGATGGACTGTAGGGCCGGCGCTCGTCGCCGTGCCGCCTTTTCTTTCGCAAGCCGGCCTGCCGGCAAGCGGCAGCCCTACCGGTGCAGGGCCTTTCCATTCTGGCAAGAGGGGTGGCTCGGAGCCGCGGCGCGGAACGGAGTCCGCGCCCTACCTTGCATTCTCTTCTCGGAGAGGTCCCCTCTAGCAAGAGGGGTGGCGCGAAGCGACGGGGTGTGTGCCGTTCGGGTCACGTCCACCATGCGCCCGTTGACACCCTCGCCCGACCGGTGCTTGATCGGCGACCGCGCCGCCGAATTCCGGGGGCGACAGATCGCAAACTCCTTACCCTGTCATGTACTCCCTCGTCCGTATGCTTTCGTGCGTTGCTCTCGGCCTCTCCTGTAGCGCGCCGATTCTCAACGCCGCCGCCGAAAACGTGGTCACGCCGTCCGATGGCGCGCCGGTCGTGATCCCGCGCGCCCGTCAATACGACATCACTTCGACGATCAACGGCCGCGCCTATCGCGTTTACGTGGCGATGCCGTTCAAGGCCGACCCTGCGAAGAAATACCCGGTCATCTACCTCCTCGACGGCAACTGGTATTTCGGGCCGACCGCGTACAATGTCACTGAAAGCGGCGGCGCCCGCGCGATCCAGCAGGCGATCGTCGTCGGCATCGGGTATCCCAGCGACGACAACGATCTCGCCAACTCGCGGCGCCTCTTCGAACTCTCGCCGAGTGATCCGAACAACTCCGACAAACGCCGCGGCGGGGGCGACGATTTCCTGCGGGTCCTCGAGGAGGAGGTGAAACCCCTCGTGGCCGCGCGCTATCCCGTCGATCCCACGCACCAGATTCTCTACGGCAAGTCGCTCGGCGGTCTCGCCGTGCTGCGCTCGTTGTTTCGCCATCCCGGCGCCTACCAGACCTACATCGCGGCGAGCCCCGCGATCGCCTGGAACAACCGGCAGGTCCTGGAAGACGAGGCGGCGTTCATCAAGCGGGTGCAGGACGAGAAGCTGTCGTTGCGCCTGCTCATCACCGTGGGCGGCGATGAAGTCTACCGCGGCGACGACCCGGCGCGACGCGCGGCGGACGAGCGCAATGGCATGGTCGCGAACGCTTCGGGGCTGGCGCAACGCCTGTCCGTCCTCAATTCGGATCGCGTCTTGGTCAGCTACGCTGTGATTCCCGGCGAGAACCACGTCATGGTTTCGCTGGCGTCGATCGGGCGGGCCCTCGGCTTTGCGCTGAAGCCGTAGGTCGTCGGATTCCGCACCCTGGTAGGGCTGCACCTTGGTGCAGCCATTGGCCACGGCCGGACCAAGGTCCGGCCCTACACGGGGGCGGGCGAGCCGCGCCCCGACGAGGGCCTCTCCTAGGCTTTCTAGGAGAAAAGGATTGACGCCACGCCTTCCTAGATCATCTAGGGGACGCATGGCCAAAGACGACAAGGACGCCTTGCTGCAGGGCACGCTCGACCTGCTCATCCTGAAGGCGCTGCAGAATGAGCCGATGCACGGATTCGGGATTTCGATCCGGATCCAGCAGATGTCGAAGGAGGCGCTGACGGTGGAGCAGGGGTCGCTCTACCCGGCGCTCTACCGCCTCGAGGACCAGGGCTGGATCAAGGCGGAGTGGGGGGTCTCGGAGAACAACCGCAAGGCGAAGTTCTACTCCTTGACGGCGGCCGGCCGCCGCCAGCTGCAGGAGGAGACGGCGCTGTGGGAGCGACTGTCGGCGGCGATCAACCTCGTGCTCAAGGGAACTTGACCCGGTCATTCTCGCCATGGAGCAGATCCCCGCCGATTTTGGCAGCGCCCTGCGACAGAGCCAGCTGGCCGCATTCTTCCGCGAGTGTGCCTATGTTCATCGCGCCGGCTATCTCCGCTGGATTGCGGAGGCGCGTCTGCCCGCCACCCGGCGACGCAAGATCCGGCAGGCGATTCGCCGGCTGCAACTCCAGCGGGCCGAACTCCGCCGCGTCGCGGGCTCGAGGGGAACGCCATGAAACTCCTCCGCCGACTTCGATCGCTGTTCCGCCGGGAAAAACTCGAAGCCGAGATGGCGGAGGAGATGCGGCATCACCTCGAGCTGCAGGCGGAGCGAAATCGCGCTGCGGGCATGGATGCGCGCGAAGCAAGCTATGCGGCGGAGCGCGAGTTCGGCAACGTGGCGAGCCTGCAGGAGCGGGCGAGGGAACTGCGGGGCTGGATCTGGCTGGAGCAGTGCGGCCAGGATTTGCGATACGCCGCGCGCAGCCTGGCGAGGGCGCCGGGGTTTGCCGTGGTGGTGATCGCCACTCTCGGCCTCGGCATCGGACTGAACACGATGGTGTTTTCGTTCTATCACATGCTCACCGGCAAACAGCTGGCGGTCCGCGCCCCGGAGGAAATAGTGCGCGTGACGGCCCAGGCCGGCCGATTTCAATCGCCGTTCACCGACGAAGAGTATTCCGACCTCCGCGCCCGCCTGCACTCGGTCGAATCGTTGGTCGCGACCTCGCCGCTGCAGGTGGTGAGCACCGAAGCTTCCGGCGCCGGGAGCGAGCAAACGAGCCAGGCCGCGGTGCAGTTTGTCTCCGCCAACTACTTCTCAAGCCTGGGGGTTCGCCTTTTGATCGGCCGCGGGTTCGAGCCCGACGAACCCGACGCAGCGGTCCTGAGCTATGAAGGCTGGCGGGAGCGATTCGGGGCCGATGCACAAGTGCTCGGCAAGTCCATCCTGATCGAAGGTGTGCCGGTCCCGATTGTCGGCGTCGCCCCGCCGGATTTCGGCGGCACCATCCCGCCGGCGACACCCGACTTCTGGCTGCCCCGGGAGCTGCAGCCGCGCGTGCTGCCCAACTTCCACTGGCTGCATGGTTCCTCTGTGCGCATCTGGCAGTTGCTCGCCCGACGCAAGGCCGACACGCCGCCCACGGCGGTCGGTGCGGAGGTCGTAGCGATTGCGCGCACCTGGCGGCAGCCCGATGGCAAGCCCTTGGAACCCCGGGTCCAGGCGGCCACATTCTTTCAGCTCGACACCCCGCAGGTTCATGCGGTGTGCGTGACGTTGCTGCTTGCGGTTGGGCTCATCCTGCTGGTCGGCTGCGTCAACGTCGTGAACTTGCTTTTTGCCCGCGTGGTGGCGCGGGAACACGAGCTCGCCGTCCGGCTGGCGCTCGGCGCCAGTCGGAACCGCTTGTTGCGGCAGTTATGCACCGAGTTCATCCTGCTGGGGGCCCTGGGCGGAGTCCTCGGGCTCGCGATTGCATCGGGCGCCTGCGACGCGCTGCGCGTGGAAGCAGCCTCGCTCGGGCGGGAAATCACCGGCGGCACCTGGACGCCCTTTCTTGATTTGCGGCCCGACGCGCGGGTATTCGCCTACGCTTTCGGCCTGTCGTTGACGACAGGAGTGCTCGTCGGCCTGAAACCGGCATGGCACGGTGCACGGGGGAACGCCGAGGTGGACCTGCGGCGCCAGACCACCGGGGCCACCAGCGGCGGGAGCTCGGGTCGGTACCACCGGTTGCTGGCGGTGCAGGTTGCCGCGTGTCTCGTGCTGCTCGCCGGAGCCGGGTTGCTCCTGCGCGGGGCGCGCCGGGCATTGACGGTGGATCCGGGATACGACGCGAAGCACCTGCTCATGGTGATTCAGCGGTCGACAACATCACCCCTCCAGGTCGAAGGTGCCCGCCGAATTGTCGAACGGCTGCAAGCCGTGCCGGGCGTGCTCGGCGTGGGCGGCACCGATCGCGCGCCGTTTGCCGGCCACACTATGAGTGCCGTCGCGACGGACGACGGCCGGTGGGTGAACGGCTGCATCCTGCTGAACATCGATCGCGGCTACTTCGAGACCCTCGGGTTGCGCCTCGTGGCGGGTCGCGCATTCACCCCGGACGAGATCGCGCAATCGGCCCCGGTCGTCATCATCACCCAGTCCGCCGCCCGTCACCTCTGGCCGGGCAAGGATCCGCTCGGGCGCCGCATCGTCTCTCCGCCCCGCGAATACGAAGGCGCTCATGTCGTCCACTACACCGTGGTCGGCGTCGTGCAGGACGCCCGATTCACCGACCTCTCGAAGACGGACAACGTGGACTTGTTCTTTCCCCAGCCGGCGTTGGCGAAGTGGGTCGTGCGCACGCACGGCCGACCCGAAGCGGCGATCTCCTCGGTCTATGCGGCCTTGGACAACCTGGATCCGACCTTGCGCGCGCGCACTGCGGTCTGGACGCTGGAGGATGGGTCCATGCGGGTCCAGCGGCTCTTCGCGGCGGCCCCGGCGAGTTTTGCCTCCTTGCTCGGAATGATCGCGCTCGCGCTGGCCGCAGTCGGCGTCTTCGGCGTGGTTTCCTTCGCCGTTGCACGGCGGATGCGCGAATTCGGTGTCCGCGTGGCGCTCGGGGCGCAGGCCGCCGATGTGATCCGGCACGTGCTGAGCGATACCTTGCGCCCGGTGGCCTGGGGCACCGCCGTTGGCCTGGCCGGCGCCGTCGCGATCTCGACCGCGCTCGCGCGCCTGGTGCTGAGCGCGGAAATCCCGGATCTTACCTACGGTGCCGGCGCTTTCCCCGCGGCGACGTTCGCGGCCGCGAGTGCCGTGCTGGTGGCCGTCGTCTTGTTCGCCGCCTGGTTGCCGGCGCGGCGCGCGGCGAAAGTCGACCCGGTGATCGCTCTCCGGTCCGAATAAGCTGGATGGAAACTTGATGACTGAAACCTGAGGCCGAAAATGAAACTCCTCCCCCGACTCCGTGCGCTGTTCCGCCAAGAAGAACTCGACGCCGAGATGGCGGAGGAGATGCGGCAACACCTCGAGCTGCAGGCGGAGCGGAACCGCGCAGCCGGCATGGATCCCGACGAGGCGCGTTACGCGGCCGAAAGGCAGTTCGGGAACGTGGCGAGCGTGCAGGAGCGCGTCCGGTGGCAACGCGGGTGGACGCGGCTCGAGCTCTTCGCGAAGGAGATCGGCTTTGCGGCCCGTGCGCTGCGACGCGCCCCGGCGTTCAGCCTGGCGGTCCTGACGACGCTGGCACTGTGCCTGGGACCGAACGTCGCGATCCTCTCGGCTCTCTACACCTTCGTCTACAAGCCGCTGCCATTCCCGCACCCGGATCGGCTGGTATCGATCACGAATGTCTCGGACCGGCTGGGCGGAGCGAAACGGCCGTCCAGCATTCCCCAATATCAGGATTTCGTGGCGCACGCCGACCTGTTTGAGGGTCTCGTCTATTTCAGCTCCATCACCGCGACTTTGGGGAATGTCGAGGAGCCGGTGAGGATCTTTGGCATGAATGTCAGTCCGAACTTCCTGGGCGCAGTCGGCATTCCCATCCTGCTGGGGCGGGGCTTCCGGCCCGACGAGATCCAGCCTGGCCGGGAACGCGTGCTCGTGCTCAGCCATGGGGCGTGGCTCGCGCGCTTCCGAGGCGACCCGCAGGTGGTTGGACGCGTAATTCGACTCGACGATGTGCCCTACAGCATTGTGGGCGTCGCCGCGCCGAGCATTGAGATGCTGTTCAACGACGTGGAATTCTTCCGGCCGCGGGTGCAGGTCCCGGTCGACCTGGACGCGCGTTTTCGGTATTCAGCGTCGGTGCGCGTCCTCGCCCGCCTGAAGCCCGGAGTGCCAATTGCGATGGCACAGGAGCAGTTGGCGATCTTGGAGCGGAACTTCCTGGACAGTGTGGCCTCGCCGGCAGACCGGGCGAAAATCGCCGCCAACCACTTCCATGTCGACGTCGCCGACGCCCGGCGCGAGATGGCCGCGCCGTTGCGGGCACCGCTGTGGATGCTGCAGGGCGGGGCACTACTGGTGCTCCTGCTGGGCTGCGTGAATGTGGCCAGCCTGCTGCTGGCCCGGACCAGCGCGCAACGCCAGGAACTCGCCATCCGGCAGGCCCTGGGGGCGGGGCGGGGCACGTTGCTGCGCCAGATGCTTGCGGAGAGTGTGCTGTTGATGGGCACGGCCGGAGTCGTGGGCCTCGGCGTGGCGCTGGCCATGCTGCGGTTCATGAATGCCTACCTGTCCCTGGTCGTGCGACATGTCCCGCCCATGGAGTTGGAAACTCCAGTGCTGTTCCTTGTGCTCGGCATCGTATCCGTGCTTGTCATCGTGATGGCGCTCGTGCCTTTCGGGTTCTGGCGGGCCGCGGACTTGAAACCGAGCGAGTCCCCGCATGCATCGATGGGACGCCGGGGCCGACGCACCATCGGCATCCTGTCGATCGGGCAGCTCGCGTTGGCGTTGGTTCTCCTGGTCGGAGCCGGCCTGATGCTGCACAGCTTCGCGCGAGTCCTGGCCGTGCGCCCGGGCTTCGACGCGGCGCGGGTCATCCAGGGCCGGATTTACCTCCCGCCGGCGCGGTTTGCCAGCCCGCCCGAACTGCTGGGCGTCCAGCAGAGGATCATGGCCGCGCTCGGCGCCGTGCCCGGGGTGGACGCGGTGGGGTTGAGTGCCGACTTTCCGGTCCAGGAAAAGTTCAACACCATGCCGTTTGTCGTCCACGATGCCTCGGCCGCCACGGGTCAGGAGCGCGCCTTTGTCTACACCAGCGGCGTGTCGGCGGGTTACTTCGCCACCATGGGCATCCCGCTGCGCGACGGGCGGCTTTTCCGGGAAGACGACGACATGAGGAAGACGCCCGTGGCCGTGGTCGACGAAACGTTCGTCCGGCGTTTTTTCCCGGGGCGCAATGTCGTGGGGATGGAATTCGCCTTTGGCACGAGCCCGCCTTCGGCGGACCGCCCCTGGATCCGGATCGTCGGGGTTGTGGCCCGGGCGAACCTGTCCGGCCTGGAGGGGCGTGACGGCTGGCCGTTTGTGTACCTGCCATTCAACCAGCAGGCGACCACGGCCTTCACCTTTCTGGTGCGAACGTCGCGGCCGGAGACCGACATCGTCCGCGAGGTCCGGGAGCGCGTGCGGACGATTGACGCCGGTCTGCCAGTCTACGGCGTGGGATCGCTGCAGGGGGCTCTCGACTACCTCCTGGGCAATCGTCGGGCGCTGCTCGTGCTGATCGGCCTGTTCGCCGGCTTGGCGCTCCTGCTGGCGGCGGTCGGACTTTTTGGCGTGCTGAACTTTGATGTCGCCCAACGCACACGGGAAATCGGCATCCGGGGCGCGCTCGGGGCGTCGCGCCGCCAGATCCTCTCCCTGGTCCTGCAACAGGGCCTCGCCAAGGTGGCGGCCGGCTTGGTTCTGGGCATCGCTGGGGCCATCCTGTTCACCCGACTGTTGTCGCGGATGCTGTTCGATGTCAGTGCGGCCGATCCGCTGGCCTACGGCGGCGTAGTCGCCCTGCTGTTCGTCGTGGGCCTGGCAGCCAGCTGGCTGCCCGCGCGGCGGGCGGCAAAGGTCGATCTCGTGGTGGCGCTGCGGGCGGAGTGAGGCGATTCGCTGGTCCGGGCCGGGCTGCCCAAAATCCTGTTGACGTTCTGAAGGAGAGCGTGCGTACTTCTCGTATAGAACATCTGAAGGAGCGATCATGGACAAAGAGAAAGCTGAACTTTTGCAGGGTACCCTCGACATGCTGATCCTGAAGGCGCTGCAGCTCGAACCGATGCACGGCTTCGGGCTGGCCCAGCGGTTGAAGCAGATGTCGGCCGATGTCTTCCAGGTGGAGATGGGCTCGCTCTACCCGGCGCTCGTCCGCCTGGAGAAGCAAGGCTGGGTGAAGGGAGAGTGGGGCGTGTCCGACGCCAACCGCCGGGCGAGGTACTATTCGGTGACCGCCTCCGGCCGGAAGCAGCTCGAAGAGGAAAAGGCCGAATGGGAACTGCTGTCGCGGACGATCAACCTTATGCTCCGGGCGACGGGAAAGCAGGAGACCTGAAACTTGGGACCTGAGACCTGATGATGAACTGGCTCGCCAAGATCCGCTTTTATGTGCGGTCGCTGATTTGGCGGCGGAGCCTGGATGCGCAGCTGACCGAGGAGGTCCGGACGCACGTGGCGATGGCGACGGAGGCGAATATCACCAGAGGCATGCCGCCCGACGAGGCGCGCTTTGCCGCGCTGCGGGAATTCGGCAACGTCGCTGGCATCCAGGAGCAGGCGAGGGAAGAAAGAGGTTGGACGGGCCTGGAAAACCTGGTGAAGGACCTCCGCTTAGGAGGGGCTTCTCTCGTCAAATCTCCTGGTTTCACGGTCACGGCCCTGATCACCCTAGCCTTGGGGATTGGCATAAATACCTCCATTTTCACCGGCCTGAATCAATTGTTGTTCCAGTCCGTGCCCTATCCCGAGCGCGAGCAGCTGGTGCAAATCTGGAGCACCACCCCTCGGTGGCAGTACGGGACTGTTTCACCAGGCGATTTCTGCGACCTCCGCGACCAGAACACCGCCTTCGCCCACCTCTCGGTTTACTGTCTGAGTAATTCGGGGAGCATCGTACTTCCGGGTAAAACTCCGATGGCCTCCGTTTCCATGGCGGTGACTTATGATTACTTTCCCACACTTGGAATCTCCCCCGCGCTCGGTCGTGATTTTAGCCCGGAGGATCAGACCAGGCGGTCGCCCGTAGTGATTCTTTCAAATGCCTATTGGCAAATGGAGTTCGCGGGTGATCCGCAGGTGCTGGGGCGCTCGCTTCGACTTAACGGCACGGTGGCGACCATTGTAGGTGTGATGCCGCCGGTCCTCGACGGTGCCAAAATGTGGGGCAGTCCGCTCGCTCTGTGGTATGTGGATTTCGTAGATATAAATCGGCAAATGCGAAACATTTCCTGGTACTCGCTCATTGCCCGACTTAAGCCTGGGGTATCTCTGAGCCAGGCGCAAACAGAGCTCAACGCGATCGCGATCCGCTCGGCACATGATTATCCAGAAACCAACAAGCAGCGTGGATTTCTGGTAAAGAGTTTTTCTCTAAGGAAGGAAGGCGACGGCAACCCGAATGCCGTGGGGCTCGTCGTGGCTCTGGCGTTTACGGTGCTCTTGATCGCGTGCGCAAATCTTGCGAATCTGCAACTGGCCCGCACGACTGGCCGATCACGGGAATTTGGCGTCCGGCTCGCTCTGGGTGCAACCCGTGGTCGCTTGATCCAACTGGTGCTGGCCGAAAGCGTGCTTCTTTCCCTGGCTGGCGGCGCTCTCGGTTTGCTCGTCGGCAGGTGGAGCAACACTTATTTCGCGACGGTCTTGGATTCGCCCATGCCAATTGATTTCCGCGTGCTGGGCTTCACGTTTGTCGTCGCGGCGCTGACAGGTATCGCCTTTGGTACAGTCCCGGCCTGGCTCGCATCGCAGGTTGACGTGAGTACTTCGCTGAAACCGGGCGGTCCGGGTGCAACCGCCGATCGTTCGCGGCACCGCCTTCGCCGGGCTTTTGTCGTGGCGCAACTCGCCCTCGCGTTGACCCTGTTAACCGGCGCCGGCTATTTCATCTATGGCATCCAACGGATCGCCGATCGCGACCTGCACTGGCGGCCTGAAAACGTTCTTACTGGAAATTTTGAACTGCCCTACGCGCGATACGGGGACAACCCCAATATCCGGCACGAAGTCTTTGCCGATAAGTTTTTGGCGGCGCTGCGCCGGTTGCCCGGCGTGGACGCCGTCGCCGTTTCTGCCGGAACAGCTGCGGGAAGACCGGGGGGCGGAATGATGCTGCAGATTGAGGGAAAAAGCGCGCCGACGAAGGGTCAGGAACCGTTCGCAACCCGCGATTTTGTCACGCCCGGCTACTTTGACACTTATGGTATTCATCTGCTTCAGGGGCGGAATTTCACTGAACACGACCGGCCGGGAGCTCCGCAAGTGGCGGTTATCAACCAGGCCATGGCCGAAAACTTCTGGCCCGGAGAAAGTCCGCTCGGGAAACGATTCAACAATGGGGATCCACAACATCCCGATTGGTTCGAGGTCATCGGTGTCGTCAATAACACTTCTTTCGGCGCCGATCTTACCGGTCGGTTTCCGCCCGCGCATTTCTATTCTGCCTGGGCCCAGTACTCTTTTCGTTTTATCTGGTTCTCACTCCACACCGTTGCGGATCCACACTTATTGTCGGACGGAGTACGTCGGGCTCTGGCCAGTGTTGATCCTGATGTCGGGATTACCAACATGGGCACGGCGCAGGAGATGCTGACGAACAGTCTGTCCGGTCTGTCACTCATGCGCCGCGTATTGCTCCAAATGGCCAGCCTCGGCTTGCTGCTGGCCACAGTGGGAATTTATGGCGTTATCGCCAATCTGACGGTCGAGCGCACGCGGGAAATTGGTATCCGCATGACACTGGGCGCACAATCGCGTGACGTGGTCCGGCTCTTTCTCCGCAACGGCGTGATACTCTCTCTGCTCGGTGCGGCGCTGGGGGTCGTCCTCTCGTTCATTTTAGTGCGCGTCCTCAGATCAACCGTGGCAATCGTGCCAGGGAACGAGGCCCCATGGGTCGTCGTGGTCGTAGCAATGTTCCTCACCGGGGTGGCCATTGTCGCTTGCTGGTTACCGGCCCGGCGCGCAACAAGAGTCGATCCGGTCGTGGCGCTGCGAACCGAATAAGCCGATGCGCTGGTTCGCCCGAGTTCGCTTCTACCTGCGGTCGCTCGTGTCGCGGCGGAAGCTCGATGACCAGCTGACCGAGGAGGTCCGGACGCACGTGGAAATGGCGACGGAAGCGAATGTCGCCAAAGGCATGCCGCCCGACGAGGCGCGCTACGCCGCGCTGCGGGAATTCGGCAACGTGGCGGCGGTGCAGGAGCGGGCGCGCGACGAACATGGGTGGGTGCGGCTGGAGCAGCTGTGGCAGGATTGGTCCCATGCCTGGCGCGGATTGGTGCGGAGCCCGGGGTTCTCGACTACGGTTGTCCTGATCCTGGCGTTGGGCATCGGGGCGTCGGCGGCGATCTTCACCCTTACCAAGCAGGCGTTGCTGCGGCAGGGGCATTATCCGGACGGCATCTTTCAAGTATGTTCGCGCGCCGCAGCGGGCCCTGTCAGTCCGCAGATGAACGATTACATGATCCGCGGCTACGAGAGTTCCTCGGCGATCGCGGAAGCGGCGAAATCCGCGTTCATGGGGGGAAATGTCGCGATCGACGGCCAGCCGGTTGCCACGGGCTGGCACGGCATTTCTGCGAATCTGCTGCCGATGCTCGATATCACCCCGGCGCTCGGGCGCGGGTTTCTGCCCGAAGAATGTCAGCCCGGATCCGATTCCGTCGTCATCATCTCGCATGAATTCTGGCGCCGGCAGTTTCAGGGTGACCCGGCCGTTTTAGGGCGAAAGATCAGCGTTGGGCCGGACATTTGTTCGGTCGTGGGTGTGCTCAAGGAAGACCAGGCTTTCCCCGTCGGCCTGACCGACAATCTATATCGTCCGCTCGTTTACCGGGTCGATCCCCAGCGGCCCTGGGTTCCTTACCTGTTCCTGATGGTGAGATTGAAGCCCGGGTTTACTGTGGACCAAGCCGCCGCGGTGCTGGATGGCATCCATCTCGATATTCCAGCCACCTATCGGTCGTTCACGGAAAAACAGACGATCGTCCTGATGAGCCTGGCTGATTTCAACCGCCGGTTCGGCGGGGCCGGCGTTTCGTGGGTGTTGCTGGCGGCGGTCGGATTCCTCTATGCGATCGCGTGCCTCAACACCTCGAACATGATGCTGGTGCGCATGCTGGGACGAAAACGCGAGCTCAGCATCCGGCTGGCGCTGGGGGCCGGTCGCCGCCGGGTCGTGCGCCTGCTCGCGGCCGAAGGCCTGATCCTGTCGCTCATCGGCGCGGCCGCGGGTGTACTGGTTGCCAACTGGATTTTCCCGGTGCTGCTGTGGACCATGGCGAGCAACTCGTCCGGTCCGGGGCCCTCCTGGCGGACCCTCGACGGCGCGGAGCTGGCGTTTCTCGCCCTGCTCACCGTCGCGAGCTGCCTCACTGTTGCCGCCATTCCGGCGGTGCGCGTTTTGCGCGCGCAAATCTCGTCCGGTCTGAAGGACGGCGGCGCAGCGCTGGGTGAAAGCCGTGGACTGGGGCGGCTGCGCAGCGGGCTGGTGATCGTGCAGACCGCATTTGCCGTGGTGCTGCTCGTCGGCGCCGGGCTGATGACGCAAACGTTCACCAATCTGACCCATATCGACCTCGGGTATGATGGATCGCAACGGGCGAAGGTGCAGCTGGGCTACCCGTCGGGCTATCCGTCAGACTGGGAGGGACGACTCGTCAAACTTCACGAAATCCAAGCTGTGCTGGAACGGCTGCCCGGCGTCGCATCGGTGGGCTTTTGCAACGACATGCTGCTGCAGCAATACTTTGTCGGCACCCACACGGTGGAGGGAGCCGGCGGAACGCAACTGAAGGCCATGATCCGGTGTTTCAGCGTGGGGTTCGAACAAACCGCCGGCCTGCGCCTGCTCCGAGGCCATCCGCTGGGACGTGTGCACAGCAATGAGATTCTGGTGAGCGAGTCACTCGCCCGGCGGTGCTGGCCGGATCGGGATCCGATCGGACAGCTGTTGCGTCCGATCGGCGGTGCGCCCGGCTTCGGTGCTGACTGGCCGGGATGGTTGGTCGTCGGCGTCGTTGCCGACACGCGGGTGAGCGTCCGCCAGTCCCCCGGACTGGTGTTCTATTCCGACGAGGCGTGGAATCCGGTCAACTACGACACCTATGTCATTCGGCTTAACGTCCCGTATTTTCGCGAACTGGAGGCCTCGATCCGCCGCGCCTTGTATTCCTACGACCCGCAGCTCGTGGTGAATCGCGTGGTTCCCTTGGACCGTCTGTGGGAATTTCAGGTCGGCACCGAGAAGGTAGTGGCGGCGGCGCTCAAGATGCTCGGGGGCACGGCCGGCGCGCTGACGATGATCGGCCTGTTTTCCGTGCTGGCCTATGCGGTCGATCGCCGGATGCACGAGTTCGGCGTTCGCCTTGCCCTCGGAGCTTCGCGCCGGGATCTCGTGCAGCTAGTGGTCCGGCGCGGCTTGGTGCTGGCCATGGTCGGCCTCGCCTTCGGCCTGGCTGGGGCCGCCGCGCTCGCCCAATTCATTCAGGGCATGCTCTACAATACGTCGCCTCAGGATCCGATGGTTCTCGCTGCCGTGAGCGGGATCTTGCTCGGGGTTGCGGCGCTGGCATGCATCGTGCCGTCCTTTCGGGCCACGAGGGTCGATGTCACACGTCTATTGCGGACCGAGTGAATCTGAGGGGTGCATGATGAAAGCCCCGATCCCGGCCTTGGCGTTGGTCGTTTTCGCCGCCGCTGGCTGTCTGCACACCGCGCCGGTCGAAACCGGGACGAGTTCGTTCACGGTGATCGAGGCGCGTCCCGTGCCACCACCGGCGAGTGGAAAGGGCTGGGCCGCAGTCCCGACGAACCATGCCCAGTTCCGCGATGCCCAGATCAAGGGTGAACCGATCCTGCCGGTTTATCCGGCCCGGGCGCTGGCGGCGAAGGCCGGAAGCGCGCAGGTCGGGGTGCATCTCGTGATCGATTCGCAAGGGCGGGTGAGCGACGTCCGGCCCAGCATGGTCGCGGTGACGATCGCCCCGCCGGAATTTGCCGAGGATTTCCGGCAGGCGGTCGAAACGGCGGTGCGCCAGTGGCGGTTTGTCCCAGCACGGGCCCAGTACATCGAGACGGTGCAGGGCTCCGGCGGCTTCAGCTACGATCGCGTGGCCCGCACGGAGGACGTCGAAGCCGAGGTGGATTTGGCGTTCACGTTCACGGCGAACGGTAAGGT
>DATJES010000049.1:0-107403 GCA_035496355.1 Lacunisphaera sp. | reverse complement strand
CGTTGCGCGGGGCATGGCAGTCGGAGCAGAGTCCGACCCGCTTGACGATGTACTCGCCGCGCGCGACGAGCGCGCCGGATTCGTCGGCGGCGCGGAGGGCCGGGAGGCCGCCGAGCGCGAGGGTGGTGAGGAGGAGCAGGGATGTTTTCATGGGAAAGGTGTCAGAGGAGCACGAGGACGGTCAGGCTGGCGCAGCCGAAGGTGGCGGCGACGAAACCGAGGAGCCGCGGCCAGTCGAAGGCGCGGGCTTGGGTGCCGGTGACGGCGACGGTCGCAGGGGCGGGGAAGGACATGGCGGCCCGGGGTTGGGGTTCAGGCGACCTTGCGGCCGAGGCTGGCGGCCCCATCGCGGGCGCCGGCCTTCATGGTTTCCGCGAGGAGCCAATAGACCTTGGCCCACGCGGCCTGCATCTCGTTGGTGAACTGCGGGCCGAGGCCCTTGGCCAGGGTCCACAGCAGCGCCTCGCCGACCGTTTCATAATGCTCATCGCGCACGCCGTATCCGGCATGGCGCAGGCCGAGCTGACGGACGGCGGGGACGAGCGTTTCGAGGCGGTCGAGGCCGGCCACGGCGAGGGCGAGCGTTTGCATGAGCTTCCGGCCCTGTTCGCTGATATCGCCGTGGAACATGGCGCGGAGCGACGGGTTGAGCTCGAACAGGCGGGCGTAGAAGATGGCGGCGGCCTGCTCGGCGATGGGCGCGACCTTGGCGAAAGAGGATTTGATGAGGTGGATTTCGTGCGGGGTCATGGGGTGTTCGTTGTTTTCTGCCAGCATGCCAAAAACAGGCGCCGGCGGCCATGGGCCGCCCGGGCATGGGCCGATCGGCTAGGACGCGGGGCGCTGTCCGCTTTACTTCGATCCGCGCGGGCCCCAAATTCCGCCCGTGGAAAAGATCCTCGTCATCGACGACGATGCGAAGATGCGGCGCCAGATCACGGCACTCCTTGCGGCCGAGGGCTACGGGACGATCGAGGCGCGGAACGGGCGCGAAGGAGTGGCCCGGGCGCGCGCGGAAAAGCCGGCCCTCGTGCTCTGCGACATCACGATGCCGGAGATGAACGGGCATCGCGTGCTCGAGGCACTGCGCGCCGATCCGGCCACGGCGCACGTGCCGTTCGTGTTCCTCACCGGCTGGAGCGAGCGCGAGGACGTGCGCACCGGCATGAACCTCGGGGCGGACGATTACCTGGTGAAACCGGTGGAACCGGGCGACCTGCTGGCGGCGGTGGCGACCCGCTTGCGCCGTCTCCGAATGGCGGGACCCGCACGTACCGGCGCGCCGGCCGATGCGACGCCCGCCGCCCTGGGCGCCGCGCTGGACATGACGCCGCGCGAGGCGGAGCTGCTGTCCTGGGTGGTGCAGGGCAAGACGAACCCCGAGATCGCCATCATCCTCGCGATCAAGCTGACCACGGTGAAGAAGCACCTCGAGAGCATCTTCGCGAAACTCGGGGTGGAAAACCGCACGGCGGCGGTGGCGCTCGCCCTCGAGCGGCTCAGCGCGGCACGTTGAACGGGGCCACGGTCTCGAGCCGCGGCTTGGGCTTGCCCGGGATCCAGCGGTTCACCGAGTTGCAGTAGTCGGAGTAGATCGCGCCGAAGCGCCGGCGCAGGCCGGGCTCCTCGTAGAGCACCACAAACAGCTGGAAGGCGGAGGCGAGGAAGAGGAAGTAGAGCAGCAGCGCCAGGTGCCAAAAGAAGACGGCTTCACCGAGGACGACCAGGAGCACGGCCAGGTACATGGGGTTGCGCACCCAGCGGTAGAGGCCGCGCTGCACGAGCCTCTTCGGGGGGTCGATCGGCGCGGGCGTCCCGTGCCCGGTGGTCATGAACTGCCAAACGCACGCCAGGTAGGCGGCCGCGCCCACGACCAGGGGCGGGAGCGCAAGCCAGTGCATCCACGTCCACGCCGCCGGCGGAGCCGGCCGGCGCAGCAGATACACATAGGGCACCCAGCCCGCCACGAGGCCCGGCACGACCAGCGTGAACACGAGGTTCTTGAGGAAAAGCCACATGACGTTCAGGTGACCGGGACGGCCGGCGTCGAATCCCGGCCGATCTGGCGGCGCAGTTCCGCCAGGTTCTCCTGCACGAGCGCTCCCATGGTGTCGCACCGCCGGAACGCCGCGTTCTGGAAATGCTCCGCCAGCCCGTCGCGGAGCGACGCCACATTCTCGGCCGGCGCGATCGGGTCGTGGCGCATGGCGGCCAGCAACGCGCCGAGCCGGGCGGCCGCGAGGTCCGCGCGCTGCAGAATCAGCGTCTGCTCCTCGCGCTGATATTGGTGCGCCACCTTCGGGTGGAGGTGCTTGGAGCAAAACAGCGCGAGCGGCTGGTTCTCGATGAAGTACTGCGGCAGGTAGAAATTCTTCCGGCCATGGTGGCTTTGCTGGTCGAAATCCATCGCGCGAATCCGGATCTGCCAGCCTTCAAAATCCGGCGTCAGCACGACGACGAAATTGTAGGCGCGCATGTCGCCCAGCAGCCGGTAGAAGCAGCGCTCCTGGAATTTCACCAGCTCCTTGGCGATGCGGATCGGGCGCAGGTCCGGGCGGTTCAGCCACTGCTCGATGAAGACATCACCCGGCAGGCCGGCGATGTGCTCCTCGATCAACGTGCTGCCATGCGTGAGGTAGTTGAGCCGGTTCGGTGACAGCAGGTGCTCGAGCTCCAGCCCGTAGACGCGGGAGGCATCCGCCTTCTTCACGTAGAAGTAGTCCTGGTTGTCGTTGTAGGCATTGACGATCCGGATGCGAAACGGCGTCGAATTGCCGAAGCTGCAGAAATCCACCCGGTCGATGTAGAGGTGCTGCATGACCGAGAAGTCGCCATCGACCTTGAGGAGGGCGTAGATGCGCTTCAGGTCCTCGTTCAACCCCGGCATGTCGGCGGCGTGGTAGGCGACGGACTCCCAGAGGGTGTTGCGTCCTTCCGCATCGACGAGCGGGATCGCCTCGTGGAAGTCGCGCAGCCGCTCGTACGTGACGGGCAGGTGGCGCTCGCGGCGGAATTTCCGCAGGTAGCCGCGGAGCTCCTCGCCGAGCGGATAGCTCGGCTTCTTCTGGGTGCGCACGCGCGCCGCCTCCGGGGTGAGCTCCATGCCCGCGCAACCTAGCCGGAACCGCGGCACTGGCAATAGCGGCGTGGCCCGCGCCGCCGGAAGCCGGTGCGCCCGGCCCTAGCCGCTGTTCCGGCCCTGGCGCAGCCGATCGAGGAAGACCGCGACGATGATCACCAGGCCGATGATGATCTCCTGGAAATACGTCGGCCAGCCCATCTGCTGCGAGCCGTTGCGCAGCACCGCCATGATCAGCGCCCCGATCATCGAGCCGAGCACCGTGCCGACGCCGCCGTTCAGGCTCGCGCCGCCGATGATGACGGCGGCGATGATGTCGAGCTCGAGCCCGACGGCGACGGTCGGGTCGCCCTGGCGGAGCCGCGAGAGCTGGAACAGGCCGGAAAGGCCGAAGAAGCAGCCCGCCACCGCGTAGATGAGCACCTTCAGCCGCGTGGTCGGGATGCCGCACAGCCGGGCTGTCGCCTCGTTCGAGCCGAGGGCGAACACATGCCGGCCGAACACCGTCTTGCGCATCAGCAGCGAGGTCAGCACGGCCAGGGCGAGCGCGACCCACACGCCGGCGGGCAGCGACCGGCTGAAGGGATTGACCGTGGTCATCCAGCCGTTGATCGGCGAGCCGTCGTAGTTGACCGTCTGGTTGTCGGCGAGCCACTTCGCCGTCCCGCGCGCGATGCCGAGCGTGCCCAGCGTGATGATGAACGGCGTCATGCGCAGGCCGGCGATGGCCCCGCCGTTGACCAGGCCGATGGCCCCGCCGGAAAGCACCACGGCCAGGACGACCGCCACCGGACCCCAGCCGTGCTGGATGAGCAGGGCGCCCACCACGCTGGTGAGCGCGATGGTCGAGCCGACGGACAGGTCGATGCCGCCGCTGACGATGATCATCGTCATGCCCAGCGCGCCGACCGCGACGATCACCGTCTGCGTGAAGATGATCTTGAAATTGTTGTAGGTGAGAAAAAATTCGCGCGTCTCGGCCGGCAGCGAGAAGCAGGCGATGACGAGCAGCAGGCCGATGAACGGCCCGGCTTTCGCGAAAAGGGTTTTCAGGGTGCGGTGCATCGAAATTCAGGCGCTGCCCGTGGCGGCGCGCAGGATGTCCGCCTCGGTCCAGTCGGCGCGCGGGCGGACGGCCGCCAGCTCGCCGCGGCACATCACGCCGATGGTGTCGCACAGCCCGAGCAGCTCGGGGAGGTAGGAGCTGACGACGACGACGGCCTTGCCGGCGGCGGCGAGGCCGCCGATAAGCTGGTAGATCTGCGCCTTGCTGCCCACGTCGATGCCGCGCGTCGGCTCGTCGAGCAGGAAAATGCGCGCGGGGTGCTCGAGCAGCCGCGCCAGCGCCACCTTTTGCTGGTTGCCGCCCGAGAGCTCGCCGACCGGCTGGGCGGCATCGAGGCACTTCACGCGCAGCTCGTCGATCCAGCGCCGGGCCGCCGACCGCTGGCGCGCGCCGCTGACGTGGCCGAAGCGGCCGAAGCTGCGCAGTTTGGTCAAGGTGAGGTTGTCCGCCACCGACCGGTTGAGCATCAGGCCTTCCTCCTTGCGATTTTCGCTCAGGAAGCCGACGCCCTGGCGCCAGCGCTCGCGCGGCACGCTGCGGCCGGCGGGCGCACCGACGACACAGACCTCGCCGGCGGCGAGGTCGTCGAGGCCGAAGACCGCCCGCAGGAGTTCGGTCCGGCCGGCGCCGATCAGGCCGGCCAGGCCGAAGATCTCGCCGGCGCGGACCTGCAGCGAACAAGTGGGCCGGGCCTTGCGCCCGATCGGCTCGGTCTTCGCCTCGGGCGAGGCCGGGGATGCACCCCGGCCGACAAAACGGGAGAGCACCGCCGACCGGACCTCGAGCACCACGGCGCCGGGTTGGTGCGATGTGCGCGGGTAGAGGTCCTTGACCTCGCGGCCGGTCATCAGGGCGACGATGTGGTCGAGCGACGCGCCGGCCATCGCGCCGGAGCCGACGGTCTCGCCGTCCTTGAGCACGGTGTAGCGGTCGGCGACGCGGCCGCATTCCTCGAGAAAATGGCTGATGTAGATGATGCTGACGCCCTGGGCGCGCAGGCGGCCGATGGTGGCGAACAGGATCTCGGTGTCGGCCTGGGTCAGGCTGCTCGTCGGCTCGTCCATGATAAGCACCTGCGGCTGCAGCAGCAGGGCGCGGGCGATCTCGATGATCTGCTGCTCGGCGATGGAGAAGTCGCCCGCCCGCCGGGCCAGGTCGAGCGAACCGTGGCCGAGCTGGGCCAGCGCGGCCCGGGCGCGCTCGCGGGCGGCGCGGGCGTTGACGAAGCCGAAGCGCGCCGATTCGGCTCCCAGCAGGATGTTTTCCTGGGCGCTGAGATGCAGCGCGAGGTTCAGTTCCTGGTAGATCATCGCCACGCCCTTGAGGCGCGCGTCATGCGGGTTGTCCGGCCGGTAGGGCTGCCCGCCGAGCTCCATGGTGCCGGCGTCGGGCTCGTGCGCGCCGCTCAGCACCTTCATGAGCGTGCTCTTGCCCGCGCCGTTCTCGCCAATCAGCGCGTGCACCTCGCCGGGCGCGATCTCGAGCGAGACGCTCCGCAGGGCCCGGGTCGCGCCGAAACTCTTCTGGATGCCGGTGAGGCGCAGGCGGGCGGGCACCGTCATTGCAGGTACTGCTCCAGCGGTGGGTGCACCAGGTCGTGGATGGCCGGGTCCGCGAGGTTGTCGCGGGTGACGACCTTGACGCCGGTGTCGATCACCTTCGGCACCTTATCGCCGCGCAGGATGGCGACGGCATTCTTCACCCCGAGATAGCCCATCCCGAACGGGTCCTGCACCATCAGCGCGGACACCTCGCCCGCCGCGAGGGCTGCCAGCTCGACCACGCCGGTGTCGAAGCCGACGAACTTCACCTTGCCGGGCACGAGGCCGGCGTCGCGGAGCGCGAGCAGCATGCCGGCGGTCGTCGGCTGGTTGCAGGCGAACACGCCGTCGATCTCGCGGCCGAAGCGGTTGAGCAGGTTCTGGCTCGTGCGATAGGCGTTCTCGCGTGTCACGCCGCCATGCTGGTCGGTGGAGACCAGTTTGATGCCCGGGAATTCCCGGTGCATGACCTCGAGGAACCCCTCCTCGCGCTCCTCGGTGTTGGACGAGCCCACGGCATTGCGCAGCATCATCACGCGGCCCTGGGGCCCGACGAGGCCGGCGAGCGTGCGCGCGGCGACGCGGCCGCCCTCGCGGTTGTCGGTCGCGACGTAGCACGAGGGCAACGGGGAATTGAGCCCGGAATCGATCGTGACGACCGGGATGTGCCCCTCCACGGCGATGGCGAGCGGGGCGATCAGCGCGTTGGCATCGAGGGGGGAAATGACGATCGCATTCACCTGCCGGCCGACGAAATTCTCGACCACCTGGATCTGCTGTTCGCGATCATCCTCCTTGAGCGGGCCCTTCCAGATGACGTGGACCGCGGTGCCGGCGGCGTTGAGCTCGCGCTCGGCCTTGATGGCGCCGGCCTGCACGGCCTTCCAATACTCGTGGCTCGTTCCTTTCGGGATGACCGCAATCTGGAGGGGCTCGGCGGCGACCAGCCGGGCGCCCAGCGCGGCGCCGACCAGGAGCAAGGACAGCGGTCTCATTTCAGGTATTGGTCGAGCGGGGGATGCACGATGTCGGCCAGCGCCGGGTCGTTGAAATTCTCCTTGGTCACAAACCCGACGCCGGTGTCGATCCGCGCCGGCACTTTTTCGCCGCGGAGGACGGCGACCATCGTCTTCACGCCGAGATAACCCATGTTGAGCGGATTCTGCACCACGAGGCCCTGGAGGTCCCCGGCGAGCAGGCCGGCGTTGAGGGTCTCGCCGGCATCGAAGCCGACGAATTTGACCCGCCCGCCGGCCAGGCCGGCGTCGCGCAGCGCGAGCAGCATGCCCGAGGCGGCGGACTCGTTGCTGGCGAAGATGCCGTTCACCTCCGGGCCGAAGCGGCTGAGCAGGGTCTCGGCGACGCGCTTGGCGCTATCCCGCGTCGCGCCGGCATGCTGGTCGGTCGAGAGCAGGCGGATGCCGGGGAAATCCTTCTCCATCACCTCGAGGAAACCGGCCTCGCGTTCCTCGGTGCTGTTCGAGCCGACGGCGTAGCGCAGCATGATGACGTTGCCCTTGCCGCCGAGCAGCGCCCCAAGATGGCGGGCGGCGATGCGGCCGCCTTCGCGGTTGTCGGTGGCGACGAAGCTGGCCGTCAGCTTCGAGGCGAGGCCGGAATCGATGATGACGACGGGAATGCCGCCGCGCACCGCCTCCTCGGCCGGCGCGACCAGCGCCCGGTCGTCCAGCGGCGCCAGCACGATGCCATCGACGTGCCGGCCGATGAAATTCTCGACCACCTGGATCTGCTGCTCGCGGTCGTCCTCCTTGAGCGGGCCCTTCCAGATCAGGTTGATGTTCACGCCGCCGGCGGCGAACTCCCGCCGGGCTTTCTCGGCGCCGGCGTGGATCGCCTTCCAGTATTCATGGGTCGTGCCCTTGGGAATGACGGCGAGGGTGTACGTGTCCGCGCCGGAGGCGAGGGCGGCGCTGCTGACAGCCAGCGCCAGGAGTTTACGCCAGGATATTTTCATGGGAGAAACATGGGAGGAACGGCCGGAGGGGGAGCCAACCGCGGGGTGAGCAATATCGTTAAACCAAAGCGCCGATTTGGGGGTCGGTCAAGGGGCGGGCGTGGCACGGGCGAGGACTCCGGTCAGATCACGGTGGGCGGCGCGGTGAGACGGTAGACGCGGGTCGCGGTGCCGCCGAGAATCTGGTCGCGCTCGCCGGCGGACAGGCCCGTCACGCAACTCGCGACGAAACGAAACCAGTCGGAATAAGTGGTCGCGAGCAGGCAGACCGGCCAGTCGGATCCGAACATGAGCCGGTCGGCGCCGAAGCATTCAAGCGCCACGTCGAAATACGGCCACAACCCCGCGGGCGTCCACGCGAAGCCCGGCGCCTCCGTCACCAGGCCGGAGAATTTGCAGGTGACGTTCGGCCGGCGCGCGAGCTCGGCGAGCTGGCGGCGCCACTCCGCGGGCGGCGGACCCGCGACCACCGGCTTGGCGAGATGGGCGAGCACGAAGGCCAGTTGCGGATGCCGGTCGACCAGGGCGGTGGCGGCGGGCAACTGGCGGGCCCCGATCACGACATCGAAAGACAGGCCCAACTTGGCGAGTGCCACCAGGCCGGCATTGAAGCCGGGGGCCGCCATGAATTCATCCGGCTCCGGCTGCAACGCATGGCGCACGCCCTTGAGGGCGGGGTCTTCCACGAGCTGCTCGAGCAACCGTCCAACCCTGGGCTCAACCAACGGCACCCAGCCGACCACCCCGCGGATGAAGCGGTGGCGCTGGCTGTGCTCGAGCAGCTGCAGGGTCTCCTCGACGGCCGGGCGGGCCTCGACCACGACGGTGCCATCCACCCCGGTTTGCGCCAGCAGCGGCGCGAGGTCGGCAGGATAGAAGTTCCGCCGGATTGGCCGCATGGTGTCGTCGAGCCAGGGGAGGTCCGTCGCCGTGTAGCGCCAGCAGTGATGGTGCGCGTCGATTTTCAGCATGGGTCGGGCGGGCGGCGCACCCTAGCCGCCCCGCCGCGGCACGCAACCGGATCCGCACCGAACCGTCAACCCGCCAGCAGGCGTTCGCCGCAGGCGATGAGGCGGGCGCGGAGCGGTTCGCTCCGGGCGGCGAAGGCGCGCTGGTGCGCCTCATACTCGGCGCGACCCGCCGGCGTCTCGATCGGGATCGGTTCGCAGCCGAGCCGCCGCAGATCATAGGGGCTCGCGCGCATGTCGACCTCGCGGATGTCGCGGGCCAGGGCGAAGCAGTCGGCCACGAGTTCGGCGGGGGTGAACGGCGCGAATTTGAACGCCCACTTGTAGAGGTCCATGTTGGCGTGCAGGCAGCCGCGCTGTTCGAACTGCGGCGCCTCGGCGCGGGTGGGCTGCAGCCGGTTCAGCGGTCGCGCCGGCGCGGTGAAGAAGCGGAAGGCGTCGAAATGCGAGCAACGCACCGGCAGCGATTCGACGATCCGCGCCAGTTCATCCGGCGGGAAACGCAAGGGCCACCGTTGGTGTCGCACCTCCTCGGGCGCCTGGCGGTAGACCATCGCCCACTCGTGCAGCCCATGGCACGCGAACACCGGCGGTCGTTCCGCCGTGGCGCGCAGCAGGCCCACGACCCACGCCAGGCTCTCCCGGCGCCGCGGTTCGAGCGCGGCGCAGTTGAGCGCAATGCCGCCGGCGGTCGCCTGGTACTCGGGCCAGCGGAGATAGTCGCGCGCGGAATCGCCCTGCAGCACGACGTCGGGTCCCGGGTGCCAGCGGCGCAGCCAGCTCGGACGGTAACGGTAGTATTCGAACAGGAAATCGTCGATGGGATGTTTCTCGCCGCGGGCCACGCGCGCCTGGTGCGGCGCGATCCAGGTCCGCACGCGCGCCTCATGCACCCGACGGCGGGCATGCCAGTCGGCCTCGGGAAGGACAACGACGGACCCGGCGGCGATCATGCGGGCCAGGCGACCACGGCGACGCCGGCGAGGATGAGCCCGCAGCCGAGGGCGGTCCGCAAGGTCAGCGTCTCACCGAGGAAAAGCGCCGCGAGCAGGATGGTCAGCGCCAGGCTCGATTTGTCCACGGCACTGACCAGGGAAGCCGGCCCCAGTTGCAGGGCCTTGAAATAACAGAGCCATGATGCGCCCGTTGCCACCGCGGAGAGGCCGAGGTACACCAGCGGGACGCGCGTGATGCCGCCGACGAGCCCGAGGTTGCCCTGCGCGGCCACGACAACCCAGGCGAGCGGGAGGATGAACGAGGTCCGGACGGCGGTCGCGAGATTCGAGTCGATGCCGCGCACGCCGACCTTGGCGAGGATGGCGGTCAAGGCGGCAAGGACCGCCGAAAGGAGAGCGTAAGTCCACCACATGGCGGCGGAGGGTAAGGGCGAAGGGCCAAGTGGCAAGAAGGCTGGTCGGGTTGCCGGTGGGCGCGGAGCCCCGGCGCAGAGGTCGTATCCTGTAGGAGCCTGCTTGCAGGCGATCTCTTAAGGGGCTCGCGGGGTCCCATCGCCTGCAAGCAGGCTCCTACATTTGGGTGAGCAGCCGGCGGATGCCCTCGCTCGGCGGCGTGTCGATGAATCGCAGCTCGACGGGCCAGCGCAGCTTGCTGGCCAGCGAGCGCAGCGCGAAGGCCGCCGGCACGCTGTTCAACACGCGACCGCTGACGCCGCAGGGCAGGGCGGCCGCCGGCGACGGGAAAAGCCGGTGAATCACCTGGTCGGCCAGGCGCGCGAGCTCGGTGACCGAGTCCGCGACGACCTGTTGCGCGGGGCCGTTGTCATGGGCGGCCAAGTCGAGCACGACGGGTGCGAAGGCCGCGATCTTCGTGTTGGCTTCCTCATCATAATAGAAGAAGCGCGAGTTGGCGGTGTAGTCGGCCAGCCCCGTGTGGGCGCACAAGGCTGCGGCGAGCGGCGACGGGGCGGCGCCGGGCGACGCCGCCTGCAACTCGAGCAGCGCCAGCGCGAGGGCGCGGCGGCCGAGGTCGAAGCCGCTGCCGGCGTCGCCAAATTTCCAACCAAGCCCACCGGCGTAATGCACCGAGCCGTCCGGCGCGCGCGCGGCGACAAAGGAACCCGTGCCGGCATGCAGGACCAGGCCGGCAGCGCCGGCCGTCGCCAATTCGAGAACCGGCAGCGAGTCGTCCGCGGCCGTGACCCGGCCGTAACCACGCAGCGTGGCGGCGGTGTCCCGCCAGAAGGCGCGATTGCCGGCCATGCAAAGCAGCGTTGCTTCCACGCTGCCGGCGGCGAGGTTCGCGGTGATCGCCTGCAACGCCTCTTGCAGGACCGTGCGGGCCCGGTCGGGTCCGGTCTGGCTTGGATTGCAGCCCGGCGCCAGGTGCCGGGCCGCGATTTTGCCGCCGGCGTCCACCAGGATGCACTCGGTCTTGGTGCCGCCGCCGTCGACGCCGATCTTAAATAGCGGAGCGGCCATGGATCACGCGGAACTTACCCGGAAAGAAAAACCGACGAGGCGAGTCATGCGGAGCGAGGCGAAGAACGACCGAAGGGAATTGGCCATGCGGAAGTCAGGCGAGCTGCCGGCTGAGACGGCCCTTGTATTTCTGGCCGAGCGCGCGGTTGTATTCGATGGCGCCGGGCAGGTTCTGGCTCCGCAACACCGGCAGCGGGTGACCGCCGGCCTTGAGCCAGTCGATCACTTCGAGCGAAAGGAGATTGAGCAGAGTCGCGCCGATGAGCGTGGAGGTCGGCCCCGCCTTCGCCGGGACCCCGCCGGCGGCGGCGCCAAGGTCGACGATCGCGTCGCCGGGCAGGCCGCCGTTGTCGAGCACATGGTCGGCGACCTCATGCAGCTTCTTTCCGCCGGGATGAACCGTCGCCGCGGTCTTCGCCATTTCGACGCAGGTCAGGGCGACGACGTGCAGGCCCTTCTGCCGGGCGTAGAGGGCGACCTCAATCGGGGACGAATTCTTGCCGGAGTTGGAAATGACGATGATCGTTTCGCCCGGTAGCAGGCCGTGGGCGCGGTCGTAGCGTTCGGCGAGTTTCGTGCCGTAGCCGACGAGGTTTTCGACATGGCCGCCGGTGGGATCCTGGATGCCGCTGACGCAGACCAGGCCGCCGGCCCGGCCGATGATCTCGCGGGAGATGACGTCGCTATGGCCGCTGCCGAAAGTGTGCAGCACGCCGCCGCGCGCAACGGATTCACCGATGACGACGCCAAGTTTCTTGAGCACGGGCGCGTTTTGGGCGCAAGCCCGCTGCAGCATCGCGGAAGCGGTGGCAAGGTAGGTTTCAGCAAGGGAGGGCATGGGGCAGGACGGGGGCGAGGGGGTGGATCGAGGAAATCAGGCCGCGGCCCAGCGGCCGAAGATGCCGCAAGGAAGGACCTTGCCGTCGCGCTGGACGGGCAGGCCGACTTCGCCGCCGGACAGCCGGCCGCCGGCGCCGGCGAGGAGTTCGGCGAGCAGGTTGACCACGACGGTCGGGGACAACCGGGCGGTGTAGGCGTTGATCAGGAAGAAAACCGGACGGTCGCTCAGGACGCGCCGGCACTCGCCGAGCAAATCCCAAAGGTGATCCTCGAGCTTCCACATCTCGCCGGTGCTGCCACGGCCGTAGGTCGGCGGGTCCATGATGATGGCATCGTAGCGCCGCCCGCGCTTGATCTCGCGGCGGACGAACTTGAGGCAGTCGTCGGTGATGTAGCGGATCGGGGCCTCGGCCAATCCGGACAGCGCGGCGTTTTCGCGGCACCATTTCACCATGCCCTCGGCGGCGTCGACATGGCAGACTTGGGCGCCGGCCGCGGCGGCGGCGACCGAGGCCGCGCCGGTGTAACCGAAGAGATTCAACACGCTGACGTCGCGCCCGGCGGCCCGCGCGGCGCGGATGCAGGCGCCCAGCCAATCCCAGTTCACGGCCTGTTCCGGGAAAAGGCCGGTGTGCTTGAAGCCGGTGGGGTGAATCTTGAAGGCCAGCGCGCCGTAGCGGACGGTCCAGTGGTCGGGCAGGTTCCGGCGGAACTCCCATTTTCCGCCGCCGCTCTCGCTCCGGTGATAGTAGCCGTCCCACTCCTCCCAGCGCGTGCCGCCGCCGGGGCGCGGCCAGATGACCTGCGGGTCGGGCCGGACCAGCGTGTACGCGCCCCAGCGCTCCTGTTTCATACCCAGTCCGCAGTCGAGCAGCTGGTAGTCTTTCCAGCCATCGGCGACGATGAGCCCGGGGCGTTCGATTTGCATCGGGCGCATCATGGCCTGCCCCCGGCGCCGGTGAACATGAAAAAATGGAATGGGCGGCCGCCGTGGCGGCTCTGACGTCGATGCAACGCCTATTGCCGCTGCTCTGCCTGCTTGCGGGAGCGACCATGACCGCGGCCGCGGCCCAGCGTTTCACCAGCGGCCCGCATCGCACCCATTTGCTCGAACTCTACAGCTCGGAGGGTTGCAGCAGCTGCCCGCCGGCCGAGCACTGGCTGGGAACCTTGGGCGACGACCCGGGCTTGTGGCGGGACTTCGTGCCGGTCGCGTTTCACGTCACGTACTGGGATCACCTCGGGTGGACCGACCGCTTCGCGCGCCGGGAATTCACCGCGCGCCAGTACGCCTATGCCAGCGCCTGGGGCAGCGACACGGTCTACACGCCGGCCTTCGTGCTCGACGGCGCCGAGTGGCGCCGGGGTGTCGCGCCGCGGGCGGGCGGCCCGGAGGTCGGAGTGTTGGCCGTCGAGTATGCCGACGGCACCTGCCGGGTGGAGTTCGGCCAGGAGGGCGAACACGTCGCGCACGTTGCGCTGCTCGGAGCGGGGATCACCTCCGCCGTGCGCCAGGGCGAAAACGCCGGCCGCACCCTGCGGCACGATTTCGTGGCCCTGGTCATGGTGTCCGCGCCGCTGGTCGCGGGGAAGGCTGAACTGGTCCTGCCGCGGACCCCGGACTCGGGCAGCGCGCGCCACGCGATTGCGATCTGGGTGACGCGCCGCGAAGACTTGACGCCCTTGCAGGCCGCCGGCGGCTGGCTTGATTGAGGCGCCGGGACGATTCCGGTTGCGAGCAACCGGGACCGATGGTTGGGTGCCGGCCGCCATGAGACGACTGCTACCCCTTCTGGCCGCCTTGGGTCTCATCACCGCCTGTTCCGGACCGCCGGACGCGAAACCGAAGGTGACGGTGACGCCGCTGACCAATCGCGTGCGGGTCGAGTTCGAGGGCCAGTTCTTCACCGATTTCGTGTGGGGCGACGGCGCGTCGCGGCCTTACTGCTACCCGATTCTCGCCCCGGACGGCATGCGGATGACGCGGGATTTTCCCATGCGCCCGACACCGGGGGAGGACACGGACCACCCTTGGCACCGCTCGCTGTGGTTCGCCCACAGCATGGTCAATGGCGTCGATTTCTGGAACGAGGGCACGGGGGGCGCGGGATTGTCGAAGGCCAAGGGCCGGACGGTGGTCGACGCCATCACCGAAACCAGGAGCGGCAAGGTCGGCGTCATCCGCGCGCACGTGAAATGGCTGGCACCCGACGGAAGCCTGGTTTGCACCGACGACCGGACCCTGCGCTTTCACGCCCGCCCCGCCGGGCGCTTCCTCGACTATGAGGTGACCTTGCATGCGCCGGCGGACGAACCGGTGCTGCTCGGCGACAACAAGGACGGCACGATGGCGCTGCGGCTGGCGCAATGGATGACGCTGCCGCACAAGTACCAGGGCCGGGAACTGCCTGGCGACGGTCACATCGTGACGAGCACGGGGGTGCGCGATGCGGCGGCCTGGGGCCAGCGCGCCGATTGGTGCGATTATTACGCGCCCCATGAGGGCAAGGTCTACGGGGTCGCCATCTTCGACTCGCCGCGCAACCTGCGCCACCCGACCTGGTGGATGGCGCGCGATTACGGCCTGTTCGGGGCGAACCCGTTTGGCCGGCATGACTACGAGCATCTGAAGGACCAGCCGCACATCGGCGACTACACGATTCCCGCCGGCGGCAGCCTGACGCTGCGGTATCGATTCTTCTTCCACGAGGGCGACACCACGACCGCCGGGGTGGCCGCCCGCTACGCCGAGTACCGCGCCGGCCGGTGAGCCGGACTTCCACGCCATGCCCGCCCTCACCCGCCGCGCGTTTATCAAATCCTCGGCCCTCGCCGCGACGGCCGCGTGGACGGCCCGCTCCTGGGGCCGCGTGCCCGGCGCCAATGCTGACGTGCGGGTGGCGGTCGCCGGCTTGAACGGCCGCGGGCGCAATCACCTGGCCAGCCTGCACGCGCTCCCGGGCGTGCGCGTCGTGGCGTTGTGCGACCCGGACACGGCCGTGCTCGATCGCACGGTGGCGAAGCTGGGCGCGGGCGTGAAGACCTTCACCGACATTCGCGAGTTGCTGGCCTCGCCCGAAATCGACGCCGTGACGATCGCAACGCCGAACCACTGGCATTCACTGATGGGCATCTGGGCCTGCCAGGCGGGCAAGGACGTGTACGTCGAGAAGCCGGTCTCGCACAACGTCTGGGAAGGCCGGCAGCTGGTCGCGGCCGCCACGAAATACGGCCGCATCATCCAGGCCGGCGTGCAGATCCGCTCGGGCGAAGGCTTGCGCGAGGCGGTGGAATGGGTGCGCGCCGGCCACATCGGCCGGATCACCGCGGCGCGCGGGTTCTGCTATAAACGCCGGCCCAGCATCGGACGGACGCACGGGCCGCAGCCCGTGCCCGCGACGGTGGACTACGATCTGTGGTGCGGCCCCGCGCCGAGGGCGCCGCTGCGCCGCGCGCGGCTGCACTATGACTGGCATTGGATCTACGCCACGGGCAACGGCGACGTCGGCAACCAGGGCATCCACCAGATGGATGTCGCTCGCTGGTTCCTCGGCGAGGCCGGCCTGCCGCGCCACACGCTGAGCGTGGGTGGCCGGCTTGGTTACGAGGACGACGGCGAGACCCCGAACACGCAGGTGATCCTGCACGATTACGCCACCGCCCCCCTGATCTTCGAGGTGCGCGGCCTGCCGGCCCGGCTGGAGGCCGCACCCGCGGCGGCGGCGGGAGGCGCGGAGGAGGCGGCCGCGGCGGCGGATACGATGGACCGCTACCGCGGCGTGCGCGTGGGCAACATCATCGACTGCGAAGGCGGCTCGGTCGTGACGAGCGCCTATTTCACGGCGCAGGCCTTCGATCGCGGCGGCAAGATGATCAAGGAGTTCAAGGGCCGCGACCGCCACATGGCGAATTTCATCGAGGTGGTGCGCGGGCGGGATGCCGGCGAACTCTACGGGCCCATCGACGAGGGCCACATCTCCAGCGCGCTCTGCCACCTGGGCAACATCTCCCACCAGCTCGGCCGCGCCACGCCGCCCGGCGAGCTGCGGGAGAAGATCCGCGGCGACGCCGCGCTCGACGAGGCCTGCGGCCGGATGCTTGAGCACCTCGCAGCCAACCGAATCGACCTGGACCGAACGCCCCTCACGCTCGGCCTGCCGCTCGCGATCGACCCGTCGGCGGAGCGTTTCACCGGGGCGGAGGCGGCCGCTGCCAACGCGCTGCTCAGCCGCGCCTACCGCGCGCCTTACGTCGTGCCGCCGCTGGCCTGATCAGGTGCCGTAGAGGCGGTCCCCGAAATCGCCGAGCCCGGGCAGGATGTATTTCCGGTCGTTGAGCGCGCGATCGAGAGCCGCCGTGTGGATCGGCACCTCGGGGTGGGCCTTCTCGAACGTGGCGATACCCTCGGGCGCCGCCACGATGCAGACGAAGACGACCTCGGTGGCGCCGGAGGCCTTCACGAGCGCGACGGCCTGCGCGGCCGAACCGCCGGTGGCGAGCATCGGGTCGACCACCACGACCCGGGTTCCCGCCAGCGGCGGCAGCTTGCAGTAATAGCTGCGCGCGATGGCGGTCTCGTGGTCGCGCTCGAGCCCGACATATCCGACCGACACCGTGGGGAAGATATCGTGGAACGGCTGCAGCATGCCCAGGCCGGCGCGCAGGATCGGCACGACCACCAGCGGTTTCGCCAGCACGCGGCCGCGCGTCGGCTCCATCGGCGTGACGATCGGTTTTTCCTCGGTGGCGAGGTCGCGGGTCGCCTCGAGCGCCAGCAGCAGCGAAAGCTGATAGCTCAACGTGCGGAACAGAGCCGGCTTGGTGGTCTTGTCGCGCAGATGGGTGAGAACGTGGGCGCCGAGGGGATGTTGCAGCAGATGGATCGGCATGGGGCGAAGTAACTCCCCCCGCCAATAGCCCAAGGCCCGCGAAAGCCCAACTGCAAAAGCGGTCTCGCTTGGACGGGAGCGCAGCCGGGATGCGCCCGCTTCAAGGCTGCAGCGTCAGCGTGTGCCGGGTCGGTCCTGGCAAAAGCGGCGTGGCCTGGCCCCGGGCCCAGGCCTCGTGCCCGGCACGATAATAAGGCGACATCGGGTGGCCGCTCTGGCCGCCGGGCATGTTGAAAATGCCCTGGTCCTCATGGCCAGGCGAGACCACCAGCCGCTCCGACTGGCCGAACGAGGTCGACTGCACGCGCGGCATGTCGTTGTCCCCGGGCAGCGGGTCGGCGGCCATGTCGACGAGCCGGGCGAGCGGCTCCGGCAGGAAGCGGGCGAAGGGGTGATGCATGGCGAGGGTGTTGCGCTGGCCCCAGGTGAAGTGGGCGGCGGACAAGCCGGTCTGGTCGATTTCACCGATCACGTCGTCCGCGGCCGCGAGCAACAGCGACGGCCACGACTTGCTCGCGGGATCGAGCAGACGCACCGGCTGCTCGTGCACGAGCCTCCAGACGGCGTCCTCATACTGAAAACTCCCGGCGGTGAAGGCGGGATACTGCTCGCGGGCCCGCGCAAAGAAGGGCGCGAGCGCCCGCTCGGCCACGTGACGGCGGAAGGCGCGCGTGAGCCGGTAGGCGGCGGAAGCGACGTCGGCCCGGCCGCTCCATTGTTTCAGGACCGCCCGCAGTTCCCCCCGGGCGGGTTTTTGGGCCACCGCCTCATCGTCCAACACCGCGAGGAAGAACTGGTGCCAGCGCTCAAGGAAACGCGCGCGGTCATCCAGCTCGATGGCAAAAAGATCCTTGGGCGCCGCCTTGCCGCCGGAGGCCACGAGATCCCGGAGATCGTCGCGAATCTGGCGCGCGCGCGGGCCCTGGTCGTAACCGCCATCGCCAAGCTTCGCGTACCCGTCGCCGCCGACCTGGCGGTTGTTGGCCGACCAGAGGACGCCCTCGGGCGGGTCGGTGATCGCGGGAATCTCCGCTTCCGGCACCCAGCCGTCCCAGTGGCGGTCGCCATAGGCCCAGGACACGGGCAGGCGGCCGTCATAGCCGACGCGGCGCGGCAACTTGCCGAGGACGGTCCAGGCAATGTGGCCGTCGGCGTCCGCAATGATGGTGTTCAGGTTGGCGAAGGCTGACCGATGGACGATAGCGACCGCCGCGGCGGCCGTGGCGGCGTTCTCCATCGCGAAATAATGCAGGTTCGTCGCTGCGGGGTCGTCGGCCGTCCAGCGAATCGCCGTGTAGTAGCCGTCGGTGGGTCCCGCGACGATCGGGCCCCACTCGGTCCAGCGGGACCGGAACAGGACCGGTTTCTCGCCCTTGACCTTGATCGTCTCGGGCCGCTCCTCGATTTCCTTCCAGCCGGTGGGCGTCCGATAGTAGTGCTGCGCGATGCCCTCGGTTTCGACGAGTACGGCGTCCACGGAGTCGGCATAGGCGTCGGTGACGCCCCAGGCGATGCGCCCGTTGCTGCCGACGACCAGGAATGGCCCGCCGGGCAGGGTGACACCGACGAGGCGGCGCGGGCCGGAAGCGTCGGACCACCGCAGCACGGCGCGATACCATGTATTGGGCACGTTGAGGCCGAGATGCATGTCGTTCGCCAGCAGCGCGGCGCCGGTGGCGGTGTGCGTGCCCGCGACGGCGAAGGCATTGGAGCCGTACACGAGGCGCGACGACAACGGCGCGATGGCGGCGGAGCCCCCGCTGGCGGGGGCCTCGAAGCGGAGCGCCGGCAGCGCTGCCGCCGGGAACGTGCTGCCATCGAGCGCGGCGTCCCACGACGTGCCGTGCGGGGAAAGGAATTCGAGCGCGCTCAGCCCGACGGTCTCGCGCAGGGCCGCCCGGCTGCGCTCGTAGTTCGCGTCGGCGTCCTGCAGTTGGAACCACATCGCATAAATGCAAAGGACGCAGTCCTCCGGCTGCCAGCGGGCGGCCGGGGCGCGCAAGATCAGGTACTCCCAGGGGATCTTCCCGAGCGCGGCCAGGCCGGAGTTTACGCCCTCGGTATACGCCTGGAGCAGCGCGCGCTCCTCCGGTGTCGCTTGGGCGAGGACTTCGCCGGCCAGTCGTCGGAACCCGTGGCGCCGGGCGCTTTTGTCCATGTCCAGCGCCGCGGCGCCGAACAGCTCCGACAATTCCCCGGCGGCGCGGCGACGCAACAGGTCCATCTGGAAGAAACGATCCTGGGCATGGACGAAGCCGGTGGCCCGCGCGACGTCGAGCCGGGTCGCGCCGGTGATCGTGGGCACGCCGAGCGCGTCGCGCTCGATCGTCACCGCGGCGCCCAGGCCCGCGACCTGGCGCACGCCGTCGAGCTGCGGCAGGCTGCCGCGCATCAACCACCAGCCCCAGCCCACGGCTGCGGCCGTGATCACCAGCACGACGGCCAGCACCGAAAGCAACAGGCGCGGGGTGATGCGCAGCATGGCCTTACCGGGCGGCGGCGGACGAGACCGCCGGGTCGCGCCCCTCGTCCCACTCGATGTATTCAAACATCGTCTCGATGCCCTTGTCCTCGAGACCGGACTCCTTGATGCGCCGCAGGAGAATCTCGCGGGCCGGGTCGCGCCAGCCGCGTTTGAGCAGGAACGTATTCCAGATCTCGCATTCCTCGGCGGTGCGCCGGCCGCCGCGCTCTTCGCACCAGGCGAGGACCTCCTCGTCCGTGCCGCCCTGCAGCACGCGGGCCTGCAGCGCCGCGTAATCGACGCGCAACAGGGCGCAGGCGCGCGCGTCGAAGCCCTGGCCGAGGTTCGCCTGGTAGTCGGCCGGCAGCCGGCCGGCGGCGTGGAGGCGGATCTTGTCGAAAGTGCGGCCGATGAACACGAGGCGACCGACCTTGGCGTAGCAACTGCGGAGTCCGGGTACGTTGGGCATGCCGCGAGATTTTCCGCAATCGGCGGTCGAATCCAGCGGAAATCGGCGCGTCAGTCGTGCAGGTAATAGACAGCCGTGGCCAGCAGCCCGAGGAGGAAGGTCGGCGCGTTGATCCAAAGCTGGTTGAAAGGCACGGCGTAGTGGTGCACGGCCCAGATCACCGCAACGTGCTTCACGGCGATCAGGCCCCAGCAGATCAGGATGAGTTTTTCCACCTTGGGATTCCGCGGCTCGCGCTGGCGAACGCTCACCTCCGCGATAAAGGCGCGTTCGTAATCGGCCGGCCGCCGGGCGCGGAGCTGGAACAAGTCGGCAAGCATGCGCCGTCAAGGTAGCCCGAAAGCCGGAAAAGAAAAGCCGGGGCGAAGGCCGGGCGCCTCAGGGCCGGGTCTGGATGCGGATGCGCCGGTATTCCATCTGGCCGCGGTCGCCCTCGAGCCCGATCGGGCCGGTGGCGGGCAGCTTCAGGGCGTCCTCGAGCACCTCGCCGTTGCACGTGCAGTGCGCGACGTTGCCCGTGACCGTGACAACGATCTCATTCCACTCGCCCGGCCGGTAGTGCTGCAGCTTCTTGTACGGGCCGGCGAGCAGGTAGTCGCGGCACTGGAGCTGCGGCCCACGGATATAGATGCCGCTGTCGGTGTTGGGCGTCGCGCGGAACTCGAGCTTGAGCACGAAATCATGCGGGAACTCCCGTTGCGTATAGAGCTGCTGGATCTTCCGATAGCCACGCGGCGTGGTGACGACCAGGCGCCCGTGCAGGGCGACGAAGCGGCCATCGGGCGTGGCGGTGCGCCCGTCGAAGTTCACCGGCGTCGTGACGATCGGGAATTCCTCGACGTTGGCCGGGCTGCCGCGCTGCATTTGCTGGGCGTATTTCATGTCGCCCGCCGGCGTCGGTCGATAGCCCCAGCCGTCGAGGTTGTGCCCGTTGAAGAGCGGCGTGAAGTCGTTCTCGATCGTGAACTCGTCATCCTCGCGATCGAGGAAATTGAGGGTGGCCAGCGCCGGCCGGAGCGCGCCGGCCAATTTGGCATAGCCGGCATCGTTCGGATGCAGCAGGTCGGGAAACTCCCCCGGCTTGGCATTGCCGTCGGGCCCGGCGAAAAGCGTCCACGTGTCGAGGTAGGTGACCTGCGGCCGGCCCCGGGCGACGCTGCGGAGCAGGTAGTTGATGCGCTTGATGTCCGCCGGGGCCCGGTCTTTCTCCGGCGAACTCGGGAACACCTCGCACAGGATCACCGGCATCGACGGATTGTGCCGCTGCATCGCGTCGAGCAGCAGCGTGATGTTGCCGGCGATCATCTCGGGCGTGGCCTTGTCGGCGAGATCGTTGGTGCCGATCAGCAGGACCACGCCGGCGGGGTCGAGCGCCAGCACATCTTGCTGCAGCCGGATCAGGACGCCGCGCGTCGTGTCGCCGCTGATGCCGCGGTTGGCGACCTTGAGCGTCGGAAAGGCGGCGGCGAGCCGCGGGCCCCAACCCTGCGTGATGGAGTCGCCCAGGAACACCAGCGCATGGCGGTCCTCCTTCGCGTGCGCCGCGAACTCGGTGCGCCGGTCGTGCCAGAGTTTCTGGAACCAATCCTGCCGCCGGATCGGGCCGACGCCGGGCTGGCCTTCGTCGGTGGCGGGCAGGTCGAGGCTGACCGGCCGCGGGGCCGTGGTGCAACCGGCGAGGAAGAGCGCGAAGACCAGGGCAAGGGGAAGCGCGGCTGGCGCCAGCAGGCGCCGGAGGGAGCGGAGGTGGGGGCGGGGCATGGTCCCAAGCTGGCCGCCGTCGCCCGTCCGGCAACGCCGGAATCTGTCTTACTTTGGCGCCGCGCCGGCGGGTCAGCCGACGATCGTCAGCACGATGCCGGCGAGGACGCCGAGCACCGCCGGCAGCTTGGCGCGGCCGTTGACCTCGCCGAAGAGCAGCAATCCGCCCGTGAACGCGACCAGCGTGCTGCCGCGGCGCAGGCTCGACACGAGCGAGATCAGGGCGGCGGGATTGCGCAGCGCGTCGAAGTAGACGTAATCGGCGACGAGCAGCGCCAGCGACACGACGACGATGCTCCCGCGCCAATGAAATTCGTGGCGCGGCCACCAGCGGAGCTTCCAGCCCACGGCCAGTGGCAGGAACAAGGCGGCGAGGTAGAGCGAGAACCAGCATTGCACCGTCGCCGCGTCGAAGCCGGCGCGACCGAGCAGGTACTTGTCGTAGAGCGCGCTCACCGCGTTGAGCAGCGTGCCCGCCAGCAGGAGGCCGAACCATTTGTCGCGGTGAAAATGGACGCCCTCGCGGGCCCCGATGAGGGAGAGCAGGAGAAACGAGGCGAGGGTCAGGACGATGCCGAGGCCCTCGAGTCGCGTCGGCCGCTCGCCGAGCACCAGCACGGCGCCGACCAGGGTCCAGACCGGCCCGGTGGCGCGCACTGGGGAGGCCAGCGACAACGGCAGGTGCTTGATGGCGAAATAGCCGCAGACCCACGAGGCGCTGACGATGGCGGATTTAAGGAGCAGTTGCGCGTGCTGCAGCGGCGTGAGCGCGGCGACGTGCAGGCCCGCGGGCAGGACGGCCGGGGCGAGCGCCGCAAGCGCGAGCAGGCCGCCCCAGACCGCCGCGCTGACCAGGTTGGCGAAGAAGAGCACGGGCAGCACGGCGTTGTCGCGCACGGCGTGCTTGATGCCCAGTTCATAGCACCCGAGGAAAAAGGCGGACAAAAGGCTGGCGGCGATCCAGGGCATGAAGCCCCGAGCACTGCCGGAGCGCCGGCCGGCACGCAAGTGCGCCGTCTCCCGGCGGCGCCACGCCCGCCCGTCGGGCCCGCCCGGTCAGCGCCGCCGCGCGCAGGCGCGGTGGCGCGGACAGGTGACCAGATGGTCGTTCGTCAGCCCGGTCGCCTGCATGAAGGCGTAGCAGATGGTGGTGCCGACGAACTTGAAGCCGCGCTGGCGGAGATCGCGACTCAAGGCGTCGGATTCACGGGTGCGCACGGGCGGGTGGTCCCCGGCGCGCAAGTTCGTCTGGATGGGCCGGCCGCCGACGAAGCCCCAGACGTAGCGGTCGAACGAGCCGAACTCGGCTTGCACGGCGAGGAAGGCGCGGGCGTTCGTGACGGTCGACGCGATCTTCAAGCGGTGGCGGACGATGCCGGGATCGGCGAGGAGCCGCGCCTCGCGGCGCGCGTCGAAGCGGGCGACCCGCGCGGGGTCAAAGCCGGCGAAGGCGCGGCGATAATTCTCGCGCTTCGCCAGGATGGTCGACCAGCTCAGGCCGGCCTGGGCGCCCTCTAGCACCAGCAGCTCGAAGAAATGCCGGTCGTCATGGGTGGGCACGCCCCACTCGGTATCGTGGTAGGCGTGCTGGAGTTCGGCCTCGGCCCAGGGACAGCGCGGCATGATCGTGGAGGATAGCATGGGTCGCTGACAGCGTCCTGTCAGCAGACTTGCGCGCCGCGCGCGGGCCACTTAACGTCCGCCCCCTTATGGGACGCCAGTGGCTTCACGCAAAACGCGCCATCGTCAACCTGAAGAAGGGTCAGGCGGTCGGCAAACTCGTCAAGGAGATCACCGTCGCCGCCAAGCTCGGCGGCGGCGACCCGGCGGCCAACGCGCGTTTGTTCGCCGCGGTCGAGAAGGCGCGGAAGGCGAGCGTGACGCGCGAGGTCATCGAGCGGGCCATCGCCAAGGGCGCGGGCACCGGCGGCGACAAGACCGCGCTCGACCATGTGGTTTACGAGGGCTACGCCCCGCACAAGGTCCCGGTCATCGTCGAAGTCTACACCGACAACCAGCAGCGCACGGCGCCGGAGATCCGTGTGCTGTTCCGGGCCGGCGCGCTCGGCGCCGCCGGCAGCAACAAATTCCTGTTCGACCACAGCGGGATCGTGGAGGCGCACCATCCCGACCCCGCCTCGGACCTCGAGGCCGCCGCCATCGAGGCCGGCGCGAACGACTTCGAGCCGCTGGCGCACGCGCAGAACGACGACATTCCCGAGGGCGTCGCCGGCGCGCGCTTCCTCACCGACCGCACGGCGGTGCACGCCGTCTCGCAATGGCTGAAGCAGCACGGCTGGAGCGTGGTCACGAGCGAGATCGGGTACGTGGCCAAGCAGTTTCCCGAACTCGACGATGCGGCGCGCGCCGCGGTGGGCGAATTCCTGCAGGCGCTGGAGGACCACGACGACGTGCAGCGCGTCTGGGCGGCGGTGAAGTAAGCGCCGGCGAAAAAAAACGCCGGCTTGGGAAAGCCGGCGTCGTGGGAAGAAGGGAGCAACGAAAACGTTACTTCTTTTTCTTCTTAGCAGCTTTCTTCTTGGCGGGTTTTTTCTTGGCCATGCCGCAGTGTCGTAAAATTTTCGCGCGGTTGCACGAAAAATTTTCGACCGGCGCCAGAAAGTTTTCGCGCGCCAAAGATCCGTCGCGCGGGAATTTTCGGCGCGCGGACCGCGCTCAGCGGCCGGTGAGCTGCGCGAGCTCGCGCAGGTACGCCGCGGTGCCGCCGGAGATTTTTTCCAGCGCGGCGGAGCGGACGCGCCACTGCCAGTTGCCCTCGGCGCGCGACGGCGTGTTGAAGCGCGCCTCGGCGCCGAGCCCGAGGATGTCGGGCAGCGTGAGGATCGCGAGGCGCGCCACGCTCGCGCAGGCGGTGCGGATGAAATCCCAGGCGATGTCGTCGCCGGAGACGCGCAGGTAGCGGCGCACGTGGTCGCGCTCCGCCTCCGGCGCCGTGCGATACCAGCCCAGGGTCGTGTCGTTGTCGTGCGTGCCGGCGTAGACGACGGAATTCGCCGTGGCGTTGTGCGGGAGATAGGCATTCGTCGCGTCGCCGCCCCAGGCGAACTGCAGCACGCTCATCCCGGGCAGGCCGGTGTCGGTCCGCAGCCGCCGCACCGAGTCGGTGAGCACGCCGAGGTCCTCGGCGATGATGCGCGCGTCGGGCAGCGCCGCGCGAAACGCGCGGAAGAGATCGAGGCCCGGTCCCGGAATCCACTCGCCCTGGCGCGCGTTCTCCGCCGGCAGCGGAACGCGCCAGTAGGCGTCGAAGCCGCGAAAATGGTCGATGCGCACGACGTCACAAAGGGCGAAGGACGCGCGGAGCCGCGCCAGCCACCAGGCGTAACCATCCGCCGCATGTGCCGGCCAGGCATAGAGCGGATTGCCCCAGAGCTGGCCGTCCGCGGAGAAATAGTCGGGCGGCACCCCGGCGACGGCCACCGGCCGCAGCGTCCCGGGAGCGAGCTCGAATAGTTCCGGGTGCGCCCAGGCGTCGGCGGAATCAGCCGCGACGAAGATGGGCAGGTCGCCGATGAGCTCGACGCCGCGGGCATGCGCGGCGGCGCGGATCTGTGCCCATTGGCCGAAGAAGAGATACTGGCCAAACTTCACGCTGGCGATGGCGGGCGCGAGCCGGCGCAGCAGCGGGGAGGGCAGCGCGCGGCGATGGTCGCGCGCCTCCGCCGGCCAGTCCCACCAGGCGGCGCCGGCGAAGTGATCTTTGAGGGCGCGGAACGCGGCGTAGTCATCGAGCCACCCGGCCTGCGCGGCGCAGAAGGCCGCGAAATCGCCATAGGGCAGCGCGACGGGCCGGGCGGCGAACCGCGCGTGGGCCGTCGCGAGCAGCGCGGGCTTCAGCCGGTACAGCGCGCCGTAATCGACGTGCTCCCGCGGGAGGGCCGCGAGCCCGGCGAGGTCGGGGGCGGCAAGAAGCCCCGCTTCCACCAGGGCGGCGAGATCGATTAGGTACGGGTTGCCGGCGAAGGCGGAAAAGCACTGGTACGGCGAATCGCCGTAGCCGGTCGGCCCGAGCGGGCAGACCTGCCAGTATTTCATGCCGGCGGCGCGCAGGAAATCGAGGAACGCGACGGCGTGCCGGTCCAACACGCCGCAACCCTGGTCGCCGGGCAGGCAGGTCGGGTGCAGGAGGACGCCGGCGGCGCGCTCCCGCAGCCAGTCGAAAAGCGGCGCGGCGGGCGCGGGCGGGCGGGCGGATTTTTTCCGGACGGGCATGGTGGACAGGGGGAGACGTCTAGCCCGCGTGGTGCCGTGCGTCCATCCCCGTTTGGCCGCGCGCCGCCGGCGACAAAAAAGCGGACGACCAGGTGTCGTCCGCGCAAGGGGAGGAACGAGCGCCGCTCAGGACTTCGGCTTGAATTCCGAGCGCACCCACTGCTTGAGCATCGCCTTGTCGTAATAGAGCGGCTCGTTCTGGTCCGGCGGCAGGCGCAACTGGTGCAGATAGAGGGTGTCGGTGAGATGGCGCGTGCCCTGCTTGATCACCGCGCCGTCGGCGCCGAGCAGCCGGAAGCTGAGCTGCACGCGCGGGGCGTAGATTTCCTTCATGATCCGAATGTGGTCGGGGCTGCCGTTCAGCACGTTGTCGCCGGCAAGGTCGACGTCCGTGACGGTGACTTCGAGTTTCTGCCCGGGTGACAGCAGCGGCGCGGCATTTTCCTGGATGCAGGCCTTGAGCTGGTCGAGGTAGTAGGTGCTGTTGGTCAGCTGGCCGGTTTCGTGGACGTCGGTGAAGGAGTCGGGATCCTTGAAGGTGACGGTAACCGCGCTGCGATCGGCGGCGGGCTTGTCGGCGGCACCGGCCGTGGCCAGACCGGCGGAAAGCGCCAGGACGGCGAGGAGGGGGAGGGAGGTTTTCATGATGGTTGCCTGAGACCGTAGCCAAAAGCACTGGTGCCGCAAACGCGCGCCGGCCATCCGGGGACCGCCGGGGTTAACTTTGGGGCGGAGGCGCACGGGGTCACCGGATGACTCTCCGGCTACCCGGCGGCCGAACCGTGGCCGCGTTTACCCGGGGTTGTTGGCGACGCCGGTCAGCCCGCCACCTCGACGACGGTGCGCGTGGCGCCGCCGAACCGCGCGAGCTCGTCGAGCACGCCGTTGATCGCGTCAGCCCCGAGTGGCACGGTGCGCGTGACCACCGGCCCAAGGTCAAGCGCCCCGGACCGGGCGAGCCGCAGCAACTCGGGAATTTCGCGCGCGAGGTGGTCGGAGACGCCGATGATCTCGGCTTCCTGGTTGATGAGCTCGGTGTACGGTTGGACGGCGAAGGACTGTGGCGTGAGGCCGGCGAGAGCGGCGCGACCCATTTTGCCCAAGACCCGCACGGCCTGCTGCATGGTCTGCGGCAGACCGATGAGTTCGAGCGCGACCTGGACGCCCGCGCCGCCGGTGAGGCGGAGGATCTCCGGCACCGGGTCGGTGGCGCGCGCGTCCACCGGCCTCGCGCCGAATCGCTCCGCCAGCGCCAGTTTCGCCGGGTTGAGGTCCACGGCGTAGACGTCGCGGGCGCCGAGGGCGCGGGCCAGTTGCACGGCGGAGGCGCCGAGGCCGCCGAGGCCGAAGACGGCCACGGATTCGCCGGGTTGCAGCCGGGCCTTGCGCAACGCATGCAGGGCGGTGGCCGACGAGCACATCAACACCGCGCCGTGCGCGAACGAGATCTCCGGCGGCAGGGCGAAGAGGCTGCGCGCGGGCATGACGGTGAACTCAGCAAAGCCCCCCGGGCGATGCTTGCCGAGCATCTGGCCGGTGGCACAGAACTGCTCGTGGCCGCCCGTGCACCAGGCGCACGTGCCGCAGGTCGCGAGGTAGTGCACGCACACGCGGTCGCCGGGATGAAAGTGACGGACATTGGGCCCGACGCGTTCGACCACGCCGGCGACTTCGTGGCCGAGGGCGAGCGGCAGCGGGCCGGCGGAGGAAGTGCCGGCGCGATAGTGCGCATCGGAATGACAGATGCCCGCGGCGCGGACGCGGATGAGCGCATCGTCCGGGCCGGGCTCGGGCACGGAAACGTCATGCATTTCCAAGGGGCGGCCGGGGGCAACGAGGCGGACGGCTTTCACGGTGAGAGGTGATCCGAGAGGGTTGGCGCAGGTGCAACCGAAGGGAAAAACGAGCGGTTAACGATCCGAAAAACGGACGCTTGCCGGCGCCGGCCCACGGTATGTGCTGGAGGGCAGCACCACCCCCCGCCGCGCGGAGCCCAAGAAATGAAATACATCCGACCCCATGTTCCCCTGCTGGCCGGCCTGTTCGCAGGCCTGGCGATGGTGCCCGCCCGGAGCGCCGCGGAATCGCCGTTTATCCACGAGCGGCCGCCGGCGCCAATTTATCACGACGGCTGGATCGACCTGGACAAGAACGGCGTCAAGGACCCGTACGAGGACCCGGCCGAGCCGGTCGAGCGGCGCGTCGAGGATCTGCTGGCGCGGATGACGCCAGACGAAAAGACCGCCCAGATGGTGACGCTCTATGGATTTCCGCGGGTGTTGAAGGACGAACTGCCCACGCCGGCGTGGAAGGCCGCCTTTTGGAAGGACGGCATCGGCAATATCGACGAGCACATGAACGGGAACGAAGGCTTCGAGCACAACCTGCGGCCGACCCACTACGCGTTTCCCTGGTCATTGCATGTCCGCGGGCTGAACGAGGTGCAGCGCTTCTTCGTTGAGGACACGCGCCTCGGCATCCCGGCGGATTTCACCAACGAGGGCATCCGCGGCTTGCTGCACACGCAGGCGTCGAGCTTTCCGGCGCAGATCGCGGTGGCGTGCGCCTGGGACCGCGAGCTGGTCCGGACGATCGGCCGGATCACCGGCCGCGAGGCGCGGGCCTTGGGCTACACCAACGTCTATTCGCCAATCCTCGACCTGGCGCGCGACCCGCGCTGGGGCCGGACGGTCGAGACCTACGGCGAGGATCCTTGGCTCATCGGCGAACTCGGCTTCGAGCAGGTGAGCGGCATCCAGGAGAACCGCGTGGTTTCCACGCTGAAACATTTCGCCGTGTACAGCATCCCGAAGGGCGGTCGCGACGGCGACGCGCGCACGGACCCGCAGGCGACCTGGCGGGAAGTGGAAACCATGTTCCTGCAGCCGTTCCGCCGGGCGGTGCGCGATGCCGGGGCCCTCGGGGTGATGGCTTCCTACAACGATTACGACGGCATCCCGATTGCCGCCAACCGCCGGTTCCTGACGGACATCCTCCGCGGCGAGTGGGGTTTCAAGGGCTACGTCGTCTCTGACAGCGACGCCGTCGAATTCATCCACGGCAAGCACCGGGTGGCGCCGACGGCGCTCGAGGCGGCGGTGCAGACCCACGAGGCCGGGCTCGACGTCCGCACGAATTTCACGCCGCCGGAGAAACACGGGGCGTTGCTGCGCGAGGCATTGCGGAGCGGGCGCCTGTCCATGGACGTCGTCGACGCCCGCGTCCGGGAAATCCTGCGGGTGAAGTTCTGGCTCGGGCTCTTCGACCGGCCCTACGGCGATCCCGCGGCGCCCGAGCGCGTGGTGCGCGCGCCCGACGCCCTCGCCGCGTCGGCCCGGGCCGCGCGCGAATCGATCGTCCTGCTCAAGAACGAGGGCGACGCGCTGCCGCTGCGCAAGAACCTCGCGAAAGTGCTGGTGACCGGGCCGCTGGCCGACAACCCCGGCGGCTGGTGGTCGCGTTACGGCCCGCAGGGGCTCGATTTCATCACGCCGCTCGCCGGCATCCGCGCGAAGCTCGGCCCGGGCGTCGACGTGCGCTACGCCCCGGGCTGCCCGGTGGTGGACGAACGCTTTCCGGAAAGCGACATCTTGAAGGAGCCGCCGTCGGCCCAGGCGCGCGCGGGCATCGACGCCGCGGTCGCGGCGGCGCGCGACGTGGACGCGATCGTCGCGGTGCTCGGCGAGACGGAGGCGATCTCGCAGGAGTCGCACGGGCGCCTCAGCCTCGACCTGCCCGGGAACCAGGAGGACCTGTTGGAGGCTCTCGCCGCCACCGGCAAACCACTGGTGCTTGTGCTCAGCAACGGCCGTCCGCTCAGCGTCAACTGGGCGGCGAAGCACGTGCCGGCCATCGTCGAAATGTGGTTTCCCGGCGACCAGGGCGGCGCCGCGTTGGCCGACATCCTGTTCGGCGACGTGAATCCATCCGGCAAGCTCTCGATCACCTTCCCGAAGTCGGCCGGGCAGATCCCGTTCAACTTTCCCGCCAAGCCCGGCTCGCAGGCCCGCGACCTCGGCATGGTCAGCGGACCACTGTATCCCTTCGGGCACGGGCTGAGCTACACGAAGTTCGCCTACGGCGCCCTGAAGATTTCGCCGGAACGCGCCGGCACTGACGCTACGATCGCGGTGAGCTGCGACGTGACGAACACCGGCGTTCGCGCCGGCGAGGAAGTGGTGCAGCTCTACGTGCGCGACGACTACAGCAGCGTCACGACCTACGACGAATCGCTGCGCGGCTTCGCCCGCGTGGCGCTGGCGCCGGGCGAGGCGAAGACCGTGCACTTCACGCTGAAGCCGGCCGACCTGCAGCTGTTTAACCGCGAATCGCAGTGGGTGGTCGAGCCCGGGCGGTTCACCGTGATGATCGGTGCCTCGTCGTCGGACATCCGCTTGCGCGGCAACTTTACCATGACCGCGGCGGACGGCTCGGCACCCGAGGAGGCGCTGCTGCCGGACGAGCGCGGGCGGAAGCCGTAAGCCGGCCGGCAGCGGACGGTAGGGCGTGCGGTCCCTGCGCGCCGCGGCGGCGAACGGAGTCGCCGCCCTACCTGATACAACAAAGAACCGGCGGCTGCTGGGCAGCCGCCGGCGAAAGGGAAGCGGGTCTTACTTGGCCTGCCGAAGGGTGATCTCGCCGTTCATGGTGGAGATCTTGATGTCGACGCCGCCGCCATTGAGCGTGCCCGACACCAGCTTGCCACCGACGATGGGCGGGATCGGCGGGCGCGGGGTGTGCGCGCGAGGCGCAACGGCGGGCACCGCCGCCACCGGTGTGCCCGGCGCAGCGGCGGGCGCGACGGCCGGCACGGGTGCCGGCGGAGGCGTATCATCGTTATCGTTGTCATTGTCCGCCGCCTCATGGTCGGCTTCGCCCTTCTCCCGGTCGGCTTCGGCCTTGGCGCGCGCTACTTCGCGCTGCACCTCACGGCTGACATCGCGGGCGACCTGGATGGCGGCCCGGGTGGCTTCGCGCGCGGCGCGCGCGGCCTCGTGCGCTATGCGCGCCTCGTCGGCGCTGAGCCGGCCGGCGTTCGCGCCGTAGGCAAAAGCGAACCCGCCGCCGCCGCCGTGGCCCTCGGTCTTGGTCTTGAGGACATCCTCGCCGAAATCGGTCAGGATCGAGCCGTTGTGGCTGCGGAGGCGGACATTGGCCTTCGTGTCGGCGGGGACCCGGAGGTCGACCTCGCCGTTCATCGAGGTGATCGACACGAGCTTTTGCGGGGCCTTGGCGTACGTGGCGTGAACCTCGCCGTTCATCGTGCTGACGACGGTCGAACCGGTGATGCCGTTGAGGTGGACCTCGCCATTCATGTTGTTGACGTCGATGTCGCCGTCGACGTTGTTGACGACGAGGTCGCCGCCGGCCTCGGTCTTGACCGAGATCGCCATGCGCCGCGGCACGGTGACCTTGAAATCGGCGTCGTGACTGGCCCAGGGATTGTCGCCGGCGATGCGCAGCGTGACGACATTGTCCTTTTCCGAGAGGTCGAACGTGACTTCGTCGTCGAGGCGGCGAAGGCCGCCGGGGCGCACTTCGGCGTGGCCTTTCCGGTCGAGGCTGGACTTGACCGTGACGGTGTCGCCGTCGACGCCGCTGATGTTGATATCGGCCCAGGGCACGTCGACGCGGAGGGTCGCGGGCTTGTCCGGGGCGGAAAGCTTCACGGCGGCGGAGCTGCCGTCATCGTCGGCCCGGGCGAGGGCGGCGGCGGCGAGTCCCGCGGCGAAAAGGCTGCGGCAGAGGAGGGAGGGGAGGTTGGTTTTCATGAGAGGGCGGGATTGCGGGAGGGTTGGGTCCGCGCCGCCGGGTCCTGGCCGGCATTGGCCGGCAGGTCCAGGGCGGCGAGGGCGCGGCGCGCGGCCTCGCGGACGTTCTTGTCCGTGGAGTCGTCGCGGCTGAGTTGTTCGAAGACCGGCCGCGCGCTGGGATCGCGGTAGGGTCCGAGCAGTTCGATCATCGCGACCTGCACGAGCGGGGCGCGTTCGCGCGAGAGGGCGGTGAGGACGCCGGCGCGGACGAAGGCCTCGTTGGCGTGCGGCGCGAGGGCGTCGACGGCGGAGAGGCGGACATTGATCGAGGGATCGAAGGCCAGGGAGCCGACGAGATCGGTGAGCACCTGGCGGTCGGGAGTCTTGAGATCCATGGTCGCGAGCACATGCTTGAGGCGCTCGCTGGTCGACTGCTGCTGGAGCAGCGAGTAGGTGACCAACCGGTTCATGGAATCCATCTGCTTGCGCAGTGCGGCGAGTTCCTTCTTCGCGGAGTCGTCGACCGGGGCCGCCGCGGGCGCCGGAGCGAGGAAGCGCGCCCCCGCGAACAGGCCGCCGGCGAGGAGGAACAGCGCCAGGGCGAACTGGAGGGCGGGTTGCGCCGGCAGCAGGGCGGCAAAGAAAGCATCAATCCGGCTGCGGGCCAGGGCGAAGGGGCTCGGCGCATCGGCCTCGCGCTGGTGCGTCTCGAGCATGGCATAGAATTGCTCGCGCAGGCGCGGCGTCGGCTCCTCGTCGGCGGGCAGGCTGTCGAGCTTGCGGGAGATTTCCTGCAGGGCGGACCATTCGCGCTGGCAGGTCGGGCAGCTGGCGAGGTGCGTGCGAAGCTCGGCGGCCTCGGCGGCGGGGAGCGAGCCGTCCTGGTAATCGATGAAGCATTCCTGGACGCGGGTGCAGTTCATGGGAGATCGGAGGTGGAAGAGGGGAGATCGGAGATGCGGTGGGTGACGTTTCCTGTTACTTGAGCACTTGGTACCTGTTACTTTGCCGTCAGGCGGCCTTCTCCTTGCGGATCTTGAAATAGACGTCGCGCAGCTCCTTGAGGGCGCGATGGGCGCGGACCTTGACGGCGCCGACGGAGCAGTCGAGGAGCCGGGCGATTTCCTTGTGTTCGAGGTGCTGGAGTCGCGACAGCACCAGCACCTCGCGGTGCTCGAGCGGCAGGCGGGCGAGGGCGGCCCGGAGCAGGGTCACATCCTCGGCGGTGGCCGCCTGCTCGGACGGTTGCGGCTCGGCGTCTGGTTCCTCGTGAAGTTCGGCCGGGTCGGTCGGCGCGGGGGTGGAGGCGTGCTTGCGGAAGTGGTCGGCGGCCACCTTGCGGGCGAGATGGTAGAACCAGGCCGAGAACTTGCCCTCATCGCGGTAGGTGTGGCGGTATTTCAGGATGCGGTAGAAGACGATCTGGACGAGATCCTCGCTGACCGCCGGCTGGTTGGTCAGGCGCACGAAGAACCCGTAGAGCCGCCGGTTATGGCGCTCGAACAGGTCGCCGAGCCGCCGGATCTCGCCGGCGCGCACTGCAATCATCAGGTCGTGGTCGGTGGGGGCTTCCACGGCGAAGGGCAGGCTAACCGGGAGCGGCCCGGAGGAAACACGGAATTGAATGATGGGCGCGGGAGACATGCGAGGTGATCATGGACGTGTGCAGCGGGGTATACCGCGGCGCGGCGGAAAGGTTACACGGATTCCCGCGCGAAAAGGGCTGGCTCCCGGCGGGCCGCCACCTACGGTCAAAGTCATGAATCGCCGCGATTTCCTGTTCCAATCCGGCGCAGCCCTGTCGCTCGGGCTGCTGGCGCGTTCCCCGCTGGCCGCGCAGACCCCTCCTGGCTCTCCCCCGGCTCCGGTCGCGCCCCCGCCGCCGCCGCCAGCGACGAGCTTCCGGCCGCTGCGCGGCAACGTCGGATTATTCCTCGGCGCGGGCGGCACGATCGGCTGGCTCAGCGCCGCCGACGCGCTGGTGGCTGTCGACACCCAGTTTCCGAAGACCGCGGAGATCTTTCTCCGGGACCTGCCCGGGCGGAACGGCCGGGTGCTCGACGCCGTGATCAACACGCATCACCACGGCGACCACACCGGCGGCAACGGCGTGTTCCGGCCCGTGACAAAAACAATTGTGGCGCAGGCGAACGTGCCGGAGCTCATGCGCATGGCCGCCGCGCACAGTCCGAAGCCGCCGAGCGAGGCGGAGCTGGCGCCGCTGCTGCCCGATGCGACGTTCCCGGAAGCGTGGCGGCATGATTTCGGCGCCGAGACGATCAGCGCCCGCTATTTCGGGCCGGCGCACACGCGGGGCGACATCGCGATCCATTTCGAGCGGGCGAACGTCGTCCACCTCGGCGACCTGGTCTTCAACCGCCTCTACCCGGTCATCGACCGCCCGGGCGGCGCGAGCATCCGCGGCTGGATCGACCGCCTCGAGACGCTGACCAAGACGTACCCGGCGGATGCGATCTACCTTTTCGGCCACGGGAACGCGAAGTTCGGCGTGACCGGCGGACACCCCGACCTGCTCGTGTTTCGCGACTATCTCGCGGCGCTGCTGGCGCACGTGCAGGGCGAGATCAAGGCGGGGAAGACGAAGGAGCATGTCATGCAGCTCGACAATTTTCCCGGGTTTCCGGACCTGCACGTGCCGCCTGGCCGCGGCAACCGCCTGCCCGCCAACCTGGGCGTGGCGTACGATGAGCTGACGGCGTAGGTCGCCGGCGCTATTTGCCGCCGGGTTGCCGGTGGGTAGGGCTGCACCTCGGTGCAGCCGATTCGCGCGGCCGGACCAAGGTCCGGCCCTACGGCTTCGCAGCCAAAGAAAAGGCGGGCTGGCACCGCGCCAGCCCGCCCGCACGATTCGGATACCACCCCGTCGCGCGAAATCAGAAGTCGCCCTTGATCCCGATCGTCCAGTTCGTGCCGTAATTCTCGTAGCGGTAGAGGACGTCGGGATTGCCCGCGCTCTTTTCCATGATGCGGTGCGACTGCTGGAAGACGTTTCGCGACGCGATGAACAGGCTGAAGCGATCGGACAGCCGGTAGCCGGCGCTGAAGTCACACTTCGTATTGGCCTTCTGGTAGCGATTGAGGTTGTTCAGCCACGGGCCGGAATCGTCGGACCAAATGGCGCTGAAGCTGAAGCCGACGCGGTCGAGCTTGTAGCTGAGCGTGCCCTTGACCGAGTTCGGCACGACGCCGGCGATGAAGATGCCCGGCTGGGTCTCGACGTCGACGCGGGTGTACGAGGCGGTGATGGAGGTGCCCTGGAGCAGGCGCGGCAGGAAGCTCAGGTACTGCTGGTAGGAGAACTCGAGGGCATTCCACGTGACCGGGCTGCTCGCGTTGGTGAAGCTCTTGAACTCGTAGCCGGCAAGCTGCGGGTCGGTGTTGCCGTATTCGACGTCGGAGATCTGCTTGGCGAGGGTCTGGTTCTCCGTCCGGGTGCGGGTCGCGACTAGCTGGACGTTGTTGATGCCGCTGTTGCCAAAGAAATAGCTCAGCGCGGCGGCGACCTTCTGCGAACGCTCGGGCAGGAGCTTCGGGTTTGGCGTCGTGACGACCATGGTGTTGTCATCGATCTGGCGCGTGCCCGCGATGTTGGAGATGTTCGGGCGCTTGATCGTCTTGCCCCAGCCGAGGTCGAAGAGGAGGTTCGGCGTGATCGTGTACTTGGCGGAGAGCGACGGGAAGAGGTCGTCATAGCTGGCGTGGCGGTGCACCCGCGGCTTCGAGTACTTGTAGTCGATCGCCGACACGCTGTTGGGGGCCCCGGCGGAGGTGACGGGATAGCCGGCGGCGGCGACCTGCTGGTTCGAATAGGGGTCGAGTTCGAGCGAATCCAGGGCGGTCCGCTCGAAGCGGACGCCGCCCTGGAGCTGGAGTTTGCTGATCCGGGTGTTGGCCATCACATAGCCGGCGCTGATCGTCTCGATCATGTCGTACGTCGGCTTGTTCAGGTACACGCCGGATTCATAGTTCGCCAAGGTCATGCCGGAGCTGCCGGCGACGGTGGCGCTCGTGGGCAGGCTGCGGAGGAAGTATTCCGGGTGGGAGTGGAAGAGCGTGCCGAGCGTGTCGCGGTCCGGGAAGGCCGGCGCGCCGGCGCCGCCGATCGAGGTGAAGGAGACGTGCGGCTGGTTGTCGCCCTGGAAGAGGACGAAGGGCGAGGGGTAGTTGGCGAAGGAACCGGTCGTGCCCCCGCCGGGGCCGATGAACTGCCAGACATCGTAAGACCGGGTGTCGTTCGCCGTCTGGTGGTCGCGGGCCCACTTGCCGCCGACCTGGAGGAAGGTGGGCAGCTTGAGCGGCAGCGCATAGCGGGCGTTCAGCTCGCCGGACTTGATGTCGATCGTGTTCTGGCGGTTGTCGTCGCTGATGCGCGGATTTTTCTGCAGGGAGAGGTCGCTCCAATCGGGGCCGCCGGTCTGCGTGAACCTCCAGTCGGCGCCGTCGGAACTGGAGCGCGCCGCAGTGAAGCCGATGCCGGTGATGTTGTTGACCGTGGAGTTGGCGAGGGTGCCCTTGGCGAGGTTGTCATAATCGTTGCGCGAGTGCGATGAAGTGAACGCGCCGTCGACCGAGAGGTTCTCCTTCCGGTACTCGAAGCTCGGGGAGAGGGTCAGGGTGTTGGTGAACTTGTCGCCGTTGCCGCCGCCGAGGGTGATGCTGCCGCCGGTGCCGGTGGCCGTGCCGTAACTGAGCACGCCGTCGCCGGGTTCGGTCGCGCGCGTACCGCCCGCGGTCATCGTGACCTGGCGGTTGTAGAACTGCGCGTGGTAGCGGGCGAACAGGGTCGTGAGCGAGAGCGTGAGGTTGGGCGAGGCCTTGAAGTCGGCGGTGAGGCCGTAGCTGGCGCGCTCGGTCCATTTCGGGCCGTCCTTGAGCAGGACGGAGGTCAGCACCTGGCCGCGCGTGTCGGTGCCGGCGGGCGTGCGGTTGTAGTTGTGGTCGACGCGATACTGCTCGTTGTAGAGGTTCGACTCCTGGACGCTGAGCACGATGCCGAGGCGGTTGTTCAGGAAGACGTCGGAATAACCGAGATTGTAGTTGGGCTTGTACTTGAGTCCCTTGCTGTCGTCCGGACCGAGCGTGCGCTGGAGGGTGACTTCCTCGGAGTTGAAGACCGTGCTCAACGAGGCGCTGACGCGACGGCCCTTCTGGTCAAAGGCGCGCTTCGTCTTCAGGTTGATGTTGCCGGCGGGGGCATCGGCGTCCATCGAGGCGGGCGTCACGCGGTTGATCTCGATGGACTCGATGCTGTTGATCGAGATCGAGTCGAAGCCGAAGGAGCGGTTGGCCGTGCCGGCCGGGGAATTCTCGAAGCCGACATACTGCCCGAACGAGTCGGCGCTGGCGATCGTCTTGCCGTCGAGGGTGACGCTGGCGTATTCGGAGCTCATGCCGCCCAGGCGCGGGCCGCGCGTGTCGGCCTCGGTGTATTCGAGTTCGACGCCGGGGAGGTACTTGAGGAATTCGCCGACGTTGCCCTCGGTGACATTGCCGAACGCCTCGGAGGAGACCGACCGGCTGAGGTTCATGGAATTGCGCTGGTGCTGCAGCGCCTTGGCGTTGCCGTCCTTGACGGTGGTGACGACGAGCGTTTCGAGCTGGAGCACATCCTTGCCGGCCGTGGCGGCGGCCGCGGGCGTGGCGAGGTCGAACTCGTGGGTGGCGGTGCCGCCCGCGGGGAGATCGACCTCCGCGGCCACGGGCGCGAAGCCGGTATAGGTCACCGTCAGGGTGACCTTTCCAGCCGGCACCCGCGCGAGGCTGAAATAGCCGCCATCCTCGGTGGCGACGGTGATGTTGGTGCCCGCGACGTGCACTTCGGCGTCACGCACGAACTCCTTGTTCACGGGATTGTAGACATGGCCGGTGATCGTGCCGGTGCCGGCGGTCTGGGCGACGGCCGAGAGAGCCAGCGCAAGCGACAGGCTCGCGAGCGCGGCGAGGCGTGGGTGGTGTAGTTTCATGGGTTGGTGGGGAGGTGATCGCGGAGTGTGGCCGCGCAGCCTGGTCGAGACGGGACGGGTGGATCACTCGGGGGGCTCTCGACTCGACCCCACTCTACCGGATGAAGGTCGCCGCGGCCCCCCTCGTTGGAGGGGGGTCTGACACATTGATCAGGCGCCATGATTTGAAGGCGATCCGAGGCGCCGGCAGGCTCCCCATCATCCTCGCGATTGCCGGACCACCCCCCAAAGGAGGGGGGCGGCCCGGGCGAAAATAGCCTACCATCCGCGCGAACGTCGCCCCTCCACTCTGCCGCCGCCTCGACTGTCGCGGCGGGCCCGCTCTCCACCGATGTCATTTTCTCCCTGCCCCAAGCCCGCGTCGGCGTCGTGGCTTTCCTGGATCTCCCAGCTCGCGATGCTGGCCACGGTCGCCGCCTGCCTCCGGGCGGATACGGCGGCCGCGGCCCCGTCGCCAGTCGCGCTTCGGCCGAGCGACTGGCGCGACCAGACGACGCTGGCGGACGGCTGGGAATTCGTGAGGGGGGACCTGGGCGGGATCTGGGAGACGCTGCGCAGCGATGAACTAGCGTTGAACTTGCCGCGGTGGACCAAGGTGCGCCTGCCCCATTGCGTCAACGCCACCGACGCGGTTGATCCCGACCATCCTTATTACCAGGGGCCGTCGTGGTATCGGACGCAGCTGAAGCTCGCTAATCCGTATGCGGGTGGCCGGACGCTGCTGCAAGTCGAGGGCAGCGGCCAGAAAACCGAAGTCTGGATCGGCGATCGCAAGGTCGCCGGGCACGTGGGCGGTTATGACGAGTTCACGGTCGACATCACCGACGCGGTTGCGGCGTACCGCGCCTCCGCGCTGGTCCGGCTGCCGGCGGCGGATTACCGCGTGACCCCGGGGTTGGTGCCGCTGGCGGTGCGCTGCGACAACTCGCGCGACCTGGAGATGATCCCGTCCGCACTCAGCGACTTTAATCTCTATGGCGGCCTCTACCGGCCGGTGCATCTCGTCTACCTGCCGGCGGGCGGGCTGACGCGTGTGCTGGTCACGCCGGAAAAAAAAGCGAATGGCGCGTGGAGCGTCGTTCCGGCGGTTCGGTTCGCCGCGGGCGGCGCCGAACAGGCGGTATCGGTGCGCGTCGTCGATCCGAACGGCGCGGAGATCGCGCGGGTGGAAGCGCGGGTCGCGCCCGGAACCGATCCCCAGTCCCTGCCGGCGATCGTGCTTCCACATCCCGAGCTCTGGTCGCCGGATCACCCGGCGCTTTACGGCATCGAGGTCACGGCCACCGGCGCCGGCGGCACGAGCCGCGTTTGGGAGAGGTTCGGATTGCGCACGTTCGAATTCGTCGACCACGGTCCGTTCAAGCTCAACGGCGCGCGGCTGCTCCTGCGCGGCACGCACCGGCACGAGGACCACGCCGGCGTCGGCGCGGCCCTGGACGAGGCGACCATGGAAAAGGAGATGCGGCTGGTGAAGGCGATGGGCGCGAATTTCATCCGCTTGGGCCATTACCAGCAGTCGCGCCGGATACTCGAACTTTGCGACGAGCTGGGCCTGCTCGTGTGGGAGGAGGTGCCGTGGTGCCGCGGCGGCCTCGGCGGCGACCGCTACCGCACCCAGGCGAAGGCGATGTTGCGGGCGATGCTCGACGAGCATCACAACCACCCGTCGATCATTCTCTGGGGCTTGGGCAATGAGGATGACTGGCCGGGCGATTTCCCGCGGCAGGACAAGGCCGCCATCCGCGCCTTTGCCCTGGACCTGAACGCCCTGGCGCACCAGCTCGATCCCACGCGGCTGACCGCGCTGCGCCGCTGCGAATTCTGCGCGGATGTCGTCGATGTCTACTCGCCCTCGATCTGGGCGGGGTGGTATCGCGGGCAATACACCGAATACGCGGAGGCGGCGCGCCAGGCGCGCGACAAATACAGGCACTTCCTCCATGTGGAGTGGGGGGGCGACAGCCATGCCGGCCGCCACGCGGAGGATCCCTACGCGCGCCTGCGCAACGTCAAGGCCACCGGCGCGACCGACGAGCGGGGGCTGGACTTCATGGACGCCGGCGGGGGCGCGCGCGTCTCGCGCGACGGCGACTGGTCCGAAACCTACGTCTGTGACCTGGTGGACTGGTACCTGAAGGAGCAGGAAAAGATGGACTGGTTCGCCGGCTCGGCCATGTGGCCATTCAAGGACTTCTCCACGCCGCTGCGCGCCGACGACCCGGTGCCCTTTGTCAACCAGAAGGGAGCCGTCGAGCGCGACCTGACACCGAAGGAATCGTACTATGTCTACCAGTCATACTGGACGACCGCGCCGATGGTGCACCTCTACGGCCACAGCTGGCCCGTGCGCTGGGGGCCCACCGGCCAGAAGCGCACCGTCAAGGTGTACTCGAACTGTCCCGAGGTCGAACTCTGGGTCAACGGCATCTCGCAGGGCGTGCGCCGGCGCAACAGCGAGGATTTCCCGGCGGCGGGGCTGCGCTGGGAGGCGGTGTTCACCGATGGCATGAACCAACTGCGCGCGGTGGGAAAGTCCGGCGGGCAGGAGGTGTCCGATGAGATCACCTTCCGCTATGAACCCCGCGCGTGGGGCCGGCCCGATCATCTGCGCCTGCAACAGCTTCCCGCGCCGGGCGGCCGCGTGCGCGTGCAAGCCGAATTGCTCGATGCCGCCGGCGTGGTGTGCCTCGATGCCGCGGGCTTCCTTGAGTGGGGGCACGCCGGCGACGGCCGGCTGCTGGACGACCTCGGCACCGTTGGCGGCTCGCGCCGCGTGCAGCTGGCCAACGGCCGCGCGCGGATCGACCTGGAGCTGCCGGCTGGCGGCGCCGGGGAAGTGAGTGCGGCCGTGGGCGGCGTGCCGACGGCATTCCTTCACCTGGACGGCGCGCTGCGGGCAGGGACGAAGCCTCTCGACCTCGCCGCCACGATGCGCGCCATCGAAAATCTAGATCGCGCCCGGGTGCTGCGCCAGGCGGCCGAGGCCATGCAGGCGAAGCCGGTGACCATCCGGTCGGCGCCGCCGCCGGCCTTGGCCGAGGGCGTCGGGCCGGGCGATTTCTACTCGATGGGCGACTACTGGTGGCCCAACCCGAAGACGGCCAACGGCCTGCCCTATGTGAGCCGCGACGGTGAATCGAACCCCGCCAACTTCGACGCCCACCGGCTCATCATGCGCGACATGCGCGACCGCGTCGCCGCGCTCGCCGCCGCGTACCGCCTGACGGGCGAGACGGCCTACGCGCAGCGGGCGGCGGAGTGGCTGCGCGTCTTCTTCGTCGATCCGGCCACGCGGATGAACCCGCACTTGAAATATGCGCAGGCGGTGCCCGGGGTTTCAACCGGTCGCAGCTGGGGTTTGATCGACACGCTGCACCTCGTGGAAGTCCCGCTGGCCGCAGCCGCGATCGCAAACGCGCCGGGCGTGCCGAAGGAAACGCTGGCCGCCGTGCGGGCCTGGTTCGCCGACTACAACCGCTGGCTGCTGACCGATCCGAACGGCATCAAGGAAGGAGCCTCGTTGAACAACCACAGCGTGGCGTACTGGCTGCAGGTGGCCGTTTTTGCGCGCTTCACCGATGACAACGCCACGCTGGAGCGGGCCCGGCGACGCTTTCGCGAGGTGCTCCTGCCGTGGCAACTGGCGTTCGACGGCAGCTTCCCGCGCGAGCTGGAGCGCACGAAGCCTTACGGATACTCGATCTTCCAGCTAGACAACGTCGCGTTGCTGGCGGACGTGCTGTCGACGCCGCAGGAGGATTTCTGGCGGACCGCGCTGCTCGACGGCCGGAGCGTCGCGCAGGCGGTTGCTTTCCTCTATCCGTATCTGGCCGACCGCACCGCGTGGCCATTCGCGCCGGACATCGCGCATTTCGAGGGCTGGCCGGTCCGGCAACCGGCGCTGTTGCTGGCCGGGTTGCGGCTGAATCGCCCGGACTATCTCGCCTTGTGGCGGCGACTGCCCGCCGATTCTGACGACGTCGAGGTGCGGCGCAATATGGCGGTAACGCAGCCGCTGCTCTGGCTGTCGGCGCCGTGAAGCCGCGATGAACGCGTTGCACGGCAGGGGCGCGGGTCGCCCAGCGCCTCGAATTCACGGGCCGTGGGGGAAAACGGCCCCGACCGGCGGCCGCGGGGCACCGCGAGGAATCCCGCAACCAAAGAACGCTTGTCATCACCGGGCGCGGGGAGTTGCCTCGGCCGCCCCGTTTACCATGCGTCGCCCGCCCGTCATGACCCTGGTGCTGGCCGTTCTCCTGGCGTTCGCCGCCGTGGCGCCCGCCCGGGCGGCGGATGCCGGGACCGAGGCCCCCTTGTTGACGACGGCCGCCGAGGTCCGCGACCTGCCCGCGACTGTGGCGGAGAAGAAACTGCCGGTGCGGCTGCGGGGCATCGTGACTGCGGCCGAGCCGGACTGGCAGGGCAAGTTCGTCCTGCAGGACGACAGCGCCGGCATTTTTGTCCAAAACATCGGGGCCCAGCCGGCCATCGGCGACGTCGTCGAGGTGAACGGCCACACGGGGCCGGGCTGGTTTGCCCCCGTGGTGCAGAGCAAAGGCTGGAAGAAGCTCGGCACCGCGCCGCTGCCGCTGGCCCGCGAGGTTTCCGTCGAACGCCTGATGGCGGGCGTCGAGGCCAGCCAGCGGGTGGAAATCACCGGGCTGGTGCGCGCCGTGACCTATGTGGCGTCGCAGAAGACGATGGTCGAAGTCTCGATCGGCGGCTACCGCGTGCGCGTGTTCCCGAAGCTGCCGCCCCAGCTCAATCCGCGCTCGCTCGTGGCGGCGAAGATCCGGGCGCGCGGCACGGTCGGCACGGCCTTCAATGCGGCGCGGCGCCAGTTGACCGCGGTCAACCTCTTCGTGCCGAACGCGGACGAGTTCGTCGTCGAGCAACCGGAGCAGCATCCGCCCTTCGAGCAGCCGGTGCTGGCGATCGACGACCTGGCGAAGTTCCGGACCTCAGCCAACCTCGGCGAGCGGCAACACGTGAGCGGCGTGCTCACGTTCCAGCGTCCCGGCCTGGACATGTTCATCCAGGACGAGACCGGCGGCCTGCACCTGGAGACGCGCCAGCCGATCGAGCTGCCGCCCGGCACGCCGCTCGAGGCCGTCGGCTTCCTCGAGATCATCAATTACCAGCCCGTGCTCCGCGACGCCGTGGTCCGCGAGACGGGCGGGGCGCCCCGGCCGGTGACGGCGAAACCGGTGCCGATGGATGAGCTGCGCGAGGGGTTGCACGGCGGCGAGCTCGTGACGCTGCGCGGCGAGCTGCTCGACCACAGCGTCCGGGCCGTCCGGCGCGAGTCGGCCGGCTTCGCCGGCGTGCGCACCGTTTGCACCATCCGGAACCGCGAGCAGTCCTTCACGGCGGAGTTCGAAGGTGCGGTCGAGGCGACCGCCATCACGACCGTGCCGCTGGGCAGCTTCGTGGAGGCACGCGGCGTGGTGTTGTTTGAGTCGGGGGAGGACGGCCGGCCGAAGGCGCTCACGCTGCTCCTGCCGGATAACCAAAGCCTGCGTGTGCTCGCGACGCCGAGCTGGCTGACGGCGCAACGGCTGCTCGTCGGGCTCGCCATCGTCGGCGTGCTGCTGGCCGCGACGGTCGCCTGGCTGCTGACCATCGCGAAGAAAAACACGATGCTGAGCTTCCTCGTGGCCGAACGCGAAAAGGCGCAAAAGGAGCTGCAGCTCGCGCACGACCAGCTGGAGGCCCGGGTCCAGGAACGCACCGAGCAGCTGAAGGTTGAGATGTCGGGCCGCAAGGCGGCGGAGGTGGAGTTCCGCGCCGTGCTCTCCGAGCGCACGCGCCTCGCCCGGGAGCTGCACGACACGCTGGACCAGGCCCTGACCGGCATCATGCTGCAGCTCGACACCGCGGCGAAACTCTTCGAGCGCAACCCCGCCGATGCGGGCCGGCCGCTCGAACTCGCCCGCCGTTTCCTCAAGCAAAGCCGGCTGGAACTGCGTCGTTCCATCTGGGACCTGCGCTCGCGCGAACTCGAGCAGTTCGACCTCACCCAGGCGCTCGCCATTGCCACCAACCAGATCCTGGCGGGCAGCGCCATCACCGCCGACCTCGCCACGGAGGGCATGCGCCAGCGGCTGCCGGAAGTGGTGGAGGACAACCTGCTCCGGATTGCGCAGGAGGCGATGGCCAACGTGGTGAAGCACTCCGGGGCGACGACGGTCACCCTGCGCCTGATTTTCCGGGCGGAGGAAGTGGTGCTGGAGGTCCGGGACAACGGTTCCGGGCTGGTGGCCGACCGCGTCGCCGCGGCGGCCGGGCAGCACTTCGGGCTGCTCGGCATGACCGAGCGCGCGAAACGGCTCGGCGGGCGCCTCGAGGTGGCGGGCCCGCCCGGCGAGGGCACCACTGTGCGCGCGATCATCCCGCTGCGGTCGCCGGAAGTCGGGGAACCCGCGGCGGCGGCGCGCGAGGCCGTGTGAACGCAGCGGCGAAAATCCGAATCCTCATCGTCGATGACCATTTCATCGTCCGCATCGGGCTGTTGTCGCTGATCAACACCGAGCCGAACCTCGTCGTTGTCGGCGAGGCCGGCGACGGTCGCGAAGCCATCCGCCTGTTCCGGGAGCTGCAGCCCGACCTCGTGGTGATGGACATGCGGCTCCCCGACCTCGAGGGTCCCCAGGCGGCGCAGGCGATCCGCGGGATCGACCCGGCCGCGCGCATCCTGATGCTCTCGGCCTTCGAGGGCGACGTCGACATCCACACGGCCCTCGAAGCCGGGGCCAGCGGCTATGTGCTGAAAAGCGTGACCGGCGAGGAGCTGGTTCCGGCGATCAATGCCGTCGCGGCCGGCCGCCGTTGGATCCCACAGGAGATCGCCAGCCGGCTCCGCTCGCGCAACACCTACGAGGAACTCACCACCCGCGAGCAGGAGGTGCTGGTCCAGCTCTCGCGCGGCCTGGCGAACAAGGAAATCGCGGACACGCTCGGCATTTCCGAGCACACGACGAAGGGGCACCTCAAAAGCATCCTCGGCAAGCTGCGCGTGCTGGACCGCACCCAAGCCGTGATCGCCGCGGTGCAACGCGGCCTCATTCATTACTAACCATGAAAGCAACCGCTCTCTCCCGGCTGCTGGCGGCGGCGCTGCTCGCGCCGGCCGCCCTGCTCGCCCAGGCATCCCCGCCGGCCGTCGCCATGCGCCGGGTTTTCGACTGGCAGGTCGCGCACCCCTGGAGCGCGACGCATCCGGTCAACGGCCGGGAGGGTACGCGCGGCTGGGTGCAGGGCGCGTTCCTGACCGGCGTGATGGAGGCTTGGCGCGCGACGAAGGACGACGCCTACCTGAAGTACGCCGAGGCGACGGCGACCGCGAACAGCTGGCAGCTCGGCCCGCGGGAGCGCCACGCGGACGACCACATTGTCGGCCAGACTTACCTCGAGCTTTACGAGCTCGCCCCCGCGCCGGAGAAGATCGCGTCGGTGCAGGCGACGCTCGACAAGATCGTCGCGACGCCGCAACCCGGCCACGAATTCTGGTCATGGTGCGATGCGCTCTACATGTCGCCGCCGACGTTCGCGAAACTGGCGCACGCGACCCACGAGCCGCGGTACCTGGAGGCGATGGACCGATTCTATTGGGACAGCTACCTCGCGTTCTACGACCCGGCCGAGCGGCTGTTTTACCGTGACCAGCGCTTTGTGTTCCCCAAGGAAGGTCCGAAGATTTTCTGGAGTCGCGGCAACGGTTGGGTGATCGCCGGGCTGGCGCGGCTGTTGGATGCCCTGCCGGCGGAATTTCCCACGCGCGGACGCTACGTCGCCCTGTATCAGGCGATGGCGGCGCGACTGGCGGGGTTGCAGCCGGCCGACGGCCTGTGGCATCCCAACCTGCTGCAGCCCGCGGGACCGCACGGCGAGGCGAGCGGCAGCGCGTTTTTCTGCTACGCGCTCGCGTGGGGCATCAACCGCGGCCTGCTGCCGGCGGCCGAATACCGGCCGGTGGTGGACAAGGTCTGGGCGGCGTTGCTGGCGAGCATCGACGGCGACGGCCGGCTGGGCTGGGTGCAGCCGATCGGTTTCGCCCCCGACGCCTACGATGCGACGACTTGGCAGGAATACGGCTCGGGTGCCTTCCTCGCCGCCGGCGCGCAGGTGATGCAGCTGCGCTGAAATGGTGGAGGTGAGGGGAGTTGAACCCCTGTGTCCCTGGCCTTCACGCGCCGCATCTACCTGCATAGCGTCTGATTGGATCTCGCCTCCGGGGCGCGATGACGCGCGCTCCTCCTTTGGCCAGCCGTGGTTGAAGATACGGCGGTGATGTCACGACGGCCATCACCGCTATTCCTGCTGTCGACGTTCCCAGTCCCTAGCAGGAGTCAGGGTGGAAACGTGGCTACATTAAGCAGCCAGGGGCATTTCTTCGTATGTGCCGTTTGTTTGTTTTGAAGGGGGATTAGCGAGAGTCCTTCGCTCTCGACAGGCAGCTGCGCGCTCCAACCAAGGGTCGAATCCGGAACACCCCCGGGACGTAGTACCAAGTGAAAAGTACCAAGTACCAAGAAAGACGAACTGAGTGATCAACTGGCGAACGCACCGTCAAAGAACCGAGCCGACCAAGGTGCCACACCCGGCGGGGAATGCAAGCGGCGCCGCCGCCGCGCCCACTACTCCCTAAGGCTGAAACGCCTGCAGCGGCGGGTGCGTTCGTTGACCCCGCCGCCAATCATGCGATAATGGCGGGAAACCAACCGACGCGCCGCCCCCGAGGCACCGTCCCGCCCCCATGCCCACCCCTGTTTCGCCCCCGCCCGTGAAGCCCGATGAGGATAAGTCCGTCATCGACATGTCGAAGATGAATGCCGGTCAGCGCGCTGCGCTGCAGGTCACGGAGGCCGCACGGGAGTCGCACGACGATCCCAGCTTTGTCGCCAACCTCTTCATGGGGCGCTGGACCCCCGAGAAGCTGCATCCCATTCCCGCCCTCGCGCCCGACGAAAAGCCGCGCGCCGAGAAATTCCTGGCCGATCTCGCGACCGTGCTGCGGGAGAAGGTCGACGCCGACCTGATCGACCGGACGGGCGAGATTCCGCCGGAGGTGCGGCAGGCGTTCGTGCAGATCGGCGCCTATGGCATCAAGATCCCGCGGGAATACGGCGGGCTCGGCTTCTCCCAGACCACCTATTGCCGCGCCTGCCTGCTGGTCGCGAGCCACTGCGGGAACACCTTCGCGCACCTGTCGGTGCACCAGTCGATCGGCGTGCCGCAGCCGCTGCTCCTGTTTGGCAGCGAGGAGCAGAAGCGGAAATTCCTGCCCCGCGTCGCGGGCGGCGAACTGTCGGCGTTCGCCCTGACGGAACCCGGCGTCGGCTCGGACCCGGCGCGGCTCACGACCGAGGCCAGGCCGGACGGCGACGACTACATTCTCAACGGCGAGAAACTGTGGTGTTCGAACGGCACGGAAGCCGGGCTGTTGATCGTGGCGGCCAAGACGCCGCCCAAGATCGTCGACGGCAAGCCCCGCACCCAGATCACGACGTTTGTGGTCGAGGCAAAATCGCCGGGCATCACGGTGGTGCACCGGTGCCGGTTCATGGGTCTGAACGCGCTCTACAACGGCGTGATCCGCTTCACCAACGTCCGCGTGCCGAAGGACCAGGTGGTGGGCGGCGTCGGCCGCGGCCTGAAGGTCGCGCTGAGCACGCTGAACTCGGGCCGGCTGTCGATTCCGGCGTCGTCGATCGGCGTGAGCAAGCGCGCGGTGCAGATCGCCCGCGAATGGGGGCGCGATCGCGTCCAGTGGGGTGTGCCGATCGGGCAGCACGCGGCGGTGGCGGAGAAGATCCGCCGGATCGCCGCGCACACCTTCGCCATGGAGGCGATGCTCCTCACCACCTCGGGCATCGTGGATCGCGACAAGCACGCCGACATCCGGCTCGAAGCGTCGATGTGCAAGCTCTGGGGCACGGAGAAGGCGTGGCAGTGCCTCGACGACCTGATGCAGCTCCGCGGCGGCCGCGGTTACGAGACGGTGCAGTCACTCCTGGCGCGGGGCGAGAAGCCGTACCCGGTCGAGCGCATGATGCGCGACAACCGCGTCTCGATGATCTTCGAGGGCTCGTCCGAGATCATGCGGCTCTTCATCATGCGGGAGGCGCTGGATCCGCACCTGAAGGTCGCCGGCATCGCGCTGAACTCCGAGCGACCATGGAGCGAACGCCTGGCCAGCGCGCTCAAGGCGGCAGGGTTCTACCTCTGGTGGTATCCGAAGCAATGGCTGCCGTTCGGCGGCCGCGCCCCCGCGGAGATGCACCCGCACCTCGGCGCGTACCTCGGCGAAGTCGCGCGCCTCAGCCGCAAGCTGGCACGGACGCTGTTCCACCAGATGGTGAAGTTCGGGCCGAAACTGGAGAAGCGCCAGGTGCTGCTCGGGCGCATCGCCGACATCGGCGCCGATCTCTTCGCCATCGCCGCCGCGGCCGTGTTCGCGCAGAAGCTGCTGCGCGAAAACGAGGCGGAGGCCAGGGTCTTCATGCTGATGGACGATTTCCACGCCCAGGCCATGATGCGCATCCGGCAGAATTTCACCGCCATCGCGCGCAACGCCGACCAGCACGGGTACGACCTGGCGCAGCAGGTCGTCGCCGGCGAGCATCAGTGGGTCGAACGCGGGATCGTCTAGACAAACAGCGGCGGAGGGATTTCTTCGGTGCTCGGCTCTCGCCGGCTCGCATGCGTCTCTTCATGTTCATCGCTCTTGTCGCGGTGCTCGCGCCCGCGGCGCATGCGGTACCGCCGGGGCGCGGCCAGGAGCTGTCCGACCGGGCGTTCAGCCGCATCAAAGGTTTGCGGGCGCCGCTGACGCTTCCCACCTATGATGCGGCCTTGATGGCGGCGGCGATCTTTCACGAGACGAACCGGGTGCGGCGCGAGGCGGGCCTGCCGGCGTTTCGACCGATGAGAAAACTCGACGAGGCGGCGGACCTGCAGGCGGGGATCGGCGCCGTGCTGCCGGGAGTCGATCATCATAATCCCCTCCCGGGCTTGGGCGATGTCGCCGACCGGGTGCACTCGGTGGGACTCGAGTATGCCATGGTCGCAGAGAACATCGCCCTCACGCCGACGCTCGACGCGACCGGCCTGGGCGAGGAGCTGCGTTTCGAGGGCAACGGGGCGGGCCGGCGGTTTTTCGATGCGAAGAGCGGCCGGCCGCTGGTGCCGTTGGACTACGGCGCCTTTGCGGCGGTGGTGGTGCGCCAATGGATGAATTCTCCGGAACACCGAGCCAACATCCTCAATCCCCAACTGCATTATCTGGGCTGCAGCGCGTGCTGGCGCCGCGAGTTTTCGGGACTCGACGCACTTTACTCCGTGCAGGTGTTCATGACGCCCTGACCGGCACGTCCGTTCCCTTCCGAATCAGCGCCGCCGCGCCTCGCGATAGGCGTCCACCGCCGGCACATCGGCGGGCGCGAGGTCAAATTCCAGCAGCCGGTTGGGCTCGACCCATTCGAGCGCGACGTGCTCATGGGGATGCGGTGCCGGCGAACCCGCGGCCAGCGCGCAGACGAACGGGATCATCTCGATCACCACCCGGGTGTAGTCATGTTTGAAGCGCGGGAGCGCGTGTTGGATGACGATCCCGCAGCCGAGTTCCTCGCGGATCTCGCGGACGATCGCGGCCGCGGGCTCCTCGCCGGGCTCCACCTTGCCGCCGGGGAATTCCCACTTGAGGGGCAGGTGCTTGTGCGCCGGCCGGCGCGCGAGGAGAATCCGGCCGCCGGATTCGATCAGCGCGCAGACGACCGGGATGGAGGCGGGGGCGGGCAAGCGCGGCTGTTGAACAAGGAGTTGCGGCCTCGCGCAACTTTTTCCCGCGGCCGGGTGTTAATGAGGCATGAATACTTTCCTCAAGATCTTTCTCGTGGTGGTGGCGTGCCTGCTGGCGCTGAAGTTCCTGCCCGTGATTCTCGTGGGCGCATTCGTTGGGATCATCCTGGCGGGCGTCCTCGGCGCCGTCGGGCTCACGCTGGTGGCTCTGCTCCTGCTCGTCGGCATCGCCGTCGCGCTCGTACTCTCGCCGATCTGGATCCCGGTCCTGATCGTGATGGGGCTGATCAGCCTCTACAAAAAGATCGGGACGAAGCCGGCGCCGGCCGTGGCGGCGGCGTGATCCCGGTCCGACCATTCTTTGGGGCGAACGAAAAGCGGCGGTCCAGGACGGACCGCCGCGAGTGTTTGGCCAGGCTTGGCCCGGGGCGCCCGGCGGCCCGTCACTTGATCATGTCGGCGACAAACGCCCGCTCCTCGACCAGCTCCTTGTTCGTGGCGGCCAGCTTCGACCGGGCGAAATCGTCCATGGCATAACTGGTGATGACCTCGTAGCTGCCCGCGGAGGTGGTGCGAACCGGCATGCCGGCCCAGACCTGGGGATCGAAGCCGTAGTGGCCGTTGGACTTCACCGCGACGGAGTGCACGGCGCCGGGCGTGACGAGGGAGCGGACATGGTCGACGAGCGCATTCGCGGCCGAGGCGGCGGAGGACGCTCCCCGCGCGGCGATGATGGCGGCGCCGCGTTTGCCGACGGTTTCGCAGAAGGGGCCCTGAAGCCAGGCGGCATCGGCGATGACCGCGGGCACGGGTTTGCCATTGATCGTGGCGTGGGCAAACGCCGGGAACATCGTCGGGCTGTGGTTGCCGTAGATGAAGATGTTCTGGACGGCGTTAAGATCGACGCCGGCCTTCTGGGCGAGCTGGCTCTGGGCGCGGTTCTGGTCGAGGCGCACCATGGCGGTGAACCGCTCGGCCGGCAGGCGCTTGGCCTGCGAGGCGGCGATCATGCAGTTGGTGTTGGCTGGATTGCCGACGACGGCGACGCGCGCGTCCGCCGCAGCCACCGCGTCGATGACCTGCCCTTGCGCGATGAAGATCCGGCCGTTGTCCTTCAGCAGGTCGGCGCGCTCCATGCCGGGACCGCGGGGTTTGGCGCCGACGAGCAGGCACCAGTTGGCATCCTTGAAGCCGATCGCCGGGTCCGAGGTCTGGACGATGCCCTTCAGCAAGGGGAAGGCGCAGTCGTCGAGTTCCATCGCGACGCCTTCCAGCGCCTTGAGCGCCTTCTCGATCGGGGCTTCGATCAACTGCAGGATGACCGGCTGGTTGGGGCCGAACATCGCGCCGGAGGCGATGCGGAACAGCAGGGAGTAGCCGATCTGGCCGGCGGCACCGGTGATTGCGACACGGATGGGAGGATTCATGGGACGAAATACTTGGGTCTAAGAAGGCGGATTCGCACGGCAGAAATCCCTTTGGGCGGTATTTTTTTGCCGTGTTGCGCGGGGTATTAGGCGGCCGAATCAGCCGAACCGGGGCGCGAGGGCGCCATGAAGTTCCTTAACCAGCGCTTCCGTCGTGGCCCAGTCGATGCAGGCGTCGGTGATGGAAACGCCGTAGCGCAGGCGATCCTTGGGCACGGGGAAGGGCTGGCTGCCGCCACCGAGATTACTTTCGATCATGGACCCCATGATCGAGCTGTTGCCCGCGGCGACCTGGCGCAACAGGGCGCGGAGCACCTCGGGCTGGCGTTCGGGCTGCTTGGCCGAGTTGTCGTGCGAGCAGTCCACCAGGATCGAGACCGGCAAGCCGGCCTGGCGCAGGAGGCCTTCGGTCTGCGCGATATGCGACTCGGAGTAATTCGGGCCGGCCGTGCCGCCCCGCAGCACCACGTGGCAATCGGGATTCCCGCGGGTCACGATGGCGGAAGCGGAACCCTCGAGGTTGATGCCGAGAAACGTATGCGGCTGCGCGGCGGCCTTGATCGCGTTGATCGCGGTGCCGATGGAGCCGTCGGTCCCGTTCTTGAAACCCAGCGGCATCGACAGGCCCGACGCCATCTGGCGATGAGTTTGGGATTCGGCGGTGCGGGCGCCGATGGCCGACCAGCAGATCAGGTCGGCGATGTATTGCGGGGTGATCGGATCGAGGAGTTCGGTGGCGGTGGGGATCCCAAGGTCGAGGACATCCCGCAGGAACCCACGCGCGAGGCGGAGGCCTGCGGCGATGTCGTGCGAGCCATCCAGGTGCGGGTCCATGATCAGGCCTTTCCATCCGACCGTGGTGCGCGGTTTCTCAAAATACACGCGCATGACGACCATGATTCGGTCGCTCACGGACGCGGCGAGCGCGGCCAGGCGGCGGGCGTAGTCGCGGCCGGCGTCGAGGTCGTGGATCGAGCAAGGCCCGAGGATCAGCAGAAACCGCTTGTCGTCGGTGAAGATCAGGCGATGGATTTCGCGGCGACTCCGGGAGACGAATTCCGCCTGCTGCTCGGACTTGGGGAGTTCCGCCAACAAGGCGGCGGGAGAAGGCAGCGCGCGTGTCTCAACGACATTGATGTCGGAAGTTCTTAACATGGAGAGACCAGCTTGTTCCGGCCGTTCCCGCCTGAGCAAGTTCTTGCTGCGTGCTAAAATCCGGGCAAAGAAAAGGCCGGTCGCCTACCCCTAAGCGACCGGCCATTGCTTTCTTAGTTACCCCAAAACTCCCGCTAGGCGGGAGAAGTGATAAATTGGACTTCCATAGAGCTACCCAGTTCCAAGGATTCGTCAACCCGAAGAACATAAGATTTTCAAATCCTGTGTCTAAACCTTGCGCTTACGTAGGTTAGGGTGAAAATTGTGACAATAAATGAGCGGTAACACGAAAATCTTTCCCAATAGCCCGGGGGCGGTTTTGGCGGTTGCCGGGGACGATGCGGATGCCTTTCTGCAGGGTCAGTTCACCAACGATCTGCGGCAAGCGCCGGGTGCCGCGATGTACGGGCTGTTCTTGAGTCAGAAGGGCAAGGTGATGGCCGATGCGTACGCCCTCAAGCAGCGAGCCAACGCCTGGTTCTTGGTCAGCCCAAACTGCCCGGCTGCAGCAATCGCCCGTCGGCTCACCGATTACATTGTGGCGGACGACGTCTCGATCGAGGACGAGACCGGTGCCACAGCCGGCCTTGCGGTGTTTGGGCCGGGGGCGTCCGATTCGCTGGCGCCGTTGATCGGGGCGGCGCCGGGAGCGGGAGTGTTCGGTCGATCGGGCGACCTGTTGGTCTTTCGCGGACGGCGCTCCACCGGGGAGAATTTTGAGATCATCGGGCCGGCCGCGGCATGCCACGCGCTGACGGAACGCTTGTGCGCCGCCGGTTGCGTTGAAGCGACGCCGGCGGAAGTGGCATTTGAGCGCATCTCGGCTCAGGTACCCAGCGTGCCGCAGGATCTCGGCGAAGGAGATCTTCCGAACGAAGGCAGCCTTCAGGACGCCGCGATTTCGTACACGAAGGGTTGTTATCTCGGCCAGGAGGTGATGTCGCGATTGAAGAACTTGGGACAAGTGCGTCGCCGGCTCTTCGTGGTGACGGGGACGGGGGACGCGCCGCCGTCGGGAACCCCGCTTTTCCAGCGGCGACGGAAAGTTGGCGAGATTCGGTCGGCGGCTGCGGCCCCGGGAAAATTCGTGGCGATGGCCATGCTCTCGCTCGTCCCTCTCGATGAGCGCGGCGGATTGGCCGCGGGACCGGACGCCGACGAGGACCTCACGATCATCAGCCGTGTCGGAACTTGAACAGTTGACGGCGGTGTGCACCCGCCTCGGGGCGCCGCCGGCGCAGGCCGAAGTCATGGCGCGCCAGCTGCTGAAGCGAGCCGAACAACTCGCCGGCGAGCGCAAGCAGTCGCGCGAGGAGGCGCTGGCTTACCTGCTCAGCCTCGTCGTCCAGGGGCGGAGCGGTGCGGTGCCGCCGGAATTCAAGCCGCCGGAGATTCCCTAGAGCAGCAGGGCCAGGCTGGCGAAATATTCGTCCACCCACCGGTGCAGCACGAAGAAATAGAGCAACGCGGCCACGCCGAGCATGGGCCCGAATGGAACGTGCACCCCGAATCCCAGGTCGGCGGGCTGGCCCTCGGGAGTCTCCGCGCGCAGGCCGGCGGTCCGGCCGGTCGCCTTCTGCCACAGCAGGGCCACCACCAGCCACAGGCACCCGAGCATCGCGCCGCCAAACATCCCGAACACCGCGCCTTTCCATCCGACGAAGGTACCCAGAGCGCCCAGGAACTTCACGTCGCCGAAGCCCATCGCCTCCTTCTTGAGCAGCACCTCCGCAAACAGCGCAATCCACAGCACCAAGGCGGAGCCGACGAAAAGCCCGAGCACGCCGTCGACGCCGGAACGGAGGCTGGCGACGACGAAAAGCGGGTGCTCCTGCCCATGCAGCGACGGCAGCAGGAGTGACAGCAACAGCCCGACGGCGGCGCCGCCGAGGGTGAACACGTCGGGGATGATCATGTGGTCATGATCGATAAAGAAGGCGCAGATCACGATGGCGCACAGAACGGCCCCGGCCGCCGCCTTGCCGGCCGGGAACAGCAGCCAGCAGGCGAGGAACAGCAGCGCGGTGGCCAGTTCGATCGCCGGATACCGGATACTGAACGGCCGCCCGCAACACCGGGCGCGTCCGCGCAGAATCAGCCAGCTGGCCACGGGGATGTTGTCGTACCACGCGATCGGCCGGCCGCAGGCGCAATGCGAGCCCGGGCGTACCACGGACTCGCCCTTGGGGATCCGATAGATGCAGACGTTGAGAAAGCTGCCGATGCACGCCCCGAACAGCGCGGCGAACAGCGGATATAACCACGGCACCTGGTGAGCGACTTCGGGGAAAGCGTCCATGGGTCAACCGGCGGCCAGGGCCGCGCGCTGCATTTCCGCCACCGGCACCGCGGCGCCTGTCCACAGCTCGAGCGCGAGCGCGCCCTGGTGCACCAGCATCGACAGCCCGTTCGCATGCCGCAGGCCCAGCGCGGCAGCCTGGCGCAGGAGCGCCGTCTGGGGCGGTCGATAGATCATGTCGTAAACCATCGCCGGCCGCGGAATTTTGGCGAGATCGATTGGGGAGTCGTCGCCGGGCTTAAGGCCGAGGGAAGTGGCGTTGAGAACCAGGGCACCGACCGGCAGGCCGGCCGGCGGGCTCGCCAGGTCGAACCCGTGCAGCGGAATCCGGTGGGTTCGGGGCCGCAGGATCCGGATCAGCGCGGCGAGGTTCTCCGCACTGCGATTGCCGATCCATAATGACCGGCAGCCGCGCTGCAGGCACTCGACGGCGGCCGCCCGCGCCGCCCCGCCGGCGCCGAGGAGCAGCACATCGGCGCCCGCAAGCTCGAGGCCGAATTCCTGGTGCAGGGCGGCGGCCAGCCCGGCGCCGTCGGTGTTGGCCCCGCGCCAACCGTCGGGCGTGCGGATCAGCGTGTTCGCCGCGCCGGCCGCCCGCACGAAGTCATCGGTCGCCGCGAGGCAAGCCACGGCCACGGCCTTGTGCGGCACGGTCAGGTTGAGCCCCAGAAAGCCGGCGCGATGGAGACGGACCAGGGCTTGGGGCAGCTCCGCCGGGTCGACCTCGAACTTGAAATACCGCCACGAGGCGAAACGAGAATCGGCCCCAGCCATCGCCGCCAGGGCGGCATGATGAATCATCGGACTGAGCGAGTGCGCGACGGGCCGCCCCAGCACGGCCAGCGCGGTGCCGGCGAACGACCAGGCCGGGAGTTCGGCGAGGTGGTGTACGGGGTCGGCGGCGGCGCTCATGGGCGGCGGCAGCAAAGCCCAGATTGCGGGTGAGAACGAGCCCGATTTGCGGGCGGCGCCGTGGCGGCGCGACCCGACCTCAGGACTGCGCGTGGCGCTCGTGCGTCGCCTCAAACTCGGCCACAAAGTCGGCGAACAGCGAGGCGTTGACCGGCTGGTTCGCCGCCGCGTAGTGCAGGACGAGATTGCGGCAGCACCGGCACAGCACCTCGCGCACCGGCGCGGGCGCGAGATCGCCGACCGAGGCATGGCTGTCGGTCCGCCGAAGCTGGAGGAGCACGTCGCCGGCGGTCAGGAACGCGCCCGCATTGAAGGGGTCGATGAAGAACGGCGTGCCCTCGTCGTAACAGCCGACCAGGAAATGCCCGGGCAGCGCGACGGCCTCCAGTTGCAGGCCCAGCCGCTCGGACACCAGCAGGTACACGATCGAAAGCGAAAGCGGCACCCCCTTGCGGCGGGCGATGACCTGGTCGAGAAAGCTGTTCAGCGGATCCGTGGCGTCGTCGACGTTCGCGTGCAGGCCGAACTCGTGAAACAGGACGCGATTGATCAGCCGGCATTTTTCCCGGGTGCTCGCGGGCTCGGCGATCAGCTCGCGACAGCGCGCCGCCAGCGCATCGAGCTGCGCGCAGCAGGCGCCGACGTCCAGGTCGGCGTTCACCGTGCGGCTCAGCAGCAGGGCGCCCGACTCGAGCTCATAATTGAGCGACTGGATGAATTGCCGGAACTCGCCGACCGGGTCGGAAAGGTTCAATGCGCGCAGGAAGCGCGCGGCGTGGAGGGCGAGAACCCGGTTCGGCTGGCGCGCGAGCTCGCGCAGGAACTCGACGCTGACGGCGCCGCGCCGCGCGAACTCCGCCAGCAAGGCCTGGTGCACCGCGGGCGAAGCGTCGTCGAGCAGCGCGGCCAGCGCCTGGCGCTCTTGGGACGTGAACGGCTTCGCTTCCACGGCGCAGGAGCCAAGGTGGTTTCTTCCCCAGCGCAACGGGGAAAGTTTTTCCCCGCCGATGGATTTTGCTGGAACTTTGAAAACTAAGGGCGCGCGCCGAACAGGGCGGTGCCCACGCGGACCAACGTACTACCCTCGGCGATCGCCGCCGCGAGATCGCCGCTCATGCCCATCGACAATTCGCGCAGCGGCAGGCCGCCGCGTACGGACAAGGCATCGCGCAACTCGCGCAGGCGGGCGAACGTTCGCCGGACAACCGTGGGGTCGTCCGCCAGCGGGGCGATCGTCATCAGCCCGTCTACTTGCAGGTGGGGCAGGGTGAGGGCGGTCTCCAGGAGCCGGGCCGCGGCGGCGGGCTCGGCGCCAAATTTCGCGGGATCGTTGCCGGCATTGATTTGGAGCAGGACGGGAAGTCTGCGCCCGGCTTCACGGGCGGCGGCATCCAGCGCGCGGAGCAGCTTTTCGCTGTCCACGCTTTGGACGCGGTCAAATTGCTGCGCCGCCAGTTTCGCCTTGTTCGATTGCAGGTGGCCAACGAGCTCCCAGCGCAAGTCCGGCAGGCCGGCGGCCGCCCGCTTCGCCACCGCTTCCTGCACGCGATTTTCCCCCACCGCCCTCAAGCCATAACGATGGACGTAAACGGCCGCCTCCGGGGGATGGGTCTTCGTAATGGGCAGTAGGTTTACTTCTGCGGGATCGCGACCCGCCGCCCGGCAGAGCTCCGCCAGCCTGAGGCGGAGCGCCTCAGCCCTCTCGTGGAACGCATTGTAATCGATGAAGATGGCCAAGGTTTTTTTGGGATGGCGTGCCAATTAGGAATTGTTATGGTGCGTGAAGCCACCAGAACGCATGCAAATAGAAAACTTCAAGATCTTTGCCGACTTGGTCGAGACAAAGAGCTTTTCGAAGGCCGCAAAACTGAACGGAATCACCCAATCCGCCGTGAGCCAGCAGGCGCGTTCGATGGAGCGTAATTTCAAGGCCCTGATGGTGGACCGGAGCCAGAAACAATTCAACCTCACGCGCGAAGGCCAGCGGATCTACGAGGCGGCGAAGGAAATCCTGCACGTTTATGAGAAGCTCGAAAGCGAGCTGCAGGAGATGAAGAAGGTGATCAGCGGGACCATCCGCATCTCGACGATCTACTCGATCGGGCTCCACGAACTGCCGCCCTACATCAAGAAGTTCCTCCACGATTACCCATCGGTGAATGTCCGGGTTGAATACCGGCGCTCGAACCTGGTGTACGAGGACATCCTCCACAACTCGGTCGATTTCGGGCTGGTCGCCTTTCCGCAGAAGGTCCGGCAGATCGAGACGATCCCGTTCCGCAACGACCGGCTGGTGCTCATCGCGCACCCCAACCATCCGCTGGCGAAGGCCGTCGACGTCGACATGAAGGCGCTGGCCGACCACAAGTTCATCGGCTTCGATCCCGACATTCCGACCCGTAAGGCCGTCGACCAGATATTTCGCGACTTCAAGCTCGAGATCACGCCGGTGATGGAATTCGACAACATCGAGACGGTGAAGCGGGCCGTCGAAATCGACCATGGCGTCGCCATCGTGCCGCAAGCCACGGTGACGCAGGAGGTCCAGCAGGGCACGCTGGTCACGATCAGCTTCAAGGGAAAGGAGTTCACCCGTCCGCTGGCGATCCTGCATCGCAAGGGCCGGGTGCTGACGCCGGCGATGAAGAAGTTCATCGATATCCTGAGCGTCGACCCGACCGGCCCCGTCAACGGCGCCTGAGTCCGATCGCCTTTTTGGGAACAAGCGAAGCATCTCGGGCCTCCTAAAAGGCATGTCCTTAACCAACCGCTCACGTGTTTTATCGGTCTTGGGCGCGGCCCTGGTGCTGGCCGCTGGCGCCGCCCTTTTCCCGGGCAACCGCCTGCAAGCGCAGGAGAACCCGCTCGTGGGCCGCGAAGCGCCGGCCTGGAAGCTCAAGGACCTCCACGGCCAGGACGTCAGTTCCGCCCAATTCAAGGGCAAGGTCGTGGTGGTCGATTTCTGGGCGACCTGGTGCGGCCCGTGCGTGTCCGAGATTCCCGGCTACGTCGAACTCCAGAAGAAATACGGGGCCGATGGCCTCGTGATCGTCGGCATGTCTGTCGACCAGAAGAGTCCGGAGGCTGTGCAGAAGTTCGCCGAGGCGCACGGGATGAACTACACGATTGTCATGGCCGACGAGAACGCCGTCGCGGCCTTCGGCAACATCGACGCGATCCCGACGACGTTTCTGATCGACCGGGCCGGGCGGATCGTGAATGCGAAGACCGGCGCGGTGCCGCACGAGGAATACGAGAAGGTTGTCCGGCAGGCGCTCGGCAAGTCCTGAGCGCGGCGCCGCGATTTTGATTGAAGCCGGGCCCTCGGGTCCGGCTTTTTTGTGTTTCCCCCATGCCTTTCCAACCGAGCCTGCTCCTGCCGCTGGCCTGCGCGTTGCTGTATGTTGTCGCCGCCCTCGCGATCAAACGCGCCGCGGCCTTTGGCGTCGGGGTGTGGCGGACCAATTTTGTGTCGAACTGGGCGATCGTGCTGCTCTTCGTGCCGGTCTGGTTTGCGCGCGGCCACGCCTTCGCCCAGGCGGCGGACTACGCGCGGCCGGCCGCGACCGCCCTGCTCTTTTTTGGCGGGCAGGCGTTCACTTTTCTTGCGCTCAACCGCGGCGACGTGTCGGTGACCACACCCGTGATGGGGGCGAAGGTCGTCCTGGTCGCCCTCTTCAGCAGCCTGCTGCGGGTCGGGTCGGTGCCCCTGCGCTGGTGGATTGCGGCGGCACTCAGCACGCTGGCGATCGCCCTCCTCCACGGCGGCGACGGCGCGCGCCGCCGGAATGTCGGCGAGACGGCCTTCCTGGCGTTCTGCAGCGCGACTTCGTTCGGTCTGGGCGACGTGCTGCTCCAAAAGTGGCTCCCGATCTGGGGCCTGGCCAGCTTCCTGCCGCCGATGTTCCTGATGGTGGGCCTGCTCTCGGTGGCTTTCGTGCCGCTGTTCAAGGCGCCGTTGCGCGAGCTGGACCTCGCCGCGTGGCGCTGGGTGGGGACCGGCGCGCTGCTGCTGGCCGTGAACAACGCCGGCGTGGTGCTGGCCCTCGTCCTCGTCGGCAGCGCGACCGTGGTGAACATCATCTACAGCGCCCGCGGACTGTTCAGCGTCGTTCTCGTCTGGGCGATCGGCCACTGGTTCGCCAGCGAAGAGCAGCACCTCGGCGGCGCCGTGCTGCGCCTCCGCTTCATCGGGGCCGGCCTGATGGTGGCGGCGATCGCCCTCGTCCTCGTGTGAGCCGGGCGCGTTTGCGAAACGCCCGGTTCTGCGCCACGCTGGCATCATGGATGTCGCGCCCCGCCTCGACGGAATCGTCGAATCAATCCTGTACACCGACGACCTGCCGCGGGCCGTCGCCTTCTACCGCGACGTCCTCGGCCTCGAGCCGATGACGGGCGATGCGGCCCGCTTCCAGACTTTCCGCGTGGGCGCACAGGTGCTGCTGCTCTTCAAGCGGGGCGCGACCCTCACGCCCACGGCGGTGCCCGGCGGAATCATTCCGCCGCACAATGGCACGGGTCCGTATCATATCGGCTTCGCGATTGCGGCGGCGAGCTACGAGGCCTGGCTGGCGCGCCTGCGCGCGGCCGGCATCGTCATCGAGAGCGAAACCCGCTGGGAGCGCGGCGGCCGCAGCCTGTATTTCCGGGACCCCGACGGACACGCCGTCGAATTCGTGACACCGGGAATCTGGCCGAACTACTGAGCCGTTGTCGGCTGGTCGTCCGCGCGTGAGGCCGCGCCGGCCGCCGGAACGGCCGATCGGGCAGACTCGACGAGCTCGCTGACGTCCTTGTGCACCTCGGGGCCCTCGGCCTTCTTGAGCTGCTCGGCCGCGTGCGGCGCGCGCACCGTGGCGATCGCGATGGCGGCGGCGGTCGGGACGACCTTCTTCAGCGTATTGATCTCGTGCTGGACCGACGACATCGAGAAGCGGGCGACCGAATCCTGGTGGGCGCTGCGTTCAGCTTCATCGTAGATCGATTGCGGGACGGGCTTGAGGCCCCAAATGAAGCCGGTCCACGAGATCACCTTCAGAACGTAGTAGGTCGGATCGACCTCCCACCAATAAAAGCCGTTGCGCGTGGCCGATTGGTAGCGGTGATGGTTGTTGTGCCAGCCTTCGCCGAGGCAAACCAGGGCGAGAATCAGGCTGTTGCGGGAATCGTCCGAAGTGTTGAAACGCCGGCGGCCCCACAGGTGCGTGAAAGAGTTGATCGACGCCGTGCCGTGGAACAGCGCGGTGGTGCTGATAAAGAAACCCCAGACGAGCAATTGGGCGCCGGTGGTGTGCAGGCCCGGAGCCGTCACCTCGAGCACGCGGCCAAGCAGGTACAACCCCGTGGCGAACAGCACGGGGACGACCACGTCAAACCGGTTCAGCCAGACGAGCTCGGGATACTTCGCGAGGTCCTTCACCTTGGAATAATCCGTGGGAAAGTTCCGCCGGCTCGTGATCCAGCCGATATGGGACCACCAGAAGCCGTGCACGTGGGGCGAATGGGCGTCCTCCGGCTCATCGGAATGCTGGTGATGATGCCGGTGATGGTAGGCCCACCACAGGGCGCCGCGCTGGACCGTGGTGCCGGTGCAGACGGCGAGGATGAACTGGCCCAGCCGCGTCGTGCTGTACGTCTTGTGGGAAAAATACCGGTGAAAGATGCCGGTCACGAAAAACATGCGGACGAAGTAGAGCACCACGGCGGTCGCGGCGGCGAATTTGCTCCAACCCACCCAGATCACACCCAGGCAGCCCAGATGCAGGATGATGAACGGTATGCAGCGCACCAGGTTCACGCCGTCGGGCTGGGCGCGGATCGCCTCGGGCGATTCAACCGAATAGTCGGAATCGATCCACTGGAAGAGGGAGCCGAAAATATGACGAAAGATATTTTTTTGAGCAGGCACGATGATCGAAACTATGAATTGGGGCAGCACACAAGGGACCGGCCCGGCGGCGCGCAAGCCGCGGTTTAATCCGGCTGATTTTTCCCGGCGACAAGCTGGCGCAGACGCCGCGCGTCGTGACTGCCGGGGCCAAGACGACGTAACTTCACTCTCGCTCAGGGTCGGTGGCGACGAGCAGGGAGAGTAGTGCGAGGACAATCACGGGAAATATCATGGCTTGGTGTTTTCTCCGCAGGGTCGCTGCGGGGCTGGCGCGGAGATTTCGCGCCCTGGTTCCATAACGTCCGGGGACGTGGAATAGTTGCGCGAATTCTTCGTTCGCCGGAGCGAGGTCAGCGCTCCTGCGACACCGTGAAAGGAAGCAAGTTTCCCCCCAGCGCAAGCGTCTCCGCGCGCCTTTACGGCACAGCCTCGTAAGCTATTTCGCCACGCCTGATTGCATTCCTTTTCTCCTTGGGTCGGTGGAAAAGGGCCGAGGCGGCGAACTTCAGGCGCCTAGCGTCCGCTCCCCGACTGCAACGAACGCGTCCAACGCGGTCTCGAAGTCATTGTCGGCGCAAAGACCGCGCGTGAGTGCCTTCATCTCGTGCAGCGTCGCGAGAGAGTGGTGCAGCGCGCCCACGATCAGGCTGAAGCGCCACATGAAATCGGCGGGAGCCAGCCCGGGCGCGTGACGTCGGAGCGCCTGGGCAAAGCGGGCCATGGTCGGTTCAAATTCGCGAGCGAGGATCTCGCTTCGATTCGGAAACGGCTCGACCAACAGGCGGCCGAGGAGCCGTCGCGAATACCGGTTGTATTCCATCGGGTCACCTGCAGTTACCAGCAGCGGGCGCGCCATGATCCGTAACACCTCCGCGAGAGCCGTCGGCTGCAGGCCGGAGTCAGCCTCGGCTTTTTCAAGTGCGGTCATCCGGATCGAGTTCACCGTCCGCAGCCTGCGGACGAGAATCTCCTTCAGCAGCGACTCGAGATCATAGTAGTGATAGTTCACTCCTGCCACGTTGACATCGGCCTTGGTGGCCACCTCCCGGATCGAAATCGCATGGAAGCCTTTCTCCGCAAATAGCGCTTCGGCAGAGATTAGAATCCTAACTTTGGCTGATTTCGAGCGAATGAACAAACGTTTAAAACAAATAAATATCTGCTCAAGCTAAGATTGACGAGGGAAACCGCCGTTCTCGCCAACGCGCGGCCGGAGATGCGATTGCATGCGGCGCCAGCTTTTCCTTTGCGCCGCATCCCGCGCCGGAACACCCTCCCGCCGTGAGCGAGTCGCTTGTGAATTCCCCTGAGGCCAACGCCAAGCTGGTTTATGCGAAATTCGAGACGGAGATGCAGGTGCGTCCCGACGACATCGACATGTACCAACATGTGCACAGCAGCCGATATATGGATTATGTGCTGGCGGCCCGGTTCGACCAGATGGAGCGCTGCTACAAGATGCCGATGTCCGAATTCCAGCGGCGGGGCTTCGGGTGGTTCATGGCGACGGCGCACATGAGCTTCAAGCGACCGCTCGGGCTCGGCGATCGGTTCGTCGTGCGCACCTGGATTGAGAAATTCTCCCTGATCGGCGTGACGGTGCAGTACCAGATCGAGCAATTGCCGGAGCGAAAGCTCAGCTGCGATGGCTGGTTCGATTACGTCATGGTGTCGACGGAGACCGGCCGGCCGGCGCGTCTCCCGGCGGAAATCCGGGCCAAGTACGAGATCTGAGCGCCGGCTCGCGGCAGGCAACCATCGCTGCCGCAATCGGTTGGCGCGGGGCCGGCTCGATTTCACTTGCGTCGCAGCGTCGCCTCGGCGTTCTTACGCGCCTCGTTAGAGATAGCGTTAGGATGACAGGATCTGGTGAGTCGTTGGCTGGGCAGGAGCCCAAGTGATGATTTCGAAACCCGCATCGGGAACGGACTGGCAGGCTGGCGAAGGATCTACGAAATATCACATGAGCAACTCCAAACTCTACGTTGGGAATCTTCCCTTCACCACGACCGAGGCCGAACTCCGCTCCCATTTCGAGCAGTACGGTTCTGTCACCGACACCTACGTCGCCATGGACAAAATGACGGGCCGCCCGCGCGGCTTCGCGTTTGTCACCATGGGCACCCCCGAAGAAGCCAAGCTCGCCGCCGAGAAGACCAATGGCGTCGATTTCGGCGGCCGCGCCCTCCAAGTGAATGAGGCGCGCCCGAAGGAAGAGCGTCCGGCCGGCGGCGGTTACGGTGGTGGTGGCGGCGGCCGTGGTTTCGGCGGCGGCGGCGGTGGCCGTGGTGGCTACGGCGGCGGTCGCGGCGGCCGTGGCGGCTACGGCGGCGGTGGTGGTGGCGGCGGCGGCCGTTACTAATCCATCGGCGTTCGCCTTCGCGAACCTTTCACGGCGGAGCCCAAGCGGCTCCGCCTTTTTATTTTTCGGTCACGATTCGGCCGGTGCGGGCTTGCCCGCGACGTCATCCCCTGTGATGCCACTGGCGAAAACAAATTCGCTTCCGCCCGACCCGATGCCCGCCACCTCCGCCGAGATCCTGCGCCACCTCGCCCACCTGCGACGCTGCTCGCGCTGCCCGGGCATGCAGCGGCCGGTCGTCGTGGGACGAGCCGTCGCGAGTCGCATTCTGTTGATCGGCCAAGCGCCCGGCGACAAGGAGCCAAAGCTCGGGCGCCCGTTTGCGTGGACGGCCGGCAAGACCCTCTTCAAGTGGTTTCACGGTGCGCTCGGGTGGAGCGAGGAGGAGGTGCGGGATCGGGTCTATTTTGCCGCGGTGTGCCGCTGCTTTCCGGGGAAGAAGCCGGGCGGCGGCGACCGCGTGCCCGACGACACCGAGATCGCGCGCTGCTCCCGCTGGCTGGAGGCGGAATTCGAGTTGTTGCAGCCCCAGCTGGTCCTGCCCGTTGGCAAACTCGCCATCACGCAATTGCTGCCACCCGCACCCTTGCAGGACCTGATCGGCCGGAGCTTTCCGATCAACTATCGTGGGCACGCCGCCGATTGCATTCCGCTGCCGCATCCGTCGGGCGCGTCGCCCTGGCACCGGATGGAGCCGGGCCGGACCCTGCTGGGGCAAGCGCTGGCCTTGGTCGCGCAGCATCCCGCGTTGCGAAGCGGCGTCAGTTGACGCGATTCCAGACCGGTTCGCCCCGCAACGCGGCGCGGGCGATGTTCGCCGAGGACGTCCGCATCTCGATCATCCCCTCGGGGCTGCAGAACGCGGCATGGCAGGTCACGATCAGGTTCGGGGTGGCGGCCTCATCGGTGGAGCGCAGGGGTTCGTTTTCCACCACGTCGAGTCCGGCGCCGGCCAGCCGGCCCTCGCGGAGGGCGGCGAGCACCGGCGCCTTTTGGACAATGTCGCCGCGGGCGGTGTTGATGAGAAACGCGGTGGGCTGCATGCGCGCGAGTTCCTTCGCCCCGATAAGGCCGCGGGTTTCGGGCGTGAGCGGGCAATGAACGGAGACGACATCCGCCACGCGGAGAAGTTCGTCGAGCGTGGCGACCCGTTCGATGCCGAGCGCCTTGTGGATGCCCATCGGCAGGTAAGGGTCGTGGAACACCACGCGGAAGCCAAAGGCCTTCGCCCGCAGGGCGGTCGCGGTGCCGATGCGCCCGAGGCCAACGATGCCGAAGACGCGCCCGCGCAGCCGGCGCATCTTTTCGGCAACGTTGATTTGCCAGCCGAGGCGCTTGGCCTCGGCGTCGAGGGGAAAGAGCTGCCGGCACAAGGCGAGCGTGAGCGCCAGCGCGTGGTCGGCGACCTCCTCCGTGCCGTAGTCGGGCACATTGCAGACCGGGATGCCGCGGGCGGCGGCCGCGGCGGCGTCGACGCTGTCAAAGCCCGTGCCGTTGCGGATCAGGGCGCGGCATTTCGCCAGCTTGGCGATGGCGCCCGCGTCGACCGGAACGTTATGCCAGAGCAACAGCACGTCCGCCGCCAGGGCCTCAGCCGGGAGGGGGTCATGGAAGTCCATCGCAATCGTCCGCACCTCGGCGACCCCGTCGAGCACGCCCCGTTCCACCGTCGCAGCGGGATCGCTGAACGTGAATTCCTTGGGGCAGAGGATGACGACCTGCGGCAGGGCCATGGCGCCGGCGAGCCAAGCAGCCACGCCTATCCCGCGCAAGCCGGCGCGCCGCGGATTTTTGGTTGCGCGGCCCGGGGCGGACCGCTCCCTTGGCGGCTCGATGACCCTTTTCCGCTCCCTCACTGCCTGCGTCCTGTTTTTCCTGGGCCTCGTTTCCGCCTCCGCCGTCGTCAAGAGCGCCCGCTCGGCCTATGCCGGTTTCATCGTCACCGACGCCGCCACCGGCAAGGTGCTGTACGAGGAAAACGCGGACGTTTCCAATCCCCCCGCGAGCATGGCGAAACTCATGACCTTCGCCGTGCTGCACGACCAGCTCGCCGCCGGCACCCTCAAGCTCGACACGCCGGTCCGCGTGATGCCGGAGGATGCCAAGATGGGCGGCACGCAGGTGTTCCTCGATCCCCGCGAAACCTTTCCCGTGGAGGAACTGCTCTACGCCATGATGATCCAGTCGGCGAACGATGCCGCGCACGCCCTGGCCCGCGCCGCCGCCGGCTCGGTGCCGGCGTTCGTCGAGCTCATGAACGCCAAGGCGCGCGAGCTCGGGATGACGCACACCACCTTTCGCACGCCGCACGGCCTGCCGCCCTCGAACCGGCGCATCAGCGACGGCGACCTGACCACGCCGCGCGACTTTGCCGTGCTGTGCCGCCACCTCGTGTTGCACACCGACGTGCTCAAATACACTTCGATCAAGGAGCGCGAGTTTGGCACCGGCGTGCGCGCCCAACCCATGCGCATGGACAACCACAACAAGCTGCTCGGTCGCGTCGCCGGGGTCGACGGCCTTAAGACCGGCTACACCGTCGGCGCCGGCTATTGCCTGAGCGCCACCGCCGAGCGGAACGGCCGGCGCGTGATCGCCGTCATCATGGGCTCATTTGGACCGCACGGCGAGATCGACAAGGGACGCACCCGCGACCTGAAGGCCATCGAGCTTCTCGAGCGCGGCTTCGCCGCGTTGCCGGCCATTGTCGCCGCGCCAGCGGCCCCGGCGAAAGGACCGCTGCCCGATCCGATCAAGAGCGCGAATGTGCCCACCGTGAAGACGGACAAGCCCGCCGCCCCGGCGCCGGATCAAGCCTCGACGACCGCGGAGCCGCCGCTAACCTTCCGGGTCATTCCTCCCGCCAAAAAGCCATGATTTCACGCCCCCGTCGCCTGCTTTTCGTCCTCATTTTTCTGCTTGGCTTGGGCGGCGCGCCGCTGCTCGCCCAGCGGGAGAAGCTGCCGCCGGACGACCTGGAGGTCGTCGAGAAGAAATGGCCGAACGCGAAGCGCACCTTCACCGGCCTGCGGTATGTCGTCGTCCAGCCGGGAGACCAGAAGGGACCGATGCCGGTGCCCGGCAATTTTGTCAGCGTCGCCTACAAGGGCATGCTCCTCAACGGGACGGTCTTCGATGAAGCCGGTGCCGACAAGCCGCTCCGCATCCGCATCGGCCGCGGTAACCTCGTCGACGGTTGGGAAGAGGCGTTACAGAAAATGCACAAGGGCGAGAAATGGATTCTCATCGTGCCGTCGGAACTCGGCTACGGCGTGCGCGGCCGGGCCCCGGTGATCCCGCGCGACGCCACGCTGGTCTTCGAGATGGAGCTGATCGACTTCGGCAAGGAATAGGCGCGAAGCGCGTCGCCGTCGCCGAACCCGCGGCGACGCCGGGGGGCCGAGTCCCCCGGCTCACTGCATCATCTGGTCCAGCAGCGGCAGCATCGCCTCGGCCCACAACTCGTAGCCGGCGGCGTCGGGATGCAACTGGTCGGGCATGATGATGTGCGGGATCGAGCCGTCGTCCGCGAGGAACCGGGCATTGAGATCGAGAAAGCGGACGTATTTCCCGTCGTCGAGCCGGGCCAGCTCGGCATTGGCGGCGCGGATGACCTCCATGCGCGCAACGGCATCCTCGACCTTGCCCTGCCAATCCTTGCGCGGCCCGCGGGGAAAGATGGCGAGGAGCAGCACCTTTGTGTCGGGCAGGCGCGTGCGGATCATCTCCACAATTTTCCTGTCGGCGGCGGCGATCTCCGCGCCGGTATTCCGGCCGGTGTTGTTGGTGCCGAGCATCAGCACGACGACCTTGGGCGAGATGCCGTCGAGTTCACCATTTTCGAGGCGCCAGATGACGTGCTGGGTTTGATCCCCGCTGATCCCGAAGTTGGCCGGCTGATATTTGCCGAAGAAATGCTCCCAGATGTGCGGGGCCTTGTTCCAGCCCTCGGTGATGGAATCGCCGAGAAACAACACGCCGATCGGTCCCTCCTTGGCCCGTTTGAGAAAGGACTCATGCAGTTCGAAAAATCGTTTGTTGCCGGTTTTCGGCGTCGCGGCGGAGGCATCGACCGCGGCGGGTGTCGGCGCTGCGGGCGCGGCCACCTGGCCGGGCAGGCCGGCAAGGGCGGCGAGGAAGCAGAACGACGGAAGCAGGCGGCGAAGAAGCGTTTTCATGCGCCGCCACAGTGGCAGTACCGGGCGCCGGGCGGAAGCTCAACTTTTCAGCCGGTGGCGCTGCGCCCAAAGCCCGTCCGCGGAATAGAGGACCAAGCCGGCCCAGATCAGGGCGAAGGCTTGGAGGCGCGCGGCATCGAACGGTTCCCGATAGACGAAAAGCCCGATCAAGAACTGCACGGTCGGGGCGAGGTATTGCAGGAGCCCGAGGGTGGTGAGCCGGATCCGCTGCGCCCCGTGGGCGAAGAGTACCAAGGGCACCGCTGTGACGACGCCCGCGGCCAGGATGAAGACGTGCATGCGCCCGTCCACCCGGCCCAGGGCACCCGTGCCGATGTGATGCCACCAAAGCAGCAGCGCGACGGCGACCGGGAAGAGCAGGAGTGTCTCCATCGTCAGGCCGGCAATGGGACCGAGCGCGGACCGCTTCTTCAGCAATCCGTACCCGGACCAGGTGCCGGCCAGCGCGAAAGCGATCCACGGCACGTGGCCGACGCGCAGCAGGAGCACCCCGACGCCGACGCCGGCGAGGCCGATGGCGGTCCACTGCAGGCGGCGGAGCTTTTCGTGCAACAACAGGAAGCCGAGGGCCACGTTGACCAGGGGCACGAGAAAATAGCCGAGGCTCGTCTCGATCACGTGTCCCGCGTTCACCGCCCACACATAGACCGTCCAGTTGGCCGACAGCAGCAGGCTGCTGAGCAGGTTCAGGCCGACGCGCTGCGGGGTTTCGAAGGCCGGCCGCAGGTCGCCGAACCGCCGCTGCCAGGCGAGCACCCCCAGCAGGAAGAAGAGGGTCCAGACGATCCGGTGGGCGATGAGCTCGAGGGCCGGGACGCCCTCCAGCTGTTTCCAGTAAATCGGGAAAAGGCCCCAGAGCAGAAACGATCCGGTGGCGGCGAGGGCCCCGGTGGTCTGGGCGCGGGAATGTTCTGGCGCGGTCACGGGCGCCGAAAGTGGCCGCCGGGCGGGAAGGCGTCAACCGGCCCGCGGCGCAGCGCCGGCGATAACGTCACGGCACAGCGGGTGCTCAACGATGCACCGGGTGCGGCCGCCCATCGGCGTCGATCGACACGTAGGTGAACACGCCCTCGGTGACCCGCAGCAGCCGGCCATCGTCCCCGCGCTGCACCCAGGCCTCGACGTCGATGCGCATGGAAGTGCGGCCGACCTTGAGCAGCGAGGCGTAGCAATTGACGATATCGCCCACGCGGACCGGATTGAGAAAAGCCATCGCCTCCACCGCCACGGTCGTGACGCGGCTGCGCGAAAGGTTGCGCGCATAGATGGCGGCGCCGAGGTCCATCTGCGACATCAGCCAGCCGCCGAAGATGTCGCCGCTGGGATTGGTGTCGGCCGGCATGGCGATCGTCCGGATGACGAGTTCGCCCTGGGGCTCGACGGGCAGCGCGTTGTCGCTCATGCCCGCACGCTACGTCGGGCCGGCCCACTGGCAAGCCCGGCGCGCTCACCCGTCGCAGTCCGCCACGGGATCGGGGCGAAACGCCGGTTTTCGGGCGGACTTTGGCGTTGTTTTCAGAGGGCTTTGAACGGATAGTGCGCGGACCATGTTAGTCCCTGCTCATGCCGGTTTCCGGCGTTTGTTCAACGAAATCGGCGCCGTGGACCAGGTGGGCATCGAGGAGCGGGTCGCGAAATATTCCACCCGGAGCATCAAGAAGGGCGCGAAGCTCCAGGGGCTGAAAATGGCCGTTTCCATGGTCGATCTCACCACGCTCGAGGGCAAGGACACCCCGGGCAAGGTGGAGTCGCTCTGTCGGAAGGCACTCAGCCCGCACGACGACCCGACGATCCCGACGGTGGCGGCGGTCTGCGTCTATCCGTCCATGGTCAAGCACGCCCGCCGCGCGCTGGGAGAGGACACCGGAGTGCGGATCGCGTCGGTGGCCACCGCGTTTCCGTCGGGCCAGGCGCCGCTGCGCAGCCGGCTCGCCGAGGTGAAGGCCGCGATCGGCGACGGCGCCGACGAGATCGACATGGTGATCAATCGCGGCGCCTTCCTCGCGGGCGATTTCCAGCTGGTGCAGGACGAAATCTCCGCCGTACGCGAAGCGTGCGGCGCCGCCACGTTGAAGGTGATCCTCGAAGTCAGCGAACTCGAGACCTACGACAACATCCGCGCCGCCTCCTTCCTTGCCATGCGCGTGCTCCGGCCGGGCGATTTCATCAAGACCAGCACGGGCAAGACGTCGCTGAACGCCACGCTCGGCAACAACCAGGTGATGCTCGAGGCGATCCGCGACTTCTACCTCGACACCGGCACGCCCATCGCGATGAAGCCCGCCGGCGGCATCCGCACGGCGAAGCAGGCGCTGCAGTTTCTCGTCGCCGTGAAAGAGACGCTCGGCGACGAGTGGCTCAACAACACCCGCTACCGCTTTGGCGCGTCCTCGCTGCTCAACGACCTGCTTCGGCAGATTGAGAAGGAGCGCACGGGGGCGTACCAGGCGCCATATTACTTCAGCGAAGCCGCCGAATCCTATTAGCCACGGTCGGGGCGCTGCTCGCCGGCGCCCCCGGGCGGCGACCAGCGCCGCCCCGGCCACAGAACTTATCTCCCATGCCCACTCTCACCGCAGCCAAGAAACCGCGCGCCGCCGCGCGCTCCGCCGGCCGGCCCGCCCCCGAACTGATTTTCGGCGACCTCTGGGAATACGATCCCGCGCCCGAGACCGCCGACCCGCGGCTGCAGGCGCGCTACGACCTGTTCATCGACGGCCGGTTCGTGGCGCCGGCCAGCGGCAAGTATTTCGACTCCATCAACCCGGCGAATGAAACGAAGCTCGCGGAGATCGCGCACGCAAGCGCGGCCGACGTCGACGCCGCCTACGCCGCGGCGCAGAAGGCCCATGCCACCATCTGGGGCCGGATGTCCGGCCGCGAGCGCGCAAAGTACATCTACCGCATCGCCCGCCTGCTGCAGGACCGCGCGCGCGAGTTCGCCGTCGCCGAAACGATGGACGGCGGCAAACCGATCAAGGAGTCGCGCGACTTCGACGTGCCGATGGCCGCGGCGCACTTCTTTTATCACGCCGGCTGGGCCGACAAACTCGAGTACGTCGCGCCGGGCCGGAAGGTCGCGCCGCTCGGCGTTGTCGGCCAGGTCATCCCCTGGAATTTTCCGCTGCTGATGCTCGCGTGGAAGCTCGCGCCGGCGCTGGCAATGGGCAACACGATCGTCATCAAGCCGGCCGAGACGACCAGCATCACCGCGCTCAAGCTCGCGGCGCTGCTGCAGGACGCCGGCCTGCCGCCCGGCGTCGTGAACGTCGTGACCGGGTTTGGCGACACCGGCGCGGCCGTCATGGGCCACCCGACCGCCGCGAAGGTGGCGTTCACCGGCTCGACCGAGGTGGGCAAGATCATCATGCGCTCGCTCGCTGGCACGGACAAGAAGATGACGATGGAGCTCGGCGGGAAGGCGGCCAACATTGTCTTCGACGACGCACCGCTCGACCAGGCGGTCGAGGGCATCGTCAACGGCATCTTTTTCAACCAGGGCCACGTTTGCTGCGCGGGTTCGCGCCTTCTGGTGCACGAGCCGGTCGCGGCCGAGGTGCTGGCCAAGCTGAAGAATCGCATCCGCGTGCTGCGCGTCGGGGACCCGCTCGACAAGAACACGGACATCGGCGCCATCAACTCGAAGGAGCAACTGGGCAAGATCACGGAGCTCGTCGCCGCGGGGGTGAAGGAGGGCGCGAAGCTGTACCAGCCGCCCTGCAAGCTGCCGGCCAAGGGCTTCTATTTCCGCCCGACCGTGTTCTCCGGTGTGTCGATGAGCCACCGCATCGCGCGCGAGGAGATCTTCGGCCCCGTGCTCAGCGTGCTGACGTTCCGCACCGTCGACGAGGCGGTCGAGAAGGCCAACAACACCGCCTACGGCCTGAGCGCCGGCGTGTGGACCGACAAGGGCTCGCGCATCTTGAAGATGTCGACCGAGCTGAAGGCCGGCGTGGTCTGGGCCAACACCTACAACAAGTTCGACCCGACGTCGCCCTTCGGTGGCTACAAGGAGAGTGGCTTCGGCCGCGAGGGTGGGCGCCAGGGATTGCTCGATTACTGCAAGCTCGCGTGAGGCTCCCGCCGCACGCGAGCAAATCGCAAACGCCAAAACTCCAAAAGCCAAACAAGTGCCAATTCTGAATTTTGAACTTCTCCGTCTCTTTGGCGTTTGGGATCCGGCCTTGTGAGTTTTGCCGCGCTGACCTGCGTCCCGTGATCGCCTCACGCCCATGCCCGACTCATTTTCAGCCCCCGAGACGTGTCCGGTTTGCGGCGCCGACGTCCCGCGCGCGGCCAAGGCCTGCCCGGGGTGCGGCGCGGACGAGCGCTCGGGTTGGAACGAGGCCGCCACGCGCTACGATGGCCTCGACCTCCCGCCGGAAGCATTTGACGACGAGACCGAGGCGGCGGCGCGCCGGAAGCACGGGGCGGGCCTCTGGCTCGTCATCGGCTTCGGCCTCGTGGTTCTCGTGATTTTCAGCCTGATCCTGCACTAACTACATCCCCCCATGGCCGAAAGAGCACTCCTCACCACCCCGCAGAAGACGGACAAGATGCCGCCCGGCATCCCTTACATCGTCGGCAACGAAGCCGCCGAGCGATTCAACTTCTACGGGATGCGCGCCATCCTCGTCGTCTTCATGACGCAATATCTCCGCGACCGCACCGGCGCGCTCGCCCCGATGAACGAGAACGAGGCCAACCAGTATTACCACTGGTTCCTCGCCTCGAATTATTTCTTCCCGGCGTTTGGGGCCATCCTGGCGGACGCCTTCTGGGGCAAATACCGCACCATCTTCTGGCTCTCGCTGGTGTACTGCGCCGGCAGCATCGCCCTCGCCGCCGACGGCACGCGCCTCGGGCTGTTCCTCGGGCTCACCCTGATTGCGCTGGGCTCGGGCGGCATCAAGCCATGCGTGTCGTCCAACGTCGGCGACCAGTTCGGTGCGGAGAACAAGCACCTGATTTCACGGGCGTTTGGCTGGTTCTATTTCTCGGTCAATTTCGGCTCCTTCTTCTCGATCCTGCTTATTCCCTGGCTGCTCGAGAAATATGGGCCGGCACCGGCCTTCGGCGTGCCCGCGGTACTGATGCTCGTCGCTACCGTGATCTTCTGGGCGGGACGCTACAAGTTTGTCCACATCCCGCCCGGCGGGAAGACCTTCCTGCGCGACACCTTCAACCGCGAGGGCTTCGCGGCGCTGGGCCGGCTCGCGATCATCTTCGCCTTTGTCGCCATCTTCTGGTCGCTGTGGGACCAGAGCGGCGGCGAGTGGGTCCTGCAGGCGACGAAGATGAACCTGCACTTCCTCGGCATCGACTGGATCGCGTCCCAGATCCAGGCGGTGAACGCCATCATGATTTTGGCGTTCATCCCGCTGTTCCAATACGTCATCTATCCGGCGATCAACCGGGTCTTCACGCTCACGCCGCTGCGCAAGATCGGCATCGGCCTCGTGGTCACCGGGCTTTCGTTCCTCGTCAGCGCGTGGATCGAGACGCAGATCGGCGCCGGGCTGAAACCCAACATCGGCTGGCAGATGCCCGCCTACGCCTTGCTCTCCGCCGGCGAGGTGATGGTGTCGATCACCTCGCTCGAGTTCGCCTACACCCAGTCGCCGCGCCACATGAAATCCATCGTCATGGCGCTCTACCTGTGGTCCATCACGGCCGGCAATGCCTTCACGGCGCTGGTGCACTGGTTCATCGCGAATCCCGACGGCAGCCTGAAACTGCACGGCGCCCCGTACTACAACTTCTTCGCCTACCTCTCGATCGGCTGCGTCGCCGTCTGGGTGTTCGTCGCCCGGGCTTACACCGAGAAGACCTACCTGCAGGGCGAAACGCCGGTGCCGCTGGCCGACGCGGCATCGGAAACCTGAAATCTCCGGCCCCATGACCCGACTCCCCATCACCAAAACCCCCAAGGTCTACGTCGGCGGCGCGTTCATCCGTTCGGAGAGCGCGCGCACCTATCCGCTCAAGGATGCCGCCGGCCGCTTCTTCGCCAACATCCCGCAGTGCACGCGCAAGGACCTGCGCAACGCCGTCGAGGCCGCCGCCAAGGCCGGCCCGGGCTGGGCGAAGCGTACGCCGTACAACCGCGGCCAGATCATCTACCGGCTCGGCGAGATGCTCGAGGCGCGCAAGGCCGACATGGCCGACGCGCTGGCCGTGGGCGGGGCGACGAAGGCCGCCGCGGCCAGGGAAATCACCGCCACGATCGACCGGCTCATCTACTACGCCGGCTGGGCCGACAAGTACGAGCAGGTGCTCGGCAACGTGAACCCGGTCGCGTCGCCGCACTTCAACTTCACCGTCACCGAGCCGATGGGCATCGTCGGCCTGCTCGCGCCCGAGGAACCGCCGCTGCTGGCCCTCGTGTCGTTGCTCGCGCCCGCCATCACGGGGGGCAACACGGTGGTCGCGCTCGCGTCCGCGTCCCGGCCCTATCCCGCCATCGTCCTCGGCGAAATGCTCGCCACGAGCGACCTGCCGGGCGGCGTGGTCAACCTGCTCACCGGTTTCCGCAAGGAGATCGTGCCGACCTTCGCCACGCACGCGCACCTGCGGGCCATCGGGGGCGTGGCGGGCGCGGAGGAGCGCCGGGCGCTCAAGCTGGGCGCGGCGGAGAGCGTCAAGCGAGTGAAGCTGCTCCCGGCGGAGGAGACTCTCGATTGGTACGCCGAGAAGGCGCAGGGCCTCTACGAGGTTCGCGACACACTCGAGTTCAAGACCACCTGGCATCCCATCGGGGCATGACGATGATTCCGGACCGCGAACGCATCCGCCTCCAGGTCCTGGTCTGGTGGATCATCTGGGCCGGGATCCTCGCCGGATTGCTGACGATTTATTATTTCCTGGGCCGGGGCCCAAAGCCGGCGGGCGCACCCGGACAGGCCGTGACCGGCCTGATCGGGCTCGGGCCGCTGTTTCTGAGCATCATCACGCGCTGGCTGGTGCTGCCACGGTTCCGGGACCCGATTCGCGCGCTGCCGGTCTTCGTCGCCGGCCTCGCGATGGCGGAAGCCGGGGGGATCCTCGGGATCTTTCTCGGCGGGCCCTATCGCGATGACCTGTTTCTGCTCGGCGTGCTGGGCGTACTCCAGTTCACGCCGTTGTTCGCGCGACGGCTGTTCGAGTCGCCGAAGCCGGCGGAGTTCTTCCCGCGGGGGTAGGGCGGCGACTCCGCTCGCCGAGGTCGCGGAGGTCCCGTGTAGGGCCGGCGCTTGTCGCCGGGCCGCGGCCAAGCAGCCTGCCGGCAAGCGGCAGCCCTACCTGCGGACAATGATGCCCGGGAAAAGTCAGCCGCCGCCAAACATCGTCGGGCGTAAAGCCCGACCTACCGAATTCTCTCACCGATAACTCGCGAACGTGGTGCGCGGCCGGGAAGGATCGCGCGGTTCGTCGACGAAAAGGAAATGAGTCAGGTCAACGGCCACGGGGCCGAGCAGCCGGACGAGGCGCAGCAGGAAAGGCGAGGGCGGCCGGGCCGGCGCCGGGGCGTCGAGGTTGGGCAGGGTGGAAGAGCAGCAGGTGTTCATGGTCGGATTGGTGGCGGCGGGAACCTAGCTGGATCAACCCGCGGCGCCAGCGGTTCGCCCGACAAAACCGCCTGTGCCGGCCGTTCGTTCACAAAGGTGAACCGGGCCGTCGACCTCCGCTGACATTTTCCTCCGGCAAACATAGCCGGGGCCGCGCGGGAGCACGGCGACAGCGTGCTCCAGCCGCCGGGTCACGCCTTCGGCTCAAGCGCGGCTACGAATTAAGGCCAACGGCCAGGATTCAGTCCTTCTCCGCGACGCGCGCCTTCACCCAGGTGTCGATGCCGGGCAGCTCGCGGCGCTTGACGGCGGCGAGGTGCCGGACCAGGTCGGCCGAACGCTCCGCCTCGGTGAGCGCATCGGGCGGCAGATTCTTTCGCGTGATCTCGAGCAAGGCGTCGGCGTGCGCTTCATCCGTAAACCAGTTGGCGATGTTCGGCAGGTAGACGTTTCGCCCGAAAAACGTCGTCACCTTCAGCAGCGCCGCCAAATGCGCCGTGGCAAAATCCCAGGCGAGGCCGGGCTGATCATTGGCGGCGACGTTGGCCGCGTTGCGGCCGGCTTCGGAAGCCGACATCTCCTGCCCGAGGCTGAGGGCGAGCGTTTCCTGCACCAGCGCGGGATCCTGCGCCGCCTGCATCGCGGCATAGGCGCGGCGCTTTTCCTCCGTCGTGAGCGCCGCGCGGGCCAGCGCATGCAACCGGTCGTAGGTTTCGCGCGTCGCATAGCGGCCGGTCACATAAAGCACCGGCGTCCGGAGGTTGCCGTCGAGCGAATCGGGGTGGGCGAGGTAGGCCTGGAAACGGCGGGCGCACTCGGCGATGACCGCCGGGTCGCCATAATAGCCGAGGTCGGCAATCAGCTGTGACCGGAGCGAGGTGTCGAGGGGCGACTCGTCCGGCCGCGGCTCCCATCCCAACCGCGCCAGCTGGGGCGCGAAGCGCTGGACGGCCCACTGTTGCAGCGGACGCCGACCCGGCTGTCCGGCTTCAAGTCGGTCGATCGTTTTCAGCCGGTCGAGAATCAACGTGATCACCGGTGCGCTGTGGCTCCCGGCCAGTTGGTCGGCCAGGTCGAGCCAGGTGGGTGCGGCGACGCGGCCGGCCTCGACCAACGCCCAGGTGTCAGCGAGGAGGTTTAACTGGTCGGCGACAGGCAGGCTGGTGAGGCGTTGCCGCAGGGCATCGGCCAGGCCCTCGTCGTACAGGGTGCGGTAGAAGCCGCTGTCGCCGCTGTTCGCCAGGGCGGTGCCGTCGCCGGCGGGCCACGGCACGGTCGCGGTCCGGCCCTCCAGCAGCAGCACCCGGTCCTCGTTCAGGCGCCCGGTGTTGGCATAGCGAATCGGGATCTTCCATTCCAGCGGCGCGGCCGCGGGATCGTTCAGCGTGAAACGCAATTGCTCGAAGCGAACGCGGCGGTCCGCGCCGTCGCCCTGGCTCGACACCAGCACGACCGGGAAGCCGGGCTGCTCGGTCCAGCCGGAGGCCAGGGCCACGACCGGCTTGCCGGAAGCATCCCCCAGCGCCGCCCAGAGATCGGCCGTCGTGCTGCTCGAATACTTGTGGCGGTCGACATAGAGCCGGATGCCCGCGCGGAACACGTCCGCGCCGAGGTAGTCCTCCAACATGCGCAGGAAGGCCTGGCCCTTCTGGTAGGAGATCACGTCGAAGGCGTCGTTGGCCTGGCTCTCGTTGGCGATGGGCTGCTGGATCGGGTGGGTGGTCCGACGCGCATCGAGGTCCATCGCGCGGTTCTTCTGGGTATTGGCGCGCAGCCAGAGCTGCCAATCAGGGTTGAGCTCCGCGGAAGCCTTGGTGCCCATCCAGGACGCGAAGCCCTCGTTGAGCCAGAGGTTGTCCCACCACGCCATCGTCACGAGGTCGCCGAACCACTGGTGGGCCATCTCGTGGGCGATGACCTGGAAGACGCGTTCGCGCGCCTCCTGCGAGGAGGCTTTCGGGTCGTAGAGCAGCGCGGTGTCGATGTAGGTGATGCAGCCCCAGTTTTCCATCGCGCCGAACGTCGAGAACGCATTCGGCACGCCGATGAGATCGAGCTTGGGCAGCGGGTAACGGACGCCGAAGTAATCGTTGTAATAGGAAAGGATGCGCTGCGTGCATGCGAGGGCGTAACGGGCGGACTCGCGCTTGCCCTCGGTCGTGACGATCCGGAGCTTCACGCCGTCCTGTTCGCCCTCCACCGTCTCGAACTCGCCGGCATACAACGCGACGAGGTAGCTGGCCATTGCGGGAGTGCGCGCGAACTCGACCTCCTTCAGCCCGCCGGCGAGGGGCGTCTCGCGGAGCGCGGGGGTGTTGGCCACCGCCATCATCTTCGCTGGGACGACCAGGGTGACGTCGTAGGTGGCGCGGTAGACCGGCTCGTCCCAGCAGGGAAACACCCGTCGGGCGTCGGTCGGTTCGAATTGCGTGCCGAGCATTGTCTTCTCGCCGGTGGGTGTCGGATACCGGTCGAGGAAGAACCCTTCGGCTTGCGTCCCGATCTTGCCGCGGTAGTCGATGGCGATCGTGTGGCGGCCGGCGGCCAGGTCGACCGGGAGCGTCAGCGTCTGCCGGGCTGGATCGAGCCGGGGCGCGAGCGCGCGCGGCGCGGCGGGATCATCGACCAGGCGGGCGGCGTCGATGGCGAGGTCGTTGGCATTGAGCACGAGCTCACGGACGGGCGCGAAGACCTCGACCTCGATGCGCGCGGTGCCGCGCGTCGTCCGGGCCTCCAGGTCGGGCTGGATGCGCAGGGTGTAATGGCGCGGCCACGCGGTCTTGGGCAGCTGGCCGGGCGTGGCGGCGAACGAAAACGGATTCTCGGCATGGAGCGCGGCGGGGAGGAGGCAGGCCGCGAGGAGGAGCCAGCGGGCACGAGGGGACGTGGAACGCATCGCGCAGGGATGCGGATCCCTCGCGGCGAAGTCAACGCTCACCCCGTTTCCCGCGACCGGACGCGATCATTTGTGGTCGCGCTTCTTGAGGAACCGGGCGATTTCGCGCGCGATCGGCATCGACGCGGCCGTGCCGGGCTGCATCACCGAGAGCGCGGCCACGGCGTTGGCGTAATGGGCCGCCTCGAAGACGTTGTGCTTGAAGCGGACGAGCCCGGCCGCCAAACCGCCGACGAACGCGTCGCCCGCCCCGGTGGTGTCGACCACCTCCACGTCGTGGGCGGCGATCCGCAGGTAGACGTCGGGTTGCGAAACGAAACAGCCGCGGGAACCGAGGGTGACGATGACGACCGGCACGCGCAGGCAGCGGCAAAGCCGGTGCAGCGCCTCGGCAGCGAGCCCGCGCAGCGCTCCCTCGGTGAACTCGCCCGCCGCATTGTACGGGGCGGTGCGCAACTGGGCGGCGCAGGCCGGGCACTTCTTCACCAGGGCCACGAACTCGCTCTCGTTGGGGATGAGCACCTCGACATGGCGCAGCAGGCGCGGGTCGAACTCGGCGCGCATCGGCGCCGGGTTGAAGACGGTGATGGCACCATTGGCCCGCGCCGTGCGCAGGACGAAGCCGACGGTGGCGTAATCCGATTCCGCCTGGCAGACCACCACCTGCGCCGGGGAGAGCAGGTAGGCGGGAATGTCGCGCGGCCGCAACCCGAGATTGGCGCCGAGCGAGACGATGATCTGGTTCTGCCCGGCGCCGTTGACGGTGATCACGGTGGCGCCGGTCGCGTGCTTGGGCTTGACGACAAAATGCGCGTTGAGCCCGGCCGCGCGGGCGAACGCCCGCGCCTGCGCCCCGAACGCATCGCGCCCGACGGCGCCGATGAAGAGCGTCGCCACGCCGGCCCGCGCCGCCGCGACGGCCTGGTTGAAGCCCTTGCCGCCAGGCCCCGGGCGGAAGTCGCCGACCACCGACTCGCCCGGCCGGGGGAACTGACGCGTGTAGAAGGCGAGGTCTTGGTTGAAACTGCCAATGACGACAACCGAGGCTTTCACGACCCGCTGAGCTTGGCGCAGTGGCGCACCGGGTGGCGAATTATTTCCGCGAGAAGCGGCGCAATATGTCGCGCAGCGATTCGACGCTGAACGGCTTTTGCAGGAAGCCGTTCAGGTTCCGCCCGGCGAAGCGCTGGTGGGCGTCCTGCACGGTGTAGCCGCTGAAGACGACGATGGGCTGCGCCGGGAGCAGCTCGCGGATGGCGGTGAACGTCGCGTAGCCGTCCATGCCGGGCATCGTCAGGTCCAGGAGCACCAGGTCAAACCGCTGGTCCGCGGCGCGCAGCAGTTCCAGCGCCCGCGCCCCGGAGGCGGCCCCCTCGACCTCGAAGCCAAAAAAGCGGATGATTTCCCCCGCGGTCAGCCGCACGGTATCCTCGTCGTCGACCACGAGCACGCGGCCGTGGCCGCGCCAATGCCGGTCAGCGCCGGAACCGGACGGGGACGTGGCTGGCGGGGTCGGCATACCAAGGCGGGAAATGGAGCATTCCCCGGACCAAGGCAACCCCGCGCCACCGTTTATCCCGCGGTCGCGCCGTCCATCCGATTGGCGCTGTTCCGGGGGGCCGGATCGGGGTTCCCTCGGGCCGATGCCAGTCGCCACCACCCCTTCCCGGAACTTCGCGGCGGCCGCCGCCGGGCTTGCGGCGGCCCCGGGTGGCATGATTCGCTCCGGGAATATGGCGGCCACCCCAACGGACACCGAGGCCAAGCTGCGGCGGGCGAAGGCCAGGCTGTATGTCATGGCCCAAGTCGTGGGATGGGGGATTTTCCTCGCCCTGCAGCTGGGCTTCTCCCGCGCTTTCGCCGACCAGAGCGGCCGGGTCGTCCGGGACAAACTGACGGACGCGGCCTTGAACGTCATGGTCGTCCTGATGGCGCTGGCGCTTACCCATTTCGCGCGGCCGCTCATGACGCGCTGGGGCTGGAAACAGCTGGGCTGGCGCGCCCTCGTGCCCCGGGTGCTGCTGATGGGATTCGGACTCTCGTTTTTGTGGAGCTCCCTGGGATTTGGCTATTCGTACGGGGTGCTGAGGATGCCATGGCCGTCCAAATACAGCCCGTCGCTGATCTTCCTTGTGAGCCTGCTCAACGGCACCTTCCTGATGGTCGGCTGGCAGTGCGTCTATTTCTTCTACCACATATTTGAGCGGATCCAGCGCATGCAGGTCGAGCAGCTGCGCCTCGCGGCCAACGTCAAGGAGGCCGAGCTCCGGGCGCTGAAGTCCCAGGTGAACCCCCATTTCCTGTTCAATTCCCTCAACAGCCTCCGCGCCCTGATCGACGAGGACGCGCCGCGCGCCCGCGAGGCCGTGACGCGCCTGGCCAACATGCTGCGCTACTCGCTCCAGTCCGGCCAGCTGGAGACCGTGCCGTTCGAGGACGAGCTGCGCATTGTCGAGGACTACCTCGCACTCGAGCAGATCCGGCACGAGCAACGCCTGCGGGTGCGGTGGGACATCGCCGACAGTGTGGTCGCCGGCGGCGTCCCCGTGCCGCCGATGCTGCTGCAGACGCTGGTGGAAAACGCGGTCAAATACGGGATCAGCACGCGCCGCGAGGGAGGGGAGCTCCTGATTTTCGCCCGGATCGAGGGCGCGACGCTGCACATCCGCGTGACCAATCCCGGCGAGCTGGGCGAACCGGCCAGCGCGGCCGCCGCGCGCGCCGGCTCGTCGACCGGCGTCGGCCTGCGCAACGCCTCGGAGCGCCTCAAGCTCTTGTACGGCGATCGGGCGTGGCTCACGCTGCTGTCCGAACCCGCCGGATGCGTCACGGCCGATGTCCTGATCCCCCTCAACCCGCCGGCGAAGCCATGAAGGCCCTGATCATCGACGACGAACGCCTCGCGCGCAACGAACTGCGCCGGCTCCTCGCGGCCCATGCCGACGTGACCATCGCCGGCGAGGCGGTGGACGTGCCCGATGCCTTGGAGAAGATCGCGGCCCTTCGACCGGACCTCATTCTCCTCGATGTGCAGATGCCCGGGGCCGATGGCTTCAGCCTGCTCGAGCAGCTCGAGCCGCCGCTGCCGGCGGTTGTGTTCACCACGGCGTATGACGAGTTCGCGGTGAAGGCCTTCGAGTTCAACGCGCTCGATTACCTGCTGAAGCCCGTCGACCCAAACCGGCTCGTGGCCGCGCTGGAGAAACTGCGGCACCACGGCAGCCCGCCGCCCGCCGGCGGCGGAACGGCCGCGCGATTGTCCCCCGAGGACAAGGTCTTCGTGCGCGAAGGAGACCGCTGCTGGTTCGTGCCGGTGAAGAACATCCGGCTGCTCGAGTCGGAGGGCAACTACACGCGGCTGCACTTCGACGACCAGAAGCCGCAGCTTTTCCGCTCGCTTAGCGCCATGGAGGAGCGGCTCGACAGCCGGCACTTCTTCCGCGCGAATCGCAAGCAGGTCATCAACCTGGCCTGGGTCGAGGCCATCGAACCCTGGTTCAGCGGCGGGTTGCTGGTGAAGCTCCGGGGCGGCCCCAAGGTGGAGCTGTCGCGCCGCCAGGCGCAGGATTTTCGCGAGCGCATGAGCCTGTGAGAGAAGGTCTGAAAACCGGAAGAACCGAAGGGCTGGACATAAACCCGGGAAACCAAGCTCAGACCTGACTTTTGCCTTTCGGCGTTCAGTCCTTCAGCCCCTCGCCCCCCTATGATCGAAGCCCAGCACCTGACGAAGACCTTCCACGACAAGAAGCGCGGCCTGATCACCGCCGTGGCCGACGTGTCGTTCACCTGCCGCCCCGGGCAGATCTACGGCCTGCTGGGCGCCAACGGCGCCGGCAAGACAACCACGCTGCGCCTGCTGGCGACACTGCTCAAGCCGACCAGTGGCACCGCCCGTCTCGCCGGCTTCGACACCCTGGCCGAGCCCGGCCGGGTGCGGGCGAACGTCGGCTTCCTCGCCGCCAGCACCGCCCTGTACGGCCGGCTGACCGCGCGGGAGATGATCACCTATTTCGGCCGGCTCAACGGCATGGCGGAGGATGCCATCGCGGCACGGCTCAAGCAGCTGGCCGACGAGCTCGACATGCATGAATTCCTCGACCGGCGCTGCGAGAAATTCTCCACCGGCATGAAGCAAAAGACGTCGATCGCCCGCACGCTGATCCACGACCCGGCGGTCATGATCTTCGACGAGCCGACGCTCGGGCTCGACGTGATGACCGCCCGCTCGATCGTGAAGTTCGTTCGCGACTGCCGCGACCGGGGCCGGACGGTCATCTATTCGACCCACGTCATGAGCGAGGTGGAGAAGCTCTGTGACATCGTCGGCATCATTCACAACGGCCGCCTGGTCGCCGAGGGCTCACTCCCGGAGCTGCGGCAGCGGTTCGGCCAGACCGACATGGAGGAGATCTTCGTCCAGGCCGTGGGCGGCGAGGCGGAGCTCATCGCGGCGATGAAGAACTGAGGGCCGCGCCATGAACTGGAATTCCATCGTCACGATCTACCTGAAGGAGCTGAAGGACTCGCTGCGCGACCGCCGCACGCTCATCTCGATGATCGTCGTCCCGACGCTCATCATCCCGGTGCTCAGCATCGGCGTGGGCACGATCATGAGCAAGGTGATCCAGCAGGCGCGGCAGGAAGCGACGTCCGTCATCATTCTCCACGGCGAGGACTCGCCCGGCGTCGTCGCGGCCCTGAAGGCCGACAAGAAGTTTCGCCTCGTGGCCCCGGAGGGCGACTACAAGCAGCTCATCTCGGACAAGAAGGTCCGCGTTGCGGTTGACCTGCCGCCCGGCTTCGAGGCGGCCCTCCGGGACGGCCGGCCGCAGACGGTCACGATCTACCATTACGAAGGCGAGCTGAAGTCCGGCATCGGCGCGGGCGAGCTGGAGAGATTTTTCCGCGCGCAGCGGGACCGGACCGTCGAGGCCCGGCTCGCGCAACGCGGGCTGCCGGTGGACCTGGTCAAGCCCTACGAGATCAAGCGGCAGAACGTCGCGCCGCCTGAAAAGGTGGGGGGCAACGCCTTTGGCGGCTTCATCCCGTACATCATCATCATCCTTAGTTTTTCCGGCGCGATGTATCCCGCCATCGACCTGACCGCGGGCGAGAAGGAGCGCGGCACGATGGAGACGCTGCTCTGCAGCCCGGTCAACCGGCTCAACATCGTGCTCGGCAAGTTCCTCATGGTGCTGACGGCCTCGCTCACCACGATCCTGCTGACCCTGGCCTCGATGGCGGTGAGTGCCGCGGTGGGCATCATGTCGTTCTCCGGCGGCGCGGCGGCCGGCGCCAAGGCGGCCGAGGCGGGCACGATCCCGCTGATCGACCCGCTGGGGGTGTTCGGGGTGGTGGTCATGACCGCGCCGGTCGCGGTGCTGTTCGCGGCCCTGCTGCTGGCGGTCGCGCTCTTCGCCAAGAGCTACAAGGAGGCCCAGAGCTACGTCTCGCCCATGATCATCGTGGTCATCATGCCCGCGGTGCTCGGCATGCTGCCGGGGATCGAGCTCACGGCGAAGACGGCGCTCGTGCCGATTCTCAGCCTGTCGCTCGTGTGCAAGGAGATGCTCTCGGGGGTGTGGCATTGGCCCTACATCGGGCTGATCTTCGCCTCGTCGGTCGTCTACGCGTCGCTCGCGCTTGGGTTCTGCGTGCGCCAGTTCAATCGCGAGGACGTGATGTTCCGCACCTGAGCCGGCCGCGGCCGCGCGCGGGACGCGTGATCTCGGCGCCGGGCCCGGCGAGCGGGAGCCGGGCGGCGCCTTGGCTCACGGCGCTTCAACGTTTCAGGCGGCGCGGGCCTGCATATTTTGGTAAAGGCCGCCGCGCGGCGGTAAAGGCGCGGTAAATGGCCCCCCGTCCCCTAGGCGGCGGGCAACCTCCCTGTTATGGTCGGGTCGCAAGAGTCAACCCCCCCGCCTATGACTGCACATGACAACCAGGAGGCCGCGCACCTCGAAAAACTCCGCGCCCAACTCAGCACCGACATGGAGGCCATGCAGGAGAAGGAAGCCAGCCTGCGCGAATACGAACAGCGGCTCCGGTTGCTGGTGGACCACGCACAGCAGCCGCAGCCCCAGCATGCCCCCGCGCAATATCTCGTCACCAACGCCCCGGACACCCGTGCGATCGAGGCCGAATGGGAGAAATACAACCGCGCCCACGCGCTGCTCGAGGCCGCCCGCCGCGGCCTGGCCGACGACCGCCTCGCCCTGAAGGACCGCGAGGAAAAGGTCCAAGCCCGCGAGACCGAGGTGGCCCGACGCGAAGCGTGGATCAAGGTGCGCGAGCAGGAACTCGCCGCCGCCGCCGTGGCTCCGGTGCCGGCGAAGACGCGCCGCTCGTTCGCCTCGGCGCCGTTGCGCCATCTCTTTTCGCGACAAAGCTGACGCCGAGTCGCCGGTCACGACCGAGGCCCGGATCCTTTGTGGTCCGGGCCTTGGCATTAGGGGGCGGGAGAATTTGCGCTTGCGCGACCGGCGGTGAGCCCGCATCAACGGAGCCCGTGATTCTCTGCGTCAACCTTCGTCGCGTTCTCCCGACCGCCCATCTGGCCGCCGGCATTCGCGATTGGTCCAAAATGGGGGTTCGGCGCAGAGGGGAACACGTGCAGGCCACGTAACAAAAATAGAAACACCACCTCTCTCCGCCGAACCCGACTCCTCCGAGTCGGGTTTTTCATTTTCCACCCCCGCCACCACATGACCACGCTGACCGCCCCGCCGCCGCCACCGCCCGTCCGGATGGACCTGCCCGTCGTGTCGTTCTTCGGCCGCTCGCTCGAGGAATACACGCGGTTTTTCGCCTTGGAGCCCGCCAAACTGCGCCGGCGCGTCGTGCTCGACGTCGCCGCCGGTCCGGCGTCGTTCGCCGCGGAAGCGGTGCGCCACGGCATCGACGCGGTCGCGGTCGACCCGTTGTATGACCGGTCCGCGCACGCGCTGACGGAGCAGGTCCGCCACGACTACGAGAAGATGCTGCTGCAGATGCGCGCAAAGGCCGCGCTGTTTCGCGGCCGGTCGTTCCCGTCGCTCGCCGCCGCGGCCAGCGATCGGCGCGCGGCCGCGCAGCGGTTTCTCACCGACTACGAGGGCAACGCCCGGCACGGCCGCTATGTCCGCGGTGCGCTGCCCAGGTTGCCGTTTCTCGACGGCGCGTTCGACCTCGTGCTCTGCGCCCACCTGCTGTTCCTGTACTCGGCGCAATTCGATTTCGACTGGCACCTGGCAGCCTGCGTGGAGCTGGCGCGCGTCAGCGGCGGCGAAGTGCGGATCCATCCCGTGTGCGGGACGGACGGCCGCCCCTACGCCCAGCTCCCGCGCCTGCGGCGCGAGCTGCGCGCGCGCGGCATTGGCAGCGAGGTCGTGCCCGTCGACTACGAGTTCTTCGCCGGCAGCAGCTCGATGCTGGTGCTCCAACGGGAGTAAAGGGTGCGTTCGGCCGCCCCAGCGGGTGGAGGCGGGGTGCCCTCACCCCGCGAGGCATCATCTGCGCGGGACGAGGGCGTCCCGCCTCCAGTGCCGCGAATCGATGCGCGACTCCGTTCACCGCCGTAGCGCGCCGGGTGCGGCGCGCCCTAACCGAATGCGACGACGCGCACGACCACCTCGCGGTGCAGGCGGAAACCGAGCCGCTCGTAGAGGCCGCGGGCGTGGGTGTTCGCGCTCATGACGTGGAGGAAGGGCGCCTCGCCGCGCGCGAGCTGGCGGTGGAGCAGCCGGCTCATCAAGCGACGCGCATAACCGCGGCCCTGGAAATCGGGATGCGTGCAGACGCCGCTGATTTCACGGTAGGAGCCGGCGTGCATGCGCTCGCCGGCCATCGCGACCAGCCTTTCCCCCTCGAAAAAACCGAAGTAATCGCCCAGCTCCAGCGTGCGCGGCCCGAACGGGCCGGGGTGCGTCAGCTCCGCCAGGGCGAGCGCCGACGCCGCGTGCTGCGGCCCGAGTGGCCGGGCGTCGGCGGCCTCGTCGGCGACCGACGGCGGGCCGGCCCACGCCATGCGGCACATCGTTGATTCCTCCTCGACCTTCCAGCCGGAGGGGGGCGTGCCGCGCCAGCCGCCGCAGTAGAAATGTTCGCCCGGCCGGCAGTACGGCGCGAGCGTACCGAAATCCGGGCGGGCCGGGTCGACGGCCCCGATGATCGGCGAAAGCCCGGGTGCGTAGCGACGAATCCGGTCGGTGCCAACGGTGAAGCGCGCCTGCGGGCCGACAAACGCCTGCCAGATGATGTTGTCCAGATAGTGCGGCAAGGGCGGGAAAGTTAATGGCCCGGTCGCGCGAGTCGAGCCCGCCCACGGTTCAAGGCCGGCGCGCAATGATTTCCTCGATCTGGCGGCGATGCAGGGTCAGGTGGAAGCCGGCCATGGCATGCCAGCCGGCCGCGTCGAGCGGCCCGAACCACGGGTGCGCATAATGGGCCCCGGCGTGCAGGTTAGGTACGGCCGCGGCCGCCGCGGCGAGATCGGCGCAACCGCGCTCAAAAGCCGCGATCACCGTCTCGTCGATCCCGGGGGCCGGTTTCACCGCCGCCGTGCTGGCGACCCGCGACGGGGTTCGCCCCTCCGGCAACAGCCGCAGCAGGCCCGTGATGGTCGCGTTCACGATCCGGACGTGCTCGACCGTCATATAGACGGACCAGCACCGGCTGCTGTCCTCCATGCCCCGCAACCGCGGGATCAACACCGGGCGCGCCGCCGCGACGGAATCGCAGCCCCGCGCGAGCGCGACGATCGCATCCCGCTCCGCGGCGATCTGCGCGGCGACGGCATCCCGGGAGGTCTTCAGGCGATGCCAGCGGAAGAGAAGGCGGGCGACGAGCAGCTCGACGCGGGGCAACCCGGCGCCGGGCGGCGCGAGACGGGGCGGGGCGGGCACGGGGGTGGGGCTCATGCTTGCAGAATGCAAGTAAGCATACTTGCGGGTTGCAAGTAAAATTCCGGCCGGCAGGCTGGGGGCATGACTTCCCGCCGTTCTCCCTGTCCGATCGCCTGCAGCCTCGATCTCTTCGGAGACCGCTGGACGCTGCTGGTCGTGCGCGACCTGCTCCTCGGGGCTGAGCGCTTCAAGGATTTCACTGCCTCGCCGGAAGGCGTGCCCACCAACATCCTCGCCGAACGCCTCGCGCGGCTGCAGGCGGGCGGCATCGTCGAGCTGAAGCCGGCGGCCGACGGCTCCCGCCACCCGGCCTACCGGCTGACGAAGAAAGGGGCGGCGCTGAAGCCCGTGATGGTCGCGCTGCGCGACTGGGGGCTGGAGTGGGAGAAAGGCACGCGGGTGATGGCGCGCACTTAGATTGGAAGGCGGGGCGCCTTCACCCCGCCTCCGGAAGCAGTGCGGGCGACCGGCCGCGGCTACAGTTTCTCGAGATCCGCGAGGCGCGAGGCGGCGTGTTCCCAGGCCGTGTTCGCGGCGGCGAGCTCGTCCACGACGACGACCAGTTCCTTGTTCAAATGGTGGAAGCGGCCCTTGTCGCCGTAGGTTTCGGGCTTTTCGAGGTCGGCGGTGATCTCCGCCTGCTTGGCCTCGAGTTCGCTCACCCGTTGCTCGAGATGGCTCACCTCGGTCCGGAGCTTCTTCAATTCGGCGGCGGCTTTCTTGGGAGGCGGGGCGCCCTCACCCCGCTTGGCTTCGCGGGACGAGGGTGTCCCGCCCCCATCCTGCACCGGCCGGGCCTCGGTGAAGCCGGCCGTGAGCGCCGCGCGGGCGTTCGAGGCCCGCGACTTCTCGAGGTAGTAATCGTAGTCGCCGGCGTAGGGCGTGAGCCGGCCGGAGTGCACGTGGAGCACGGTCTTCGCGAGCTGGCGGATGAAGTAGACATCGTGGCTGATGAACAGTAGCGTGCCCTCGTAGCCTTTGAGCGCCGTGACCAGCGCGTCGATCGACGGGATGTCAAGGTGCGTGGTCGGCTCGTCCATCAGGAGGAGATTGGGCGGGTTGATCAGCAATCGCGCGAGCGCGAGGCGCGACTTCTCGCCGCCGGAGAGGACGGAGGCCTTCTTGAAGACGTCGTCCTTGCGAAAGAGGAACCCGCCGAGCACGGCCCGGGCCTGCTGCTCCGTCAGCTGGTTCTCAGCCGTCCGCAGCTCCATGACGTTGTCGAGCACGGTGAGGTCGAGCTTAACATTGTCACCGCGGTTCTGGGCGAAGTAACCCGACACGACGTTGCTCCCCAGCTCCATCGAGCCGGCGCGGATCGGCACGACCCCGGCGAGGATCTTCAGCAGCGTGGACTTGCCGGCGCCGTTGGGCCCGACGAGCACGATTTTCTGCCCGCGCTCGGCCTCGAAGTTCAGGTCGCGGTACACGACGTGGTCGCCGTAGGCCTGCTCGGCATGCTCCAAGGTCACGACCTTCAGCCCGGATCGCGGCGGCTGCGGGAAGCGGAAATTGATGCGCTTGAGATCCTCCCACGGTTCCTCGACGGCGACCTCCTTCAGGCGTTCGATCTGCTTCTCCTTCGACTTGGCGCGCGACGCCATCGAGGCCTTGGCGCCGAAGCGGTCGACGAACTTCTGCAGGTGGGCGATCTCGCGCTGCTGGTTCTTGAAGAGCGCGGCCTGCTGATCCTTGCGGGCGTCCTTCTCCGCGAGGTAGTCGTCGTAGTTGCCCGTGTACTTCTGGAGCGTGCCGCCGCGCAGCTCGAGGATGCCGTTGCAGAGCGTGTTGAGGAACTCGCGGTCGTGCGAGATGATGAGCAGGCCGCCGGGATAGCGCGTGAGGTAGTCCTGGAACCAGAGCAGCGCCTCGAGATCGAGGTGGTTGGTCGGCTCGTCGAGCAGCAGCAGCGCCGGCTCGCTGACGAGCAGCCGGGCGAGATGCGCGCGCATGACCCAGCCGCCGGAGAAGGACTTGGCGGGCTTGAGGAAGTCGTCCTCGCGGAAGCCGAGGCCGGCGAGGATCTTCTTGGCGCGCGGCTCGAGCGTCCAGTCGATGTCGTGGTCGTGCTCGTCGGGCTCGAGCTTCTTCCCGCTGGTGGCGATGTGCAGCACGGTCTCGTCGCCGGCCGGCGCGCTTTCCTGCGGCAGGTAGCCAAAGTCGGCGCCGCGCTCCCATTCGATGACGCCGTCGTCCGCCTGCTCCTCGCCGAGGATGAGGTTGAAGAGCGTCGTCTTGCCCGCGCCGTTCGGTCCGACCAGGCCGAAACGATCGGAGCGCGCGACAAACAGCGACACGCCCGCGAAGAGTTCGCGCGTGCCGTAGGACTTGGAAACATCGGCCAGGGTCAGCATGAGGACCGGCGAGTCAGCCGGCCGACCCGGTGCCCGTCAAGGGCTTTGCCGAAGGCCGAGGGGGAGCAGGAGCGTGGCGCGGACCATCAGGCTGTCCTGGCTCAGCGCAAAGCGGTAACGGCCGGGGAAATGGCGTTCGAGGCTCGCGACGACATCGGGCGCGGCGGCGGTGGCCGGCACGGCGAGCGGCGGGCGGCTGTCGTGCAAACGGCCGGTGTTGGCGACCTCGAGGAGGACGAAATCGTCGGGTTGCCGGCGAACGGTCACCGCGATCTCCAGCGGCTGGTCCGGCGTGCCGCGGCCGTCGCGCACGGCGCGCTCGGCCAGCGGCAGGAGCAGGACCGGCGGGAGCGGCCGAGCCAAAAGCGAATCATCGAGGTCGAAGACGACGCGGACCGCCCGGGGCTGGCGCAGGCGCTCCAGTTCGAGGAAGGCGCGCACGAGTGCGATTTCGTCCCCGATCGTGCTGGGCGCCTGCCGGTCGGCCTGGCGGGCCGTGCTCCGGCAATAGTCGGCGAGTTGCGCGGTCATCGCCACGGCGCCGGCCGGATTGGCCCCGATCTCATGGCTGATGGCCGCAAGCGAATCGGCCAGGAAGCGCGGATTGAGCTGGTAGCGCATGAGCTCGAAGCGGTGGCGTTCCGCCGCGACCGCCGTCGTGAAGGCCTGGGCGCGGTTGGCGAGCACCGCCTTGATGAGGAAGTACGCCAGGCTCCAGATCACGTAGACTGCGGTGCGGAAGAAGAACAGGCCCGAGTGGAGCAGCTCGTCCGGGCCGAAGAGATTCATGAGACGGTTGACCGGGATGCTCGCCAGGAGGTCGAGCGCGCCGCCCGCCGCGCACCCGATCAGCACCTGCAGGACCGACAGCCCGATGATCCTCCCCGGCAGTTGCACGTGCAGCCAGCGGTAATACTGCCGCAACATGCCGGTGAGCGCGAGGCTCAGCGGCAGCTGGTAGGCCGTGACCTGCAGCGCCGCGGGCAGGGAGCCATAGACCACCCATTTCAGCGGCAGCGAGAGCAGCATGAAACCGGTCCAGCCGGCCAGTTGCAGCTGCCAGAAAGAAATGCGCAAAAGCGCGGCGGGAAAGATCGGGCGCGTGGTGTCAGGCATGCGTGGAAAGCCTGCGGCCGGCCATCACGCCGTCAGATCGACCCGTGGGCAACCCAAAACCCGCCGGGTTAGAGCGGGAAGAAATGCTCCTGTTTCCAGTCGAGCAGCTGTTTCAGGCGCGCATTGGAAATCAGCGCGCGGCGGCCGGAGAGCGGCGACCGGAAGTCCTTCACCCCCGGCAGGAAGCGCCGGACCAGTTCCATGCTCGGCAGGTTCGACGAGGTGTCGTCGGCCGCGATGATGACCGGCTCGCAGCCGAGGCCGTCCTTTTCGAGCGCGAGGCGGCAGCCGGCGGCAAGGTCGCGCGAGTCGATGTAGGACCAGAGGATGCGCTGGCGATCCTCGGGGTGATCGAAACGCGCCTTGATTCCCGCGTAGTCCTCGGGGCACACGACGTTGCCGATGCGAAACGAGATGATCTGCGTGCCATCGCGCCGGTGGAACATCGCGGCCGTGACCTCGTTGACGACCTTGGTCAGGCCATAGGTGTCCTCCGGCAATTGCGGGTGGGCCTCGTCGATCGGCAGGTACTTCGGCTCGAAGAATCGGTCGGCGAAGCAAATCCCATACGACGACTCGCTCGAGGCGACGACCGCGCGCTTGATCCCGAGCAGGCCGCAGGCCTCGAGGACATTGTAGGTGGTGAGGCTGTTGATCCGGAAGATCTCGTCGTTGGGGTTCTCGTGCGCCCGTGGGATGGCGGCCATGTGCACGACGCCATCGAACGGAACCCGGCTGCCGGTGCCATGGGGCGAAAGCGCGGCGACGGCCTGCCCGAGTTGCGTGAGGTCGGCGACGATGGTGCGGCACTGGGGGACCGCCGGGCGGCGGGTGTCGACGTTCGTGACGTCGTAACCCTGCTCGACGAAGTGCCGCACAATCCAGTGGCCGGCCTTGCCGCTGCCGCCGGTGACGATGACGCGTTGGGTGGACATGGCGGAAGGAAATACACGGCGGGCCGGTTGACTGCAAGCGACGGCGCGGTGAGATTGCGCGGATGCCGAACCGCCTTGCCGCCGAGCCTTCGCCCTACCTGCGCCAGCACGCGGACAATCCCGTCGACTGGTTCCCCTGGGGGGCGGAAGCGTTCGCCCGCGCGCGCGCGGAGCAGAAACCCATCTTCCTGAGCATCGGCTACTCCACCTGCCATTGGTGCCATGTCATGGCCCACGAGTCGTTCGAGCACCCCGCGATCGCCGCGGTGCTCAACCGCGATTTCGTGCCCGTGAAGCTCGACCGCGAAGAACGGCCGGACATTGACCGGGTTTACATGACGTACGTGCAGCAGACCACCGGCCACGGCGGCTGGCCGATGAGCGTCTGGCTGACGCCCGACCTGAAGCCATTTTTCGGCGGCACTTATTTCCCGCCCGAGGACCGCCACAGCCGGCCGGGATTCCTGACGCTGCTCCAGACCATCGCGCGCCATTGGGCGAACGACCGGGCGAAGCTCGAGCACGGCGCCGAGGAGGTCCTGCAGGCGCTGCGCCGCCATGCGCTCGAGGGCGGGGCGCGGGAGATCAAGGACGACACGGCGGAGCTGCACGAAGCCGCCGGTGCGTCGTTCGAGCGATGCCATCAATATTTCTACGAGACCTTCGACGAGACCTGGGGCGGCTTCGGCGGCGCGCCCAAATTCCCGCGCGCCTCCGTGATCAACTTCCTGTTTCGCGCCGCCGTCCTGCAGGGGCTCGACACGCCGGCCGGCGCGGACGCGGTGCGCCTGGCGGCGCACACCCTGCAACGGATGGCGGAGGGCGGGATCCAAGACCACGTGGGCGGCGGCTTCCACCGCTACTCCGTCGACGAGCGCTGGTTCGTGCCGCACTTCGAGAAGATGCTCTATGACCAGGCGCAGATCGCGGTGAACCTGCTGGAGGCGCGCCAGGCCACGGGCCGAGAGACCTACGCGTGGGTGGCGCGGGACTTGTTCGCCTACGTGGCGCGCGAGCTGACGAGCCCGGAGGGCGGCTTTTTCTCGGCGGAGGATGCGGATAGTGCGCCGCCCGAGGCGGCGCGAAGTGACAGGGAACAAGGAGCAGGTAACCAGGGTGTGACCCACGCCGAGGGCGCGTTCTACGTTTGGACGAAGGCGGAGATCGAGGCGGTCCTGCGCGATCGAGCGGGCGGGTCGGCTTCAACCGTCGCGGCCGCGCTTCCGCGGGGCGCGGGCCCCCCGCCACCGACCGACGCGGAATTCTTTTGTGCGCATTTCGGCGTGAAGGAGGAAGGCAACGTCGCGCACGACCCCCAGGGCGAATTCGTGGGCAAGAACATCCTCATGCAGCAGCATTCGCTGGCGGTGACGGCGCGGAACTTCGGCCTGGAGACCGAGGCGGCCGGAGAGAAATTGCTCGGCTGCCTCGCCCGCCTGCGCGCAGCGCGCGCGCAGCGCCCGCGCCCGCACCGCGACGACAAGGTCATCACGGCGTGGAACGGGCTGATGATCTCGGCGCTGGCCCGGGCCGCGCAGGTGCTCGGCGAGCCGGCGCACCTCGACGCCGCGGCCCGCGCAGCGGCCTTTCTCGAGCGCGAACTGTACGACGCGGCCTCGCGCACACTTCACCGCAGCTGGCGCGGCCGTCGCGGTGCGGTGCCGGGCTTCGCCGAGGATTACGCCGGCCTGATCCAGGGGCTGCTCGACCTGTACGAGGCCGGCTTCGAGATCCGCTGGCTGCAGTGGGCGGAGCAGCTGCAGGCGCGCATGGACGAACTGTTTTGGGACGAGGCCGGCGGAGGTTACTTCAACTCCCGCGGCGACGATCCCGCGGTGATCGTGCGTTTGAAGGAGGATTACGACGGTGCCGAGCCCGCCGCGAATTCGGTCGCGGTTTCGAACCTGGTCCGGCTCGACTGGATGTTGGGCACACCCGGCGCGCGGGAAAAGGCGCAACGGACGATCGCCGCATTGCGGCCGCAATGGCGGCGGGCCCCGCAAGCGCTGCCGCAGCTGCTTTGCGCGGTGGAACTCGCACTGGCCGACCCGCGCACGGTCGTGCTGGCCGGCCATCCGTCCGGCGCGGCGTTCCGGCGGCTGGTCCGGGTTCTGCACGAGCGGCCCGGTCCGCGCCGTTCCATCCTCCACGCGGATGGCGGCACCGGCCAACAGTGGCTGGCAACCCGGCGGCCTTACCTGGCGGACCTGAAGGCGCCGGCAGGCGACGCAATCGCCTACCTTTGCGAGGGCATGGTGTGCCGTCCTCCCGTGCGCACGGAGGACGAGCTGAGGGCCTTGCTGGGCTGAAAGCCGCGGAAACGGATCGAGCCGGGCACGTCAGCGCGCCAGCGCGGCGCGAACGAGTGCGTCATCGCCATCGTTCGGCGCGGGCTGAAGGCCGAGGGTGGCGCACAGCAGGTTATAGACGTCGATATTGGGCACGTCGGGAATCTCGACGCCGCGACGGAACGCCGGTCCGTGGGCAATGAACAGCGCGCCCATGTTGGGCGTGGCCGGGTCCCAGCCATGGTTGGCCTTGTGGTAATTTTCCCGACGCTTCGCCCAGTTCTTCTTCACCTCGAAATTCCAGTGTTCGTCGGCCAGCAGGACGACATCTGGAATCCGGGGATTGCCGCGGAAGTGAAAACGGGCCGGGGTCTCGTCCCGCAACCAGACGTGCAAATGCGGCGGCGCCTTCGCCTTGATTTGACGAGCCAGCTCGGCGGCCGTGCCCGTGCCGGGCAGGGGGCGCAGTCCGCCGACCGGGCCGGAGCTGTCGACGCGCACCCGCGCCAGGTCGACGAGATCGTCGAGGAAGATGACCTGCTCCGGGCTCTGCTCCGACATGCCATGGTCGGAGATGATGACGAGATCGGTGCAATCGCGCAGGCCGAGGCGGGCGAGTCCGTCCCGCAACCGTGCGACAGCGCCGTCCGTCTCGCGCACCGCCGCGGCGGTTTCCGGCGCGGCGGGACCGAAGTCATGCCCGGCGTCGTCGACGACGTTGAAATAGAGCGTGCACAACCGCGGGCGCTCCGCGGCCGGAAGGGCGAGCCACGCCAGCAGGCCGACCACGCGCGCCTCGGATGAGATCTTTTTGTCGAAGGCCCGGCTGAAAGTCGGACGGCGGCCGTCGTGCCCGGCCTCGGATCCCGGCCAGAAATAACAGGCGGCGCGCACCCCCTGGCGCTCGGCCGTGATCCAGATGGGCTCGCCGCCCCACCAGCGGGCCTCGGTGTTGCTCGCCGCCTTGCTCATGCCGAAGGTCTCGCCGAGGCCAGGATCGTAGAACCAGTTGTCGATGATCCCGTGGTGGGCGGGATAGAGGCCGGTCGCGATCGAGTAGTGGTTGGGAAAGGTCTTCGTCGGGAAGCACGACGTCATCCGGGTCGCGTGGACCCCCTCCGCCGCCAGCGCGCGGAGCGTGGGCGTCTCGGCGGGATACTGCTGGAGGTAATCCCAGCGGAAGCCGTCGATCGACACCAGGATCACGACGTCGTCGGCCCTGCGCGCTGCTACCGCCGGACCGGAGGCGGCCAGGACGCATGCCGCCGTCAACACCAAGCGTGCGCACCACGAGATCATCGAGCCAGCACGGCGCGAACGAGCGTATCATCGCCATCGTTCGGCGCGGGCTTCAGTCCGAGCGTGGCGCAAAGCAGATTGTAGAGCTGGATGTTGTCGACGGCGGGCAGCTCGATGCCACGGCGGAAATCCGGCCCTTGGGCGATGAGGATTGCGCCCATGCTCGGCAGGGCGGGATCCCAGCCATGGTTGCCGCGATCCAGGTGCCCGGCATATTTTTCCACGGTCGCCCGCAACTCGATGTTCCAATGCTCGTCGCAATCCAGGACGACCGCCGGGATGCGGGGGTTGTCGCGATAGTGGTATCGCGCCGGCACCTCGTTGCGCAGGTAAACATGGAGCTGCGGCGGCGCCTTGGCCCGGATCGTGGCGGCGAGGTCGGCGGCGCTGCCGTGCAGCGGGCTCACGCCGCCATTGGGCCCGGTGGATTCCACCCGGACATGCGAGAGGTCCATGAGGTCGTCGAGGAAGATCACCTGGTCGGCGCTCTGCGTGGCGAGCCCGTGGTCGGAAACGACGATGAGGTCGGTGCGGTCGCGCAAGCCCAGCCGGTCGAGGCCGGCGAGCAGCCGCGCCACGGCAGTGTCGGCCTCCTTGACCGCGGCGCCGGTGCGCGGATCGTCCGGGCCGAACCGGTGGCCGGCGTTGTCGACCGGCTCGAGGTAGAGGGCGCAGAAGCGCAGCGGCGCGGCGGCCGGCGCGGCCAGCCACGCGAGGATCTGGTCGACGCGGGCCGCCGAGTCGTGGTGCCGGTCATAATTGAGGTAGTGCGTGGGGCGCGCGCCGTGAATCTCGGCCTCGTCTCCCGGCCAGAACATGCAGGCGGTGCGCAGACCCTGCTTTTCGGCGGTGATCCACACGGGCTCGCCCTCCTGCCACCAGCGCGGGTCGGTGTTGTCCGCCGGGTTCGGCTTGTTGAAGGAAGCCTTCAGTTCCGGGTCGTAGAAATAGTTGGAGACGATGCCGTGATGCTCGGGACGCAGGCCGGTCACGAGGGTGAAGTGGTTGGGGAACGTCTTCGAGGGATAGGAAGGCGTGAGGCGCACGGCATGCACCCCGTCGTGCGCGAGCTGGTTCAGCGTCGGCGCCTCGTACTTTTGCAGGTAATCCCAGCGGAAGGCATCGATCGAAACGAGAAGGAGCAGGCGATGGTCCACCGGCACCGCCGGGGCGGCGGCCAGCATGGCCAAGAAGAGAATCAGGGAGGCGACCAGTCGTGTCATCAGTGTGTCGGCAAACTAGGATTTGAGTGCGCTGCCGCAATGCGCATTATGTGGCGCATGACCGATGCCGAACGGCTGACCCTGCTGGAAGAACGCTATGCGCACCTCCAGCGGCATGTCACGCAGCAGGACCAGGCCATGCTGGAACTCGGCGACGAACTGGCGCGGCTGCGTCGCGAGGTGCTGGGGTTGCGCGCGCAGGTCGCGGGCGGCGAGTCCGGCGAAGGGGCGGCAGGGTCGGACGAAGAACGCCCGCCGCACTATTGAAGGTTCATCGGCGATGAAAGGCCGCGGGACGAGGGCGTCCCGCCTCCACCGGGATTGCCGGCGTTCAGAACAGCGCGGTGATTTCGACGTGCTTGCCGGGCTCGAGCCGGATTTCGCCGGACAACGCCGCGGTCTCGTCGTTCTTGTAGAGCTTGCACGCCACCGGCGCCGTCGCGTCATGCGTGGCCCAACCCCACTTCCCGATCGAGACGAACTGCATGGGCACGCCTTTGTCCCAGCTCAGGCCCGGGCCGTCGCCGCGGATGTAAAGCTTGTTGCCGATGCCGATATAGGCGGTTGCCAGCAGGCGGGTGGCGCCGTCGGAGGATGCAGCCGGCTCCGCGCTGCCGGTCGCCTCGTCCGTGGAGCTGGTGACTGCCGGTGCGTCCGGCACCACCGGCTCGCCCGATGCGGTCTCGGGCGCGGCGGCCGCGGCCGGCTCCTCGGGCTTGGGCTTGCGGGGCGCGCGCGGTTTCCTCGGCTTGGGCTCCTCCGCCGGTGCCGGTGCCTCCGGAGTGGCGGCAGCGGACTCGACCACGGAAACGGATTCGACGATTGGCGCCGGCGATTCGGGCGGAGGAGGCGGCTGGTGACCACCGTCGGCGATTGGCGCGACAGGAGCGGATGCGGCGGTGGCGAGACTGGCGAGCTTGGCGTCGAGCTTGGCCAGGGCATCGGCCAGGCGCGTCTCGAATTTCGCCGCGCCGTCCTGCCCTGCGGCCTGCACCTTGGCGGCGGCGTCCTGCGCGGCGGCGAGGTGCTTGCGGGCGGCGGCTTCCAAGGCGCTCCAATCCGCGGCGGCCTTCTGGATCTTGTCGGCGACGGCCTTGAGCTGTTCGCTATTGGCGGCGCGCAGCTCGGCCAGTTCCTGCTCGAGCGCCTCGCGGTCGTTCTCTTCCTTGCCAGCCAGCGCCTCGTTGAACTCGGCGAGCTTCTCCTGCATGCGGTAGGGCAAATTTTCGGCCGTGTGCGCGGTCTTGTGGACGGCTTCCTCGACCGACTTGATCTGGGCGGCGGCCCGGGCGAGGCTCTCGGCCGCGGCATGCAGGCGCTGCACCTGGTCGGCGACCCGCGCCCGCTCCTGCTGGACGTATTCGGCGGAGTCGGCGGCGTAGTCGATCAGGATGGGGATCATGATCGCCGTGATGCTGACGATCAGAAAACCGACCGAAGTAAGGAAAGGCAGCGGCGAGAACTTGTTCGGGGCAAAAAGGCCGATCAGCAGGACCACGATGACACAGCCGGTGGCAGTCAGAAAGAACGGAAGTTTATTCAGGCGAGGGGCAGGTTCCAGGTTCATAGGCGGGTCGCGCGCACGCTTCTTTTCTGCCCCGGCAGCACCTTTCTCAAGGCTAAACCCGCACGGCGGCCGCAGTCGGGGCTTGAGGCGCGCGCGGTGGCGGCCAGACTGCCGGCACAGGCGATGAACTTTCCCCATTTCGTCCGGATCGACCGGGAGCGCCGGGGCGGCGGCCGGCACTACGTCATCCACACGCACGACCCGAAATTCTCGCTGGAGCTGGGCCCGGATGCCGAGGCGCCGGATCGCGTGGGCCGCGGCATCATCAAGCGCCTGTGCGTCCCGAATTCCTGGGCCGGCGATTACGGCCAGTACGGGCGGATGATCGCGGCGGCGCAGGAATTCTTTGCCGCTTCCGCGCCGGACGACGGGCCGGGGCCGCGCGGGTAGGGAGGCGTGCGGGCGCAGCCGCCGCGCTGGCGGAGCCCGCCCGCCGTGCGGGCCTGGTCAACCGGCACGGAGTGCGGGTTCCACCGTTCAATGCGCCAGGTGGCGCCAGGTCGCGGCCAGCAGCGACAGGAGCATGCCGATGCGGATGGAGCCCTCGAAGGTCAGGACGACCAGCACCCATTTGATGCCGCAGGTGCTGCGCACGGCGTAGCCGGCCAGCGTCGTGAGAAACAGGATCACGCCCTGCGCGCGGCCGACCGGGTGCAGCAGCAGCGTCAGCATCCACGGCACGTAGAGGCACAGCCCGAGGCTCCAGCCTGCCGCGAGGCCTTCCGACATCGGCAGCTCGCGCGGATCGGCGTTCACCCGGATCTGCTTGATGCCCATGTAGCGCTCGCTGACGACAAGCTGTGCAAGCTCGAAGACCAGGAAGACCGGCGCAAGCAGGGCGAACGGATTCATGTCGCCGCGACCATCGCGCGCGGCGGCGGCCAAGGCCAGAACTTACTGGGCCGGAGGGACCAAAACATTCGGTGGCAATTCCGGCCGGCCGGGCGTATCGTACCGACGGATCGGCGGCGAGCCGCCACGACGCGCCGCCAGGCCAACCTCATCCACGGAGGCACCATGAATGTCGCGATGTTTGTTGTCCGCTACCTCGGCACCGCGCTCGTCGCGGGCGTGCTGGGCGGGATGGCGATGGAAGGAAGCATGTGGTTGATCGCCCGGGCCGGATTGCCCCGGGGCGACATGGTTCTGGCACTCGGCAGCCTGCTGACGGGAACCCGGGCCAACGCCTACCGGGTCGGCCTGGCCGTCCATGCGACGGCCGCGATCGGGTTCGCCCTGGTTTATACGCTGCTGCTGGTGACGCTGGGCTACACACGACTGCCGCTGTCGCTGGTGACCGGGCTGGCGGTGGGGGCGCTGCACGGCATCATCGTCAGCCTGATGCTGGTCTGGGTCGTGGCCGACCACCATCCGCTCGAGGAGTTCAAGGAGGCGGACCTGCTCGTCGGCCTGAGCCACTTCGCGGGCCACGTCGCCTACGGCGGCGTCATCGGCCTCATCGTCGGCTTGTCGCCGCTCTTGAAATAAGATCTCGCCCGCGCCGGCGGGCCGCGAAGGCGCCGCGCCGGGTTCAAATGGCGTCACCCGCCTGCCGGCTCAGGCGGGCATCAGCCGCTCATAGGGCCGGGCGCTGAAGTTCCGGGTGAACGTCACCCCGGGCGGGAACGGCTTGCTGAAACGATGAATGAGGTGCTTGCGCCAGTGGGTCGGCGTGAAGTCATGGAACGCGCGATATTCGCGGCACAGGTGGCTGGAGTTGGCGAAGCCGCAATGGCGGGCGACATCCTCGAGCGTAAGCGCGGAGCGGCTCATCAGCTCCTTCGCTTTCTCGAGCCGGATGCGCTGGAAGGCCACCTTCGGACTGGTTCCACGCACCTGCCAGAAGAGGCGGCGCAGGTGGCTCGTGGAGACATGGACGGCGTCCGCCACCTGCTTGACCGACGGGCGCTGGGCCAGGTTGGCCGCGTACCAGGTGAGGGCGTTCTCCACCTTGAAATTGGCGAGTTCGGGCAGGGCGGGCCGCAGGGCGGCATCGGTGCCGGACAGGGCGAGCAGGGCGAGATCCATCAGCCGGCGCTCGAACAACAGCGGGCTGAGCGGGTGCGGATTCCGGTAGTGGGGCTCGATCTCGGCCGCGATGGTCTCGAGTTGCACGATCTCGGCGTCCTGCAGCGGGTGTTCGATCCAGCCCCGGCGCCGCACAACCTCGTCGAGCGGATAGGGCACGCTGCCGAAATGCATCGAAATCCGGTGATACTTGTTCCGGCGGTCGTCCACCCAGGCATGACCGCATTCGGGCGCGAAGACCCACAGCGTCCGTTGCTGCAGCACGGGCTTTTCGCCATCGCGGAACACCGGCGCGCAACGGCCGCGGATCACGGCATAAAACTCCCAATTGGTGCGCGTATTGCAGCGCATCGGACTATTCCAAAGGATCGGACCTTGGGCGAAGTAACGCAGCATCCGGACGTGGGTGGGGTGAAGCGGGCCGAAGCTGGCCGACGCCCCGAACCGGGCCAATCCCGCCGAATTCTGCCAGTAAGATTCGCGCCCCGCTCCAGCGCCAGGCGCCCACAAAAGAAGAGGCCGGCACGCGGGCGGGAGCCGGCCCCGAAACCTCCGGGTGCTTCGAATCAGAAGCTGTAGGTAAACGAACCCCGGAGGGACCGCGGTTCACCCACCATGATGGACGACGTGTTCAGGACGGCGGCGATGTACTTCTCGTCGGTGACATTGGCGACCTGCAGTCGGGCGGTCCAATTCCGCGCCCGGTAGGAAAGGCCGACATTGGCCAGGGTGCGGCCGTCATACAGGGCATTGGGCTGGTTGGGCACCAGGGTTCCGTTGGGGAGGGGACGCGTGGTGGTGTAGCCCGCCGCATTCTGGCCGGCGGCGTCGCTGCGGAAATCGACGCCGATGTTCGCGCCGAAGCCGGAGAGGCTGCCCTCGTTGAACCGGTATTCGGCGTACACGCCCCAGGTTTCATCCGGCACGCCTCGGAGGCGGGTGCCCAGCGCCTGCCGGGCCTTGTAACGGGAGTAGTTTCCGACAATCGTGAGGTTCTGGCCGAGGGCGTAGCTGCCCTCGACCTCCCAGCCCTTCGACGTGATGTCGAGGAAGAGGTCCTTCGGCTTGGTGGGATCGAGGTACCAGTCGCTGTTGGGAACCTGCTGGTTGGTCTGCGCGATGTCGAAATAGACGAAGGAGGCGGTCAGCCGGCCCTGCAGCCAGTTGGACTTGACGCCATATTCGTCCTGGGTGCCGTTTTGCGGCTGGAAGCTCGAGGCAATGCCGCCGGCGGAGAGAGAGCCCGGCAGGCTCTCGCCCGAGTCGTTGCGACTCCAAAAGACGGAGACATTGGGGATGGGCTTGACGAGCACGCCGTAGCTCTTGGCCAGGGTGTCGATGCTGAATGACGGCTGGGCGATGGCGCCGACGCCGGTCGTGTCAGTGCGGGTGAGCGTGCCGTAATAGCGCGACAGGCCACCCGACAGCTGGAGCATGCCATTGAAAAATGCGGCGTTCTCGTAGGCATAGACCTGCAGGTCGGTTTGCTTGCCGGTCTTGTTGTTGACGGTGGCGGGATCGGCGTAGATGCGATCAGGAAAGGTGATCGCGGCCAAACCCGCCGCCGTGTCGGGCACCGACGGGCGCGCCTGGTTGGCATAGGTTTTCCAGTGGACCTTCGAGGCGTTGGCCGCGAGGCCGGCGATGGTCGTGGACGTCCAGCCATTGCCCTCGAATTTGCCGGCGTAGTCGTTGCGCAGATGAGCTTCGCTGTAATAGAGGTGGTCGGAGCCATTGCTGCGGACAAAAGTCCACGAGGAGGGATCGGTCACGGGCGCGGCGGTGGCGGTCGGCGCGCTGACGGAGCCGGCATTGTAGGCCGCGGTATTCCAGTTGACGCCGGGTTCGTAGATGCCGGTGAAGGGGTTGATGCTCCCGCCGCCCGCGCCGGAGATCGAGGCATTGGTGCCGCCCTGGTCCTCGCGCAGGACGTGATCCGCCGTCACCATAAGCCGCGAAGTGATGTGGGAGCTCAGGGTCGACTGCAGCTCAAGGGTGAGACGCTCGGTCTGGCGGTCGCGGAAGTCGTTGCTGTTGCCGAACGACCAGTCGCGCGGCAGGCCCCGGGCCACCTGGGCGTAGTGGGCGCCCATGCTGGCGGGATCGAGGGGGATGAAGACGCCGTTGGTCTCCTTGTTGCGCATGATCTCGGCCTTGACCACCAGCTTGTGGTCCGGCGAAAGCAGCCAGCTCACCGAGGGGGCAAACATCCAGCCCTTGCGGAACGACCGGTCGGAGTAGCCGCCGTTGTTCCAATAGGCGATCACGGTGCGGCCGGCGATGCCCTTCTCCTGGGAAAGGATCCGGTTGGTGTCCACGCTGACGTCATTGCCCACATACTGGGAAACGTTGAGCGTGAGCGATTGCTGATCCTTCATGATCGGCGATTTGGTGATCGGGTTGAACTGACCGCCCGGGGCGCCACCGGGCACGAGAATGGCGTTCGGTCCCTTGATGATCTCGATGCGGTCGATGTTGTAGGGGGCCAGGCTCATGCTGTAGCCGTCGGCGCCGGAGATCTCCATGCCATCGATGAATTCGTGCGAGGTTTGGAATCCGCGCATGTTGTAGCGATCACCACCGGTGGGCAGGGAAGATTCGGTCACGGGCGTGATGTATTTGGCCGCATCGAGCATGCGATTGCTCAGCGAATCCCTCAGGAAGTCGCCGGTCACGACCGCGACCGACTGGGGGATGTCCTGAATATCCATCGCGATGCGCGAGGCCGAGAGCGCCTGCTTGGAGACGTACGGGTTGGCCGGCGACTCCGTGATGGTGAAGGTCGGCAGGGTCACGACGTCCTTGGCGGCAGGGGCGGTTTGGGCCCAGCCGCGGATGGCGGGAAACGCGAGGAGGGCGAGGGCCGTGAGGAGGCCCGGCAGTCGACGGCCGGCTGGCCGGGACGCGACGAAACGAATAGGGCGCAGCTGATTCATATCCTGGAGGGGGGTTAGGTGGTGGGTGCGGGGGCCCGCGGGCCGATCCGCAAACCCACTCTGAACCAATCCCCTCGGCGGGCGTAAAGATTCCGGGCCGCTCAGAAAATTGCACAAAACGCTCCCCCGGCCGGGGAGACGGAAAGCTTCCGCGGCCCAACTTGGGCTAGCGGCCGGCGACGGGTTCCAGACGCAAACCCGCGGGCAGGTGCAGGTCAAAATGCTCGGCGAGAAGCGCCGGCAGGTTGTCCGATGTCACCGGGATTTGCTGCAGCACGTCGGGACCGCGGCGATGTGTGAACTGGCCGGCGCGAATCCCCTTGCGCGTGCCGTCGCGGCCGGCCCGGCCGACGATGACGCCGGTCTTGAAATGCGAGGCCGGGCTGGCGCTCGTCCACCAGTTGGCCAGCTCGCAGTCGATGGGATGCATGGTATCGAAGGTGAACTCGCACAGGTCCGCCCACTCGGTCCCGGTCCAGAATTGATGAAACATCCGCCCGTCCTCGCGCACCAGGCGGCGGGTCTCATGTGGCGTCGGGTGCTCGCGATCGAACTCGAGCGGAATCGCGCCGGTGAGCGAGGTGCCGCCGAGGCCGACGTCGGTCAGCCAGTCGCCGTCCGACAGGTGGACGCGCAGGAACAAGTGCGTGCGCGCTGGCATCACCTCGCGCGGAATCTGGAAACGCACGCGGGCGCCGATGGGCGTCACCCGGAAACCGAGCGCGCGCAGGATGAGCAGGAAGAGATTGTTCTGCTCGAAACAGTACCCGCCGCGTCGGTCGACGACGAGCTTCCGGAAGAGCGCGGCGGGCTCGAGCCGGATCGGCCGGCCGAGCAGCACGTCGAGGTTCTCGAACGGGATCGAGGTTGCGTGGTGCAGCGTCAGGGCATGCAGCAAGGCGAGCGTGGGCTCGCGCGGACCGGCATAACCGATGCGCGCGCAGTAGGCGTCGAGATCCGGGGCGAGATCGCTCATGCGGGCCGCTGGGACGCGATCCAGTCGTCGATCACCTGCTCGAGGACCGCAAGCGGAACGGTGCCGGTGCGGAGCACGACGTTGTGGAACTCCTTCAGCGAGAATTTCGGGCCGAGCGCCGCCTTTGCCTTCGCGCGCAGCTCGACGATCTTCAACATGCCGATCTTGTAGGAACAGGCCTGGCCGGGCCACACGACATAGCGGTCGACCTCGGCGGGCCGAATGCCGTAGTCGATCGCCTGCTGCCGCGTCCAGCGCAGCGCGTGCAGGCCGGTGTCGACGACGAGCCGGCGCGCGCGAAAGAGTTCATCATTCAACTGGCCGAGGTGGCCCTTGAGGTCGCCTTCGTACCAGCCCGACTCGGCCGCGAGGTGCTCGGCGTAAAGCGCCCAGCCTTCGCCATGGGCCGAGATGAAACCGAACAGGCGGTCGCGACGGAAGCGCGGCAGGCCCGTCTCCTCCTGCTGCAGCGCGATCTGGAAATGATGACCCGGCACCGCCTCGTGATACACCAGGGTGCGCATCTCCGTCATCTCGAAGGCGGGGCCGGGCAGCGGCGCCCAGAAAATGCCGGGACGCGAGCCGTCGCGGGCCGGTGGCGTATAGTGCGCCGCGGCGGTCTTCTCGGTGAACGGCGGCTCGCGCATCACGACGACGGGAGCCTGCGGGCGCAGGTCGAACAGCAGCGCGGCGCGCCTTTGCGCATCGGCCAGGATATCCGTGTAACGTTGCAGCAGCATCGGGCGCGGGTCGGGGGTCGCGGGGGGCTGCGAGTCCACCTCGAGTTTTTCCATGCGCTCCTTGATGGTGCCGTTGGTGTAGCCGAGCTGTTTGAGATAACCATCCATCTCCGCCTCGATGCGCGCGACCTCCCGGAGTCCGATCGCATGAATCTGGTCGGCGGTGTAATCGGTCGTGGTGAGCTGGTGCAGGGCGTGGGCATAGGCGCGGTCCCCGCCCGGCAGCCGCCAGATGCCGGCGTCATCCGTCGCCAGCGGCAGCTGGGCCCGCAGCAGTTCGTCGGCGCGACGAAAGGCGGGGACGATGGATGCGGCCACGGTTCTGGCAGCGGCGGCGACGAACGCCGCCCGATCCGCGGCCGGGAGGCCGGGAACCTTCGTGGCGCGTTCGTCGAGGGACTGGACAAGGACGTTCCGGGCCGGATTGCCGGCCAGGAAACGGTCAAACTGCCCGAGCACGGCGGTGAGGATGAACCGCGGCATGAGGAAGCCACGGGCGCCGGCGTCCTTGGCCTGCGCGACACCCTCGTCCATCTCGCCGGCGACGAGCTCGAGACGGGCAAGGTAGTTCTCGATGTCGCGACGGTTGCGGATCGGATGCGTCTGGCTGAGGAAGTTGACCAGCCGCACGTGGAGGCCACTGAACTGGTTGAAGACAAAATCGTAATCCTGGAAGGCCTCGGCCTCGGCCACCTCCTGCAGCTGCCACTGGAGAACGGCGGCCGAGATGCGCTGGTCGCTGGTGAGGCGGCGCGCATCGAATCGGGCCAGGTCGGCCAGCCCGCGGCGCGCGATCTCGACGCGCGCCGCCCGCGCGCCGCTCGCGATGGAGGTGAACTTGCGGTCGAGCGCGTCCTGCGTGGCGCCGGTGAAGTACTGGGCCTGCGTGGCGAGCGTGGGATTGGCGCGCATCCACTCGTCGCAGAAGGTGTCGACCCACTGGTCGAAATTGGGCTGGGTCGTGATGAGGTCGAGCGCGGCTCCGGGCGCCGGGCGGGGAGTCTGAGCGAGAACGGCGACCGCGAGGCCCAAGGCGGGGGCAAGGGCACGGAGGATTTTCATGGCGGCGAGACTGCCCGTGCGCCGCGGGATGTCGAGAGCGGGCGGCGGGCGAGGTGGAGTGCGTCGACCCAGGCGCGCTCAGGAAGCGGACGGGGGTCAGTCCCGCGCTTTCGTTCAGTTAGTGCGATCGGACCGCCAGTCCCGCGTAAGCCACGGCATACACCACGCACTCCACCTGCAGAAGCCGGTAGCCGAATCGCAGTCGCGGCGTGGTCAGCGCCGGACCAACCCGCAGCCACGGCAACAGGCAAAACCGGCCGCCCCAAAAGAATGCCGTGACCGCGCAGATCGCGCGCGCGAGCGGCGAGCCGGCAGCGAGTTCGTGAGCGAAGCACAGCGAGAAGAGCCCAAGTACCGCGATCATGGCCCCGATGGAAAAGTTCTGCGCGTGCGCAAAGCGGCGGTGCATGGGCGGGAGCCGCTCGAGGCTCGCCTCCCAGTCCGGCGGAATCGGTGTGAAGCACGCCAGCACCAGCGTCACGAAATGAAACGCCCCGGCGAGCCGGATGAGGTTGATCAGGAGTGAATCGGCCATCGCCGGGACCGTGGATCGCCCGGCGCGGCGATGCGACAATCATTTCACCTCGGCTGGTCCCTCCCCCGGCTGATCAAGTCCCGATCTCCGGCAGTTTCGCGCGCGGGCCGGCGAATTGACGGGCAATTTGCCGCTGAATCTCCCGCAGCGCGGTTTCCAGCTCCTGGCGCAGCGGCCGGGCGTTGTCGTCAGCCCAAGCGGTGAAGGTGCGCGGCGGACTCTCGTACCGGAAGGTCGATCCGCCGGCGTCAGCCCAGTCGCGGACCTGCACCGCGACGATATCGGCGGAGATGACGAGCGCGAGCGTCGGGTTGATCTTTTCCATGTCCCCGCTCGAGTGGATTCGCGGGTCGGTGCGGGCCCGAAAGCCCAGGTTGGTCACGCGCAAACCCACCACGACGTCGATGCCGGTGCCCGCCAGGGGATGGGGTGGCGGCGGCGGTCTCGTCCAGCTCACGCGATGGCGGTCGTCGTGGCGCATGCGACCATGGACGGCTCCGGGCTCCAGCGAGACGTTGTCCGCCAGCCGGCGAATCCTTCCCGGGTGATCGGCTTCGAGCCGGTCGAGGACCATCTGCGCGATGCGCGTGTCGACCGGGCAGGACTGGACCGCAGCCGAGATCGACCGCGTGGCGGCCTGCAAATCGCCTTCGCTGACGCCGAGCAACCCGCCTACCACGCCGCCCAGGACATAGCCGAAGGGAAAGAACATCGCGGCATACGGATCGCGAGCCATGTCCCGCGCTCCGGCGGCGGCGACGGACCGGGCGGCGCCCAGCTTGGTTTCGGGCAACTCGAGGGCGAACTCGGGTGCGGGCCGGGCGACGGTGAGGCCGATGATCCCGACGTCGCGGGGCAGCGACAGGCCGCCATAAATGGCCGGAGGGCCGTCGGCGGCCGGAGTGCCGCAGCCACCCAGTACAAGAGCGCAACTGCCGGCAAGGACCCCGGCGGAACCGACCCATCGTCTGGGAGCGTTCATCGGAAAAAGCGCCAGGACGGAGTGTGCCACGGGAGCGGGGCGGAAGGCGATGGCGAAAAGGTCGTGGGGGCGGCGCGCACGGACGGCGCATCACGAGGTCGAGCCTGCTTCCTCCGTCCGCGTCGGCCAGCGCGACGGTCGGTCGAAGCGGCCGTGACGCAAGAAGCACGCGGTCTGCCGGATCGCAGTGTGATCGCGCATGAGGAAAGGATGGGAGCTGGGCAGCACGAGATGATCGGTCATGCCGGCGATGCGGGTGCGGGCGACCGAGACCTTGCCGTCGTCGGGACCGGGAATGAGCAGGCTGTTGATCCAATTGATGGAACGGTCGCCGGCGATCACGCCGACGGGATAGGTCACCGGCCCGAGCCGGTGGGGGACGGAATCCGGACCGGTGCCGAGCTGCGCGCCGGTCGGCCCGTTGAGCCGGCGAAACAACCACCAGTCGCGCAGGCGATCGACGACCTCGCTGCCTTGGTTCGGCGGACCGAGCATCACAACCCGGCCGAGGTGCGGGAGGCGGTGCGTCGTGAG
>DATJES010000048.1:0-153636 GCA_035496355.1 Lacunisphaera sp. | reverse complement strand
AGGCGGCCGCCGGCCGCGCGTCGCGCAGGCCGCCCTCGTTGTGCAGCGCCACCTTGGTGCCCTCCCAGTCGAAGCGGAAGCGCACCTCGCGCAGCCCCGCCTGGTGCATCACCGTCCGCAGCCGGGCCTTCTCCTCGGCGTAGAACATCAGGAAGCCGCCGCCGCCGGCGCCGATCAGCTTGCCGCCGAGTGCGCCGTGGGCCATCGCGTGGTCGTACCACTCGTTGATGCGCGGATTGCTCATGCCGGAGCTCCGCGCCTTCTTGCGCTGCCAGTGGACGTCCATCAGCCGCGCGAACTCCTCGAGGTTGTCGGTTTCGAGGCATTCGAGCGACTTGTAGCCGAGTTCCTTCGTGAAATGCAGGTTGTCGAGCATCGCCTGGTCGCTGGCCTTCGACTTTTCGTTCTGGTCCTTGAGGATCGCCGAGGCGCTGCGGGAGTAGCCGGTGAAGAACAGCAGCAGGTTGTCCTCAAGATTGAACAGCGTCTCCTCGGAGATCTTGCACGGGCGGTATTCGACCCGGCCGTCCGGGCGGAAGGTGAAGGCGGTGATGCCGCCGATGGCGGCGATGTACTGGTCCTGCTTGCCGATGGGCTCGCCGAGCTTGTTCAGCTCGATGTCGCAGGCCTGCTCCGCCAGCTCGGCGGGCGAGACGATGCTCTTCTTGTGGGCATGCAGCGCCTTGAGCAGCGCGGTGGTGAAGCTGCCCGACGAGCCCAGGCCGGTGCCGCCGGGGATGTCGGCCATCGAGGTCAGCTCCATGTGCGGGTCGGTGACGCCGGTGAGCTTGAGCGCTTCGCGGACGATCGGGTGTTCGATCTGGTCGACGGCCTGGACCCGCTCCAGCTTCGAATACTTGACGATGATCTCGGATTGGAAGGTGCGGTGCTGCGTGATGTAGACGTACTTGTCGATGGCGGCGGCCACCAGGAATCCGGTGTGGTCGCGGTAATACGACGGCAGGTCGGTGCCACCTCCGCCGAGTGAGATCCGCAGGGGGGAACGGGTGATGATCATGCTGCGTGCTATGGGGTTTGGCGCGGGGCGGGAAGGGGAAAATCCGCCGCCGCCTGGTAAAGACACTACGGGCGCGGATAACCGCTACTCCGATAGATCATTTCCACGATCTCGAGCGTGCGGATGCCCTCGCGCAGGCCCGGGCGGGGCTCGCGACCGAGGCGGATGTCGGCCAGGAAGTCGTTCATCTCGAGCTCCCACGAGGCATCGCCGGCGGGAAATTCAAAACCGGTGGTTTCCGGCGGGCCCATCTGGGGCAGCATCTTGTAGTAGACGAGCCGTTCCGGACCGTAGCTGCCGCCGAGGCCGTCGAGCGCGAGCTTCCCGACGCGGCCATAGATCTCGAGGGAGAAAAGGTTCTTCCATTCGGTGCAGCTGACGTGCAGCCACGCGGTCTGGCCGGCCGCCGTGCGCAGCGAAAGGAAGGCGTTGTCGTCGACCTTCATGTCCCAGAAGGATGTCGTGGCATGCCCTTCGATGGTGGCGAAGTCGCCGAAGAACCAGCCGGCGAGGTCGATCAGGTGCACGCCCTGGTCGATCAATTCGCCGCCGCCCGACAGCTTCGGGTCCGCGCGCCATTCGCGATCGTAGCCCGTGCGTCCGCCATGGCCGTAGCGGCCGCGCATGAACATCAGCGGCCCGAGGACGCCCGAATCGATGATCTCGCGCGCCTTCTGGAGCGCCGGATGGTAGCGGTGGTTGTAGCCGATGCGGACCCGGGCGCCGGTGGTTGCCGCCGCGGCCTGGACTTCGCGGAGTTCCGCGGCGTTCAGGGCGCCGGGTTTCTCGACGAGCACGTGCTTGCCGGCGCGAACCGCGGCGAGCGAGATGGGCGCCAGCGACGCGTTGAGTGTCGACACCGTGACCAGATCGACGGCCGGGTCGGCGAGGATCGCCCGGTAATCCGTGACGCTCCGGCAGCCGGGTGAACCCTTGGCCAAGTCGGCCGCGCGGGTTGCATCGAGGTCGCAGGCGTACGCGAGCGCGCCGGCGGGCAGCCGGGCGGCGCGCTTGCGGCCGATGAGCCCGCAACCGATGATGGCGACGCGCAACGGGTTTTGCAGCTTGTCAGGCATGGACGCGCAGCCTTTCCCTTGTGGGAATGACGCTCAAGCCAGAACTCGTCCGGCGCCTCGTGCGCTTCGCCGTGGTGGGCGCCACGGTCATGATTTTCTTCATGGGCCTGAACTGGCTGCTCGGACGCTGGGTCAGCCCGACCGCCGCGTTCCTGATCGCCTACCCCCCGGCCCTGGCCCTGCACTACAGCATGAACAAATGGTGGACCTTCGGCTGTGCCCGGACGGACACAGCCCGCCAGGTGTCGGAGTACCTCGTCATGGTCGCGATCACCTTCGTGGTGCAGTATGGGATCTTCTGGCTGGCGCATGACCTGTTGGGCCTGGTCGGCTGGCTCGCGGCGGGCGTGGCAAACGCCGGCCAGATGGCGCTCACTTTCGTCATCATGCAACGGCGGGTATTTGCCGCACCGGCGTCGGCGCGATGATCCCGGCGCCGCGGCGGAATGGGTTGGGGACGGTGGCGGCCGACATCGCGGCCGAGCTGGCCGTGGCCGCAGGATTCCTGTTCGCCATGGATGCGCTCGCGCACCTGAAGGTCACGATCGGTGGATTCGTGGTGATGCTCGCCGGCTGGGCGGCGGCCGCGGTGCTGGCTCGCTGGGGACGCGGGCGCGCCGGACTGGCCACGGTGCTCGAACTCGCCGTGCCGGCGGCCTGGCTGGCGCTGGTCACGCCGGCGTTGAAGCAGCCGTGGACGATTGGTCAGGGCGCGTACGCCGTCGCCTTCATCTTTTTCCTTTGGCGCGCCTGGCGCTGGCGGCTCGACCGGCTCGAGGCCGTCGGGGTCAACCGCCGGGCCGAGGCCGGACGCATGCTCCTCCTCGGGCTTGCCACCGCAGGCGTGGTGGGGCCTTTCTTCACCGACCTGCAACTCGGCGGGACGGACGCCCGGTGGTACACGGGCATGTTCAGCGATTTCCTACAACAGGCCCGCGCCGGCTTCTTCCCGGTCTTCGTCGGCCAGGGCGAGTTCGCGTTCAATGGCGCGGTCAACCTCTTTCGCTCGGCTCCCTTGTGCTTGTGGCTCGGGGGACTCGCCGATCTGGCCACGGCCCAGGCCCTGTCGTTTGTCGCCGTGCGGAATCTCGCGGTGATCCTGGCGGCGTTGGGCGCGGGCTTTGGCCTGTACGCGGCCTGGCCGGAACTGGCCAACCTCGGCCCGGGGCCCCGGCCACCGGCGGGCTGGTCGCGCTGGTCCGCCGTGCTGATGGCGATCCTGTACGTGACCTGCCCGGGCATCCTGCACGCGCTGTATTATTACGAGCTGCAGATGACGTTCACCGCGCTGCTGGCGCTGCCGTGGATCGTGGCCGGGAATGTCCGCGCCTTGCACGGCACCGACGGGCGGGGATATCTGCCGCTGGGCATCGGTCTCGCGCTGGCGTGGATGGCACACGCGCCGCTGGCGATGATCGCGGTGATCTGCACGCTGGCCTTGCAGACGGGACGTTTCATCTTCGAGCCGCGCGCGGTCGCGCAATGGAAGGCGGCGATGGGAGGTGCGGTCATCTTCGTCCTGCTCAGTGCTTATTATTTCCTCGGGATGAGCGAGCTGCCGGCCGGCCCCGGGGTCGATCTGCGCCAGGGCGCGATTTTCCTCGTCGGGATGGTGACCCTGGTCGCCGGGGCGGTGATGCTGGCGCGCCGCCAATATCTCGCAGGCGGCGGAGCCTGGCTGGCGGCGATGGCCCTGATCGGCCTTTCCCTCCCGGCGTGGTTGCCTTGGGCGGTGGGCTGGAGCGCATTGTTCGTGGCCGGCGCGGCGATTGGGCGTCACTGGCGAACCGCGGAGGGGGCGGCCGCGCTCGCGGGTTGGGCCGTCGTGACGATGCTGCTGGCGACGGCGGTCGCCGGTTTGGTCACGCACGGCGGGCACTTGCCGGCGAATCTCGCGCCCGTGAAGGCGCTGGCCGGAAACGTGGCCCTGCGGTCCGAGCTTTTCCGTCCGCTGCCCAATCCCGCGGGCATGGTCGATTTCAAGGCCGGCGGACCCGGCTTTGCCTTTTGGGTGCTGTCGGTCGTTGCCCTCGTGATCGCGTGGCGGAGGCGGGACCTGGCGATGGTCTTGTTGGGCTCGGCCATCCTTTTCCTCAGCCTGCTCGTGCTCGGCGCACCGTGGGTGAGTGATTTCGCCGTCGGCTTTGCGCCGCCGGGCATCGCCTATTTGATCACCCTGCCAATGCTCTATCGACTGGTGGCGCCGTTGGTGGCGCTCACGGCGGCGGCGGCGTTCCTTGCCTTGGGGCGGCTCGCTTCCGACCGCCCCAGCTGGCGGCGGGGGAGCCTCCTGCTGCTGGCGGCGAGCGTGGCTTGGAGCAGCTGGGAGGCGCAGAAGCTGGTGCGCTATGGAGCCGGTCACATTTCATCCCGCGCGACGACGGAGCTCGCGCTCGCGCCGGAGAACTACGTGCTCGGCCGTTACAGCCACCTGATGCTGGTCACGCCGACGGCGTACGTCGAAGGCAAGCAGTTCCCGTGGCTCGAATCGCGGCTGTACGATGCCGCGGACAACCTCATCGCCGGACCCGACCAGCTCGCGCGGCAGGCGGAGGAGTTCGACAGCGAAACGCTGCAACTAAAGAGCACGACCGAGCAGGCGGGGACGGACTGGCTGAAGGTCGATCCCGGCTGGCAGGTCCAGCCCGGCGACACGCTGATGTTGCGGTTGGAGGTCGATCCCGGGATCAACTGCACCGGCTACCTGATCCTGCAGAGCGAACATGGCTACCAGGAATTCAACCTGACGAACGACTACGCCGGCACCGGATTCGGGCTGACCCCCGCGGCCGCGCACGTCCTGGCCGTCGAGAATCCCGGCACGCACATCGAGCACTACCGGATGCGGTTCAGCGCGGCTCCCGGCAACACCATGCCGCGCGATGGCTCCGCCTGGGCGCGCTTGCACCTTTCCCGCTACGATCCCGAGCACGCGCCGGTGAAGGTGGAATCGCTGCTGCCCTATCGCGCCCAAGTCGTGATCGAGCGGCCCGGTTATCTCGAGACGCCGCGCCAATGGCTCCCGGGTTACCGCGCCTGGGTTGATGGGGTGCCGGCGCACGCGGGCGAGTCCCCGGGGGCCCTGGTGCGGGTGCCGGTCCCCGCCGGGCGCCACGAGGTGGAATTGCGTTACGACGGAACGCCGCGCCTCTGGTTCGGCCTCGCCCTCTCGATCGCCACCGGCATCGGCCTGCTCGGCTGGTGGTGCACGGGCGGCTGGAACCGGCGGCCGCGCGCGCAAGCAGGGACTTGGCAACGATGGACCGAGGCACAAAGGACGTGACGCAAGGCGCCGCTGATCGCTCGTGGTGGTCCCGCTGGCTGGGGCTGGTCGTGGCGGTCTCGGCCGGGCTGCGGGTCTGGCTGGTGCTCGGCGGCGGCCAATTCTACTGGCCGGACGAAAACCGATACTACGTGGCGGGCGATGCGGTCGACCGGCTCGTGGCGGGCGACCTGCGCGGCATGGGGCGGATCCTGTTCGGCACCGCCGACCACCTGTTCTTCAAGGTGCTGGCCGTTGTCCCGGCGGCGGTGATGCATTGGGCCGGATATCACCCGGCAATTCCGGGCATGTTTTGCGCCGCCTTTTCGGTGTTCAATGTGTACCTCGCCTGGCGGATCGCGCTGGCGGCGGGGGCGGCGCCACGCGAGGCGTTTCTTGCCGGGCTGTTCCTCGCCGCGGCCAACACGAATTTCTACTATGCGCGGCATCTCCTGCCGTACGATGCGGCGCTGAGTTTTGGGCTGCTGGCCCTGCTGGCCGGTTGGTCTGGGACGGGATGGCGGCGGTCCGTCGCCTGCGGCGTGGCGGCGGGCCTCGCGTTCCTGACGTACAACGGCTACTGGCTGTTCGGTGCCGTGGTCCTCGTGGGCCACGTGGTTTGGAGCGGATCTCCCGGTTGGAAAGCGGCGGCGCGGCGCGGCGGACTGGCGGCGGGCGGCTTGCTGCTGACGATCCTGCTGGTCGTGGCCGGGGCGCGGGCTCTGGCGGGTGCCGACCTCGTGGGGCAGTTCCGGCAATTTTCCCACAGCATCAACCAAGGCGACTTCGGCCGCGGATGGAAGTTGCTGTTGGAGTATTTCTGGTCGGCCGAGCGGATGAACATGGTCCTGGGCCTGGCCGGGTTGGCGCTGGCGCTGGCGGGGGCGCTGGCCGCCCGGTGCCGGCCCTACGGGCTGAAATGGGTGGGCGGGGCGCTCCTCATCCTGGCCGGGCTGCTGTTGCTCTCGGACGCCTGGCACCAATTCGTCATCTATGGGCGGACGGCACGACAGCTCGTGCCGTTCGTGTGCCTCGCCGGGGCGTTTTCCGCGGAGCGGCTGCTGCGGGCGGGCGGACCGGCCGCCCGGCTGGCCTGGGCGGCGATCGTGCTGCTGCTGGCGCAAGCGGCGGCGAATTTCGCCGCGCCGCTGCGGCAATGGTTCCCGTTGGAGTTCGGACCAGTGGCCGGCGCGAAGATCCGGCAACTGCAGGCCGCCGGGGAGAAGCGCCTCCTGACGACCCTGTATCTCAACCGCCTGCTGAGCCCGAAAGACCTGGTCGAGAACCTGCCCGATCACGACGTGATGCTGGCGACGGAAAACCCGCTGCAGTTCGAGCCCTATTTGTACGAGGGCACGCCCGAGGCGCTGCGGGACTTGATCCAACGCCACGACACGAGCATGCGGGTGATCGCCGTGAACGCGGCGCGGTTCAACCACCCGGTGAACTTGAGGCTGCCCAACCCGGGGGTCGTGCAGCTGACGCTGCGGCTGCCGCGCAATAAAACCGGCGTGCACGAGCCGCTTCTCGTGACGGGGACGTCGGGGGCGGGTGACCTCGTCTATATCATCTACGACACTCCCACCAGCGTGCGGCTGGGATTCGACCATTGGGGCAGTTCCGGCACCGAATCAGCCCCGTTGCCGGTCGATTACGCCAAGCCGGTCACGGTCATTCTCTCCACCGGCGCCCTGTATGCGGAGCAGTCGCCGGGGACCGCGGCCCCCGCCGGACACGCCGATGTGCACCACTGGCTCTATGCCGAAGTGAACGGACAGGTCGTGTGGTCGCGCCCGGCGGAATTCCACGCGGCCTCGCCGGCGTCGATTTCCTTCGGGGCAAATTACATCGGGGGCTCGACCTGCGATGCCAAGTTCACGGGCACCATCCTGAAGATCGAGTCGCTCCTCATGCCTCCGGCGATGGCGCCGGAGCCGGCGCATCGCTAGGCGTCTGCCAGGGAATCCACGCGCGGCCCCCGAAAGCGTCCAGCCCGAGGAGGCGGGCCAGCGCCCAGGCAGCCAGGCCGCACCACGCCATGACGGTCACCCAATAGCTCAGCTCGAGCCAGATCGGCGGAACATATTTCAGGGTGATGTCGCTTTCGCCGGCCGGGATCGGAAACATCACCTGGCCATCTGGCGAACGCTGGGCGGGCAGGTAGTGTCCGTTCACCCGGGCACGGTAATAGGGAAGCCACGCGCGCGGCGTTTCCAGAAAGCCGGGCTCGGCCGCCCGGGTCGTGAGATGGTAGGGGACCCAGGAAAGAATCCGCACCGGGAGCTCGTCCGGATTGTAGCGCCAGAGTTCGAACCGCCCGAAGTCAAAGTCCTGGTGCACGGGCGTATGTTCCGGCGCGATGTTCCGTACGAACAACGTTTCGTGGGGATGGCGCGTGTACAGCGAGATCACATTTGAACTGGTCGGCAAAGTTCCAAAGCCACCTGCTCGCGGCCGGTTGGTCATGCCCGCGCCGGAGTCGGGCAGGATGTACTCGCGAAACACGTCCTGGCCGAGGATTTGCAGCCAGCCCTTCTCCCCGCGACGCAGGGGATCGATCACCAGCGCCAGATGCTGTCCGGCGGGAAGCGGCAACTGGCGGGCGAGATTATAGAAATCAGTGTTGTTGTCGTTGACCGCGCGCCAAGCGCCGTGCGCGATCCGGGCGGTTCCATCCGGATCCGGCGCCGGCTCGACACCGCGGCGCACCGCGCTCTCGGCATTTGACGCCAGCTGGGTCAGGTCCCGCCGCAACAGGCGATGCTCGAGGACCGGGTCCATGTATCCATGGCTGTAATAGGAGGGCGTAAGCGCGAACGGATTGAACGAGTAGCGGCCGAGCAGGAAATTGTGCTTCTCATAAAGGTAGCGCCAGTTGGCTTCACGGGTCACCGTGTCCAACAGCCACTGGTGCACCGGGGTCACCTGCAATCCGGACCAGACGGCGGCGATCAGCAAAATCGTCGGGACCCACGTCCGCGGGCCCGGACGATCGGAATCAATGAGCGCAATGCTGCCGGCACCCCAGGTGACCATCAAGACCGTCCAAATCCCGGCCAGCCGCTGGACGATCCAAACATTCAGCACCTGGATGAAACTGTCCGGGGCCAGATGCCAGAGGAACGCATTGAGCCAGGGAATGGGCAGCAGGAGAGCGAGGACCAAGACAACGAGCACCAGGCTGGCGGCGCCGGCCCAAGTGGGGCGACGGATGAACACGACGAGGCCGAACAAGCCGAGTAGGCAGGCGGCATAGCCGGGCTGGTAGGGCAGCGCGGGATGGCCGGCGGCGTCACGGGCCAGCCGCGGCAGGAGCGGAAGAAAGACGCCCGGGTAATTTGTCGCGTTGAACTCGACCAGGGCATCGGTCGCCGGCGGCGTCGCGTTGGATGGACCCAAGGCCGCCACGGACGCGAACGGCAGCGAACCAAAGCCGGCGAACACGACGGCGGCGAGCGCCACCCGGCGCCAACCCACCGAACGCCAGCGCAGCAGGCGGATTGTGCCCGCGACCAGCGCCACGCACGACATGCAGAGGGCGATCGGGGGATGGGCCAGCCAAAGGGCGGCGAGCGAGGCGCCGAGGGCAAAATAATCCCGCGCCTGGTCGCGGCGGGCCATCTGCCACAGGGCGCAGGCGGCCACGGGCAGGAACGGCGCCGTGAGGAATGTCATGTACTGGTCGTTGACGCACAGGGGCGCGACCACGGCCGGACTTGCGGCATAGATGAAGGCGATGAGCGCAGCCGTCCCGGGTCGCCGCGGCACCAGCGCCCGGAAACACCAGTAGGCGGAGAACACGGTCGCCAGGGAATTGAGGGCGAGTTCGAGGTTGCTCAGGGCGACAAAGTGGAGCGACCGGCACGTCAGCCAGTCGACGAGGGCGCCGGCATGTTGGTACCACGGAGCCAGCCGCAGCGGCACGACGGCGCCATTGAAGGCATATTCGGTCTGGCCCGTCCAGACGGGCAGTCCGATGGCGCGCACCTGGTCGACGAAATCCACCAGCATGAGCTTGTACCAGTAGGCGTCGCCGATCCCCGAGGGCCGATCGGTGTAGAGCCCGGCGTAGATCCACCGCGTCAGCCCGAAAAGGGCGACCCAGCGGCCGGCTTCCCCGCTGGCGGCGAATGTGCCGTCGCCGCCGGCGAGCCGGCGCAGGACCAACTCGCTCACGGCGGCGAGTGCCGTGAGCACAACCGCGAACCACAAGGCGGAGCGCCAGGCCAACAGCCCGGCGAGCAGGGGACTGAGGGCCAGGCGGGCGACCAGGAGAAAGAGCACGCTTTCGAGGATCCGGCGCCCGAGCCCCTCCGCCGGGCGGCCGCCGCCGTGAAAGCCAACGGCCCAGAGCACCCCGGCGAAGATCGTCGCGGCGGCCGCCTCGGCCAGCGGCGCCCCGCCGCTGGCGGCCTGGTAGACGCGGCCGGCGGCCAGGAGCCACCAGGCCAGCCCGCCATGCCAGGCGAACACGCCGGCGCGAAATTTGCCCGACTCCTCCAGCGCGGCGATCCGGCGGATGAAATCCTTCGGCGATGCCACCGGGGGGAGGATCAAAGGTTGATGCGGTCCTCGACCAGGTAACGGGGTCGATGGCGGGACTCCTCGTACGTCCGCCAGAGGTATTCGCCGAGCACGCCGAGGATCAACAGCTGCACGCCCGCCGTGATCAGCACAACGCACATCAGCGCCGGCCAGCCGGCCACCGGGCTGCCCCACCAGATGGCGCGGGCCGCCACGACCAGCGCATAGATGAAGCCCGTGACGGCAAACAGGACCCCGAAGAGCGAGGCGAGGCGGATCGGGGCGTAGGAAAAGCCCGCGAGCGAATCGATCGCCAGCTTGAGCTTCTTGGAGAACGTCCACTTCGACCGGCCGCTGTGCCGCGCCGCCTTCGTGTAGCTGATGAAATCCTGCGGGAAGCCCATCCACTGGATGAGCAGCAACACCGAGGTGTTCTTTTCCGGCGTCGCGCGGAGTTCGTCCAGCACGCACCGGTCCACCAAAAGAAAGTCGGCGCCCTCGCGCGGCGGCTGGACGTCGGCGAACCGCCGCATCAGCCAGTAATAGAAACGGGCAAAGAGCTTGTCGGCCAGGGAGACGCCGGCGCGCTCGGCGCGCACGGCCCACACCACCTTGGCGCCGGCACGCCACTTCGCCACCAGCTGCGGGATGGTCTCGGGCGGATCCTGCAGGTCGGCGGCGAGGATGACGGCGGCGTCGCCGGTGCAATGCTCGAGGCCCGCGGTGAATGCCTTGTGGCTGCCGAAATTCTTGGAGAAGCGCAGCACCTTCACGCGCGGGTCTTGCGCCGCCAGCTCGCGCAGGAGCCGCGGCGTGCCGTCCCGCGAATGGTCGTCGACGAAGATGAACTCCACCTCCAGGCCGAGCCCGGCCCAGTCGAGCGCGGCCACGCGCTGGTAGAGCAGCGGCAGATTGCCCTCCTCGTTGTAGGCGGCGACGACGACGGACAGCTTAGGCATGGCCGGGCTCGCTCCAGGTGGCGATCTCGCGCTCGAGGCTGCGCACGACACGCGCGGGGACGCCCACCAGCAGCGAATAGGGTGGGACCACCGCGTCTTCGAGCACCACGGCCCCGGCGCCGACCACGGAATGGTGGCCGACCTTCGCGCCCATCTGGACCACGGCGTTGGCGCCGATGAAGACGAAGTCGCCGATCTCGGTCGGCTTGCGGTCCACGTCGGGATACTTCCGCCCGGTCACGCACCGCCGGACGGTCGAATGGCTGAGAATCTGCGCGCCCGAGCTCACGTTGCAGCCCCGTCCGATCTTGAGTCCCCCCAGGCCGTCGATCAGGGTGAAGGCGCCGATCCAGGTGCCTTCGCCGATCTCGGGCTCGCCCGCGATCCAGCAGAACGGATTGTACGGATTGGGCGGCAGCGGCTTGGCGGCGGAGGTTTCCATGCGGGTCAACGCGGAACGTGACGGCGCACCGCGTCGATGACGCGGTTGATTTCATCGTCCCGCATCTGGGTGTAAAGCGGCAAACAAACGCATTCGTCGCTGGCGGCCTCGCTTTCCGGGAAATGCTGCGGGCCGAAACGCGAGGTGTAGACCGCCTCGCGGTGCATGGACATGATGCCGCGGCGCGAGGCGATGCCCTCGTCCAGCAGGCGCTGCATGAACGCATCGCGCGCCGGCGCCGGCTGCCCGGCGAGCCGGATGAGGTACGTCTGCTGGTTCCAGCGGACATGCTGCGGCTCGCGGAATATGGCTACACCCGGGGTGCCCGCGAAGGCGGCGTCGTAGCGCGCGGCGATCTCGCGCCGGCGGGCGACGATGGCGGGCACGCGGCGCAACTGGGCCAGGCCGAGCGCGGCCTGCACGTCCGTCAGCCGGTAATTGTAGCCGAGGACCGGGTATTCCTCCGTTACCACGGTCTTGGCGCCGTGGCGCTGCAGGTCGTTCACCGACATGCCATGTTGCCGCAGGAGGCGGAGTTTCGCGGCGAAATCCGCCCGATCGGTGGTGATCATACCGCCGTCGCCGGTGCTGATGATCTTCCGCGGATGGAAACTGAAGCATACCAGCGAGGACCAGCGGTTGGACCCGATGGGCTCGCCCCGGTACTCGCTGCCGGCGGCGCAGGCGGCATCCTCGAAGAGCGGCACGCCGGCCTGGCGGGCGAGGGCGCCCAGTTCGGCCAGTTCCGCGGGCCGGCCGACCTGGTGCACCGCCATGATGGCCTTGGTCCGCGGCGTGAGGGCCGCCGCCACCTTCCGCGGGTCGAGGTTGAGGGTCGCCGGATCGATGTCGACGAAGACGGGTCGCGCGCCGCAGTAGAGGACCGCATTGCCGGTCGCGATATAGCTGTGCGGCGGGACAATCACCTCGTCGCCGGGTCCGACGTCGAGCACCAGCAGCGCAAGGTGCAGCGCGGTGGTGCAATTGGACACCGCCACGGCATGCGCGGCGCCGCAGCGCGCGGCAAATTCCTTTTCCAGTTCGAGCACCCGCGGTCCCTGGGTAATCCAGCCGCTGCGGATGGTCTCGTTGACGAGGGCGATTTCCTCGTCGCCCATCTCGGGCCGCATGAGCGGAATGAAAGGCGCGCTCATTTTTCCCAGTTTCGCGTGGTGATCCGCTCAAGGCAGCGGGGATCGGCGGCGAGCAGCGCGCGGTAATAGGTGAGCGTCGCGCTCAGGCCTTCGGCGAGGCTGGTCCGCGGGCGCCAGGCGACGGCGCCGTGGAGCTTCGCGGGATCGACCCACAGCCGCGGGACGTCTCCGGGGCGATCGGCCTCGTGCTGGACCTGCAAGTCGGAGCGGCCGACGGCCGCGAGCACGAGCCGGGCGAGTTCGTCGATGCGGACCTCGGAGCCGTAGCCGAGGTTGACGATGTCGCCCACGAGGGCGTCGCAGGCCGCGATCTGGACCAGCGCCTCGGCGCAGTCCTGGACGAAGAGAAAATCGCGGGTATGCGAACCGTCGCCAAAGACGACCGGCGGCTGTCCGGCGAGCGCGCGGAGCATGAAGCGCGGGATGACCTCGCCGGAATCGCCCTCGAAATGCGCCCGCGGGCCGTAGTTGTTGAACGGACGCACCCGGATCACCGGCAGGCCGTAGCACTCGCGGTACGCCGCCGCGTAGTGTTCGCCCGCCAGCTTGGAGCCTCCGTACACGGTGGTCGGCCACGTCGTGGCCGCCTCCGTGAGCGGGAAGCTGAGGGCCTTGCCGTAGACCTCGCTGGTGGAAACGTAGAGAAAGCGCGACGAGCCGTGCCGGCGGGCGGCCGCGAGCAGGTTCAGCGAACCCAGCGCATTGACCTGGTGGTTGCTGAGCGGGTCGTGGAGCGAGGCCCGCACGCCGAGGCAGGCGAGGTGGAACACGACGTCCTGGCCCGCGACCGCGCGATCGCACGTGGCGGCGTCCGTGATGTCGCCGCGCAGGATTTCCACGCGACCAGTGGCCAGCGCCGCGGTGAGGTTTTCCATCCGCCCGTTGACGAAATTGTCGAGCACCGTCACGCGGCAGCCCAGGCCGGCGAGATGGTCCACGAGGTGCGAGCCGATGAAACCGGCGCCACCGGTGACCAGGGCGCGCGTGTGGTTGGAAGCGATCAACATCAGCCGAGAGAAAGGCATCGGCGGGGCGGGCAATCAAGCTAGCAAACGCCGCGCAGATGCGCCTTGCCAAACCGGCGCCCGGCCCGAGATTTTGCCTCGTCCCGGATCGGCGGCGGGCCGCCGGAATCCGGGCGGAAAGACGCACCATGGCATCCTACACATGAACATCCGGCGGGTCATCGGCCTCGGCGTCACCGCCGGAATCGTCGCGGCCGTCGTCGGGTTCTTCTATTGGACGGTGGGGTCGCCCCGGATCTTCGCCGGCCCGCAGGGCGACTACTACAACCTACTCGTCGACGGTTTTCGGGGCGGACACCTCGCGATGAAGGTCACGCCCGATCCGTGGCTGGGCCTCGACAGCACCAAGGTGAAGGGCTACCTCCTTGACGCGAGTTTCTATCACGGCAGGTATTTTTTGTATTTTGGCGTGGCCCCCGCGCTCCTGCTGTTCTGGCCCTGGGCTGCGGCCACCGGCCAGAACTTGCCGGAGCCGCTCGCGGCGATGCTGCTGGCGAGCGCCGCTTTCGCGCTGAGCGTCGGGTGGCTGCGGGCGCTGCGACGGTCGTTCTTTCCGCAGGTGGGCGGATCGACGTGGGCCGCGGCGGTGTTGTTGCTGGGCCTGGGCACCGGGTACGCCGTGGTATTGCGCCGGCCGATGTTCTACGAGATCGCGATCTTCTCGGGCGTTGCGGCCACCCTGGGCTGCCTGTGGTGCCTGACGTTGGCGTTGTGCCGCGCCGAAAACGCGGGGCGCTGGCTCGCGCTGGCAAGCGCGTGCGCCGGGCTGGCGGCGGCCTCACGGCCGACGCTCATTCCGGGCGCGGTGCTGGCGGTCGGGAGCGTGGCCCTGGCCATCGGGCGCCGCGGGCGGCGATCCGGCGCGCCGGTTCGCCTGCTCGCCGCCGCCGCGGGTCCGCTGGGCCTGATGCTGGCGGCCCTGGCTTGGTACAACTGGGCGCGATTCGACAATCCCTTTGAGTTCGGGCTGCACTACCAGGTGGGCTCCAATGGCGATGGCTTCCCCTTCACGCTGGGCGCGATCCGCGAGAATTTTCGGGAGTATTACCTCAATCCACCGGGATGGAGCTGGTTCTTCCCGTTTTTCACCCCGGGGCCGCGGCCCGCGGAATCGTATCCGGAGCAGGTGCACGGCCAGTTCTTCTGGCTGCCGCTGTTCGTCGTGGCGGCGGTGTTCGGCGTGCGGGCGCTTTGGCGCCGGGGCGCCGATGCGGGCCTGGCGACCATCGTGGGCGCCGCCGGGCTCTGGGCCGGAACGGCGCTGCTGGTGGTCACGATGGCGCCTCCGCACAGCAACCGCTATCAGCTGGATTTTCACCCGGTGTTCGTCGTGCTGACGCTGGTGGGCCTGTTCGCCTGCGCGGAGGCCGGTCCGCGTTGGCGGGCGCTCGCCCGCGTGGCGTGGGCCTGGGCGGCGGTGGTGGTTTTCTTCAATGTCTGCACGAGCTTCCACGTGCACGGGTTTTTCCGGGCCGCTCACCCGGCGCAATTCGAAGCGCTCGCCCGCGTGGCGGACCGGCTGGTCTGGCCGCTGCAGCGCCTGGCCGGGCCGCGCTTCGGGGGCGTCGAGCTCGCGGTGAAATTTCCCCCGGCCGCACCCGGCACCGTCGAACCATTGCTCGTGGCCGGCGGGGGCGACGAGCTGGACGCGCTGTGGATTCGCTACGGGGACGCCGGGCAGGGGCGGATTGTTTTCGAGCACTTGCGCTACGGGACGGTGGAAAGCGACGACTTCGATCTCCGCGAAGGAGAACCGCGCTGGCTGAAAATCCAGCTGGGGACGCTTTATCCTCCCCCCTGGCATCCCTGGTACGAGTCGATGCCGCCGGGGCTGGCGCGCGCGCGCCACCGGGTGGCGGTGGAAATCGACGGGCTGAAGATCCTTGACCGCGACGTGGATTGTTTTGCGGCTTCGGCGAACCAGGTCCGCTGGGGTGAAAGCGGAAGTTTTCCGGGCCGCTCCGCGCGGTTTGGCGGCGAGATCGAGCGGGTCAAAGGGCTCAAGGCCGACCTGGCCTGGCTGAATTCACTGTCGGCGACGGACGGTCGTTACCAACTGGAGCTCCATCTCCCCCGGGACCGGTATGGCGCGGAGGAGCCCCTGGTGTTCACCGGCCAAAGGGGCACGGGCGAATTGGTGAGCATCCAGTACGTGCGGGACGGAGTGGTGCGTTTCGCGTCCTACCACGACGGCACGACCGCGCCGGTGACGTCGCCCGACATCGAATGGAATTACGAGGAACCGCTGGATGTGCTGGTGCACGTGGGCTCGCTGCAAACCAAGGCTGCGCCGGCGGGGGCAAACCTGGACGAGGGCGTGGCCGTCGAGATGGACGGCCGCGTCGTGCTGAAAAGAACGGGGCCGGTCCATGTCGCGAAGCCGACCGAGGTTTACCTGGGGTGCATCCCGTGGCCGGTGGCGTCGTGCCGCCTGATGTTCGCGGGTGATCTCCGGGTGCAGCGGGCGGAGGATCCGGGACAGGGCGCAATGCGCCGGGCGCGCCTGACGCTGCTGGCCGGTCGCGCCGTCGAATTCAAGGTCGCGATGCCAGCTCTCGCCGGGGGCCTGCCGCTGGTCACCACTGGAATCGTCGGCCGGGGCGACGGCCTGTTCGTCGAGCACCTGTCGGCCTCGCGGGTCAGGTTCGGCCTGGATCATTGGGGCTCGCAGCCGCTCCTGTCGGCTCCGGTCCCGGTGGAGCCGGGGCGCACGTATGTGATCTCGGTTTCGCTCGGTGCCAGGGTCTCGGGCACCGTGACGGTTCCCGGCCACCTGGAGGTGCGGTTGGACGGGAAACCGGTCCTGGATGCACCCGTGGACTTGTTTCCGGCGAAGCCCGACCAGGTGTTTTTCGGGGCCAATCCGATCGGGATGAGCACCAGCCAGCCGAAGTTTTCCGGGCCGTTCGACCTGGTCGATCCGCGCGGCCGTTGACCGGCCCGCCGCCGGGGCTACCAACCGGCGAAGCGCCGGATGCTGGCGCCCACGTGGTCGACCTGCTCATCCGTCAATTCGGGATAGATCGGCAGGCTGAGACATTCGGCGGCGGCGCGCTCCGCCACGGGGAAATCCCCGGGCTGGTAACCGAGGGAGGCGAAACATTTCTGGAGGTGCAGCGGCACCGGGTAGTGCAGCGCCGAGCCCACGCCGCACTGCTCCAGGTGTTCCTTGAGGCGATCGCGGGCCGGATGGCGCACGACATAGAGGTGGTAGACGCTTTCGCACCCCGCGGCCTCGCGCGGCAGGCGGAGCGGTGTGCCGGCCAGCATCTCGTGGTAACGGTGCGCGATGGCGCGTCGACGGGCATTCCAACCCGACAGGTGCGGCAACTGCACGCCGAGCACGGCACCCTGGAGGCCTTCCATCCGGTAGTTGTAACCGATCTCGTCGTGGTAGTAGCGGACCGCGGACCCGTGCTCGCGCAGCGAACGCGCGTGTTTCGCCAACGCGCCATCGTTCGTCACGAGCGCCCCGCCTTCGCCGCAGGCGCCGATGTTCTTGCCCGGATAAAAGCTGTAGCCCGACATGGCCCCGAAGGTTCCCACCGGCTTTCCGCGGTAGCGGGCGCCGTGCGCCTGCGCGGCATCCTCGACCAGCGGGACCTGGTGTCGGCGACACGCGGCGAGTACGGGCTCGACGTCGAAGGGGTGGCCGTAGAGATGCACCGGCATCACGGCCTTGGTCTTGGGCGTGAAGGCGCGCGCGATCAACGCCGGGTCGAGGTTCATGGTCGCTTCGTCGATGTCGACGAACACCGGGCGGGCTCCCGTGTAGACGATCGCCCAGCTGGTGGCGATGAACGTGAAGGGGGTGGTGATCACTTCAGCGCCGGGCCCGACGCCGAGCGCCAGCATCGCGGCGTGCAGGGCCGAGGTCCCGCTGTTGAAGCCCACACACTCGCGGGCACCGCACCAGGCGGCAAAATCGGCCTCGAACTTCGCCACGTCAGGCCCGAGGCAGAACGAGCATTGGTCGAGCGTGCGGGCGATGGCCGCATCGAGTTGCGGGCGGAGCGGACGGAGCCGCGCGGCCAGGTCGAAATAGGGGACTTTCATCGTTGAATCGGGCAGGCTGGACGGGCCGGCGGGGCCTGACAAGCTTCGGCGCGCCCGGCGCGGGCCCCGCGCCTACGCCCAGGTAAGCGCCACCTGGGCCCCCGCATTCTTGACGGAATGCTGGGCGGCCTCGAGGACCCGGACGGCATCCGCGCCGAATCGCCCGTCGGAAACGGGCCGGCCGCCCGTGAGGACCGCGTGCGCGAAGTCCGCGACGAGGTTGGCCAGGGCCTCCTGTTGCGGTATCCGCGGGGAAAAGACATCGCCGGCCCGATACTCATAAAGCAGGCGGTTGCGCTCCTCATCCGACCGCGCGACTACGCCGGAGTCGTAGATCTTGACGGGCTCGTTGCCGTTCAGGTCGTCGTAAACGATCATCTTGCGATCGCCGCCGATCAGCATGTGGCGGAGTTTGACCGGGGAGACCCACGAGCAGTTGATGTGGACGAACAGGCCGGAGGCGTAGCGCAGCACGAGGATGCCGATGTTCTCGATGTTCTGGGCGAGGTGGGCCACGCCGATGGCCTGCACCGTCGCGGGACGCTCGTCGACGAGCGTGTTGACAATGGCCAGGTCGTGCACGGCCAGGTCCCAGAGGACGTTCACGTCGTGCTGGAACAGGCCGAGGTTGATCCGGCTGGAATCGATGTAGGCGAGGCGCCCGAGCGCGCCGGAACGCACCAGCTCGCGGATGCGTTGGACCGCGGGATGGTAGACGTAGGTGTGGTCGACCCCGAGCACGAGCTTCCGCGCCGCGGCGAGCGCGACGAGTTCCTCGGCCTGGACCGCGGTGGTGGCGAGCGGCTTTTCGACGAGGACGTGCTTGCCGGCCTCGAGCGCGGCGCGGGCGAGCGGGTAGTGGGTCGCGACCGGTGTCGCCAGCACCACGGCGGCCACGTCGGGCTCCTGCAGCACCGCGGCGAAGGACGCCGCTCCCCGGGTCCCGGGGTTTTCGCGCAAACCGCGCCGCAGCCGCGCGGCGTCCTCCTCGACGATGATCACGGGCGAAAACCCGCCGTGTTGGAGGAAATTGCGCACGAGCTTGGGACCCCAATAACCGTACCCGACGATGGCGATGCTTGGCATAGGAAATTCAGTCGAACCGGGCGCCGCGCTCCTCCGGCAGAATGCGTCGCAAGGTGTAGATGTCCGTGGCGGCCAGGGCGGTCGCATGGCGGTCCAGTCCGGACCAGGGATCCCACGGCGCGGCGAGCAACCGCCCGGAGATGCCGTCGGATTTCGCCGACAGCAGGAAATCCACGAGGCCGAGGACCCGGCCCAGCGGGGCGCCGCCGGAGGCTTTCTGCTTCACCGCCGCGTCGTATTCGGCCTGGCCGACCACGCCGGGGCCCAGGGCGATGACCTCGTCGGTCATCGGCGTGTTGATGGCACCGGGAGCGATGGCGTTGATGTCCAGCGGCTGCCCGGACGACTCGGCGGCGATCGTCTCGACGAGGCGCACGATGCCGGTCTTGGCGGCGGCATAGGCGGAGAAGTTGGGCCGGGCCTTCGTGGCGCCGCCGCCGGAGAGGCAAATGATCTTCGCGCGCCGCGGGCCGCGGGCCAGGAGCGCATGGAACGCCCGTATCGCGAAGTACGTGCCGTCGAGATTGGCGCGCGCGGTGGCGCTCCAGCGCAGCGGATCGGCGCCGACGGCCGGGCCGATTTCACCCTGCACGCCCGCGCACGCGACGAGGCCGTCGACGTGCGGCCAGCCGGCGGCGACGGCGACGGCAGCCCGTTCCATCTGCGGCCAGTCGGCAACGTCGCACGCGGAGGCGCGAAAGCCCGGGTACCGCGCCGCGAAGTCCGCCTGGTCGCGCCGGGCGAGGCCCCAGACCTCGTGGCCGCCGGCCAGCAGGTGTGTGGCCAGCGCCCGGCCGATGCCGGAACTGGAGCCGGTCAGGATGATCTTCATGTTCGCACGAGGCGCCCGAGCGCGCGCCGCAGTTCGATGGCCGCGACCACGGCGAGGGCGAGGCCGACCGCCATGGCGAGGACTTGGGTGGTGTTGGCCTGGACGGGGGCCCTGACCCCAAGCTGGAGCCGGTAGAAATTGAACTCCCGCATCAGCGGGGCATGGAGCAGGTAAAGCTCAAGGGAATGCACCCCGAGGACGGCCATGATGGTGGTGGCGAGGGGGACGACCTTCAGCAGGAGGCTCCGGAAAAAGAATACATAGAATCCCATCAAGGTCAGCGCCACGGGAACACTGTGAAAAACGATGCCCTGGGTGTACGGCAAATATCCGAGGACGAAGCCCGCCAGGCCGAGCAGCGGGCCGAGGGTGAGCTCCAGGTGCCCGGTGCGCAGCAAGCGGCCCAGCAGGAGCCCGACAAAGAATCCGGGGAAGCGCAGCGCGATCAAGCCAAAGGAGCCCGCCCGGCCCGTGAAGAAGTAGGCGAACGCCAGCGTCAGGGCGAGCGCCCCGCCGAGCAGCAGCAGCTGATCTTCGTCGAGAGCCAGGCGCGCCAGGCCGGCGTAGATGAGATAGAGGGCGAGAATGAGCGAGATGAACCAGAATGTGTCGCAAATGCTGCCGAGATGGATTTCGCCGAACCAGCCATGCACTCCCAGATAGTGCAGGATGATGTCGGTGGCGGAATAATGGATGTTGAAGACCAAGGCATGCGCGAGGAGCAGGGCGGTCAGCACCACCCAATAGGCCGGCATGATGCGGCGAAGGCGCCGCGCCATGAACGGCCAGATGCCGGTCACGGGCGCCGCGCTCAGCGTCAGGCCCACGCCGCTGAGAATGACGAAAATGTCCACGCCGAGGTCGCCATGGATATAATTGTTCCAGCCCATGACGCCGCCGGCGTGATAGATCACCACCAGCAGGATGGCGAGGCCCTTGAGCTCATCGAGCTGCGGGCAGCGCGCGGCGGTCAGCGGCGGTACCCGCAACGTAAGCCGGGAGGCCCTCGGCGTCGAGGGCACCGCGGCCGGCCGATCGGAAGGCAAGGCTTTCAGCGCTTGATCCATGGCACGGCGACGGTGCTGTCGATTTCCGGCGGATCGCCGGCCTGGGCCACCGGCAGCAGGATCGGCCGGATGTCGGTGCGCTTGTAGGGGCGGTCGACGTCGTCGAGATAAGTGATCTCGTAGCTGATGAAGGTGCCGGTGCGGCGGCTTTCCTCCCGGCGGACCGAAAGCACCCGGAAACGGGTGCCTTTGGGGATGACGTCGATGATGCGCACGAGCGGGAACTCCTTGCCGATGTTTTCGCGGGTCACCTCACGGGGCAGCGCCGCCACGCTGGTCGGCACGCCGGGCGCGTTCACGCCGAGCAGGGGATTGGCGGTGGCGATGGACTTGCGCCAGGCAAAGACGTAGCAGTCGTGCTCGAGGATGTATTCCCGATTGGGCCGGTCGGCATAACGCTCGAGCCCGTTGACGTAGGAAATATGCGTGGTGTTGAGCTGCCACCACAGGCCGAGGCCGGCCAGGGCGGCAAGCACGATGGCAAGGAGCCATTTGGTCATGCGGGCAGAAAAGCTTCCGACGCCCCGGTTGGCGATGCGATTTAATCCCGGGCGGACGGGACGGGCAGCCGTTCCACCGCGAGAATCCGGCCGGAGAACCGCGGCTCGCACGTCGATCCGCCGATCCGGTTGCGGCCGACCGTCACGTCCCGCACGGCCGACGGGAAGGGATCGATGTCGCGATTGATCACGGTGTGGCCGTCCAGGTCGACCCGCAGGTGGTGGCGCAGGCGGGCCAGCTGGTCCGGGGCAACGTCGCGGAGCGCCGGGTGACCGGCGGGATAGAGGGCGCCCGAATCGACGACCAGCACGTGGTCCGCAAAATAGTCCACCTTGATGGGGTCGGTCTGGCCGGCGCCGGCCGCCCAGACGTCGTATCCGATCCGGATGTGTTCCTCGTCGACATAGACGGCATAGACGAACGTGCCGGCGAAAGGCCGGCCGGTCACGAGGAGGGGCTGCTGGCGGTTTGTCTGGCCGAGGGGGAGGACGAAACGAATGCGGATCGGGCCGGCGGAGCGGCGGTAATCCTGCCATTGGTTCCAGCCCCAGGCGGCCGCCACGACGACCAGCGCGGCGCCGAGCCCGGCGAGCCAACGCCGGGGCGGCCACGAAGGCACCGCGGCGCGGGCGCGTTGCGCGATCGCGGCGAGCTGCCCATCCAGCACGGCCCGCAGGCGCGAGGGCAACGCGCGCGACGTCCCCCAGGCTGCGACCGCCACCCAGCCGACCAGCGCCAGCCAAAATGTCCGGCGCACGAGCGGCGTGCCGACGTAGCGGAGCTCGACCTGGCTGTCCCCGGCGGGCACGGGCAACATCAATGATCCTTCGGGCGACGGCTGCAGCCTCACCGGCTGGCCATTGACGGCGCCCTCGTAGCCGGGAATGAACCGGCGCGGCGTCTCCAGGTAGCAGGCTTCCTGGCTTCGCACGCGGCAGCGCAACGGCAGCAAGGAATCCAGTTGAACCGGCAGGGTGGACGGGTCGATTCGTTCGAAGTCATAGTCGGCGAACGGACCATCGCGCCATGGCCCCTGCGCTCCGGGTCCCAACAGCTGGAGGTGCACGTCTTCGGGCTGGGTAGCCGAAGTCCACAAGGTCAGCCGCGTATTGTTGCCCGGCTGCATGCCGAATCCGCGCGGGCCGCCCGCGACGGGTAGCGGGTATTCCCGGGACAGCGTGGCGCCCTGGATACCGAGGGTCCCGGCGGCGGGGGTTGCGTGAAAACGAAAGTTCAACCGGTAGCGCTGTCCGGGCTGCAGCGTGAACGTCGGTGACAGATCCACCACGGACGGCGTGAGCGGAACCGGGGCGAGGATCCCGGTGCGATTCTCCGGCGAGACCGGCTGCGGCGCGGTCCAGTTGGAGGCGATCTCGTGCGCGTCGTACGGCGCCAAGAGTCGGAATTCAAACGCGGGATCCATCACCCCGTGGACGAAATCCTCCGGGGTCCCGACCAAGGCGTAGGAGATCACCGTCAGGTTGAGATTGGGCGAGAGCAGGCGTCGCTGGGTGGCCGCCGCGGATTGTTGCGTCCCAAAGCCGCGACCGACAAAGCGCCAGGCCTGCCACGCCGTCCAGAGCACGGCGAGGGCGAGGACGCCGCGGAGCAGGTCGCGCCCCAACGACGACGCGATCACCGGATTCCGCCAGACGAGCGCGAACGCGAAAATGACCAGCGCCACGATCGGCGGATAGAGGCGCTGCATCGGCCACTGGTTCGTGAGGTTGATGAAGATGCCGGGGGCGTGCTCCCACAGCCACCGGTGCAGGAACGGAACCGGCAGCGTCGCGACCAGCAACAGCGCGGCCGTGAACAACAGGGCGAGCGCCGGGCGGTGCCGGCGCCCGACGGCCAGGACCAGCGCGATGACGGCCATGGCCCAGCCGGCGTAGCCCAGCTGGAAATCCCCCAATTGATCCGCCTGGGCGCTGACGGGCAGCAGCGACGCGCTGAAATGGCGCCTGACTTCCACCAGGAGGTCGCCGACGGAATGAGCCCGCGCGATCTCCGTCGCCGGGGAAATGCTCGTCGCCGACGCGAAGCTGAAGCCGGCCAGGACGACGAACAAGAGCGCGGCGGCGGCGTACGCCCTCGTTTCGGGCCACGTGGGCCGGCGCAGCAAGAGGGCGAGCAGCTGCAGCAAGATCGTGGCATTGGTCAGCCAGAAAGCCACGGGCGGGTGCGCCAGCCAGCACAGCGCGAGCGCGGCGGCGAGCGGCGGGAGCGCCCGCGAGCGGCGCTCGGAAAAACATGCGACATTCGCCCCGATCACGAGCGGGATGTAGGGGAACGTCATCACCGTCATGTAGAGGTCCATGCCGTAGGCGGCGGCCAGGACGCCGGGCGACAACACGTAGAACGAGGCGAGCGCCGCCGCCAGCTCCGGCGGCGCCCCCGCCAGGCGGCGGAGCGCCCAAAAGGCCGCCAACGCTCCCGCGATCAGACTGGCGGCGAGCGTCAGGTTCTGCAGGGACCAGAAGCCGAGATGATGCCGCGTGAGGATGTCCAGCACGATGGCGGCATAATCCTTGTACGGCGCGGTGCGGAGCGGATGGACCCGGCCGTTGAAGGCGTACTCAGTCTGCCCGGCCAGCACGGGAAACTGGCCGGCGCGGACCTGGCTGACGGCGTCCGCGGTGGACAGGCTGTAATTATACGCCTCCGAGGTGCCCAGCTCGCGGCTGGTCAGAAATGGGCCCGCGGCCAACAAGCCGGCGAATATGACCAGGGTGATCCACTTCATCACGACATGCTGGCCCAGCGCTCGCGGGGAAGACAATCTGGAACCGGCCCACAAATGCTTTGACCCACTTTTTCATGTCGGCTTTCTCCGGTACAACCATGGAAGAAGACAATGGATAAGGTCGCGGCGATGGCAGCGGCGCAACGCGTCCGGGTCTTCCTCGAACGGACCCTCGCGCTGGTGGCCGCCGCGGCCTTCTTCCTCGTGGTGCACAACTACGGCATCAACCTGCTGCCGTACCACCGCCAGGTGCTGGCCCCGGAGGACATCAAGCCCGAGGAACCGGGGCCCTCGTTCGGTTACGTCTATCCCTTTCACGAGGGCGTGCCCGACCGCACGACGGAAATGCGCAGCCGGCTGCGGCTGCTCGAGGACGACCAGCCTTATGCCGAGCGCACCACCAGCCTCGCGGCCATCCGGGAGGTTGGCGGCGGCCGCTTCGCGCACCTGCCGGATCGGGTGGTCTTCGCGACCCCGGTCAACTCCGATCCGCGCTCGAACGGGCACATCTACCGTCTCGAGTGGCCGATGCTCTATTCGCGAGCGGTGGGGCGGGGCGCGGCGCTGGTGCTGTTGGCGGCCTTGCTCGGCCTGGTCGCCTTGCGGCGGCCGGCGCCGCGCGCGGCGCCGGTTTCGGTGGCGGCGGGCGGCTGGAGCCCGGCGGGACGGTGGTGGTGGTGGGCGGCCGCGGTGGTGTTTGCCGCCGGGCTCTACTGCAACACCGGGACGCGGGCGCCGTACGCGATCACTTTTTATCCCTACATCGACCCGGCGACCGGGCACGCCTACAATCAGGACCACGTCCACTTCCGGGTCCTGTTCGATTTCGTCGACGGCAAGCCGCGCTCGGTTTGGGACAAGGCGCTCCTGCTGCGCCGGATTCTCTATCCGGTCATCGCTTATCCCGCGATGAAACTGTTCGGTTTCGCCGCCGGCGGCGTGGGCATGAACCTGCTGCTCAATCTGGCGGGGTTTCTCGCCTGTGGTTATTGGCTGCGGCGCCGCGTCGGCGAACGCGGGGCGTTGTTCGCCGCCTGGGTGCTGGCGACCTACCCGGGCTTCGCCTATTGGGCGGGCATGCCCTATCAGTATGCGCTGATTGCCCCGGGCAGCCTGCTGCTCTCGGCCGGCCTGGCGGAAATCGCCGGGAGTACTTCGTGGAAAACGACGCTGGGGTGGTCCGCCGCCATGGGCCTGCTGTACCTGGCGTATGACTTCGCCGTGTTCTTCCTGCCCGCGACCGTCCTGCTGCTCCTGTGGCGTCGCCGCTGGCTGCAGGCGGCCGCGGCCGCCGCGGTCCAGGCCCTGCCCCTCGTCTGCTGGATGCTCGCGCTCAAGTACGTCTTCGGCCAGTCGCTGGAAAATTCGAACACCGGCGTTTATCGCAACGTGCTCGGCTCGTTGTCCGCGGTGCAGGATTGGGGCCAGTGGCTGCGGCAGCGCGCCGACCTTTGGGAGATCGGCTGGGCCGCCTTTTTCGGCTCGAACTTTGTTTTCCTGCCCGCGCTCTTCCTCGGCGCCTTGCTGGCGAACCGCTGGACGGCGCGCATCGGTGCGGCCGCCGACGAGGTGGCGCTGTGGCTCGCGGTCGCCGGGTTGTTCCTGTTCATCAACCTCGGGGAGAAGACCGGCGGCTGGGACATGAGCGGCAACTGGATCGCGCGCCTCTATCAACCGGCCTTCGCGGCGATGGTCTTCTTCCTGGCGCGGTGGTGGCAGGCGCTGCCCGCCGCGCCCTGGCGGAAGCGGCTTCCCTGCTGGCTGGGGGTGGCGGCGGCATGCGGCGGCAACCTCCTCATCGTCTTCGGCCCGATCCTGGGTGATCCGCTCGGCATTTCCGACGAGGCCTTCTACCGTTTCTACACCCACAGCTACTCCAGCCGCACCACCGTCTATCACCAAATGTTGCGCGAACTGCCGCGGCAGACCTTTGGGTTCGGCCACGCTCAACCCCGGGGATCGCAATGAACCTGGCGCCACCCGAGGTTCCGGCCGGGCAGGCGACGGCGGCGGGAACAAACGGCGGCCGCTGGCTGATCGCGTTCCTGCTCGCCGCGGCCCTGCTGGTCCGGGTGGTGCTCATCGGGGGCGGCGGCCAGTATTTTTGGCCCGACGAAAGTCGCTACCTGGCGTCGCATGACGCGCTGATGGCCATGCATGAGGGTCACGTTTGGCGGCAACTGACCTTGCTGATCGGCCAGGGGGACCATGTGGGTTTCAAATTGCTTGGCTTGATACCGGCGGAACTGGAGCGGCTGTCGGGTATCCAGGATCCGCGGCTGGCAGCCGGCTTTTTCGGCCTTTTTTCCTGGGCCGCTGTCGTGCTGGTATGGCTGTGGGCGCGGCGGCTGGGCGTGTCCGTGTCAGCCCAGGTTTGGACGCTGTTGCTCGTCACCACCTGCACCTCGCTGACCGTCTACTGTCGGCACCTGTTTCCGTATGACCCCGCGCTGGCGCTGGCGCTGGCCGCGCTGTGGGTCGGAGCGAAGCGGGAAGCGTCGACTCTCCGCCTGCTGGCCGCCGGTGCGCTGGCCGGCAGCGCCGTGCTCGTCTACTTCGGGTACTGGTTGCTCGGGGGCGTGGTCCTGGTTTTGCTCGCCTTGACGAACGCCGACGGGTGGCGTCGGTGCCTGATCCGCGGCGCGCTGGCCGGAACGGGATTTTGCGGCGTGCTGGCCGGCATCTGGTTGCTGGATCATTGGGGTCAGCGGACCCTGGTGGCCAACGCGCGGCGACTGTCCGGATCGATCACCCAGGGCGATTTTGGCTTGGGCTATCGTTTGGTGTGGGAGTATTTCTGGTCGGCGGAGGGTCTGGTCGTGGGATTGTGGATCGGCGCGGCCCTCCTGGCGGGGCGGCGGTTCTGGCAGGAGGCACGCGCCGGCCGGCGACCACCGGCGGCAGGGATGCTCAGCCTGACGGCCGTCGTGCTCCTTTATGTTGGACTGGTGCTGACGTCGGACGTGTTCCACAAGTTCGTGGTCTATGGTCGCAGCGCCCGACAGCTGGCGCCATTCTTGTGCCTGGTGACCGGTATGGTCCTGGCGGACGCGTTGGCGGCGCGTCGGCGCCGGGTGATGGCGTGGTTCGTCGCCGCGGCATTGGCAGGCAACGCGGGCTGGCACCTTGCGCCGGCGCTCACGCAGATGTTCCCGCGCGAATTCAAGCGGCTCGGCAAGGCGAGGCTGACAACGGCGCCACCCGCGGAGCCGGGACGCACCTACTACCGGTTTGTCAACGTGGACCACTACCTGCTCGAGGCGGAAACGCTGCCGTTTCCCCCGGAGGCAACGCTGCTCGTCCGACACCACCCGTACGAGTTCGCGCCTTATCTCTATGAAGGACTCACGGCCCGGGAGCGCGCCCGCCGCCGGACCTTGGACCAACGAATGCGCTTGGTGCTGGTGCGGCAACCCGACGACTTGCGGCCCCAGGGGGAGGCCTATGGCATGATTTCGATGCAGGTCCGCTTTGCGGCCAACCGTGGCGGCATGGCCGAACCCCTGCTTTCGCTTGGACCGCGGGATGTAGGGGAACTGTTCTACGTGCGATACTTGAACGGCCGGGACATGGTCCTTGGTTTCGAAAGCATGGCGTTCGCCGTCCTGAACTCCCAGCCAATCCCCTACGAGCCCGGACGAGAATACCGGCTCGAGTTGTTCTGCGGGTCCATGCTCGCACCGGCGAACCCCACCCCCACGGGGCGGGAACGGGCGGAGCGCCTCTATTATTCAAATCTGGTCAGTATTCGCTGCGATGGGCGGGAATTGCTGAACCAACTGGTGACGCCGCACGCGATCCGGGCTGATGACGTGTACGCCGGCGCGAACGTTGTCCAGGCCGACAGCGCGGGCTCGGTCTTCTCGGGCCAGATCGAAGCGGTCCGCCGGGGCGGCCTGCCCCCGCTCCCGGCTGGCGGGCTGGGCGACGCCGATTTCGGGGCGGTTCGGCTGGTTACCTGGCTGCCGGCGGCGGCGGCCGGAATACCCGAGCCGCTGGTGGTGGTCGGCGAGTCCGGCGCGGCGACGCTGGGTTACGTCCGGGTCCTGCCCGGGGGCCGGGCGAAATTGGGCGCGGAGTTCTGGGGCGTTGGTGCATTCGAGAGCGAGGTGGTGGACATACCCAGCGATACCTCCACCGAGTTTGTTTTCGAGTTTCCCGCCCTGTTCCCCCCGGTGGGCGACCCGCGCTGGGGTGCGGTACCGCGGGAGAAACAGCAGATGTTGCGCAGCCATCTCACCATCCGGGTCAACGGGCGGGTGGTCATGGAGCGCGAGGTGAAGGACACCGGCGCACCCTCGCGCCCCGTGGCGTTTGGCCGGAATCCAGCGGGTGGCTCCTGGGTGACGTCCGCGTTCAGCGGCCGACTGGTCCAAGGCATGCGCTTGCCGCTGGCGGGGCCGGCGCAACCCTGATGCTCCCGAGCGGCCGCGGCGCGCGTGGGCTTCCGGCAATTATCCGCCAGGTGCGGCGGACGGGCCGGTTGCCAGGGGGCTAGACGTAAGCTGGCGGCCGGCCGCGCGTGTCAACGCCGCGGCCCCGGCGACGATCGTGGCCAGCGACAACCAGAACGTGAGCGCCAGCCCGACGGGCGGGACATAGCGCAGGATCACTTCGCTCCGCCCCGCCGGGACGTGCAGGCTCGCGAGGCCCTCGGCGGAACTCCGCACCTCGGCCGGACTCCCGTTCACCGAGGCGCGGTAGCCACGCTGGAACATCCGGGGCGTCTCCAGCCACGCCGGCGAAGGCGTGGTCACGCTGGCAGTGTAAGGCAGCCAGGATTCGATCTGCACCGGCAGCGCGACGGGATCGTATTCTTCCAGGCGCAAGGACACCCGGCCCGCCAACTCCGCCAAGGCGGCACGATCCGCCGGGACCATCACGACCTCGACCGGCTCCGCGGTCGCGGAAGTGTAGAGCGGAAAGTAGGGCGGATGTCCGGCGGCGAGGCCGAAGGAATGGGCCTCCCCGTATTCCGGCAGGCCGTACACGCGATCGAAAGTCCGGCCTTTCAGGATCAGCGTCGCCGCGGGAAACGGAGTCACTGAGGTCGACAGGACGGCCAGGTAACGCCGCCCGGCCGACAGCTTGAGGGTTTCAGGCAGCCGCAGCCGATCGTCGGCCAGGGAGAACGTCTGTTCGTTGCCTCCGGAGGCGGCCGCAAGGCGGGCGGCGGCATCCGGGTTGCCGCCGACCACGGTGCGCAGATCGTCCGCCAGCAGGCGGTTTTCGAGCGCGGGATCGGTGACGCCGTGGGAGAAATAGGACGGCTTCGTGCCGAACAGGCCGTAGGAATAGCGGGTGAGCGTGACGTTCTCGGGCAGCAGGTGGCGGGCGGCGACGTCCGATGGATCGAACACCGCCCAGGAGCCGCGCACAAACTTGACGGCCTCCGCGCCGCTCCACAAGCAGGCGGCCAGCGCGACCCATTCCAGACCGGACCGCCGGATCGTGTTCGTCCCGGCGGTGGCCGCGACAAAGACCAGGCCGCCCGCCAGGATGAGATAGAGCCGCTGCATCACCCAGGTATTGGTGACGAGCCGCACCGCCCCCGGAATCAATTTCCAGAGGGTGACATTCAGCCAGGGAATCGGCAGCAGCAGCAGGACGAGCAGGGCGCACACGGCGACGAGCACGCGCGATTCCGGCCGGCCGGTGCGCCACGCCACCGGAGCGGCGAACAACCCGACCAGCAGCAAGCCGTAGCCGAGTTGAAAATCCGTCAGCAAGCGCCCGAAGCTGCTCAGCGGCAGCCAGGCGGCCGGAAAGGTTTCCTGCAGCTGCTGCAGGATCTGGTCGGCCGGGACGACAAATCCCCCGCCGGATCCCACCGCCGGGTTCGCCGGGTAGAGTGCAGCGGACACGATCGGGTAAGCCGACGTGGCGAGGAAAGCCACCGCACCGGCCAGCAACGGACCCGCGAGCCGCTCCGCCGGCGGGCGGGCCCAAATCAACCGGACCACCTGGGCCAAGGCGGCGACCAAGGTGAGCCAGAGCGCCACCGGAGCGTGCATCCACCAGGAAAGGCCGAGCGAAAAGCCGAGGGCCGCAAACATCCAGGCCCGGTTCACCGCGAACGTACGCCAGCCCAGATACACGACCACGGGCACGAACGGCGCCGCCAGCCACGACATGTAGAGGTCGGAATTGAAGGCCAGTCCCGCCACCCCGGGACACGTGACAAAAAGGAAGGCCAGCATCCACGCGAGGCGGGCGGAGCACGCCATGGCCCGCAGGCAGGCATAGCTGCCCGCGGCGCAGGCGAAACCCGTGAGCGTGATCAGGATGTTTTGCACGGCCGCCACGCCGAGCGTCCGGGCGGTGAGCAGGTCGACCAGTCCGCCGAGGTACTGGAATCCCGGGGCCACGCGGATCGGGATCACGGAGCCGTTGAACTGAAACTCGGTCTGGCCGACATACACCGGAAAAATCCCGTGGCGGAACTGCAGGAGCGCATCCGCGAGGAAAGTGGCATAATAGTTGGCGTCGCCGGCGCCGCGCGTCGTGGCGCTCACGAACGGATGGAAGAAAAACGCCACCGCGAGAAACAGGCCCATCCAGCGCAGCACCTCGCCGGGGCCCGAAACCGGATCCCGCGCGAACCGGCCAACGGCGCGCCGCGCGAGCAGCAGGACCACCCCGAGCCAAAAGGCGGCGATCGCCGCCGGGACCGCCCCGACCCGCGGCGCCAGCAGGGCACCCCACGCGATCGCCAGCACCAGCACGAGCAGGGAGCGCCGCTGGAATCGCGTCGCGTCAGCCGGGTCCTGCCCGCCGGCCACACCATGCCAGGCCAGCCAAGCGGCCGCGAGGCCGCCGGCCGCCAGGAAATTCGGACCGGGCCGGCCAAGCCATGCGGGCACGGCCAGGTCAAAACCCGCCAGCAGGCACAGGTCGAGGCCGACAACCTCGCCGCGGCTGGCCCGGAGGCGGCGCGCGAGATTTTGCACGGGCGCGCTCAGCGCCACCCGGGCCAGCGCGGTGGCCGACAGCCAGATCGGCGCATACCAGGCCAGCGAGCGCGGCAGCGCCAGCCACCAGAGCAACAGCGCCAGCCCGGCGCCGGCGGCGCCGACGTAGCCGGGCAACAGGCGAAGATATCGGCCCCACGGGCCGGCTGTTTCGTGCGTCTTCGGTGACGCAAACGCGGCGAACAGCAAAACCAGGATGGCTTGGGCGACCCACGACGGTCGCGGAAACAGGGCGAGGGAAGCGGGGACGTTGACGGCGGCGAGCAGGAGGAGGCCATCGATTCCCTTTTCGCGGTGGCGCCTGAATCGATCGAACAGCGAACGAGGGGACGATGGCATGGAGCCAGTCATCTCATCGCGCGCTTATTTCACGGCAAGCCCGATCAGGGCGCGGCCGTGGCGATGTTCCTCTCGATGACCGCCCGCATTTCATCCGGCGCGAGTGGCACCGACTTGAACGGCGCCTGATAAAGCGGACCGGTGGTCGAAAATCCCTGGGTGTTCGTGCCGAGGCCGACGAAGTCGTAGGTGTCGGCGAAGGACTCGAGCCGGACCATCCAGACCAATTGACCATCAAGCCAGACGCGCAAGCACGGCTCCTCCCGCGCAAGATCCCGGAGGTCGAGATCCGGCAGGAAGTTGGCGGCCGACTGCACGACTTGGCGGCTGGCGACGATTTCCAGCCGGTGATGACTGTGGTCCGTGCGGGCGAGCGGCGGCGAGTACCTCGCACCCACGCCCCACGTATCGAAGCCAAACTGGAACGTGCCGTCGGGCCGGTTGCGCAGGAACAGCAGGTTGCCATGGCCGGCCGTGCCGGAACCCAAAACGGGCTGGCCGCCCAGATTGTCCGCCGGTGGCAGGTCGAGGTCGACGCGCCACACGCCGGATTCCATCAGGGCGCGAAGACTGGCGGAGGTTCGCGGCGGGAGCCGGCGAACGGCGGAAATTCTACCGGAGAAAGGCCGTTCGGTCCGGCCCGGCGCCGCGCCGAGGGCCAGCGTGCCCGGCGAGGCCGCGTAGAAGGCCTGGCGAGTCTTGATCACTTCGGTCCCATCGATGGCGACGCGGCCAAAGGAGGCGAGAATCTCGCGCGGCTTGTCGCCCCAGCCGGGAAAATAGTCGCAGTCCGCGGGCGGATAGAGCGAGCCCATGTCGACCTCGAACTCGTAGGTTCGCCCGTACTGGATCGGCATCAATGGCGAACGGGCGCCGCCGTGACCCTCGTGTTCGAGGATGAAATCGGCATAGCCGTTCGGATATTGGGCGGCGTAGAGCACGTCCTTTTGAGTGGGAACGCCGGTGGACAGGAGGGCCTCATACACCGGTTCCTGCGGGCGGGAAAAGGTGACTTTGAAATGAACCGGCCCGTAGCGATGCCAGCCCAACCGGGCCAGCCAGGCGGCCGGCTTGTCGCCCTGGTAAGCGAGCAGGCGGTAGGCATCGCCGCGAACGTTCTTGAAATTATCCAGCAGCTGGAGCGCCTGGCCGACATTGTGGAACACGAGCGCGCCGGCCAGCCCGGCCCAGCCCGCGCGCCACCACGAGAACCACCGGGGGAAAGGACGATGGTGGAAGGCCCAGCCGCCCAGGAGCACCACGAAGAGGACCAGGCTTCCCTGGAAGTCGACGACGTAGCGGTCGGACCGGACGCCAAAGCTGGACGTGACCACGACCAGGCCGAGAAAGCAGGCGGCCACGAGGCAGAGAAATTGGAACAGCGGACGAGGAACGGCGCCGCCCGGCCCGCGCGCCCTGAGCCCGGCCGCGACCACGGTCCCGATCGTGAGAATCGTGGCGAACCATTGGCCATGGACGGGCTCCCAGCCGAAGTAGTTCGCCGGCGCGTTGCTGGTATCCAGGGGAAAAACGTAAGGGAAGTAGGCCGTGAGATCGGGCAGGGAGAAATAATACCAGCCGAGATTGACGGGAATGAACGCGGCGCTCGCGAGCGGCTTGCCCGTGCCCTGCAGGGCGTTGACCTGGTAGCGCAGGCCGAATTCGAGCACGTTGCCAAATCGCCCGTAATTGTAGGCCATCAGCCCCAGCCCGATGACGCCCGCCGGCCCGAGCACGGCGGCGCCCAGTCGCCAGGCGGCGCAGACGGGCCCGCTTTCGCGCCGCCAGCACATCAGGGCGGCGGCAACGAGCACCGGGCCGAGGAGGATGCAGGTCGGACGGCAACCGACCGCCAGGCCAAAGCAGAGGCTGGCGGCCGCCAGCCAGCGCGACGGCCGCCCGGAATGCAGGGCTCCAAACAGGCACGCGAGGAGGCCGGCGGTGCACGCATAGCCGGACGCGATGGCGATCTCATACATGCCGCCGGCGACCAGGAGCGAAGGCGTGCAGGTCGCAAAGGCCAGCAAGGCCGCCGCGACGCCATCGGCCCAGGCGGGGCTATCGGGGAAATACCGCTTCCGGGCCGCGGCATAGAGACGCAGGGACACCAGGAAGCCAGCGGCGACGGCCAGCCAGACCACGGCATTTTGCTGCAGGTCGTGGCCGGTGATCGCGGCGTAAGGCCACAGGACCAGGATCGCCGGCACGACGCCGAAATAGAGATAATAATGTCCGGCAAATTCGCTCGCATCCATCAGGTACGGCGAGCGCAGGCGCACCTGGAGGTCGGGGCTGAGCCGTCCCGGGTCGACGGCAGCCTTCATGTAGAGGTGCCCCTCCTGAAATCCGTCCACCAGGAGATTGTAGTAATCCTGTTTCTGCCCGCGAAAGAAGGAGCCGCCGACCCAGGTGTCCCATCCCGCGGTCAACCACGCCATGGCCGCAAGGGTGGCGGCGGCGGCGAGCAGGAGGACGGGGCGCATGACCGGTCCGGTAGTCGCCGGCTAACGGCGGACCTCGTAGACCCAGCGGTTGGCCTCCAGCCAGCGCAGCGTCCTGACGATGCCCTGCTCGATGGTGAGCCGCGGCTGCCACCCGGTGGCCCGGATCTTTTGGGTATCAAGAAAAATGAACGGGTTGTCGCCGATCCAGCCGCGCTTGCCGCCGGTGTACTCCAGCTTCGGCTTCACCCCCAGCGCGGCGCAGATGTAACCGATGCTCTGGTTGACCTCGACGTATTCCGGCGTGCCCAGGTTGTAGACCTGCGTGCGGTGCTTCGCGTCGCGCGCCGAGTGTCGCCGCGTCACGTGCAGCATGGCCTCGAGGCAATCCTGGACGTAGAGGTAGCTCTTGCGCTGGGTGCCGTCGCCCAGGACGCGGAGGTGGTCGGGATGCGCCACCAGCTGCTGGTAGAAATCGAACACGTGGCCGTGCGTGTATCTTTCGCCGAGGATCGAAACGAAACGAAAGAGGTAGGCCTCGTCGAGCTGGCCCCCTTCGGCGTACGAGGAAATCAGCCCCTCGCCGGCGATCTTGGAGGCGCCGTAGAGCGAGGTCTGGACGGGAAAGGCGTCCGTTTCCGGGGTGGGGTGGTCGGGTGTGACCAGGGCTTCGCCGTAGACCGAGCCGGTGGAGGAAAACGCGAGGCGGCGCACGCCGTTGGCGCGCATGGCCTCGAGGACGTTGAAGGTCGCGACTGTGTTTTGCTGGAGGTCCTTCTCCGGATGGGACCAGCCGTCCTTGATGTCGGCGTTGGCGGCGAGGTGGAAGACGAAGTCGCACCCGGCCATCGCCGCGGTCAGCGCCGGCAGGTCGAGATTGTCGCCGCGCACGAGGCGGAAGCGCGGGTGGGCGCGGGCCGACTCGAGGAATTTTTCCAGGCCGGTCGAGAAATTGTCCCACCCGACTACGGCGTGGCCGTCGGCCAGGAGGCGGTCGACCAGGGAGGAACCGATGAAGCCGGCGGCGCCGGTCACGAAGACTTTTTGCATCGACGGAATCAGGCGGGCAGCGGCTGCGGGCGCGGGGCCAGCGCCAGGCCGATGCAAAGGTTGCAGAACACGAACGGCAGGAAGGGCAGCGGGAAGAAGCGGCGGCTCTCCACGGTGAAGTAGGGGGCGAGCTCCGCCAGGATCTCGTGCGGCCGGTTGATGTGTTCGCGCTTGATGAATTCGTCGTAGCCGCCGCCAAACCGCTGGTTCCAGACGCGCTCGGCCGAGATCTTGCGGGCCAGCGAATACGCGGGGCTGCCCTCGGTGGGGATCACCACCAGGAACCGGCCGCCGGTCCGGTGGAGCAGCCGGTACGCCTCGCGGATCGTCGCCGGCAGGTTCGGCAGGTGCTCGAGCACGTGCACGGCGATCACGCGGTCGAAGAAGCCGTCGGCGAAATCGAACCGCTGCTGGCAGTCGCCGACGACGGTCTGGACCTTGGGAAACCGGCGGCGGATTTCCGCGGCCATGTTCTCGCGGAACTCATTGCAGTAATAGTTGCGCTCCTGCTCGTCGCTCAGCTTCTCGTAATGCAGGTGCTCGCCCAGGCCGGCGCCGATTTCGAGCGAGGTCCGGAAGTTCGGCTGGGAATGGCGGACCGGGAAATTATGGTTGAAGGACTCGATCAGGCCGAACCGGTTGGGCAGGACTTCGTGCCAGAGTTTCATGAACTCGTCGCTGCGCTGCTTTTGCTCCGGAGTGAGCGGCGGGAGAACCTTGGGCCACTTGGCGGTGTGCATGCGAACCGAGAATGAAGGGAGAATCCAGAAGAGGGGAAGGCGGAAATGCGCTTGCCTGCCAAATTCGGCCTCGAAAGCCTTCGGGTTCATGCCGTCCCCGGCGCCAACAAATTCCTGCGGGTGTTGCGGACACGCCGGCTGGCGGCTGTTGGGGACGCAGTGGGGCCGCCATCTCCGCCGGGAATTCAGCTATTGGCGTTGCGCGGCGTGCGGCTTCGTGCGCGTCGAGCCGTTCGCGGGGTATGCGATTTACGACGACGCGTACTACGCCGGCCGCGGGGCCGATCCGTTCGTCGACTACGCCGCCGAGTATCGGGATTATCGCCAGACGGACCGGGAAATTGAATTCGCGGACGTCAGCCGGGTCGTCGGCCGGCGGCTGACGGAACGGGGCGCGCGCGGGGAGATCAGCTGGCTCGACTACGGCTGCGGCGCGGGCGGGCTGCTCAAGTATCTGCGCGCGGCCGGCGCGATCGCGACGGGCGGCGGCGAGCTCCCGCTCCGGCTCGCGGGCCACGATGTCGGCGCCTATGCGGACCGGTTGCGCACGGCCGACGGTTTTTCCATTTTGGGCGGCGACGAACTCGATGCGCTGCCGGCCGGCAGCTTTGACGTGATCACGCTGATCGAGGTCATCGAACACATCCCCGATCCCGGAACCATCGTGGCGCGCTGCGCGCGGCTGTTGCGGCCGGGGGGCGTGCTCCTGCTGACGACGGGAAACTTCGACTGTCCGGTGGCCCGGGTACGGGGCCTCGCGTATCGCTACTGCATCCCGGAAATCCACGTCAGCCTGTTCTGCCCCTCGAGCCTGGCCGCGCTCTACGCCCGGCACGGCTTGACCGCGTGGACCACGCGCTACGACGGCGTGGTCCGGTTCAAGGTGCTCAAAGGCCTGCCGGCCGCCTGGCGGCCGGTCGCGCGGCGGGTGTTGAAGTGGCCGGGAATTACCCGCTTGATCGACCGGGCCTACGGCGTTTCCGCCATGCCCTCCGCCTGCCTAACCACCTGAATCGATGCCTGCCCGCCCGCGCTTCGGCGCCTTTGTCCACGAACCCCCGCGGCTCAGCGTCATCATTCCGGTGTTCAACGAGGCCGCGACCGTGCGCCAGGTCCTCGACGAGGTGTGGGCCAAGACCATTCCCGGCTGGGACCTCGAGCTCATCATCGTGGAAAGCAATTCGACCGACGGCACCCGCGAGATCGTGCGGGAATTCGACGGGCGGCCGCGGGTGCGCGTGCAGTTCGAAGCCGAGGCGCGGGGCAAAGGCCATGCCGTGCGCGCGGGCCTGGCGCTGGCCACCGGCGATGTCGTCCTGATCCAGGACGCCGACCTGGAGTACGAGGTGGACGATTACGACGTGCTGCTGGCGCCGATTGCCGCGCGGACGCAGAGCTTTGTGCTCGGTTCCCGGCACGGGCGGAGCGGCTGGGCGCTGCGCAAGTTCACCGACCAGCCGCTGGCGGCGCTGGTGCTCAACCTCGGCCATTGGGGCTTCACTCTCTGCCTGAATGCCGCGCTGGGAATCTGGCTCAAGGACCCGTTCACCATGTTCAAGGTCTTTCGCCGCGACTGCCTGGACCAGCTCACCTTGGAATGCGACCGGTTCGACTTCGACTGGGAACTGCTGATCAAGCTGGTGCGACGCGGCCACCGGCCCGTGGAAATCCCCGTCAACTACACGTCGCGCTCATTCAAGGCCGGCAAGAAGATCAGGGTGCTGCGCGATCCGCTCACTTGGCTCGTCGCCCTGGTGAAGTATCGCTTCGGCCGGCTTTGATGCCGGGTCCTACTCCCGGAAGCCCTCGGCGCGCTCGACGATGAACTTCGGGCGGGCGCGGACCTCCTCGTAGATGCGGCCGATGTACTCGCCGAGGATGCCGACGGAGATCAGCTGGATGCCCCCCATGAACAGCACGAGGATCACGATGGTGGGATTGCCGATCGGGAAGGGGAAGCCGGCCAGCTTCATCGCCAGGTAGGCCAGCGCGATCAGGAACGACAGGGCGGCGATCGCGAACCCGGCCATCGTGCTGAGCGTGAGCGCGTACGTCGAGAAGCAGAAGATGCCGTTGAAACCGATGCGCAGCGACCCGAAGAACCGGTTGTAGTTGGTCTCGCCGGCGAAGCGCGCGGGCCGGTCAAAGGGAATGAGCGCCTGCTTGAAGCCGACGAGCGCGACCATGCCGCGGAGGAAACCGTGGCTCTCCTTCAGCCGGACCACCTCCTGCACGACGCGCCGCGACATGAGCCGGAAATCGCCCGTATTGGGGGGAATGCGGACGTCGGCGATCTTGTTGATGACCTTGTAGCCGGTGCCGGCGACGAGCTTCTTGATCCACGGTTCGCCGGTGCGCTGCCGGCGCTGAGGCAGCGCGACATCGTAGCCTTCGCGCCACTTCGCCACCATCTCGTGGATGAGTTCCGGCGGGTCCTGCAGGTCAACGTCCATGACGATCACGGCGTCGCCCCGCGAGTACTCCATGCCCGCGAGGCTGGCCATCGGCTGGCCGAACCGGCGGGAGAACTTCAGCAGCTTGATGCGCGCATCCTTGGCCCGTTCCGCCAGGATCACCTCCTCCGTCCGGTCGGGCGAGGGATCCATCGAGAAGATGATTTCGTAGTCCTCGCTGATGGCGGCGAGGATGCCCCGCACGCGGCGGAGGAATTCCGGGATGTTGCCTTCCTCCTTGTAGACGGGGACGACGAGGCTGAGGAGCATGGCGGTGAGGCTTAACGGAAAGGCGACGCCGCGGAAAGGCCGAAAACGTCCGGGCTCAGTCGAAGTCGATGTTCACGATCCGCGCCGACCGCTGGCGCGGATCCGCCGCCGAGAGCTCGAACACGCGCGGGCTGGACAGCGTGACGGTCGTGTCGCGGTCGGCCGAGAGCGGGATCGTGATCCGTTCGGTCTGGTCGAGCTTGAGCGGATGGGCCTCGGCCGCGCCGCCGTTGACGGCGATGTCGAGCGCATAGTCGGCGCGCGACGGGTACCGCACGACCTCGATGATCGCATGGTGCAGCTTGGGAGTCGCGGGGAAGACCAGTTGGGACTTCTCGCCGATCCACCCGTCCTGGTCAATCTGCCCGGGCGTGAAGAAATAACCCGATTTGTGCCAGCCGTGCGTGAACAGGTCGGTGCGGCTGAGGTTCTCAAAGGTGATGTTCTTGATCACAAACGAGCGCTCGCGGGTGCTGTTCGGGATGGGGAAGACCGACGCCGACTCGAGCGTCACGCTGTTGTTGGGCTCGGGCCGGACCGGGACGAAGACGCTGTAATAACTGCCGCGGGGCACGACCTGCGTGGAGAAGGGCCGCCCGTTGAGGGCGACCTTGAGCTCGTTGCTGGCGAGCGGCGACCAGCCGGGCATCTCGAGGTCGATCTTCAGGACCTTCACCTCGTCGAATGGCGGGGGGTTGAATTTCGCCTGGTGGTTGATCCAGCCGTCCTCATCGACGCCCTCGAGCGCGAAGCCCTCGCCCTGGCGGTTCTTGATGGCCTTGAAGGCGGCGAGATCGGGCAGGTCGCCGAGGGAAATCTCGTGGACGAAGGCCGAGAGGTAGCGGGTGTCGGTCTCGCCGTAGGGCATGGAGCCGGAGAAATTGAGCCGGACCGTGGTGACGGCGGCGGGCTCGCGGATGAGCCGGGTGAGCGTGAACTCGCCGGCGCGGAGATTGACCACCTCCGTCGGGCGGTCGTTGATCGAGATGGTCAGGTCGAGGCCCTTGGTGCGATAGAGCGGCGTGTCCGGCACGTAGCCCTTGAAGTAGAGCACCTGGCCGGGATGGGAGGCGGCGAGCTTGAAGAAGGATTCCGGGCCGACCCAGCCGTCCTCGAAGATGCCGGAATACTCCAGCCCGGGGTAGCGCGAGAGATCCTGCGGGAACCGGGAGATCTTCGTCGGCCGCTCCAACTTCTCGTACTGGTCTTCCGTGATGACGGAGATGTCGCGCGTGAAGCCGACGAGCCGGCGGTCGTCCAGGTTGTACCGGGAGCCCCAGAGCTTCATCAGGCCGGTCTTGGCCTTCCCGATCGGCGTCGCCTTGTCGGCAAAATCGATCGTGATGTAATCCTGCTGCTCGAAGCGCTCGGGCCGGATGATGGGGGAGAAAACGCGCGCCGAGCCGCTGCCCACGAAGCCGAGCGGATAGTCCTCCTCGCCGATCACGACGGCATGGGTGGGCAGGTGGTAGCGGTCGCCGCCGAGCGAGGTGCGGGTGAAGTCGACCACGACCCGGATCTTGGGCGACGGGTTGATGATCTCGAACATGTTGTAGCGGCCGGTGCCATGGAAGTACACGTTGCCCTTGGTCACGGGCTCGGGCTCGCGCTGGAAGAAGGCCGCCTTGAAGCGGGCCGAGGAGTAGTAGTGGGGCCCGAGCTCGGAGTGGATGAAGACGAGGCGATCGTGGACATCCTTCTCGAGCTTGTACTGGTAGATGTTCTGGTAGCTCCAGCCGGTGCCCGGGTTGGCCTTGTTGAAATGGTCGAACTGGCTGCGGATGGAGACGAAGAGCCGGTTGTCGTAATCGAGGTGGCGCGAACTCGTCTCGGTCCAGTTGTTGTCGAGCTTGTTGATCGTCATCACCCGGTAGTCCGCCACGTCGCCCTTGAGGATCTCGGGCGGGAGGAGGCCGCGCAGCAGGGAGAGTTTCTCGATCAGGCGCGCCTGCGGCCCAAGGTCGGGGTCGGGATTGCGCAGGAAGGTGAGCACCGCGATGTTCGCGATGTTGTCCATGTAGCTGCGGCTGAGGAAGCGGGTGTCGATGCCCTTGGTGTACTGCGAGAGCAGCTTGGCGCTGACGACGTTGCTCATGTCCGACTCGATGGCGTCGAACTTGAGGTTCTTGGGCGGCGTGAAGCGCACGCCGTACTCGGAGCCGCCGACGATTTCGGAGAGGCCGCCGCCATAGGTGCCGAGCGAGGCGAAGCTGTAATAGAACTGGCTCGGGAAGGTGCAGACGAAGAACACGGCCACGGCCCAGCGGCCGGTGCGCCGCCAGCGCGGCGAACTGAGCAGCTTGTAGAACTCATGGGCCAGCAGCAGCGTGATCACCGGCTGGGCAAACATCGCCAGCTTGAAAAGACCGAAGTCCTGGCCCTTGAAGAAGAGGAAGAAACCCAGCGCGATCATGATGACCGCGATGTAGCCGGCCGGCTCGCGGCGGAACAGCTGGCCGAACGCCATCCAGACGAAGAACGCGAGGAAACACATGCCAACGGCGATCTGGATCGAGATCAGCGGGTCGAAGCCGACGACGCCGAACGCATGCAGGCCGAAGAGCATCGGGATGAACGACGGCACGAGCGTCCAGGGGAACAGCACCAGGCCGCCGCTCTGGTCGTTGATCTCCGCCATGGCGCCGAGGCCGGCCGAACCGACGGACTGCATCACCAGCGTGTTGATGAACTGGTAGATATTGGTGCCGAGGCAGACGAAGGTCAGCACGGCGGCGCAGACCACGACGAGGGCGAAGGGCTTGAGCGCCTCGGGGTTCGTGTAGCGCAGGTGCAGCCCGAAGAGAATGATCGAGAGGGCGACGAACGGCGCGACCTCGGGGTAGAAGATGCCGAGGCCGGTCGTGAGCAGGCCCGCGAGCAGGACGCGCCGCCAGGTGTTCTCCCGGGTGTTGAGCAGGACGGCGCACGCGGACAACAGGATGGCGATGCCGCCGACCTGCGCGATGAGCTGGTAGAGGGTGCCGAGCGCGAACAGCGGGCTGGTGGCGAAGAGGAAGAACGCGAGCAGGGCGATCTTCCGGTAGCGGCCGCGGAACATGGCCACCGCGCCCATGGCGCAGATCTGCAGCATGCTGAACACGAAGATCACGGGCATGAAGACCTCGTGCGGATTCAGGCCGGTGACCGACGACGTGAACGCGAGGATCATCTCGGAGCCCGGCCGGATCTGCTGCAGGCCGTGCATGAACCAGTAGTGCTGGGTGTAGTCGCGGCCTTCGAGCTCCGTCTGCTCGGGCAGGTCGTAGTAGCCGTGGTCGAGGAAGCGGTCGGCGGCCAGGCAGTAGTTCGCCATGTCGTCGTTGGCGTAGGAAATCCAGTTGAAGCCGAACCGGAACATCGGCCAGCCCGCGTACACGACGAAGAGCAGCGTGAGCAGCGCGAACGGGCGCAGCTGGCGCCACGGGCACACCGGCCGCCGCCACGCCAGCACCGCGGCGGCGAGCACGCCGAGCGCGACCGCCAGCCACGGGCCGAAGGCCTTGACGGGAATGCCCCAGACGTTGAGCCGCGTCATGATGACGAGCGTCAGCGCCATGCCCGTCGTGGGGGCGAGGAACCAGCTCCACAGCACGCCGAGGCGCGGGCGCAACAGGCTGATCACGGCCAGGCCGACGGCGGTGAAGAAGACAAAAAGGGCGAGGACGAGCAGGAACGGTAGCATTGCGGAAAACGGCGGGGCGCGGTCAGTAACGGACGCCCAATTCGTGGAGCCGCGCGGTCAGGGCGGCGGTAAAACGAGCCTTGCGGGCGAAGTGCTCGATGCGGGCGGGATCTGGATGGGGGCCGTGTATCCGGGTGCGGATGCGCGTCATTTCTTCGTGTCCGGTGGTGTGGATGTGGGCACTGGTCTTTTGCTCGCTGTGCACGCGGAAGCAACCGAGGAAATACGGCAGCCTGACGATCCGTGCCCCGGCCCGTTGAAACCGAGCGAGCAAATCCCAGTCAAGGGCGAACTGGAACGATGGGTCGACGCCGCCGACCGCGTCCCACGCCCGGCGGCGGAAGAACATCGTCTCCTGCGGCACGTAGTCGATCCACTCGAGGGTGGCGCGATCGTGGCGCGGCAGGATCCAGCGCCCGATCATGCGGTCGTGACCGTCGATGATGATGCGATGGCCGTAGATGACGTGCACGTGCGGGTGCCGCGCGAAATATTCGCCAACGAACCGGAGCGCGCGAGGGGCGATGAAGTCGTCGGAGTTGAGCCAGGCCATGACATCGTCGCCGCCGCCGGGCAGGAGTTCCAGGCCGCGGCGCACGGCGTCCGACTGGCCGCGGTCGGGCGCCGACTCCCAGCCGGCGAGGCGATCGGCGTAGCGCTTGATGATCTCGACGCTGCGGTCGGTCGAGCCGCCGTCCTGCACCCGGTAGCGCAGCTTCGGGTAGTTCTGGTTGAGGACACTGAGGATCGTGCTCTCGAGGAACTTGTCCTGGTTGTACGAGGGCGTGACGATGCAGATGGCCGGCAGGCGCGAATCGGGCAGGCGGCCGTGCTTGGGCAGGCGCCGGTCCCACGCGATGGGACGCGGCTCGTGGTGTTGCAGCACCCCGAGTTGCATGGGGTACTGCTCGACGACCTTCTTGAAGGTCCAGGTGACGAGCGGCCGCCAGAGCCGGATCCGCCAGAAGGCCGCGGCGGCCGCGCCGAGCTTGTGCAGCCAGCCGAGGCCGGCGGACTCCGCCGTGAGCCTGGTGATGACGGCGTCGCGCTCATCGCAGGCGCGCTTGAGGTGCTGGATGACGGCTTCCTTCTCGTTCAACCAGCGCCCGTAGCGCTTGAGCTGTTCGAGTTCGCCGTAGCCGCGCGCGAAATTGTCGAGCGACGCCTGCTGCTCCTTGATGTGGCGGTCCCGCTCGGCGGCGGCCTGCTGCAGGTTGTAGATGTGGACGTCGCGCTCGTGCAGCCACTGGCCGTATTGGGCGGCCTCGGGCGGCAGGGCCGCGAAATGGGCGCGAAGCTTGGCCAGTTCGGCGGCGAGCTGGTCGTGCGCGGCGGTGAGCTCGCCCAGGTGGGTTTCCTTTTGCGCCAGCGTGCCCTCGAGTTGGGCGACCTTGGCCTGGAAATCCTTGACGATGTCGGTGAGCTTGAAAATCAGCGCCTCGCGTTCGTTGCACACGGCCTTGAGCCGCTCGATCTCGGCATCCTTCGTATCGGCCTCGCCCTTGAGCTGGGCGATCTCGGCGTCCTTCGTGTTGGTCTCGGCCTTGAGGGAGTCGATCTCGGCGTCCTTGGTATTGGTCTCCGTCTTGAGCGAGTCGATCTCGGCATCCTTGGTGTTCGCCTCGGCCTTCAGCCCGGCGATCTCGGTGTCCTTCTCGGCGCACTCGGCCTCGAGTTCGGCCTTGATCGACTCCATTTCGACCTTCCGTTCCTCGGCGGCGCGTTTGAGGTCGGCGATCTCGATGTCCTTTTCGCGGTCGAGATGCGTCAGCTCCTCGATCTTGTATTGGCGCTGGAGCCGGTCGTCCCGCAGGCGGCGATAGAGAGGCGTGACGGCGGCGATGAACCGGAGGCTTTCGTCCGCGACGTGGTGCGTCTCCACGACCAGGTCCAGCGGCGCCGATTTCGCGGCCAGGACCCGGGCCACGGCCTGCTGCACATCCGCGGTGGCCAGGACCTTGACGCAGGGCGCGTCGCCGAAGAGGCAATCCCACTGGCAGCCAAAACAGGGCAGGGGCTGGACGACGGAGACGACCTGCCGGCCGACCGGCTGGAAGCGCGGCCAGAAGCCGCCCCCGAAAATGCCGACCACCGGCACGCCCACGCTCGCCGCCAGGTGCATCGGTCCGGTGTCATTGCCGAGGTAGAGCCTCGTGGTGGCGAGCAGGCCGGCCATCAGCGGGATCTCGCCGTCGGCACTCAGCCATACCGGCGGACGCGCGGCGCCGAGCTTCACCACGGCGGCGGCGACTGCTTCAATGATCGCCGCTTCACTCTGGTGGCCCAGCAGCAGGACGGGCAGGTGGTGCTCGTGCCCGAGCCAGGCGACGATCTCCGCGAAACGCGCTGGCGGCCAGGCCTTGATGGCGACATTCGCCACGCCCGCCGGATAGCAGGCGACCCATTTGCCGGGGCTGAGCTTTCTCTCGGCGAGAATCTTTTGGGCCTGGCTTGCGCACTCGGCCGGAACGGAGAGCGACGGTACCTGCCGTTCGACCTTCCGTCCGAGCAGGTGATCGACCAGCAGGTAGTTGTTCTCCCACTCGCGCGTATCCTCGCGGGTGGGCACGACCTCGGTGAAGACGTCGGCGGCCTTGACGCCGAGTTCGAGGTCGAGGGCCGTCACAAAGAGCGGATCCACGCCCGCACCGCCCAAGGCCACCCGCCGGCTTTCGGGAAAATTCGCGGCCAGCCCGACTTCGAGCCACGTGCGGTGAAAGGTTGGCGCCAACACCAGGTCGGGCGGGCCGGCCGCCAGCTTCTTCTGGATGGCGTCGAATTTCGGGCGAACCTCGCCCGGCCCGTGCTTGAACGGGTTGATGTCGACCGCCTCCCAGTGCAGCTCGGGCGGAAACAACGGGGCCAGCGATTCATATCCAGCGCGGACCAACAGCGTGTGCCGGGCTTTGGGCCAGGCTTTCATCAACTCCGCGATCGCCGGTGCGAACAGGATCAGGTCACCGAAACTATCGGCCCTGATGTAGAGGATGTTCTTGGGTGTGGTTCGCACTAAAAGGGTTCAGCAAAAGAACTCGTTTCCGCCTAGGCGAGCAAGATTTGCCCCGGCACGCAGGGCTCTGCCGGTCAGGAGCTTAGCTTCGCTTTCAGCCGCTGGATTTCCCACCACCGATCGGTCGATTCAAAGGCCTTGTCCAGGAGCGCCAGCACCAGCCGCCCGGCGGGCGGTTGGGCGCACAGGGCGCCGGCGACGGCGGCGCCATCGTGGGCCGGCAGCGGCGCCCGGCTGGCCGTGTAGAAAAGGTCGTAGGCGAAGATCGGATTTTCGAAACCGATGTGCGGGAAACCCAGCTGCGCGAACAGGCGCTGGGTGCTGCGACGGCTGAAGAGGTAAAGGTGTTCGTCGTTCTTCCCCTGCATGTGGATCTTGAACGGGTCGCCCGTGGCGATGACGTCGGCGTAGCTCAGGTGCTCCTTGTACTCCGGGGTCTGGATGATGAAGAAGCCGTCCGGCTTGAGCAGCCGGGCGCAATGGCCAAGTGTGGCGGCGGGATCGGGAAGGTGCTCGATCACGTCGTTGAGGATGATCACATCGAAGCTGCCGGCGGCGAAGTCCTGCGTCTCGACCGGCCCGGCGGTGACCGGCACGCCGAAGGTTTCCCGGGCGTAGTTCACGATGAACGGGCTCATCTCGATCCCGGCGGCATCGTAACCGGCCCACCGCATCATGGCCACGTAGCCGCCGTGGGCACAGCCGACCTCGAGCACGCGCGCCGGGGGCAGGCGACGGGCGAGCAGGAGTTTCAACCAATGCACACAGCGCTCGGGGAGATCGGTGCGCGTGCGCTCTTCGAGGCTCGGCAGGCCGTGCCGCGCCGGCTGGCGGCGCAGCCAATAGTCCTTGCTATAGAGTTCGTCCTGGTCCGCCGTCACCGCGAGGTCGGCCGGGCGCACCTCCGCGCGGGTGACGAGCGTGCCGCAGACCCTGCAGACGTTGTAGTCGTCCGAATAGGCGAACAGGTTTGGTTCGCCGCACCAGCAGCGGCGGACGGCGCGAAAGGCTCGGTCAGGCATGGCTGATCTCCAAGGGCAGGCGGGCCGCGCCGAAAAACGGGAAGGGCGCGTGGGCGTCGATAGTCACGGTGATCGGGCCGACGCCCGTGACGCGATCGTGGAAGAATCCGGTGTTGGGTCCCTCGGGGCCGAGTTCGCCCGCATCGAGGCCCAGCGTGTATTCGCCCGGCTGCACGTCGAACCCGAGGCGGAAATCGAGCAGGATTTCCTGGCCGGCGGCCAGGGGCGGCAGCGAGAAGTTCAGCTGCGGGGTGCCGGCGGAGAAGATGAGATTCGACATGCGGTCGAAGAGCTGGATGCCCGCGGCCGGGTGCAGGACGGGCTGGTTGGCGCGCAGCAGCAGGCGAATGGTGCCGCGGGCACCGAGCGGCACCTCGCGGTCATGGGTGTCGAGGGGGTTGGTGAACGTGGCCGCGACGATCTCCAGCTGACGTTCGCCATGCCGGGAACGCGCCATGGCCACCAAGTCGTGTTGCACCATCTCGGCCCGCGCCTCCGGCCGGACCGGGGCGTGCGTGCCGGCGGCGGGTTTGGCCGCCGGGGCGGAACGCGGGACGAGCGCGAAATAACGGGTGACGCATTCCTCCGGCGTGCCGTCGTGGAGCAGCTTGCCCTGGTGCAGCAGGAGGCCGCGGGTGCAGAGGTTTTGGACGGCGGCGGTGTCGTGCGACACGAAGATCAGCGTGGCGCCCCCGGCGAGGATCTCGCGGATGCGGTTGAAGCACTTCTGCGTGAAAAACACATCGCCGACGCTGAGGGCCTCGTCGACGATGAGGATGTCCGGCTGCACGCACACGGCGACGGCGAAGGCCAGGCGCATCATCATGCCGGAGGAGTAGGTCTTCACCGGCTCGTCGATGAATTCGCCGATGTCGGCGAAGTCGATGATGGGATCGATCAGTCGGTCCATCTCGCGGGACGCCAGGCCGAGGATGGAGCCGTTGAGGTAGACATTTTCGCGGCCGGTGAACTCGGGATTGAAGCCCGAGCCGAGTTCGAGCAGCGCGGAGATGCGGCCGTGCGTCGCGATGCGGCCGGCGGTGGGCTGCAGGATGCCGGCGATCAGTTGCAGGAGGGTGCTCTTGCCCGAGCCGTTGCGGCCGATGATGCCGACGGCCTCGCCCCGGCGGACCTCGAAGCTCAGCGGCAGCACCGCCTGGAAGTCGCGGTAGCCGGCGGCGGCGCTGCGGGCCAGGGCAGCACGGGGGCCCGACCCGCGCGGAAACGCACTCGCGGCGAGGTCCAGCAGCGCGGCCTTGGCGCGGGCGGACGGATGCCGCCAGATCCGATAGGCTTTGGCCAGCTCCTGCGCGACAATGATGGGCTTGGTGGCGGACAAATCAGAGTTCCTCGGCAAAAGAGCGTTTGGTCGCGCGGAAGAACCAGGCCCCGGCGACGAACACCGCGGCGCCGGCGAGCCAGGTGTAGGCCAGGTGGGTCGGCGACATCGGCTGGTTCCACAGGGCCGTCTCGCGCGCGAGGACGACCGTGTGCAGCATGGGATTCCATTTAAGGACCGCCCAGGCCGCCGCCGGCAGCGCGCCCGGCGAATAAAAGACCGCGCTGGCCCAGAGCACGATCTGGCCGAGCACCGGCAGGATCTGGCCGATGTCGCGAAAGAAAACCCCGATGGCGGCGAGCAGCCAGCCGAGACCGAGGGTCAGCAGCAAGAGGGGGGCGAGGATCACCGGCAGCCAGAGAATGCCGATGCTCAGGCCGCGGCCGATGATGAGCTGGGCCAGGAGGCAGAGGACCAGGCTGATCATGGCGTGAAACCACAAGGCGCTGAGCTGGGCCAGGGGCAGCATTTCCAGGGGGAACACCACCTTTTTGACCAGGTTCGGCTGGCCAATGATAATCGTGGGCGCGATCGCCAGGGTCTCGGCCACCAAGTGAAACAGGATCAGGCCGAGAAACACCCCGATGGCGAAGTCCGGGCCCGTCTCGTCCGGCAGGACATGAAACCGGCCGCGGAAAATCAGGCCGAAGACGGACACATAGAGGGCGGCCATCATCAGCGGATTGAGGACTGACCAGGCAAAGCCGAGATAGCTGCCGCGGTGGCGCATCTCGACCGCGCGAACCGTGAACTGCCACCAGAGGTCGCGCTTGATCGCGAGGTTGTTCCAGAGGCTGGGTGATGCGGTGCTTTCGGCCATGACGCAGGTGGCACGCTGCCACGAATGGAGGCAGCTAGTCAACCCGCCCGCGATTCAGCCGTAACGATGCAATGAAATGTAGGCTCGTCGTAGGGCTGGACCTTGGTCCAGCCGCCTGCCGAAACCCGACCGCATTCCCGCGCCAACCGGAACATTTCCTCCCGCGGCAGAGCCGCCACCGAATCCATGCAATTTACAGGAGGTCGCAGAGGAAGCAGAGAGTCTCCTCCCATCCGACTGCATCCTTCCGCCTTAGCGCACGGCGAGGAGGTCGGCGTGCTTCAGGCCGGTCAGGCGGCGGTCGAGCGCGGCGAAGCCGGCGGCGTCGAGTTCGGTGCCGGTGTCCGCCAGCTGCAGCCGATACCCGTGCTGCCGCACGAACGCGACGAGATCGCCCGCGGCATAACCGGCGCGCCGGAATCCCTCCGGCCAATATTCGAGGTACAGGGCGGGATGGGCGGCGGTCAGCAGCCGGGACAGGCCGCGGAGGACTTCGAGCTCCCAGCCCTGGACGTCGACCTTCACGAGGTCGGGCCGCAGGTTCGGAAGAAATTCGTCCAGCGCGACGACCTCGACTTCGACCTCACGGCGAAAGAGCGTGCTGCCGTCGGCCCCCAGGGTGTTGTCGCCGGAGTTCAGGATCAGGCGCCGGAGGCGCAGGCGGGAGTGCGTGCTGCCCAGCGCGAGGTTATGGGCCTCGATGTTGGCGCAGTCGTTCAACGCGATGTTCTGCCGGAGCAGCGCGAACAAGTCGGGATCCGGCTCGAACGTCACCACATTGCCCGCGGGTCCGACCAGCCGCGCCAGCAGCACGGTATACAGGCCGAGATTGCCGCCGACATCCAGGACGGTCATGCCCGGCCGCACGATGCGGCGGAGGGCGGAGGCTTCGTCGCGGCCCATCCGGCCGAGTCGATGCAGGCAGAGGTAGAGCCAGCGTTCGAAGCTGGCGGATCGGAAGCGAGCGTCCCACACCCGGCATTCGCCGCGCCACAGGGGCAAACGGTTGAAGCCGGCGGCGAGGTTCTCGGCGAGGCGGACGAGCGGGTTCATCGCGGCCGCAGCACGGCGTTGATGCCGCCGCCCGGGGTGATCATCCGGCGCAGCGCGCCAGGTTCGGCGGGAACGGAGCGGCCGGTGTTGGCGTCGGCGAAATCATAGCCGAGGCCGGCGAGGTAGGTGACGAACTCGTCAAATTCACCGGCCTTGGCGCCGCTGTAGATGAAGGGAGCCAGCTCCACGATGATCACCGGCCGGAAACGGGCGAGGGCGGCCCGGAAGCCCTGCAGCACCGCGGCCTCGTGGCCATCGACGTCAAGTTTCACCAAGTCGAGGCGCTGGATGTCGTTGGCTGCGCAGAAATCATCGGCGGTCATCGCCCGGGCCGCGCTGCTGCGCTCGTCCCGGCCGTGCCAGGCATTGACCGTTCCAGTGGTGTCGGCGATGGGCCAGCTGGCGGCGACGGCGGCGGGCGCGGGGACCGACCGGTCGGCGACGAGGAAGAGCTGCCGCACGTCGACGCGGCGCGCGAGCTCGGGGTTCAGGGCGAGGTTGGCGCGAAGCTTGGCGCAGGCAAAATCGGTCGGTTCGAAGGCGACGACCCGGCCCGCAGGCCCGACCATGTGCGCGAAATGCAGCGTGTGGGCGCCGATGTTCGCCCCGATGTCGAAGACGACGGCGCCGGGCGCGATCAACCGCCGGTACGCCTGCAACGTGCGCGGTTCGTACGCTCCCAGCAGGTAGATGGAAAGGTCGATGCCCTCGTCGAGGTCCAGCGCCCACGCGATGCCGCGACGGCGGCAGCGCACCTGCATGTCGCGGCCGGCCAGGCGGCGGCCGACGCGCAGGAGGCGGTTGAGCTGGCGGGCGATGAAGATCTTCTGGCTGACGGAAAACATGGGGCGAGAATCCGGCTAAACGGACTCATTCAGTTTAGTCGGATTCTACATCGGGCGGTCTTTTCCGTGGAGGGCTGGTCTCCTGACCAGCCGGGCTTGCGGCATTCGGTCGGCCGGGAGGCCGACCCTCCGGAATACGGTGCGGCATGCGGTCGGCCGGGAGGCCGACCCTCCAAGCGACGGTGAGGTGCGTAAGGTGGAGGGCTGGTCTCCAGACCAGCCGGGCTTGTGGTACGCGGTCGGCCGGGAGGCCGACCCTCCAGAATACGGTGCGCGATCCGGTCGGCCGGGAGGCCGACCCTCCAGAAGATGAGGAATAAAGACGGCATGGATCCGGCTCAGACGAACTTCAGTTTGCGCGCGGCAAACATGACCATGCGCAGCAGCAGCCACCCATGTTTCCAGCGCTGGATGTTGGTCTCGCCGTAGGTGCGCTCGCGGTAGCGGATGGGCACGTCGGCAATCTTGAGGTTGAGACGCGCGGCGCCGAAGAGCAGGTCGAAGTCGCCGAACGGATCGAAGTCGCCGAAGTAGGCGCGATTGGCGGCGATTTTCTCGTAATGGGCGCGGGAAAGCACCTTGGTGCCACACAGGGTGTCCTTGACCGGCTGGCCCAGCAGCCAGGTGAAGATGAGGCCGAAGGCCTTGTTGGCACAGAGATTCAGGAACTGCATGGCGTGCTCCTCCATCGGGTAGACCAGCCGGCAGCCGTTGGCGAACTCGGCGCGGCCGCTGGCGAGCACTTCGTGGAATTTCGGCAGTTCCTCGGGCGGCATCGTCAGGTCGGCGTCGAGGATCATGAGGATGTCGCCGGTGGCGGCGGCGAAGCCGGCGCGCACGGCGTCGCCTTTGCCGCGGCCGGCTTGCTGCATGATCTTGATCTTGAGCCCGGGGTTTTCGCGGGCGACACGCTGGATTTCCTCCCACGTGTTGTCGCGCGAATGGCCTTCGACGAAGATCAGTTCGGTGCCGGCGCCCATCTGCGGGGTGCGGCGGACCGCCGCCTCGATGTTGCCGGCCTCATTCCGAGCTGGGATGACGACCGACACGCTGGCCGGCGGGCCGGCCCTGGCGCGCACTGGGCGGGCAATCACGAAGATGGTCAGGCAGAACCATTGCAGCAGTGGTGCCAGCCAGCGATTGGCCAGGTAATCGAGACCCAGCATCGGCACGGGCAGCAGCAGGCGGTTTTGCCGGGTGATGGGCACCCAGTCGGCCAGCTGGAGCAAGTTCAGGACGTCGGACGATGCGAGCCAGCTCGATTGCGGCTGCGCGGCCTTGAGGCCGAGCCAGCGCGCCGGGGTGAACAGCGGGCGCCAGAGGGAATTGTGGAAATTGACGATGAGCCTGGTGTCGGGGCGGGCGACTCGGTGCAAGCGGTCAAACAAGCCCTGCACATCCGCGGCAAGGTTGAGCGTGTCGGAAACGATGATGTAGTCGAAGGTGCCTTCGAGCTCGAGCATCTCGCCGGCCTGCACGTGGAACGCCGCGTCCGGCACCCGCCGCCGGGCGGCCTCGATCTGGACGGCTGAGAGGTCGACGCCGGTCTTTGCCCGCGCCCGCAGGCGGGACAGCAACTCGCCCGACCCGCAGCCGATTTCGAGGACGCTCGCGTCGGCCGGAATCAGGAGGTTGTAATAGTGCGCCAGCCACGCCCGGTACGCCCGGGCGGCGCCCGTCAAGCCGGTGGGGACACCTTGATAGAAGGCTTCAACGCGCCGAAGGTGCGCCAGGATGGATTCCGACTCGGTCGAGGCCATGCAGAGGGGCAGGAGGCTTTAGCCAAACCCCCGGCGCCTCAATCCAAGAATAACCCGATACACACCCCGCCCTGCTGGGCACCCCTCTTACTAGAGGGGAGTTCAGTCAGCGTTCGCTGGGTCCCTTCTAACAAGAGGGGTGGCGCGAAGCGACGGGGTGTGTCGCTCCGATCGGTGTGGTCCGTGCAATCCGTGGTCAAACCGGCTTGGTGATATGCGGTCAGCCAGAGGCCGACACTCCAGAAAACCGCGCTGTCCCGCCCCTCGGCCGGGTCTTCCTCTGCTGCCTCCGCGTCCTCCTGTGGAAAAGCGAATCAACTTTTCGCCCCGGTAACGGCCTGGATTCTGACTTCACAGGAGGGCGCAGAGGCAGCAGAGAAGGCCCACGGTCACCCGTGAAATCCATGGTCGAACCGGTCCCGGCCTTGGCGCTCCTGCGGGTGGAGGGCTGGTCTCCTGACCAGCCGGGTTTGTGGCATGCGGTCGGCCGGGAGGCCGACCCTCCAACAAGGCCGCGGATTCTTCCGCCACCAAAAGGCACAAATAACCGCAAGAAAATGGCCTTCATTTTGTGACTTTTCGTGCCTTCTTGTGGCCAATGCCTGAATTCATTCGCCCAGTCCGTGTAATCCGTGGTCAATCAGCTTGGTTGTAGCCGTTGAGCGGATTCGGCGTGATCTTTGCCCCAGTGTTTGGCTACCTCCGTCTGTGCCGATGGAAGAAGATCTCGAACTCCGACGCCTGCGACGGCAACGAAACGCCCTCGTGACTTTTGCCATTGTGATCTTGCTGGGCTCATTCTTCGCAGCCCTGCCGGGGAGCCTTGCTCGCTATCGCGGCCTGCGAGCGGGCCAGGCGGAGTTGGTGGATCTTCAGGCGCAGATCACATCCGTTCAAAGCCAGATAGTCACCGAACAGGGTCAGATCCTCGAGGTGCAGAAACAGATTGCCGAACTGCAGAGGCAATGAGCGCGGAGCCTGACATCGCCAACGAGGACGGTGAGACGAAGTCCGAGATGGTTCGCCAGCGTGACCAGGCTTTGGCCGCCGCTATTCTGGCCACCGCGTTGGCGATCTCAGTGCTATGGCGCAATTTTGGCGTCGCGCATACCGAACTGGGTGACCTTCAACACTCGATCGCCCAACATCAGCAACTGTTGGTTGAGAATCAAAAAGCTCTCGGCGGAGTTCGCGCCGCCCTGCTGGCAGATCAGCAAGTTCTCGCGAAACTCGAGCAAGCGAAGGGCAAATAGATTCGTGTGTAGGGCCGGCGCTTGTCGCCGTGCCGGGCTTTCCGCGCGAGGAACGTTCCGCCGACAACGATTACATCGAGACCTTTTGCAGCCCGACGAGGCGACCAGCTCGATCGAGTATCTCTCGCCTTTGGCGTCCGAAAACAAACAACGAAGAAGCACACCAAAGCGGCCTGATTCAATTTCCATTCTTTCGAGGCAAGCTCACAAATGGGCGGTTGGGCTTCAACCGCTACGTGGCGATGTTTGGCGCCGCGCACCTTCCTATGGTTCGCCGTGGGCGCACGGCGAATCATAGTTTTTAGGTCGTCGGTCCGGTCGCTGCGCTTAATTGTTTATGATCGTCCAACCGCCGCTCTCACTGGCCAAGTGGACATAGCCGGTATTGGTGGCCCCGTTCATGAGCCAGGCGCCAACTTCGCCGCTGGTTGCATGGCGCCAGATGAGGTCGGACTGGCCGTCGTGGTTGAAATCGCCGGTGCCGATGATCACCCAGCCGTCGCTCTCGCTGGCCAAGTGAACATAGCTGGTATTGGTGGTCCCGTTCATGAGCCAGGCGCCAACTTCGCCGCTGGGAGCATAGCGCCATATGAGGTCGGACTGGCCGTCGTGGTTGAAATCGCCGGTGCCGATGATCTCCCAACCGCCGCTTTCGCTGGCCAAGTGAACATAGCCGGTATTGGTGGTTCCGTTCATGAGCCAGGCGCCAACTTCGCCGCTGGAGTGGTGCCAGAGAATGTCGGACCAGCCATCGGCATTAAAATCCGCTTTGGCCCCAGTCGCTGTTGCAGCTCCGATCATAATGCTTACCCGGACGAGCTTCCGATACGCGGCGTAACCTTGAAACTGGATGCCGTTGAGGTTGGCTTCATCTGGCTGGCCGGCGAAGACCAGATACTGTAATTCAAGAGTGTAGGTTTGCCCGGGAACAAACCATGACGGATCAAGTGTCAGACTGGTGATGGCTGGCTGGCTGATCGGATCGGAGCCCGGGCTGTCTCCGACCGGGAGATAGTAGGACTCGTGCGAGGCGGGTGCGATGACGCCGGAATTGTTGAAAATGCCCGTTGCTATCATCGAGCCATAAGTGGTCGAACCGTATTCGGGGAATGAATTTAATGATAGCGTGGTTGTACCGGTCGACTGTAGGTGCAGGACCCCTCCGATCCAGGTCGCCCCATTGTCGGCGCTGGTGATCTGCGGCGTGACCGAAGGGTAGGCGCCGCCCGTGAATGACAAGCCGGCGGTAAACGTGTTCGGCGATGGCGGAGCAGTGCCGATAAAATTGACTCCGTAGCTCCCCCCGTCTGTCGGCGCGATCGGATAGAAGGATTCCAGGTCCGCATTTGAAGCGAAGTCATGGACGAACATGAAGTCGCTGTAATTGTTTGGACTGGCGGTAAAATTGAGCGTGCCGGTATTGGTGTCGGAGCTGGCACCAGTTTGCGGAACCCCACCCGATCCTGGGATATAAAACGCCGGGCCCCACTGGCTGATGTTCGGATTATTCCCGACCGAGCCGACTTTGAATACGAACGAATAGGGTTTTGATTGAACAGGAGTAACAGTTGCGGCGTCCGTCTGGGTGTAGTGAACGGTCCGATCGATCGAGATCGTTGGCGTTTGCGCGTGAGCCGGGGATAGTAAGAGGCCCGACGTAAGGAAAGCAGCCAATAATGCGGTGGCGTAGTTGGATATTTTCATGGTAAAGAAACTGAGAAGCAAGATAGCCGAAGGCTTCCCCGCCGCTGAATGGGGTACAGACCTGCGAATGCGCGGCTTAACCGCCTACGTGCGGCATCCGGTAGATCACGGAACGGCGGCCATGCATCATCGGCTGAGTCGCCAAGATCGCTCTTCTTGCGTTGCGCATCTCTTTCTGGGGAGATTGGCATCTCGAAGAGAGAAACCCGCCCGTGCTCTATCGGTTTCCCAAGCGAAAACACGACCAATGATCCGCGGCTGCCAGTCCACTCTACAGGAGATGCACCTTGGTGGGGCCGCAATCGGGAATTCCGACGGGTGCCGGCAGGCGGCTGGACCGAGGTCCAACCCTACGACCAAAGCCCAGGGACCCGAACTTGTCGAAACGCGCTAGGCGCCGAGCGGGGTATTCGCTCGGGGAGCGGTCCGCCGACAGGCGGCGACACTGCATTTCACTACAGCTTTTGCAAAAGAGCTCACGAACTGAATTGTTCCTGCTTAGGTTCAGCAGGCTTGGATTTGCCGAGAGAAGAAATCGATGCGTTCACTCGCTCCGTCATCGTCCACAATGCCGCCAGTAGGAACCAAAAGAAGAACGGCTGGGTGGGATGGACCAGTAGGATCTCCCAAGTCATGTTGGCTTGCAGATAGGCGCCAAGCATCAGGGTGAGGGCCAGCACAAGATGCAGCTCTGCTCGCGTTTGCTCCGGTATGAAGACGCCCTTGGTTTGCAGGCGTCGAAAGGTGTTCCAACATCTGATTCCCCGCCAGAGCGCCCACCCGACCAAGCCGATGAACAGCGTGGCCACTAATACGCCTTGTTCCGCGGCCATCTGCAGCCAGATATTATGGGCGAAGTGCGGCGCGTTGTAGAAGGGATCATCCGGCCGGGGATAGCGCGGCACGTCCCCAAAGAATGAACCGATGCCATGACCTGTCCACGGGCGGTCCCGTATCATCGCAACTGCTTGGCCATAAATCGCGAATCGTCCCGTGCTCATGATGCTAAGGTTCTCGGGGCGCACGAGAGCCATCAATCTACTAAGAAAGGTATGTTCGTTGGCGGCAATCGGTGGCATGCGCACATCGAGAATTACGATGGTACTGAGCAACGCCGCGATGACGAGTGCCCCGGCGGAGCGCGGTAGGCGCAGAAACGCTAATGCGCAGATGAACACAGTCGCTGCAAGCCAGGTGCCGCGCGACCAGGAAGCGCCGACGGCAATTGCCAGAAATACGGCCATCGAACCGAGGATCCATGATCGATCATTAGGGCCACGCCTTATCAAAGCGAGGCAGGCGACCATAAGGCAAGCAGCCATGATCCCGAACGTCGCGATATCCTCGTAGGGCGACTGGAACCCGGGAATCCAGCGAAAGGGGATGCCAGACAACCATTGCACTCCGAAGAAGAGCAAGAGCAGAGTCATTTGGACGAGAAGCACAAGTTTGACACCGGCAGGTGCAGTGATGCCCGACAACGAGTGCTCCCGAATAGCCCGGAAATAGAAAAGGCCGTGCAGCCACAGGAAGCCGGGCAGAAAATAGGAAGTATCATGCGGCATTGAAGAGGGGCAGATCCTCTGCAAGATCGCCGGCGCATCCCCATGCCGGCAGATTTGGACGTACATCGATATCAATGCGATCGTCGCCAGGGTATTGACAATTTGATCAATCCAGTTGCCCGAAGGGTCGGGCGCAGCTACCGATTCAGTCCGGCTGCCCAACGCCTCCGCTCTAGGGAGCAGCTTTCGGCCGACCAACCCGAGCCAAAATGACGAGGCAATGACCAGGATTGCTGAGTAGGGAATCGACAGCACGGTCAATTGCAGGCCGCTTATCAGAGGCACGAGAAGAATTAGGGCGAAAAGACCAGCGGCCGGTCGCCACCAGCCCAGAGAAAAGCCGACGACGCTCAGCATCGCCGCGGTCCAGTCCGACTCTTGGCCGGTGGTGATTAGATGCTGGAGGCACAGCAGGCCGAATCCCAGGTTGAGCAGCCCATGTCCTACGCGCTTCGCAGTGCAGGAGAATCGGGTATGCATTGTGTAAGGCGTCGAAGTTAGCTTGAGCGACGCAAAGGGGATGGGTGCCTCCTTGAGGATACCAAGCTCGCCCTACCTGGCGCCGGCGCCTTATGAGTGGTAGTCGTCAGAATCTGTTGTCGTGCGCCTCAACTATTGGCGGGACGTCCGGATCCCTTGAGCAAACTCAGGCCCACCCCGAATGCCGCAGCGATGCCGAAGCCGGCGATTCCCGCCATGGCGAGGCTGCGATAAAAACTATCCGTGTGGGCGTTAGCGCTCAAGCGGACGGCGTTGCTATATTCCTGATGCTGGTAGTCCTCGTATGTGAGGCGGATATCATGGATCAGGCTGTCATAGCTGACCTTCAGGCGGTCCAAGGATTTTTGAAACTGAGCCATCGTTTCGGCCTTCTGGGCTACGTCGCTCTTGACGAAAGACTCCATGTTGTCGCGCTGCTCCTGTAGGATGCTTATTTGCGATTGGATCCCACGCGTCTTCAGGCTGGCATCAAGGGCCTTTCTCACCAGAAAATTATAGGCATCATTGGCCAATAGAGAGTCGACCAATCCTTGATCTACCACGATCGAGTCAGAACGCTGCTGCGTCGCCTGAGACTTCACCCCAAGGACATAGTTCTGCATGCGCTCTTGGGATTGCTTCAAAAGGGATTGAACCACCTTTTCCTCCTCGGAGGCCTTGTTTTCCTCATTGCCCAGGGTCTTCAGGTAATAATCCATCTTCATCAGGGCGACTTGGCGATCCTTGGACAATCCGTTCTGCCGAATGAGCCCGAGGGTCTCGTTCAGGCGGATCTGGGTGAACAACTGGGTTTCCTTGAGCAGATCGCTAAAGGAAAGATTGCTGCGCTGGGATCGGAAGGCCCGCGCATTTGTCGACGCCTCCGTGAGGAAAGCGGAGATATTCTGGCTTTCCTGGTTCAGCACCAACTCATAGTCGAAATAGTCGGCATCGTTCAACGCTTCAAAAGCCTTGCCGAAATTGAGTGGCAAATTGACATAAGTTCGGGTGAACTTTTCCTGATAAACGCTGATAATTTTCGCCAACAACAGCTCGCGTTGGCGCGTCGTCATTGGAGAACTGCGCGGAAGTGACAGGGTGAGAGTGTATTCGTCCGGCACATACAGCCTGGGCGTCTGGCCGCTGGCGCGGAGCCGGTCGCGTTCCTTAACGACATTGTCCGGGATGATGCCTGCGATATTCAAGGCCGCACGCGTCGTGCTTTGCGAGTCATCGGTCGTATCCAGCCCCAACTGCTTCAGGGCCTCAGCCACGATGTCGGGTGACCGCAAGTCGTCCGGTGAAAATTTGGATTTGTCGGGATATTCGCCCCGCTCAAAACCGGGAAAACTGAAAACCACCCGTGCCGAAGTGGTCACGGTTTGAAACCGCCCGGATGCGAAATAGGCGGTCGCGGCGATGGCCAGGCCGAGTGCGGCCAGTGCGGCGATCAAGGGGACGCCGCGCTTGAGCCGGGCAAACAAATCGGCAAAATCGATGCTTTCTTCCTCGTTGAATGGTGGGGCAGATGGGCTGGGCTGCATGGGAGACGAGAGGAACCGGTGATTGATTGGGAGTTGGTGTTGAGGTCGGCGAATCTCAGGGCGGCGGAATTCACCGGGGCATCCGATGAGATAGGTGAGGGCGAAGGCGCATTGATGAACACGAATCCCGATTTGGATTCAATCACAGATTAGTTCCCGGGATCGGCATCGGAATGTCGATGCCATCCAAGTCCCGCAGGCCCGGATCCGTTGCCTGATTGCTTGCTTCCCAACTTTCGCCGAATGGATGCGAAATTTAATACGGCAATACCATGCTGGGCAGATGAGCCGTTGTTCATTTATTCTTGAACTCCGATCGCGGACCGCATTGTCTGCCGGTCATGCGGGCTGCTCCCATTCCAGCGTTTTCGCCGGGTGTCACCCGTATCCAGGCGGAATTTGTGCGAGAATGCGTGGAGGTTTTTGCCGACGCCGTACAGCTCTTCGGCGTGCCGAGATCGGTCGGACAAATTTATGGCCTGCTCTATTCCTCTCCGCTCCCGTTGAGCTTCTCGGATATCGTCGAACAACTGAGAATCAGCAAGGGATCGGCCAGCCAGGGATTGCAGCTGCTGCGCGAACTCGGGGCGATCCACATCTCGGATTCCAAACTCAATGCTCCGCTCGATAAGCGGGATGCGAGGCAGGCAGGAGGGGCACCCGGCTCAGCGATTCACACTGCGGAAGCAGGCCGACGGGAATACTTTGAACCTGAGCTGAGCTTGCGCAAACTGCTGGGAGCGATCCTGAGCGAGCGAATGGCGCCCTTGGCGTCAACCAGCGTGAATCGCTTGACCCGATTGCGCGAGCTGGCGGATCAGGTTGGCGATGGAAATGACTTCTATTTGGATCGGGTGAAACAACTGAATACCTGGCGAAAACGGCTTAAGGCCGCTCTCCCGGTGCTTGGGGCGCTGCTCGGTTCGAAAGGAGGGAGATAGCTCAACAAAATGGCAGCGGCCACGGAGCCAGCAGGGCACAAATCGCGTTCGTGGGAAGCGACGGGGCGAAGCTTTAGCCAACCTCCACCGAATGCCAAACAGCCCTGCTCCCACCTAGCAAAAGAAGGCATGCCGCATGGCCTCTTTGTCAATGAATGCGTGGTGAAGCATTATCTGGATCGGACTCGCTCGTGGATGGTGGGGGACAAGCCTGTCGATATCGAAACTGGACTCAATGCGGGCGTTACGCGGCTCTCATCGGAGGAGCGCTCTCGCCCCAACCGCCAGCCACTGTCAAACGCTACAGCGATCGATACGATTTCGCACAAGCAGTTGTGCTTAATGTGAATTGATACCAGCCACATGCTCCTCGCCAACCCGAAGTTATTCACCTTGGCTGCCATGGCTGAGGAGCGTGAACGCCTCCGGCATGAACGCATTGCGCTGGTGATGACCAACGGATGTTTCGATCTGCTGCATACTGGGCACATTTACTTTTTGCAGCAGGCACGTCGACTGGGAGACCGGTTGGTGGTGGCGCTAAACTCAGATTTCAGCGTAAAGGCGCTGAAAGGGCTTAAAAGGCCGGTACAATCCGAGAAAGAGCGGGCTTTCGGCTTGGCTGCTCTAGAGTGTGTCGACTACGTCGTCATTTTCTCGCGACCACACCTTGAGGAGGAGATTATCGCAATCCGTCCCGATGTTTACACAAAGGCGGGCGACTATGACATGGCGAAGTTACATGTCGGAGAAAAAGCGGCTTTGAACAAGGTGGATGCAAAGATCCAGTTTCTTCCTTTCTTGGCGGGCTTCAGTACGACCAGCTTGATCAGAGCCATCGTACAGGCGGAGGGTGACAAGTAAGTTCCGCAGTCTCGGACTGAATTTCTCGGCTCCGAATGAAGATGCCTGACCCGCGAATTGCTATCACCGGAGCGGCCGGATCCAACGGCAGTTGCTTACACGAGGCGCTCGCATCGCGATGCAACAGCACCGGCCCGCGTTTACGAGCGGCGTTAAGGGCGTTGGTTAGGTTCACGGAATCATCGCTTGTGGTGAACACCACAATTACATCATGGTTAGGTAGACCTGTTTGCCCATGGACACGGGACGATCGATCGCTGGCAAATCGATGACCATAGCGGTCTTCGGCAATAATGGTGGCGCAGCGAAAAGTCTGGCGGATTACGATCTGATTGTCCCGGCGTTGTGACGGCACCCGTTCAGACAGTGGATACCTTCCTCCTGCCCGCTTGGCTTGTGCATTGGAGGCCCGATTTCCCATCTCTTTGAAACATCCGAAGCAGCATATCTCAGCCTATCTGATGCCCGGTAAGAACCAGGATATCGAAAAGTTGAGAGCAGTCGCCATTCTTCTGGTTGTCCTATGGCATTATAGCGGAATCGTGCTCGCCCCATTGGGCATCAGCACCCATTTCCTTGGATCATGGACCGGGGTGGATCTGTTTTTTTGTATTTCCGGCTACGTCATTATGAAAAGCCTTATCGGCTCGATAGGAGAGCAAGGAATTGGCCGGTTCTTGTCTGGATTCTATATTAAGAGGATATTTCGGATATGGCCTTCGGCGGTAGGGTGCATTTGTGCGGCACTCGCCATGGCGTACCTGGCTGGAAAATACATCGGCCCGGACTTCTACAACGACACCAAAAAAGACGCAGTACCCGCGCTGCTCAACTACGCCAACTGGGCATTCTATTACAAGACAGCCAACCATGGCGGCACCTTATTGGGAATCTTCTGGAGCCTCTCACTGGAGGAGCAGTTTTACCTGATTATACCCTTGCTGGCATGGTTCTTCCGCCGGCGTCTGCTGTTGTTTTCATTCATGCTCTCGATACCTGCGGTGTGGCAATTCTGTCTGCACCGGGAATCGTGGAAGGTCCTGGCGTGGTCACTCAGAACGGATGCGCTTATTTTTGGTGTGATCATCGCCATTATTGAGATGAATTTTGCACAACATCTTTCAACGTTCGGACAAAACCTGGCCATCTGGGGGAGCTATGTTTCAAATATTATGATACCTTGTCTTATATTAATTCTTGCGACGATCGCCTCCGATTACGGGGCTCGATTTAGTACACTCTCTGTCGGTTGGGCCGGTGTGGTGAGCGCAGTATTGGTTGCGATCGCAGCAACCAACAGAGGCTTGGTCCTCAACCACGGTATGATCTCACCGATGTTGCTATGGATCGGTGGTCGGTCATTCAGCATTTATCTTTTTCACAATTTCGCGCTTGTCATCGCGAAGGGGTTGAATCTAAGCGTGCTGCACCTATCCTTGGACCCGAGGACCTTCGGTTACTATTGGATGATCATCTCCACGCTTCTCTTACTAGGCGTTTTTTGCGAAGCGAATTATCGATTGATTGAGATCCCACTAAGAAATATAGGAAGAAGACTGGCTGGCTAGTTCAGGGATCTTGCCTGAACCGGAGATCGGGATCGCTTGGTGTCCCTGATGATCCGCTCCGCGCTTCGACCCTCTGAAGATGTTTCGTTCCACCTTGATTGTTTCAATAATCTCCGCATTTGGCGCGGCGATCTCGTTTTTGAACCAACTTGTATTAGCCCGGTTTTTTGGCACCAGTCTCGACATGGATGCCTATTTGATCGCTGTCAGCTTGCCGATGACCATGGCAGGCCTGATAAGCGGCGTCTTAAATTATCAGCTCGTTCCGGCATTACAGTACGCTGAAAGCGAGCACGCTGGCAGCGATGGACTGATTCGTTCGCTTGTTGTGGGCTTCGTGGGCGGTGCAGCTATTGTTGCTTTAGTGGGTATTGTCGCTGCCGACCAGATTTATTTTATCCTGAATCCCAGTCTTTCGTTAGTGCAGCATGCCGCTGCTGTCGAACTTGCTCATATTACTTGGATCTACCTGCCATTGTCCGTGAGTGGCGCTATCTATATAGCTGGATTGCATATGCGGCAGCAATTTGCTGTTGCCACAATATTGCTGTCAGCACCGATTATGGGCTCGATTGTTGTTTGCCTGTTAGCGCAAGCGCAGCTTGGAATTAAGGCAACGGCATGGGGGCAGCTTCTGGGATATGTCATTATGTTTGGTGGTTTACGAGTTGCTTATGGCGGGGTGCGCTCCGGCTGGGATTGGGCCGGTCTGAGGCGGGTGATGTCCGAGTTCCCACGGGCGCTCGCTGCGGTACTCATTTTTGTCTTTTATCCATTTTCCGACGCATTCTGGGGCTCGCGCATCGGGCCGGCGGCAGTGTCCTACCTTGGCTATGCCCAACGCTTGCTGATCGGGTTTTCAGGATTGGCGGTGGTTGGGCTGACGACCGTACTGTTCCCACGTCTCGCGCGCCACGCCGCGGAAGGCAAGGGAGACGCGCTCCGACAGGACCTAGGCGCGAGCATCCGCGTGATGCTGGTCTGTATGGTTCCCGGAGCCACCGCCTTCGGCATGTTGGGCACGCCGTCGCTGCAACTCCTGTTCCAACGCGGATCCTTCCAATTGGCGGATGCGGTTGCCCTCGGGAGATTACTGCCCGTGATGTTGGGCGGCATGGTTGCGATGAGTTGCACGGGGTTGGTCTTCAAGGCGCTTTTCGCGCGCAGGGAGGCAGGAGTAGCGGGTGCGCTGAGTATTACGGGGGCGATTGTATACTTCACCCTATCTGGATTTCTAGGCCCTAGGCTTGGCGTCAAAGGCATTGGGGTCGCTTACCTAGCGAGTTGGTGGCTGGTTCTTGGCCTTGGCATGGGATATATTTGGCGGGAAGTATCCTTTGCGGCGCTGGTCAGGGCGAAATTCAGATTTTTTGCGCATTTGGGCGCCGCGGTGTTCCTAGTTGCGCTCGTTTGCTGGCTTGGAATCCTGTTGCTGCCGGTAGAAACCTCACCCTACCGTTCGCTCCGACTTCTGATAGTTAGCGCAACTTGGACGCTGGCCGGCGCGGCGTATGTGGCTGTTGGGGGGCTGTTGCCGGCATTGACCGAATTGAATTTGATCAGGCAAAAGATACTATTGTTGGCTAGTAAAAGGCGCCCCGTTCCGAAATGTTAGTACAAATTTACAGCCAAAGCGGAAACCGGCGTTGGGTAACGGGGCAGTCGATGATTTTGTTGGGTACGGGGATGGTGGCAGTGTTTTCACTGCTTTGTTGGCTGGTTGGTGCCTCCTCCCAGTGGGCGGGGGTGCAGATCAATCTTCTGTTATTCCTGCTTCTGACGCTCAATGTTTCTCCTATACTTGTGGAACTGATTTGCCGTCGTTTCGATCCGTTCGATGCGAAACACTTGTTTCTTGCTTATTTCTTCCTGATATTCACCTGGTCGGCGTTTTGTGAGATCAAATTTGAAGTCGTGAAACCGGGATTGGCTGTCCAAGTGCTGGACGCGACAACTCGCGTTCGGGCGTTGGGGGCGATCGTGTTAGGATTGGCGGCGTTTATCATTGGCTGCTATCTCCCAATCGGTGCCCACCTGGCATCTGCGCTGCCGGTCCTACCGACATTCCCAGCAAACAGAGTCAGGCTTGTTTCATACCTAGGCATCGCCTCCGGCCTCGCGGCATTCTATTACTTGATGTTCAGTGCTGGCGGGATATCTAATTTTCTACTGAATCTTGGCACTTGGCGGACCGTTGGCGTCCTAGCGGGTGTGGGGTATCTGACTTTTCCCATTTCGACAGTACTCCCCGCTTCCGTGCTGCTCTTGCTTTTGCGTGCTCTGCACACATTTTCGCACTGGCTGTCGTGGCGGGTTTTGTGGATGCTCCTGCTCATAACCGTCGGTCTTGGACCGGTCTTGATACTTGGCTTTAGAGTGACACTGGTTCCCATCCTGGTGCAGTTCTTGATGGTTTGGCACTATAAACGCAGAAGACTGCGCTTGCGGTTTTTGCTAGTAATAGCCGCCATGATGATTGCTGGGCTCTCGATATATTCGAATTTTCGCAGTCACGCGGACATTTTGGCAGGCGAGGCTCTCAGCGAGGGGGTATTGTTGCGGACGCCGGGATTGGCCACGGTGGAACGGGTCGTCCAGCGTATGGATCAAGGCGAACCTTATCGGAGTCTCTCATCGGGGGTGCTCGAGGCACTGACGATTCTCGTGCCTCGTGCGATTTGGCCAAACAAGCCGCCAACTGCTGGGCTGGCTTTCGATGACATTTTCTTTTATGACTATTTCATTGCTCGAGGCGATCCTGTCGACGGGCTAAAAAGCGGAATTCCTCCGACTGTCATTGGGGATGCACTTTGGACGCGAGGAATTGGTATGGTGATATTGGGTCTGCTTGCCTTGGGAATGTTTGCGCGGACGATCTCTACTTGGGGGGCCAGAAGCTTCGGGCCACCGCTGCAGCTTTTTGTCTATGCACTGTTCTCTACGAATCTTCCGATCTTCGTGGAAGCACCGCAAAATGCGCTTAACACCTATGTGATGCTGGGTGCGATGTGTGTCCTCATGGTCGCAGCCATCAATGTTCGGGTTACCGGCGGACGCAGGTTAGTGCCCCTATGACCCGGCGGTTCCCGTGCCGTTGTGCCATCTTTTCAGGCCCGTCAGGCTGGGCGATGTCGTAACAAACCGGTTTGCGGAAAAGATTGGGTTTGCGGGAAGAAGCTTGCTCGTAGGAGAAAGTCCCGACAAGAGAATAAGATACTCAAGATCGTATGATTTCGCACAGGGCCGACATTATCTTACTTGGTGCTGATCACAATGGGGTCGAGCTTAAGGCATCATTGAAAGCCTACTTGAAGTCTGAAGGCTTTAGATGTGTCGATCTTGGGCCATATGAAAAGACGCCAAGTGTTGACTATAATGATTACGCCAGACAACTGGGCACGATTGTGCAGGCCAAGGAAGGCGAATGGGGAATCCTGATTTGTGGAACCGGCATGGGAATGAGCATTGTGGCCAACAAGATACCCGGGGTCCGTGCCGCGCTCGTGCATAACATGGAGACCGCATTGAAATCACGGGAGCATAACGACACGAACGTTCTCTGTCTGGGCGCTTGGATCAACGATGAAGCGCATAACCTTGAATTGGCAAAAGCATGGCTAGAACAGCGTTTCGGCGAGTTCAGGCATGTCCGACGGGTTGAGCGCATCGCCCCTCAGCCGCAGAGAAAAATCATTTTTGCGAACGGCGTCTTTGATATACTACATTCTGGTCACATCCAGATGCTCAAGTTCGCCAAGTCACTCGGAGAATATCTAGTTGTCGGCTTGAATTCCGATCGATCGGCACGCGAGTTGAAGGGCTCGGACCGACCCATCAACAGCGAAATGGACCGAAAAGCGGTCCTGGAGTCCCTGAAATACGTTGACGAGGTGCTCGTTTTTGACGAGCCGACGGTCTCAAACTTAATCAACGAATTGCAGCCGCATATCGTCGTCAAGGGCGGCGAGTGGACTGCCGAAGAAGTCCGGCGGCGAGATAAAATACCACCGAATATTGAGGTCAAGGTCTTCCCCTTAGTGGCCAACTATTCGTCGACTCTGGTGATCCAACATATCAAGAATCAGTAGGACGATGAATTCGGCACAATTACAGGCGCTCACGGACAGGTTGTCCGGGAAGCGGGTTCTCTTAATCGGCGAAACGATATTAGACGTATATGTATATGGTCATGCCATTGGAAAGTCGGCGGAGACTCCGACACTCGTGGCAAAGGAGCTCGAAACGAAGCAATCGCTCGGCGGCGCCTGCCTGGTGGCCCGCAATCTCTTGGAGCTTGGGAGCGCGGTCGACTTCATTACGCTGGTCGGGGACGATGCAGAGGCAAATGTTCTAAACGAATATGCGCACCCGAAGCTGAATAAGATATTAATCATTGACCCTTTACGAAGAACGACGTGTAAGAAACGGTATTGGGTTGATGGTTACAAGTTGCTGCAGTTCGATACGCTGGACAATAAGGCCCTCAGCGAGGACCTGCAGAGACAAACAGCCACTGTCATAGAACGGGCGCTCCTCCATGCCGACGTGGTGGTCGTTTCCGACTATAGGCACGGCTTCCTGGCGAGGTCGTTAATTGACTCGATTGTGCGCCTTTGCTCTGAGCAGCGGAAGCCGCTCTTTGTCGACTCACAGGTTTCGCAGACACAAGCGAACCACACTGACTATCGTGGGGCCGATGTATTTTGTTTGAATCTCAAGGAGGCGCAATGCATCGATCCCGGGTTTCGCCCCGAGCGGTCTGCCAGTGCATTTGCGACGTTGATGGAGAAACTGGACACGCGGTGTGTCGTCGTGAAACTCGGGGCGGACGGTTGCTTGGCCTCCCTTAGGGGTGCGATAATTGAATCGCCTGCGTTGAAAATCAGCGCGGTGGATCCATGCGGAGCGGGGGACGCGTTTCTCGCCGCATTGTGCCTCGGAGATCTTGCGCAACCGGAGGAGACGCTCCGTTTGGCAAATATTTGGGCTGGGCTTTCAACTCTCGTCCATGGCGCCCAGCCAGCCTCACGACCGGAATTGTTGAAACTTCTTGCCTCATGAGCACGTCGAATCAGTACGGACAGACCTTCGAGCAAGTGAACCAGGTGAGCCGACCGGTGGAAAGCAAGCACCCGTGGGGAACAATGCTCGTATGTATTGAGCGCCCCGAATTTGCATTCGGGCGCCTACGAATCGCCGCTGGCGCCTGCATCCCCCTGCATTTTTACCGGCTCAGCCTGATGACCTACCTAGTCGAGGAGGGGGAGATCACAACGCGACTGTTGCGGCCCGACGCCGTTCTGGAGCCAATGTGCCTGCGGCAACGACAGGTCCTTCATGTCCCTGCCGGTTGTTCGCACTCGTTTTTCGCGTCGCAGCCGTCGACGTTGTATTTTTTCACCACTCCAGGGTTTGCCGGGGATAGGCACCTCCTGGAAGATACCGGTGCGGCCCAGTCCGCGTTTAGCGCGCTCGCTTCGAAAGGCGGAAGTCTTCGGGAGGGTAAGCCTACGGTCGATTTCCGTGACAAATACTGGGGTTCAATTGAGACGGTTCGGAGCGATGATATTGCCGGGAAAAGAATATTTTTACGCAAGGGAGGCCAGAGCAGCCTCGAATATCATGTGTTCAAGACGGAAGCCTACTATGTCCACTCCGGCAGCATCTGTGTGGGGCTACGCGTGGGACGAGGCGAAAACAAAATGATAATGCTGGCCCCCGGCGATGCGTTCACTATTCTGCCTGGGACAATGCACATGAGAATCGCCCTTGAAGACAGCCTCGTCATCGAAGCGTCGACCCGAGATGATGATGCCGATTCGCACCTCGTCGAGGACGGCATGAAATACAAACACCTCGTCCCTAATTAATACAACTTGCTTATGAAACTATTCCTCGATTCTGCCAACCTTCAGGATATCGAAGCCTGCCTCAAGAGAGGTTTTCTCGATGGCATCACAACGAACCCGTCGATTCTCGCGAAGGAGCCGAAAACCGACTTCGTCAAGCACATCCGCAAGATCGCAAACCTCTGCAATCAATATAAGCAGCCTATTCCGTTAAGCGTTGAGGTCTTTACGAGGCACGCGGACAAAATGGTCGAGCAAGCAATGCAGATTGCAGAGGAAATCGGCTATGAGAACCTGAATATCAAGATCCCAATCGGTTGGGACGAGCTCGAGGTGATCGCCGAACTCGCCCGGCGTGGAGTGAAGGTTAACTGTACTTGCATCTTTACGGAAGCCCAGTGCACGTTGGCGGCTGATGCGGGTGCAACTTACGTGTCGATCTTCTTTGGCCGGCTGCGCGACATCGGTTGCGACCCGATTCCGGTCATTGCAAATACACGCCAATTGCTGGAACGTGCGAAAAAAGGCAGCGAGATTATCGTCGGCAGCATACGTCATGAGCGCGACATTGCCGATTCCCATATAGCCGGCGCGCATATCGTCACCGCTGGTGCCCAACTGTTCGCAAAAATGGCGATGCATCCACAGACGACAAAGTCAGTGGACGGCTTCCTGAAGGACTTCGAAGCTTGGCTGAAATGAAGATGCTGTATTTCGACCTGGACGGGGTAATCTGCACAGCCACCGACGGCAGTTACGAAAAAGCTGAGCCAATTCACGATGCGATTGCCACGGTCAACGCCCTGTTTGAATCGGGTTATCGTATTGTGATCTTTACCTCGAGATTCATGGGGCGCACAAGGGGCAACGCTGCTGAAGCGCAGAAGCTCGGATTTGAATTTACGACCCGTCAGCTGGCCGGGTGGAACGTGAAATTCCACGAGTTGCGGTTAGGGAAACCCGTATATGACGTCTTGATCGATGACCGGGCGGTCTTCTTTCATCCAGACTGGACCGCCATTCGCACGGATATCGAGAGACGATGCCGAGCATCGTCTGCAGGTAAAGCTTGAGCGATACCAGGATCCGAAGAGGCTTGGTTGGCCAATTGCAGAGGCTGTGTGTCGATCTGCTGCTGCTGCTGGTCAATTTTTCAGCCGTAACGCTCGAATGGCTGACCAGGAATCGGAAGAGCGGGAAGGTCCCCAAAAACATCTTGGTGATGCGCACGGCCGCCTTAGGGGACTTTGTCCTGTCCATTCCCGCGATGCAACGATTGCGCGCGACCTATCCAGCTGCGATGTTTACTCTGCTGACAACGGCGAGCACGCATCGCGAGACTTTGAAGACGGTCGATGCTTATGCTAGGCAGTCGAGTCCCTGGCTGGAGTTGCTTCCAAAGAGTTTGTTTCAGCGAATTGTTGTTTTCTCCATTAGCTCTCTTGCTGCCGCAATAAAAGGCAACCCCGACTTGCCTGCCGGCAGTTACGATGCGTGTTTCATTTTGAACGAAGGCATCAGCCTAAACTTGGTGGGTATCGTCAAAAAGATCGGCTATTTGCGGCTGCTAGGTGTCCGTTGTCGAATCTATGGTATTCGAACAAGGGCCTTTCCGCACCTCTACCCCCTTGCGCAGGTCGGGCCACGACGCTTGGAGCATCATGTCATCGCACTTATGCGGTCGGTGGAAGAGGACAGTCGCGTAGTATGTAAGCCAGGAGCGCCGGTTTACTTCGGACTTGCCAAGTCGCAGAAGGAGGAGAATTGGGCTGAAGCCAAGATCGACGAATTCGGCTGTCGTGGGGATAGGCTGATCATAGTCGCCCCTGGCTCGCGATTGGAATTCAAACGCTGGCCGACCCAGTCATATGTGAAGCTGGTAGCAGCACTCGTGAAGAACTGTAACACACACGTTGCAATGGTCGGGAGCGGCCCCGAAGCGGTCACCGTAGCCGAGGTGGTGGCGCAATCGCATGCTCTCTTAGGAAACACTGTCCGGCTACACGATCTAAGCGGACAAACTACGATCACGCAATTGGCAGCCCTGCTGCGACGTGCGGCCGTATTTATCGGCAACGACGGAGGAACGTGTCATCTGGCCGCCGCAGTGGGCTGCCGGGTTGTGAGCATAGGGAATGGTGCCGAAATTCCCAATTCAGTTGAACCGTGGGGCAACCAACGCTTCACAGTACGGTTCGATGTGCCGTGCGCGCCATGTTATAGCTTCACCCATTGCCCGAAAATGGCCAATCGCTGCGTCACAGGTATAACAGTGGAGCTGGTGCAGAAGCATGTTAATGACGCACTGTTTCAACGGCTCTAACATTAACTCGCCAGCTATGTCCTATAGTATAATAACATACGCGAACAATACGCTTCGAAAACTGTTCCGATTTAATGTCTACCAAAGAGATGAGTGGGTCAGAAGCATTGCTGGTTCGATTCTGCCAGGAGCAAGAATCTTGGACGTGGGTGCCGGAGGAGCGCCGTATCGGGAGCTTTTCAGCAAAGCCACCTATCAAACTCAGGACTTCTGCCAACTTCGGGATGATCAGCTTAGATTCAAAGCTGGATATGTGAAGATCGATTACGTGTGCGACATCGTCAGTATTCCTCTTCCTGCCGAGAGTTTTGATGCGGTATTGTGTACCGAAGTGTTGGAGCACGTACCCGAACCGACCTTAGCGCTCAAGGAGATGATACGGTTGGTTAAACCCGGTGGGCATTTGTTCATATCTGCCCCACTTGGGTCGGGCTTGCATCAAATCCCTTTCCACTACTATGGCGGCTTCACCCCCTATTGGTATAGAAGATTTGCAGTTCAGTTCGGGTGCGAGGTCCGGAGCATCGAAGCGAATGGAGGATATCAGCGATTTCATGCGCAGGAAGCACTGCGTTTTTGTATTCGGTCTCTGCCGTGGAACAGTGAAGGAGGTGTGTTCGTTAGATCTAGCTTACTACTCCTACTCCCGTTCAGTTCTTTCGTGGCCTTGATTGCAGCTATTGTTGGCTATTGGCAAAACACGCAGGAGATTAACCCCGACTTTACTGTGGGCTATCATGTGGTTTTGGAGAAAAAGGTGACCCAGTGACGGTAGCCCAAAGCAACAAATTTTCGATTCTACTGCCCATATATTACCGGGAGCAAGCATTGTATCTTAGGCAAGCATTGGATAGCCTATTACGGCAGTCGCTCAAGGCAGCAGAAGTTGTTATTATTAAGGACGGGCCGCTTACGGATTCCTTGGATGCTGAGTTAAGCACATTCGATGGCAGTTATCCGGGAGAGGTGCGTATCATATCCTTGGAGAAGAATGTCGGCTTGGGGGACGCTTTGCGTCTGGGCTTGGAGAACTGCAGCTACGACTTGGTTGCGCGAGTTGATTCGGACGACATAAATGTGGTCCATCGATTCGAGAAGCAGATTTCTTTTCTGGCAACGAACACAGGGATCGCGGTGGTTGGAAGTGCTATTGAGGAGTTTGCAGACAATCCGGGCGATCTACGTCAAATAAAGGCCTGCCCACTTGGAGACCGCGCAATTAGGCGTACATTGCGCTTCAAGAATCCATTCAATCATATGAGTTGTGTGTTCAGAAGATCGCTCGTTCAGGAGGCAGGTAGTTATCTGCCTATGTTTCAATACGAAGACTATTATTTATGGTATCGGATGGCGCGCATGGGAGCAAAGTTTGCCAATCTGCCAGACGTGCTGGTGTACGCGCGAGTTGGGAACGATCAGCTGAGCCGCCGGCGCGGGTGGAAGTATTTTAAGAGCGAGTTAGCGTTTTTCGGAATGATGCGGAGAGAAAAATTTATCGGCTGGATGTTATATTATGCAAACTTGTTACCACGCCTTGTTTTGCGCATGGCACCGAAAAGCGCTTTACGCTGCTTCTACAGGGTCGTTTTAAGAGCATCACATTAAGGTGCCTAGCAAGAAGATGTCGAGTAGGGTGAGAAAGATTTCAAGAAGTGGCAATTCTGCCGAGGATATAGTCGGTTATGTTGGCGCACAATGAAGCGGCTATTTGATGTGCTCGCTGCCGCGGTAATAGCAGCGGTTTTGTTTGTCCCGTTTGTGTTTGTTGCCGTAATGATCAAGATGACCTCAGCGGGACCGGTATTTTACTGGTCTGATCGCGTGGGCCGGAACAACGTCGTGTTCAAGATGCCCAAATTTCGGAGCATGCGGATGGGAACGCCGGCCGTGGCCACCCACATGCTCAAGAATCCGTCCATGCACCTTACCCCCGTTGGGGGTTTTTTGCGTAAAAGCAGCCTGGATGAGCTGCCGCAACTTTGGAGCATTTTGAAGGGGGACATGAGTTTTGTGGGCCCCCGGCCGGCGCTGTTCAATCAAGACGATTTGATCGCACTGAGGACGGAGCAGGGGGTCCATGTCCTGGTGCCTGGCCTGACGGGTTGGGCGCAAATCAATGGTCGGGATGAATTGCCGATTCCGGCCAAGGTTGCCTTTGATGTCGAATACCTGCGGCGGCAGTCAGTCGGCTTCGATCTGCAGATTCTCTGGCTGACATTGATCAAGGTGGTCCGGCGGGAGGGGGTCAGTCACTAGATGGCGAGCGAGAAGCGCGGCGAGGGTTGGCCCGAAATGGAATTCAGAGGCCATGGGATTCCATGGCTGTTTCTTGGGCTGCGTGCAGTTGGCTGATCGCTTGGCGGGTCGGCTGCGGGACATCACGCCCCGAATAAGTTTCGGCGCGATAACCAGCCTTGGCGGCTGCAACGAAGCCAGCCGAGGTGTGGATATCCTCTCGGTTCCCCAGGTGCAGGCGGTCGTTTATTCGATCCAACGTTGCAACGGGTGCCTTGGTTAGCTCGTCGAAATTGACGACCACACAACGGTCCCTTGGCAGCTGGGCGGTTGCCAATTGCAGGCATTCCGCCGCCTTTTCGAAGGCCCGGCAAAGGAAGTTGTCGAGTACAGATGGGTCCCATGGCCAAATCGCGTAACGATCAAACATGGTGAGCCACATCTTGCGGTTGGAAAAGAAGGTATCGGCAGGATCTCGCACGAGCCAGACGTAAGCCGCGCGGGGGAAGAGTTGGGCTAAGGCGCGGATGCGAAATGAATGATTGGGGGATTTGACGACCAGCCTTCCGCACCTGCCGGCAACAACCCCGGTAAGAAATTGGCGCCAGGTTGCTACCCATCCTGGCGGTTGGTCTGCGGTCCAGGCATCCGGGTTTAGCCATTGGGTGAGTTCCGGAAGCCGGCGCGGATCGAGAAACCCGCGGTAGACAGTTGGGACTCCGAGGGCGAGCAGGGCGAATTCGTCCTCCTGGGGTGAGAGATTGTCGATCATCAACCCGTCCATCGGGCGACGCACGGCATTTCCCCTGGTGGGCGGCTGTTGAAGGCGGAACGAAGCCGGGCTCATGCATTGCCAAGTCGCGGGATGAAGCATCCCCGGGCAAGCGCCTAACAGGTCATGCAACGAAGTCGTGCCCGAGCGCCACAAGCCGAGAATGAAAAGCGGATCCAGTTGCAGTTCCGGATCAAGAGGCAGACAGTTCTGCAGACCCAGGTTGCGATCGAACCACAGATTCTGCCACCGCTGCATGAGCAACTGGCGCCAACCAGCCCGCGTGGGCTTTCCGCCTTGCCGAACCCAAGCCCAGGCATCACGTCCCAATGGCAGAACGGGCTGGAGGCTCATTCCGACTTTTTCACCAATCCCAAGCGCTGCAGTGCCAGCCGGTTCATTTCCTTCGCCTTCTCCGGGAACTTGGCGGCCAGATTCACCTCTTCGTGCGGATCCTTGGCGAGATCGAACAGCTCTCCCTCTTGGCGGCGCACATAATAGATGTATTTGTCGGAATCCTGCAGGACGGCGATGCTGCCGTCGTCGACGGGCCGGCGCGGGCTGCAAAGTTCGAGGTTCATGGCAAACTTCGGCCTTCCGCTGCTGTGCCCGTCGCGCATGCTCGGTACGAGCGATTCACCCTCCATCCATCCAGGCACGGGCAGGTTGAGCGAGCTGAGAATCGTGGGGGCAATATCCACTTGCTCGACATTTCCCGACACCCGGCGCGGGGAGGTTTGCCCGGGCAGGTGAATGAGCAACGGAATGTGAACCAAAGGTTGATAGAGGCCCATATAGCCGGTTCCGCCATGTTCATGATACCCTTTCTCGAACTGCTCGCCATGATCGGACGCAATGATGATCATGGAATTGTCCAGATATCCGTCTTTCGAGAGGTCATGCAGGAATTGTCCCACCGCCTCGTCGGCCGAGGCAATGTGCTCGTCATAGCGCAGCCGCAGCTTGTCAATCAGCGGTTGTTGATCCGGCTCATAGTAACTGTTGATGTACGGCTGCTGGCTTGATGCGGTCGCAAATATCTTTTCTGGCAAAAATCGGTATTTGAACGACGCGGTGGGGAGATAGGGAGCGTGCGGGGCCAGCAGGTGAACCCACAGAAAGACTGGCCGCGGCGCTCGGCGCAGGTATTTAGCGGCCAATTTAAGAGTGATGTCCGGTTGCCGCGAGTAGACTTGATCCCGTGCGGCACGTTCATCTGGTAAGAACATCAACAGGCTCGATTCAATCTTAGAGAAGATAAGTGCGATCCTCTCACCGAACCAAGGGTAAGGGTGGAATCCCAAGTGCTCTAGTGAGAGTAGTGTATTTGCGACGAATGCCAGACTGTCTATTCTGTGCAAAAAGTCGATCTGAGGCGCCTTATCAAAATCCAAGTAGGCACCATAGTGATATGGATGGCCAGCTATATTGGCAAAAAGCGCTACGGTTTGATATCCTGATTGGTGAAGTTCGTGAGCCAGATTTTCCCGTCGAATTTCTGGAGCTAAAAAATTAAAGTAATTATATATTCGGCTTTTTATAGGATATTTCGAAGTGAGTATGCTCGCAATACCTGGCGTGGTAAAGTTGCTGTTCGCATATGCATGTTCGAATAGATAACAGCACTTGGAAAATAGTTCGAGATTCGGTGTCGTGCGAAGGTGATAGCCGTAAAGGGACATATCATTGGCGGATAGCGCATCCAAGGTGATCAAAATTACGTTCGGTCGCATTGTGCCAGCGACCGCCGATTGCACCGAATGACTTTGGCCCGATCCTTGGGTCCGGGCGGACAGTATGGCCACGACCGATACGGCAATGATCGATGCCGTAGCGACGAACATGGCGACGATTGGACGGAACATGTACCGGGCGACCACCAGAATGTCTGCGACCCAATGCGGCTTGGTCAGGACGACGGCAACCGCGGTAACCAGCGAGGCAACAACCAAGAAAGTGGAAAGTCTGCCGGTATCAAAGCTCCAATGGGTGACGGCTTTGCACCAGACAACCGAGGTATTCAGCGTCTTATATATGAACCCCAATAAAATGACCGTGAAATTGGCTGTTAGGACGAATCTTTTTCTGATGACCTTGCGGGTCAATATTGGGCGGAGTCCTGTATAAATCAGGAGAGATAGAAGTGCCAGGCCGAATGAGATCGCCACATAGAGCAACAGAGTGAAAAGCCCATTGAACAAAATGTGAACCGGGGGAAGGTAATTGAGAAAAGCGTCGATCCGGAATAGCAATTCCAGGGGAATGATGAAAAAAATGAAGAATGCGCTCCATGCGGCGAATACCGTGCGGGAAACTGGTAACGCTTCGTAGCGGTCTTCGGAAACACCGGGCTTGTCATTCATCGCCGGGAGTGAAATCGCGATGACGCTCGGGATGGTCCTTGCTGGCGCCCGGTTGGCCGCCCGGCGGCGATACCCGTTCCGTCGGTGATGTTTTGCGATGCCGCTGTGCTGACTTCACCTCAATCGGGCCGAAGAAACGACTCCAGAGTCCCAGTATCCGCCGCCGCAGGACCATGCCGAATCCGCCGATAGCCACAAGGACGGGAAAGATCAACTGGAACAGCCACCCGCCAACGTTCGGATCAAGGTAAGCACAATGAATACCGATCATGAAGCGGAAGAACAATGTCATGTTATGGATAAGCCAAGAACCAATAGGCGTCGCTACCCGCGAGGGCGAAGACTCGAGCCGGTCGACATCCCATAGTTATTTAGCTGACAGGACGGGATCGGGCAGGTGCCTGGCCAAGCCGGTCCAAGGCGCGGCCGAGGAAGGGGCGGAGCGATTTCTTCAAGAGACGTTTGCAGCGTGCCTTGGCCTGCCATGGCAGGAAATCCAGCAGGCGATCGACGGTCTGAGCCAAGTGGTAAAAAACGGTCTGCCGCAAAGGCAGCGTCTCCCGACGCGAGAAGTCGCAGCCGATGTTCTGCCTGCCGAAAATCCATTTTTCATGAAAGAACCATTTGCCTTTTTCAACGACATGATGGGCCCAAGTTCCCTGGTAGGGCAGCACGGGTCGCCAGACACTGTAGAAGCCGCCGGGCAATTCGTCGGCTCGGGCATTGGCATTGTATTCGAATTCCCAGATCGTTTCACCCGGCCGGAGCATTTCGAGAAGTCTCATCCGGTTCCAGATGGCCGCTTGAGTGGACACCCGGTAGGGCGAACCAAGCCCGGATTCTCCGATCAGTTTTTCGCCGAGCAAACGACCGGTAGGTCGCGGCCGGGGAATAAGTCTCAGCTGAACGGCATCAGTCATGAGGGCAAACCGCAGACATTTCAGTACCTCGCTTGTCGACACTTTCCGGCGGAGGAAAAAGTCGTCGAGCATGACCAGCACGTATTTTGTCTCCAATTGCTCAAGGCAATCCTGGAAACACTTCGACCAGTCACGGCCGCCTCCAGATTTCAGAGTGGTTACCGCGCGCAGCCCACAATCCAGTTCTCCCGCGCCAAGAAAAACGGGAAATGGACAGTCTGGCCAATAGCAATCGAGCAAGGTGAAAAAAGGGGTCCACAGGTCGCTGTAGGCATCACATGACATTACCAACAAGGCACAATCGCTGGCAGTGACGGAAGATGGCTTCGACACGGGAACGTCTGCAGATAAACTACACATGTAAGGGGCACCAATGTTATCGCTCATCACAGAATCATGCCGGCGGCGACGGTGGCGTTGGCCGACTCATCCACCAAAATAACCGCGCCCGTGTGCCGGTTTTTCTTGTAGCTGTCAAAAAACAGCGGCTCGGTGGTATGCAAGGAGACGCGGGCGAGATCATTCATGGCGAGCGGCATTATGTCCTGATTGCGATGAAGCGTCGTGATGTCGAGTTTGTAGCGCAGGCCGCGCACGGTACAGGCGGATTCACGTGAGGTATGACGCAACGTGTAGCGCCGTGCCGGATCGAACGGCTGGTCGGACAGCCAGCATATCATGGCCTCGAAATCCTGCCCGACTTGCGGCAGATTGTTGGGCTTGGCCAGCATTTCTCCGCGGCTGACAGGCAGGTCGCGGTCGATTTCCATCACGACGGACATCGGATGGAAGGCTTGCGCTAATAAACCGCCCGGGCCGCGTATGGCTTTAACGTGTGCGGTCAGTCCCGTCGGAAGATGGGTGACTTGGTCACCGGGACGAAAGATACCGCTGGCTACTTGGCCGGCAAGACCCCGGTATTCGCGGGCGGCAGAATCCTCGGACCGGATGATCGTCTGGATGGGGAAGCGCGCATCGATGTGGTTGGCATCATTGCGCACATAGACGGTTTCGAGGGTGTAGAGCAACGGGGTGCCTTCATACCACGGCATCCGAACGGACTTCTCGACGACATTATCGCCATGGAGCGCAGTCATGGGGATGAACTGGATGTCCGCGGTGTCGAGCCGTTCCGCATATTCCATAAACTGATCGCGCACGTGGTCGAAGGCGGTTTGCTGAAATCCGACCAGATCCATTTTGTTCACGCAGACAATCAAGTGTTTGATTCGCAGCAGGGACGCGAGAAAGGCATGGCGGCACGTTTGGTCGGTGAGGCCCTTCCGCACATCGATCAGCAGGAGCGCCAATTGGGCGGACGAAGCGCCCGTGACCATGTTGCGCGTGTATTGATAATGTCCCGGGCAGTCGGCGAGGATGAACTTACGACGGGGGGTGGAGAAGTAGCGATACGCCACGTCTATGGTAATGCCCTGCTCGCGTTCGGCGCGAAGACCGTCGGTCAGCAGCGCAAGGTTGGCGACGGCGTCGCCCCGATGTTCGCTGGCCCGCTGCACCGCGGCCCACTGGTCTTCGAAGATCGACTTCGTGTCGTAAAGGAGACGGCCGAGGAGCGTACTTTTGCCGTCGTCGACGTTGCCGCACGTGATGAGCCGAAGGAGATCCATCGATTTGTGGCTCAGAAATATCCCAGGCGTTTGCGGTCTTCCATGGCAGTTTCGGACCGACGGTCGTCGTAGCGGGTGCCACGCTCCGTCTGTCGGGCCGCAGCAACATCTGCGATGATTTCCTGAAGCGTACTGGCACCGGAACGGACGGCGCCCGTGCAGGTCATATCGCCGACGGTGCGGAAGCGCACCCGCTCGCACTGGGCTGACTCACCGGGCTGGAATGGGAGCAACGGCGAGACAGCCAGCAAAGTGCCATTGCGCAGGAAGACCTCACGTTCGTGTGAGAAGTAGAGCGAGGGCAACGGGAGTTTTTCGCGCTCAATATAAGCCCAAATATCAAGCTCCGTCCAATTGCTGAGCGGAAAGATCCGGAAGTGTTCCCCGGCCTTTTTCCGACCATTGTAGAGGTTCCAGAGTTCGGGCCGCTGGCTGTGGGGATTCCACTGACCAGCCTCATCCCGGTGAGAAAAGATTCGTTCCTTGGCGCGAGATTTTTCCTCATCCCGGCGGCCGCCACCGAGGGCGGCATCAAGTTTCAGCTCGTCAATCGCTTCAAGAAGAGTGATCGTCTGCAGGGTGTTGCGACTGGCATTTGGGCCTGTTTCCTCCACCGCCCGACCCCGATTGATGCTATCCTGCACCTGGCGCACAATCAGCCGGCATCCATAGTCACGGGTGAACTGGTCGCGGAAAATCAATGTCTCAGGGAAATTATGACCGGTGTCGATGTGCAACAGCGGGAAGGGGGAACGGGCAGGGGCGAAGGCCTTGCAGGCAAGGACGGAGAGCACAAGGGAGTCCTTGCCGCCGGAAAAAAGTATTGCCGCCTGGGCGCACTGCGCGTGCGTTTCGCGCAAAATATGAATCGCTTCGTGCTCCAGTTGGTCCAAGTGACTGAGTTGATACTGAGGCATAGGCAGACGCTACCCAGCTAGGCCCAGACAGTTTCGGGCACGTGCGACAAGCGTACAGGCAGATGTATCTGGAGATTCCGTGGCAGTATGCAAAGTCGGGGCAAAGTGGGCCGGTGTTTCGAACATGGAACTGATTCCGGGCATTTGCTGAATTTGGCCGAATTGGGCCTTGTTATACAGTCCAATTACGTCCGGGTGGCTGCTGACTTCCAGGTCCGGCCTCCGTCATGACCTCAGCCACAGCGAAGATGAACAGTTTCCGACGCCAATTGATCCCGGCCCATCCCTTCTTAATCCAAGGCGTATCGCCAAACAGCGATGCTCAGATCTCAAACCCATCGAGCAGTAAAGCTCACCGGATGGAATCCCAATTCAGTGCCATTTCACTTCATCGTGAAGCCGGCGGAAAGATTTGAAGCTGCTCCTGACTGTTTTGGGAAGGCCCCCAACGCGCATTCTCGGGAGCTGCGTTTTCCGGCCCATAGGGAAATCCGCCTGTAGAGTAGGTCGCCACCTCTTCGGACATTCGCTCCGGTGTTCGCCTCCTAAGTTCATGCAGTTACCCAGGGATCCGAATGGCGTACCCTTTGAGATTTTTCTGGCTCGACGCGACCGGCCGGAGGTCGCACCCTTTGATGGTCAACGGGCATGACCGACTTGGAGAAGAATGATCAACTCGAACAATGGAAGCCAGGACCATGGTCCGTCCGCCCCTGATTCACCTACGCTGAGCAGATCGCCGTTTGGCGGAAGTGTTGAGTACACCAAGGTGCTTCTGCTTGGAGCGGCCTACACCGGCGTGATCATCGCCGCGCACTGGCTGGCTTACCTGATCCGGTTTGAATTCCATCCGCCGGGCGACCAGCAGATCCACTTCTGGCTGACCTTGCGATGGGCCTTGCCGTCGGAACTGGCTTTCCTATTCCTCTTCGGCCAGTTTCGCAGCCTCCTCAGCTATTTCAGCCTGCCGGATGCCAACCGCATCATCCTGGCCTGTGCCGCGACCAGCTCGATTTCGATGACAATCTGGTACGCAACCGGCGGAGCCCACGCGCCGGCACGGTCAATTGTCATCCTGAGCTTCCTGCTCGACTCGGTGGGGCTCGTCAGTGTCCGGGTGTTCTTTCGGCGCCTGCGAGAATGGCAACGCGGCAATGGCAGGAATGGCCACGGTATCGTCTCCCGTAGAGTTGCAATCATTGGGGCCGGGGATGTCGGTGCAAACCTGGCCAAGGAATGTCTATCCCGGCGGGATCTCGGAATGCTGCCGGTGGCTTTCTACGATGACGACCCGGTCAAATGGAACATGCGGGTGCACGGTATTCCAGTGCTGGGGCGTCCGGAGTTGCTGGCCGATGGTAAGGTGTCGGTCGACGAGGTTGTTTTCGCGATGCCCAGTGCCGTCGGCAAGCGGGTGCGGGAGATCGTGCAGGTGCTCAACGAGGCCAAGTTGAAGTTCGAAACGGTTCCCTCGCTCGAACAACTGGTCAATGGCGACGTCAGGGTGTCGCAAATCCGCCCGGTGGAACTCGAGGATTTGCTCGGTCGCGAAACCGTCAGCCTGGCGACCGACAGGATCAGCGGTCTGATCAAGGGCCGCACCATCATGGTCACTGGTGCGGGCGGCAGTATCGGGAGTGAACTTTGCCGACAGATTCTCGAATATCTGCCGCGGCAACTGCTGCTGGTGGAACGCTGCGAAGTGCAGATCTTCCAGATCGAACAGGAATTGCTCGGCCGGACCCCGCATGCGCCCATCGTGGCGTTGGTGGCGGACATTATGGACGACCTTCGCATGCGAGGGCTTTTCGAGCGGTTTTCGCCGGAGGTCGTTTTCCATGCCGCGGCGCACAAGCACGTGCCGATGATGGAGAGCCAGCCCTACGAGGCATTCCGCAACAATGCCATCGGCACGAAGAAACTGGCGAATCTGGCGGCGAAATTTGGCGTCGACCGGTTTATCCTGATTTCGACCGACAAGGCGATCAATCCGACGAATGTGATGGGAGCTACGAAGCGCCTGGCGGAAATCTACCTTCAAGCTCTTCAGCGGCACAACGGAACCCCGACGAAGTTCATGGCGGTCCGGTTTGGCAACGTCCTGGGCTCGTCTGGAAGCGTCATCCCGACCTTCAAAAGGCAGATTGCTGCGGGGGGCCCCGTGACCGTGACTCACCCTGATGTCACGCGGTACTTCATGACCATCCCGGAAGCCGCCGGGTTGGTGCTCCAAAGCGCGACGCAAGGGCAGGGGGGCGAAATCTTCGTGCTGGACATGGGCAAACTTTTGAAGATCGCCGATGTAGCCCGCCAACTGATCGAGTTGAGCGGGTTGAAGCCCGACGTGGACATCGAAATCAAGTACACGGGCTTGCGTCCCGGCGAAAAGCTTTTCGAAGAATTGAATCTGGCCGCGGAGGACACGATTCCCACTGACCATCCCAAGGTCATGCGGTTTGTCGGTGTGCCGCGGGAGCTCGAGTCTTTCCGTGGCGACCTGCTGCAGGTGCAGGACCGGGCGGTCGCAATGTCTGCCGATCAGGTAAAGCTGGAGCTGCAGAAGCTGTTGCCAGAATATAAGCCTTATCTTTCTGAAGCGAAAGAAAGCCGACCTGCGCTCCAACAGGTGTGAGCGTCGGCGGCGTCTGGTCGGATCGCGCCGCGGTTCCCTGCTCGGATCAAGCTTTCGGGAGCAACGAACTGGGACCCGATGTGCGGGTGCGGCCGCGGAGGAGCCAAGCGGCAGCAAACGCGAGCGCCCACCAGCAAAGAATCGCGAACCAGTACGTGATACGCACTGGCATTGGCGCTTCGTAATGGAGCTCCACGTTGTGGGCATTGGGTTCGAGTGGCAACGTGGCCATGCCGGCGGCAGAGCGCCTGACGACCGAAGGCCTCCCGTCGACCACACCCACATAGCCAGGAACGAAGACGCGGGAAGTCTCCAGCCAGGCGGATCGGGGAGTGCGGATGGTGGCGCGGTAGGGCATCAGGGACGTCACGGTTACCGGCGGGTCCTTGATTTCACGCAGGGCGACGTCGCCAAAGTCGAGATAGTCGGCGGGCTTTGCGCCCGGGGCCGTCGGGATGAAACGCAGCTTCACCGACTCCGGGGCATTTGAGGTCGTCCAGAGCGGGATGGAATGGGAATTGCCGGGCTTGGCGCCGAAGGCAAGTGGCTGACCGGATTCCGGCAGCTGGTATTCGCGGAAGAATGTCGGGCCGGAGAGCTGGAGAATACCGGTATAGTCGAGGCCATCGCGGAACCGGAAGAAGAGCTCGTATCGCTTCCCGGGCTCGAGCCGCAGCGGCGGATCGAGGCGCACGATTCCGGGATTCGCATCGACCTGACCGTGGAGAAGCTGCCAGGCCGACGCGGACGGCTCATCGCTTTTCAGCGGCTGTTGGGTCTGCGGGTCCAACAGCCGCGACTCCGCCCGATAATCCATCACGCCGTTGGAGAAATAGGACGGGATGTCAGGCAGGAATCCATAGGAGTGTAGCATTAGCAGGCGATTCTCCGGTCGCTCGGAACGGGCCGTGATCTCCGCGGAGGCCGTGCGCTCCTGCACCGCGGCGACGAACTGCCTCGACTCCCACAGCGACCAAACACAGGCGAGCAGGAGCAGCAGGGAGCAAGCGGAAGCGAGGAGGGAGAAGGGGGGAGGGGGAAGGGGACGGGGAGCACGAGGCGGGGAGAAAGGAGCAGGGGGCAGGGAGGCCAGGCTCAACTGGCCGACGGCGGCGAGCAACGCGGACAAAATCACGTAGAACCGGTGCATCGGCCAATAGTAAGTTATCCGCAGGACGGCGCCGGGAAGGTGTAGCCAGATCCAATCCGAGATTCCGCCCACCGGGAGCAGCAGAAATAGCATCCCGGCGCTCGCGGCGACGAGGAGCCGAAGCAGCCAGCCCGCACCGGGACGAGAGGCAACCACGACGCCGGCAGCCATCACCAGCCACCAAGCGTACCCCAGTTGCAGGTCGCTCAACTGGCGCGCATGGTCGCTCACCGGCAGGAGGATCGCCGGGAAGACTTGGTGAATTGCGTCTGTGATCCGCTGCGATTCGGCCAGGCCGGAGCTCACAACTGATTCGACGCCCGGGACCTTTAGGCTGGCGATGGAGACGAAGACGTATCCGGCGAGCGCGACAAAAGCCAATCCCCCCGCGCCGGCGCGCAGCCAGGCCGTTCCCGTCCGATTGACGAACAGCAGGCGCGAGACTTGAGTGACGGCAACAATCGCGGTCATCCAAAGGGCGACAGGAGCATGGCCGAGCCAAAGCGGAGCCAACCCCGCACCCAAGCCGATCGGGGCACCGAGCGTATCCTTCTCGAAGGATCGGACCACGAAATAGGTCACGATGGGGAGGAACGGCACGGTCATCCAAGTCATGTACAGGTCCTGCGTGCAGACCGTCCCCAGCACGCCGGGACAGGTGACGTAGAGCACCGCCAAGCCGCAAGCGGTCCACCGGTGCGTCGGAGCCAGTCTCGCCAGGGTGAAATAGGAGACGCCGAGCCCAGCGAAACCGCAGACCACCACGGTGGCGTGCTGCAGCGCGTAGAACGACCAATGCCGCCCCGTCAGCAGGTCGATGACGCCGGCCAGGTGTTGGTACAGCGGCGCGACCCGCAGCGGGTAGACCGCGCCGTTGAAGGCATAGTCCGTCTGGCCGACGAAGACGGGAAAGATTCCGGCCCGCCATTGAATCACGAAATCGGCCAGCATGTTGTGGTACCAGACCGCGTCGCCCGTCCCAATCTGGCGGCCGTTCATGAAAGGATGGAACAGCCAGAAACCGACCCCAATGAGCAGCAGCCAGCGAATGCATTCACCCAACCAGAAACGCGATCCATCCGGAGTCTTGGCGAATGTCGTGTCGTTGGGCATCCGGGATTCAGTCAAGGATCCCGGCGGCAATTTCACGAGCAGCAATTCGCGGTTTGATCGGCCTGTCGCATGGAGGCGGGGCGCCCTCGCCCCGCGAAGCATGACGGTCGAACCCGAGCACGCGGGGTGAGGGCACCCCGCCTCCACTGAATAGATCCCACTCCAGAAGATTTTTCACAGGAGGTCGCAGAGTGAGCAGAGGGAGATGCATTTCATAGATTGACTCTGCGTCCTCTGCGACCTCCTGTAAAATCGCTTGGACGGTCGGCTTCGGCCGGTCGGTCGCTTAAGGATTTCTAGGTTGCAATGCCCTTTAAATTCAACCGGTCTCGGGCGATTGCCGGTTCATCGTTCGGCATCGGCACAAACATGTCCCAAGCGTCCATTCGTTCATATTTCTCCATTGTCGCAATCGTCGGCGCGACGATCGGCCTGGGTTGGAGCCAATTGGAGGCGCAACCAGTACCATCGGTGCCGCCGGTGCCGCTGGCCGAGGATATTTTTCCGCAACTTAAGCCGATCCTGGCGAAGGCGCTGACGCAGTCGCCCCAGATGCTGCAGCGCAACGTCGACATCGCCCAAGCCGAGGCCCTCAAGATCCAAACGAGAGCGAGCCTGCTGCCTTCGCTGAGCAGCGGCGTTTCGTACGCCACCAGCACGGCCGCCGTGTCCAGCAATACCAATGTCAGCAGCCAGGCGAGCGGTATCTATTATTCCGTTTCCCTGGGCCAGCCGATCTTCCATTGGGGCGCGCTCAAAGCGGGATTGGATTCCGCGAAAATCGGCGTCGAGATTGCCAAGAAGAACTTCGCCGAAGCCTATCGGCTGCTCGCGGTGTCCATTCGCCAACAATATGTGGGCTTGATCATCGGCAAGGTCAACCTGCGCAACGCGGAATTCGCCCTCACCTTGTCCCGGTCCAATCTGGCGATCGAGGAGGAGCGGCTGCGCAACGGGCGGATCTCACCCGGCGGCATCCTGCCGCCGCGGCTCGCGGTCGAGGAGGCCGAACTCAACCGGGACCGGGCCCGCGCATCGTTGGATCAATCCATCCAGGCCTTTTGTCTCCTGACCGGCTTGGACACGCTGGATCCGGCTTTACTGCCCGACGAGATCACGCTCGGCGGACTCTATTTCGACACCAGCTTCACCCAGTCGCTGGTCAAACGGTTTCTGTCCACGGAAGCGGAGAACACGCCGCAAGCTCAAGTTTATCGGGACTACATTCGCCAGGCCAACCTCACCTACAAGATCAACAAATACCGGCTCTTCCCGATGATCGGCCTGTCAGCCTCCTACAGCCTTTCCAACTCCACCAGCGCCTCGCTGGGGCTGGTATCCCAGGTCGGAGTCACGTCGCAATCGGTCTATGTGACCGCTTCGTGGTCGATCTTTGACGGCATGGCCACGCGCGGGGCGAAGCGCTCGTCGCTGCTGACCAAGCGAACCTACGAGTTGACGCTGGAGAATTACCTGCGGAGCAATGAAGTGGCGGTCCAGAATCTCCGCAACCAGCTCGATTTTGCCGCCCGGGCCATGAAGCTCGCGGACACGAGGCGCGACATCCAGCACAACAGCCTGAAGCTCGTGGAACAGGATTTGGCGCGCGGTGTCGGCAGCAAAGTCAACGCCGACGCGGCCCGCGCCGTGACCTACCAGGCCGACTTGACCGCCTACGCCGCCCGAGCGGATTTCCTGGCGCGATGGGCCGACCTTCTGTCGGCGATCGATTTGGATCCGGCCCTGCAAAATCTGCCCGTACGCTACCTTGACCATGCGAAATAAGTTCTTCGGTCTTCCCTTGCTCATCAGCTTGGTGGTGATCGCCGCCGGCATCTGGGCGATCTCCTACTACTTGCGCCCGGTCGCCCTCGTCGAAGTGGTTGTGAAGGGCCGCGCCGTGAATGCCGTGCCAGGCAGCGTCAATGTCACGGCGGAATACAACATGGAGTTGAAGAGCGAAATCGCCGGCCGCGTGCTCCGCAGCCAGCTGGAGCTGGGCCGGGTGGTCCACAAGGGGGATTTTCTCGTGGAACTCGACTCCGGCGACCTGAAGCTGGAAATCGCCCAGATCGAGGCCGACGCGGAAAGCCACCGCCGCCGCGTGGAGGTCGGCTCCTCCATCAAGCTCGAACTGGCCAACGACAAGGACGATCTGGTCGAGAAGGAACGGATGTTCAAGCTGGGCGGCATCTCGGAGGCCGAACTGACGCGCCAGCGGCGCCTCGTCCAGCAGGTCGAGCAGCGCGTGCAGCTCGAGGACGTCGAGAACGAGCAGAAGACCGAGACCTACAAGAACCAGCTGGCGGTGAAGCGGCGGCAGCTCGACAAGATGACCTTCCTGGCGCCCTTCGACGGCGTGATCTCGGAACTGTTCGCGCGGCCCGGCGACTTGATCGGGGCCAACTCGCCGATCGCCACCATCATTTCCACCAGCCGCACCGTCGAAGCCAAGGTCAGCGAGGAGAACTTTGCCGGGATTCGCGTGGGCCAGAAGGCCTCGGTGCGTTTCCTCGGTTACGGGTCGAAACTCTATGACGCCACCGTGAGCAAGATCCTGCCGACGGCGGATGCCGAGACCCAGCGCTATGTCGTCTACCTGGACGTCGCCATCGCCCCGGAGAAGCTCGTGCCCGGCCTGACGGGCGAAGTGTCGATCGTGCTGGGCGAGCGCGAGGCGAACGCGATCCTGCCGCGGCGCGCGTTGCGCGGCAACGAAGTCTTCGTGGTGGCCGACAACCGCGTGGAATTGCGCAAGGTGAAGCCGGGTTACATCGGGCTGAATGTAGCCGAGATACTCGACGGCCTGAAGCCGGGGGAGTACGTCCTCGTGGAGGAACTCGACCAATTCAAGGCCGGCGACCGCGTGCGGACCAAGATCGTCACCGAGTGAGCCGTCCCGCCCGCGGACGCTCCATTTCCCCATGTCACCGACACTGCGGATCGCCTTCCGATTTCTGACCGCCAAGAAGCGCGCGATGCTGATGAGCCTCTCGTGCATCATCCTCGGCGTCGGTCTCTTCATCGTCACCCAGGCGACGACGAGTGGGTTCGAGGATTTCTTCATCAAGACGATCCTGGGCACCAACGGCGCCATCCGCGTCGAAGACCGCATCCAGGACACGATCCGCTCGATGGAGGCGGCGGGCGGCGGGAGCGGCTCGATGTTCCAGATCGCGCAGAAGGAGGCCGTCAAGTACATCGAGGGCGTCGAGGAACCGAAGCTGGTGATGGACGCCCTGCGCGAGTTCCGCAATGTCACCGGGCTTTCCGAGGTCCTGACGGGCCCGGCCGTGCTGCGGAGCAGCTTCAAGAGCGATTCGGTCAAGGTCTATGGCATCGTGCTGGAGAACCACATCATGGTCTCCGAACTCGCCAACCAGATCGTGCAGGGCGACCTCGAGAATTTCCGCAACACGCCGGCGGGCGCCCTGGTCGGCAAGGTGATCGCGGACCGGCTGCAGTTGAACGTCGGCGATTCGTTCATTCTCGACTCCGCCGGCCAGTCGCGGCGCTACCGGGTGGCGGCGGTCTATGAAACGGGCGTCAGCGACATCGACAAGGAGCGCGTGTACCTGGCCTTGAACGAGGCCCGGTCGCTGCTCAAGAAGCCCACCGGGGCCAGCTTCATCCAGGTCAGCCTCCGCGACAAGGACCGCGCCGTCGAGGACGCTGCCGCCATGCAGGAGGTGGTGAAGCACGGCGCCGCCAGCTGGCAGGTGCGCGAGAAGACCTGGCTCGGCGTCTTCGCCGCGCTGCGAATCTCTTCGGGCATCACGGTCTCGGTGTTCACGCTGATCGCTGGACTGGCGATGTTCAACACGCTCGCCATGATCGTGCTGGAGAAGACCAAGGAGATCGCGATCCTGCGGTCGATGGGCTACACGCGGGAGGACATCTCGGCCATCTTCGTCTGGCAGGCGGTCATCGTGTTGTTCATCGGCATCGTCCTCGGTTGCAGCCTGGGCGCCGGGATCACCTATGCGGTTTCGAAATATCCCATCCACATCCGCGGCATCTTCGCGACCGACCATTTCCTCGTCGACCTTTCGCCCTGGCACTTTGTGTGGGCCAGCGTGACCGCCATCGTCATGGTGGTCGTGGCCAGCCTCGTCCCGGCCCGCCGGGCGGCCCGCTTCGAGCCGGGCGACATCATCCGCGGCACCGCGCAATAAGTCATGGCCGAAACCCAGCAAACGCTCGCGCTCCGCTGCGAGCAACTCCACCGGTACCTCGGGCACGACGAGGGGCGCGTCCATGTGCTGCGCGGCGTATCGTTCGAGGCGCGCCGGGGCCACGTCACGGCGATCGTCGGACCGTCCGGCTGCGGCAAGAGCACGCTGCTCTACCTGCTCGGCCTCCTCGACCAGCCCGATGGCGGCTCGATCTGGATCCGCGAGAAGCTCATGTCGAACAGCAACGACATCGACCGCACCGCGGCGCGCTGCGAGCACATCGGCTTCGTTTTCCAGTTCCACTTCCTCATGCCGGAGTTCTCGGCGCTCGATAATGTGATGATGCCAATGCGGAAGCTCGGCCGGCTGACCGAACCGCAGATGGCCGAGCGGGCACGGGCGCTCCTGACGGACGTCGGGCTGGGGGAGAAGACGCACCGGCTCGCCACCCAGCTCTCCGGCGGCGAGCAGCAACGCGTGGCGATCGCCCGCGCCCTCGCCAACCAGCCCGCCATCATCCTCGCGGACGAGCCGACGGGCAACCTCGACGTGAAGAACTCGACGCTCATCTTCGACCTGCTCACGAAGTTGGCGAAGGACAACGGCCAGGCGGTCGTGCTCGTCACCCACAATCCCGAAATCGCCCACCGCTGCGACGAGATCAAGCCGATGCGGGACGGCGAATTCCTTTCCTGAGCGGAGGCGCGGGTCCGCCATGGCGAAGTCCCGGCTGGCCGCCTTGATCTGGTTTGCGGGCCTGCTGGCGGTCGCGGTGCAGGCCCTGGCGGTGGCCTCGCGGTACTTCCAGCCCTGGCTGAGCGCGGACTACCTCTACCCGCAGTTGTTTGTCGAGGACGTGCTCGCCGGTCGCTATCCGTTGGCGGGTTGGACGCTCAGTTCGGCACCCTATTTCTTTCCGGACATGATCGGGGCAATTGTCCTGCGTGCGATTGCCGGTCCGGGCACGATCCTGCCGGCGTACTTGGTCTGCTCGTACCTGACCCTGGCGGTCGTGGCCGGATGGTCGCTCGCGCGGGCGACGGCGACGGGCTGGAGCGGCTGGCTGGGCGGCGTTGTCCTGGTGAATGCCATTCTGGCCTGGTGGCCGGTCGGCGACCACGCGCACTATCTCTGGTTGCTCGGCACGGCGGGGTTTCATGGCGGGGCCATAGTGCTGGGCCTGGCGAACGCCGCCCTGTGGCTGGGTGACGAAAATCCTCCCGGCGGTGTGCGCTGGTTCGTCGCCTTGGCCGTGCTGTTTGTCGGCATGGTTTCGGACACCTTGTTCCTCACGCAGGCGGCATTGCCGCTCGGCATCGCGCTTTGGCTCCAGGCCGACCGGCAGTGGCGCCAACCGCGGGTGCGCCGGTACCTCCAGGCAAGCCTGGGCAGCATCGCCGCCGTGGTGCTGGTCCGGCTGGCGCTGGCGGCACTCGGCTGGTTCAACTTTTCGCGAGTAGTCCGCTATGCGCCCACGCCGACGGCGGTGGGAGGAGCGGTGGCGGCATTCATCCGCGATTTCGCCCAGACGCTGCTGCCCGCGGGATGGGGCTTTGCCCTGCTGGCCCTGGCGAGCTGCCTGATTGCGGCGGTGGCCGCTCGGCGCGGCAAAACTGTGGCGGCCGCGGGCGGACCCGACCGGCGGACCGCACTGTGGTTTGGGCTCGTTAGCGTGGCCGCCACGATCCTGTTCCCGCTCGGCACCGCCTATTGGCGCGATGCCCAGCACGTGCGCTATGTCTTACCCTGGCTCGTGCTTCCTGGCTGGGTGGCGCTCGCCTGGATGTTGCCGGCCCTGGCCGGATGGCCTCGAAGCGGCCGGGCACTGGTCGCCACCGCGATCATCCAGCTCTGCCTCCTGGGCTGGGCGTGGCCCGCCATCGATCGTGCGCGGCTGGCCTGGCCCTATTCGGAACAACAGGCCCGGTTCGACGAGTTCGTGGCGGCGCGCCATCTCCAGCATGGGTTGAGCGATTATTGGCATGCCCACACCCTGAACACCTTGACCCGCGCGCCGGTCCGGCTCTTTCCGCTGCGCCCGGCGGGCAATGCGAGCTTCTGGAACAACAATGCCTATTGGTTCTACGACGCCGAGCCGGCCACCGGCAGGCTCCTCGAGCCGGCGTACACGTTCATTGTGACCGATGGCCTGGATGAGGCGGCGCTCCGGAGCCGGTTCGGTCCGCCCAGTTCGATTGCGCGGGTGGGGGAATTGTCCGTCTGGCTGTACGACGCACCGGGCAGTCCCCGGTTGAACCCCGCCGTGGAGCGCGACGTGCGCAACTTTCTCGCCGGCCGCCCCGGCGAATCGCGGATTGAGCCACGGAAATGAATGCCGACGCTTGCTGGAGGGTCGGCCTCCCGGCCGACCGCAACGCACCCACGGGATTTTGGAGGGTCGGCCTCCCGGCCGACCATATCGCCCCATGCCGGCCGGTCTGAAGCCCGGCCCTCCCCGCGGACATTTCAAACCGCAGCCTTGTTGGAGGGTCGGCCTCCCGGCCGACCGCAACGCACAAACCCGGCTGGTCTGGAGACCAGCCCTCCACCCGGACAGGTCGAACCGTGAATGAGTGCGAAGAATCGCCAAAGCCGGGATCGGTTGGATCACGGAATTCGCGGATCACACGGGTCGGGTGAATGGTCCGAGGCCAGCAGCAGGACAATAAGTGCGCATGCCTGGCAACGCGTTTCCGCTAATACCAGTGCGACCTATTTCGCGGACCCAAATTTTGTTTTACATTGGTGGGACGGCTTCTTTGCTTTGGGGCGCATTTTAACCGCACGCACACCTTGAGTCCGCAAAGTTCGCGCAGAACATTTTTTGGCAAGCTGGCCGGCCTCTTGGCTGCCGTAGGAATCGCCCCCTCCCTGGCTATTCGGGCCGGGGATTCCCGCCGCCCCGCCTCCTCGATCGCCTTGCGATCCGAGCCCCGGGCCGTACCCCGCAAAGACGGCACTTGCTGACCACGGGTCACCACGCGAACCCAGCCGGTCATCATGTCGAAGATTTTCCCCAAATCGGCCAACGCGCTGCCGCTGCAGATAGCGATTTTCGTGCTGGTACTGGCCTGCGTGGCGGGCGCTGGCATCACCTATTACGCCACCCCGGCCTACCTGCGGGTCGGCTACCAGCCGGTCCAGCCGGTGCCGTTCGACCACAGCCTGCATGCCGGCCAACTCGGCTTCGACTGCCGCTATTGCCATGTCGCGGTGGAAAAATCCGCCACCTCCAGCATCCCGGCGGCGCAGACGTGCATGAACTGCCACAGCATCATCAAGACAACGAGCCCGCTGCTCGAGGTGGTGCGCGAAAGCTACAAGACCGGTGAGCCCGTGCCGTGGATCAAGATCCACCAGAACCCGGACTACGTCTATTTCAACCACTCGGCCCACGTGAACCGCGGCGTCAGCTGCGTGGAATGCCACGGGAAGGTCAACCAAATGACCACGGTTTACCAAGCCTATCCGCACAGCATGAGCTGGTGCCTCGACTGCCACCGCAATCCCGCGCCGCGCCTCCGTGAGCCGGCCGATGTCTTCAATCTCGATTCGCTGACGCTCGCCGAGCAAGGCAAGCTCGACCTGGCGAAACAGTATGTCCACGACTGGCGGCTGAACCCGCCGCAGAGCTGCTCCGGCTGCCATCGCTGATGAAACGCAAATTTGACCATTCCGCCCCTGCCGCGGGGCCGACCGGCCCGAAATACTGGCGCAGCCTCGATGAGCTGGCCGATACGCCGGGCTTCCGCGAACATTTGGCCCGCGAGTTTCCCGAGGGCGCCTCGAGTCTCGAGGGGGTCGACCGTCGGCAGTTCATGAAGCTGATGGCAGCGTCGTTCGCCTTGGGCGGCATCGGCCTGGCGGGTTGCCGCCGCCCGGAGTCGCACATCCTGCCTTACGGGAAGTCCGTCGAATACACCATCCCCGGGCTGCCGCTTTACTTCGCCACCGCGATGCCGCTGCGCAAGTGGGCGCTGCCGCTCCTGGCCGAAACCCACCAGGGCCGTCCGACCAAGCTCGAGGGCAACCCGAGCTACACGCCGCACGGCGGCGCCAGCAGTCTCCTGGCCCAGGCCTCGGTCCTCGACCTCTACGATCCCGAACGGGCGACGGCCCACACGAAGGGCGGGGCGACCCTGACGACCGGCCAGGTCAACGACCTGCTCGCTGCGATCAACAAGACCCACGCCGGCAACGGCGAGGGCTTGGCCTTCCTCGCCGACCAGTCGTCCTCGCCGACCCGCGCCCGCCTCGTGGCGAAACTCCGGCAGGTCTACCCGCGCGCCGTCTGGGCCGAATACGAGCCGGTGCAGGACGAACCCCCGCTCGCGGCCGCGCAGGCCTCGTTCGGCCGGAATGTCCGGCCGCTCTACCGCTTCGCCGCCGCCAAGCGCATCGTCAGCCTCGACGCCGATTTCCTCCACAGCGAGGCCGGCGCGCTCTATTATGCGCGCGAATTCGCCAAGGGCCGCCGGGTCGTCAAGGCGCACGACGACATGAACCGCCTGTACGTGGCGGAAAGCAGCTTCTCGCTCACCGGCAGCATGGCGGACCACCGCCTCCGGCTGGCCAGCAACCATATTCTCGCGCTCACGGCGGCACTGGCCAACGCGGTGCTCGAAACCAAGGTCTTCGAGCCGCTGACCCAGGGCCTGGACGTCAACCCGGAGTGGGTCGCGAAGTGCGCCGAGGACCTGAGCCAGCACCCGGGCGAGAGCCTCGTCGTGGCCGGCGCGCACCAGCCCGTGCAGGTGCACGTGCTCGTCAACGCCATCAACGCCAAGCTTGGCAACCTCGGCAAGACCGTGGATTTCGTCGCGGCCGAGCCGGAAGGCGCCTCGACCATTTCCGCCCTGGCGACCGCGATCAAGGGCGGCGCGGTCAAGACGCTCATCATCCTCAACGGCAACCCCGCCTACAATGCGCCGGCCGACCTCGAGTTTGGCGCGCTGCTGAAGTCGGTACCGGACGTGATCCGTTTCGGCTATTACGTCGACGAAACCTCGGCGCTCGCCGGCACGCACCTCGCGGCCACGCATTATCTCGAGTCCTGGGGCGATGCCCGCACGGTGGACGGCACCATCGTGCCGGTCCAGCCGATGATCCTCCCGCTGTTCAACGGCCTGATGGAGGTCGAGCTGCTGGCGCGCCTGGCGGGCGAGGCGGACGCCGAGGCGTACCTGCAGGTCCGCACGACGATCGGTGCGCTCACTTCCGGCGACCCGCTGAAGGCCTTCGAGAAGTTCCTCCACGACGGCCTGCTCGAGAATTCGGCCTACCCGGTCGTGGCCGTGGCCTTCGACCCGCAGCGCTCCGGCGCCGTCTTTGCGAAGAATCCCGGCTACACCGCGCTCTCGAAGGACAACCTCGAGGTCCGCTTCGTCACGGACCACAAGATGGACGACGGCCGTTTCGCCAACAACGGCTGGCTGCAGGAGTGCCCGGACCCGATGACGAAGATCTCCTGGGACAACGCGATTCTCATCAGCCCGCGCCTGGCCCGGGAAATGGGCATCGCGCCGAAGGGCGGCATGCTGCAGGTGGCCCGCGTCGAGGAGGCGGACTTCGTGGTCGGCAAGGAGAACGCCCATGTCGGCGAGGTGACCGTGAACGGTCGCACGCTGCGGGGCCCGATCCACATCCAGCCGGGCCTGTCGAATTACACGGTGGTCGTGGCCCTGGGCTACGGTCGGACGGCCTCCGGCCACATCGGCAACGGCACGGGCTTCAACGCCTACGCGATCCGCACGACGGACGCCATGGGCTTTGCGACCGGCGCGAAGCTGGTCCGCACGGACCAGCGCACGCTGCTCGCCAACACCCAGGAGCACTGGTCGATGGAAGGCCGGGCGATCGTGCGCGAGGCCAACCTCGACGAGTACCATGAGGAGCCGGCGTTTGCCGCCGCGCTCGGCATGGAGGCCGAGACCCCGCCGCTGTACGGCGACATGGGCCCCGAGGAATTGGCCAAGCTCTCGCCGGAGCAGCGCACGCGGATTGCCATCGCCCGGTCGACGACGACGCCGCGCGGCAATTCGCTCTACGAGACGCCGGACTTCAGCGGCCCGCACGCGAAGTTCGACGGCGTGCACCAATGGGGCATGTCGATCGACCTTAACACCTGCATCGGGTGCAACGCCTGCATCATCGCGTGCCAGGCGGAAAACAACATCCCGATCGTCGGCAAGGACCAGGTCCTGCGCGGCCGCGAGATGCAGTGGATCCGGCTCGACCGGTATTATTCGGACGGCCAGGCCGACGCCGCGGCCTTCGGCGCCGAGGGCAACAAGATCCTCCCCGAGGACCCGCAGGTTTCGCTCCAGCCGATGACCTGCCAGCACTGCGAGCTCGCCCCGTGCGAGACGGTCTGCCCGGTGAATGCCACGGTGCACGACGAGGAAGGCATCAACGTGATGGCCTACAATCGCTGCATCGGCACCCGCTATTGCGCGAACAACTGCCCGTACAAGGTCAGGCGCTTCAATTTCTTCGATTTCAACAAGCGCGCGCTCGATGCCCTGTACATGGGCCCGATCGGGCACCAGGACGACATGCCCGAGCTGGTCAAGATGGTGAAGAATCCCGACGTCACCGTGCGCATGCGCGGCGTCATGGAAAAGTGCACCTATTGCATCCAGCGCATCCAGCAGGCGAAGATCGCCCAGCTCCGCGAAGCCGGGGCGAGCGGCAACGTCGAGATCCCCGACGGCACGGTCAAGACGGCCTGCCAGCAGGTGTGCCCGGTCGAGGCGATCGTGTTCGGCAACGTCAAGGACGAGAACAGCCGCGTGTCGCGCCTCAAGGAGCAGGAGCGCAACTACGCCGTCCTGGGCTACCTGAACATCCGCCCGCGCACCACCTACCTGGCCAAGCTTCGCAATCCGAACCCCCGCATGCCTGACTACGCCGCGCTTCCGCTCAGCCGGGTCGAATACAGCCGCAAGAATCATCCGCAGCACGGCGAAGGGAAGGGCGCCAAGCCGGAACACGGGGGCGAACACGCATGAGTTCCCATTCCGCAGAAACGGAAGCCCCCGCCATCCTCGCCGAAATCAACCCGGCGCCGGTCCCGCGTCGCGTGCTGGTGGAGAACCACCGCGACTTCCATTGGATCACCGAGAAGATCTGCGGGATCGTCGAGTCGGACACCCCCGCCTGGTGGTGGTGGTCTTTCGGCGTCGCCGCCTTTGTCGCCTCGTTCACGGTCGCCGGCCTGACCTACCTCGTCGCCACCGGCGTCGGCGTCTGGGGCCACGCGAACCCGGTCAACTGGGCGTGGGACATCGTCAACTTCGTCTTCTGGATCGGCATCGGCCACGCCGGCACGCTGATTTCGGCGATCCTGTGCTTGCTGCGCCAAAAGTGGCGCACGTCGATCAACCGCCCGGCCGAGGCCATGACGATCTTCGCGGTCGTCTGCGCCGCGATCTTCCCGGTGTTCCACGTCGGCCGCATCTGGTTCGCGGTGCTGCCGGGCTACCTGTTTCCCTTCCCCAACGCCAACGGCATCTGGCAGAACTTCCGCTCGCCGCTGGAATGGGACGTGTTCGCGGTCTCGACCTACGGCACGGTGTCCGTGCTCTTCTGGTACATCGGCCTCATTCCCGACCTGGGGACGATGCGCGACCGCTTCACCGCGGCCGGCAATCTGCTGAAGGCGCGCATCTACGGTTTCTTCGCCATGGGCTGGCGCGGCTCGAACCGCGCCTGGAGCAACTACGAGATGGCGTACCTGATCCTCGCGGGCATCGCGACGCCGCTGGTGCTCTCGGTGCACACCGTCGTCTCGTTCGACTTCGCCGTCGCGCTGATCCCGGGCTGGCACACGACCATCTTCCCGCCGTATTTCGTGGCCGGCGCCATCTTCTCCGGTTTCGGCATGGTCATGACGCTGATGCTGCCGCTGCGCGCGATCTACCACCTCGAGGACCTGATCACGCAGTACCACATCGACTGCATGTGCAAGATCACCCTCGCGACGGGCACCATGGTCGGGTACGCGTACGCGATGGAGTTCTTCATCGCGTGGTATGGCGCGAATCCGTTCGAAGGCTTCACTTTCATCAACCGGGCGTTCGGCGTCTACTGGTGGTCCTACTGGATCATGGTGACCTGCAACGTCGTCACCCCGCAGTTCTTCTGGTTCAAGAAAGTCCGCGAGAACACGACCCTGGTCTGGATCCTCTGCCTCTTCGTCAACGTGGGCATGTGGTTCGAGCGCTTCGTGATCATCGCCACCTCGCTCGCCCGCGACTTCCTGCCCTCGAGCTGGGGCTATTATTCGCCGTCGATCGTCGAGATCTTCACCTTCTTCGGCACCTTCGGCGTGTTCTCCGTCCTGTTCCTGCTCTTCATCCGGTTCGTCCCCGTCATGCCGATGTCGGAGATCAAGGCCGTCATCCCGCAGGCCGATCCGCACGGCCAGGATCCGCGGCACGGCCCCATGGCCCTCGAACCCAAAGCCTGAACGGCCATGAAGAAGACCTACGGAATCATCGCCGCCTTCGACACCACGCCGGCCCTTTACCATGCCTGCGAAAAGGTGCGCGACGCCGGGTATTCGCGGTGGGACGCCATCACGCCGTTCCCGATCCACGGGCTCGACGCCGCCATGGGCATCCGCCGCTCCAAGGTGCCGCGGTTCTCGCTCGCGGGCGGCATCACGGGCTTCTGCACCGGCATGTCCCTGATCTGGTGGGCCAACGCCTACGAGTACCCGCTGATTGTCGGCGGCAAGCCGTACTTCAGCCCGATGTTCGCCTTTCCCATCTCCTACGAACTGACGATCCTGTTCACGGCCTTTGCCACCATCACCGGCATGTTCCTCGTGAACCTGTTGCCGATGCACTACCACCCGGTGCTGAAGGCGCCGCAGTTCGTCCGCGCCAGCGATGACCGCTTCTACATTGTGATCGAGGCCACCGACCCGAAATACCACCCGGCGCAAACCCGCGGCCTGCTCGAGCAGATCGGCGGGAAGGACATCGCCGAAATCGAGGAATAAGATGCGTTACGCCTACTATACGCTCGCTTTCCTCGTCGTGCTCGTGTTCTCGGTCATGGGCTTCCGCGGCATGCGCTCGACGCGCCCGCCGATCGAGGTGTTTCCCGACATGGACCGCCAGGCGAAATACAAGCCGCAGGCGGAGTCGAAATTCTTCGCCGACGGCCGCGCCGACCGGCCGATCCCGCCGGGCACCGTGCCGTACGGCCGCGGCCGCGGCGTCGAGGTCGAGCGCGATGCGCGCGGCGAAATCGTCCAGTCCCCCTTCCACGACCCGTCCTACCTGCGCACCGACGACTTCATGTACGCGGGCAAGAATCCCGACGGCACGTTTGCCCGCGGTTTCCCGATCGAGGTCACCGAGGCGGTCGTCCGCCGCGGCCAGAACCGCTTCAACATCTATTGCGCGCCCTGCCATGGTCCGCTGGGCGACGGCAACGGCATCACCAAGTCCTACGGCATGGTCGCCACGCCGAGCTACCACGACGAGCGCCTGCGCCAGATGGCCGAGGGCGAGATCTTCAACACCATCACGCACGGCAAGAACACGATGATGTCCTACGGCGACAAGCTCAGCCCGTTTGACCGCTGGGCGGTCATCTCGTATGTGCGCGCCCTGCAGAGGGCGCACAACGGCCGCATCGCGGACGTGCCGGCCGACCAGCGGGGAGGGCTGAAGTGAAATGAGTGCCTCCCCCACCATGCCGGTCCCGATCCCCTCGCTGGCGAACCGCTTCCTGGTCGCGGGCCTCGCGGGCCTGGGGCTGACCGCCGTCGGCTTCCTTGTTTCTCCTCCGACTCATGTCGCCCTGGCATACCTGACCGCGGTTTGTTACTGGGTCGCGGTCTGCATCGGCATGCTGCTGCTGATCTTCATCCACCACATCATGGATTCGGGCTGGTCGACCGTGATCCGCCGCCAGTGGGAGCACAGCCTGGCCGCGTTCCCCTGGCTGCTGGTGCTGTTCCTGCCCCTCCTCGTCTCCGTCTGGCTGAAACCAGGGCTCGTCTGGCCCTGGACGGACCTCGGTCACCAGCTCCCCGGACACGGCACGGTTGGTGCCGACATGCTCTACCAGAAGAAGTCCGCGTTCCTCAGCCCGAAAATGCTGACCGGGATGTCGGTGGCGTTCTTCGCCATCTGGATCTGGCTCTCCGCCCGCCTGCGGAAGGCCTCGTTCAACCAGGACAAGGACGGCGATCCCAAGTGGACTTTCATGAACCGGAAGACGGCGGCGATGGGCATCGTCCTCACGGCACTGAGCCTGACCGCGGCGGCCATCTACTGGATGAAGAGCCTCGAGTACCACTGGTTCTCCACCATGTACGGCGTGTGGTTCTTCGCGAACTGTGTCCGCGGCGCCCTGGCCTTCGCCGTGGTGATCACCTGCTGGCTCTATGCGCGCGGTGACTACCGCGGGATCTACAACACCGGACATTTCCACGCGATGGTGGCGTTGGCCTTCGCCTTCGTGGTGTTCTGGGGCTACGTGACCTTCTCCCAGTACTTCCTGATCTGGAATGCCAACGTGCCGGAGGAAACCTTCTGGTACAACATCCGCGAATACGGCGACTGGTGGTGGATCGGCCTGGTGCTGCTCTTCGGCCATTTCTTCGTCCCGTTCATCGCCTGGCTCTTCTACCGCTGGAAGTCGAACCGCGGGCGGGCCCTGCTCGTCAGCGTGTGGGTGGCGGTGATCATCCTCATCGACATCTGCTACAACGTCCTCCCGGCCCTCAAGGACGCCCACGGCAATCCCGAGCCCTTCTTCAGCGGCACCTTGCTCTGGGTCCTCTCCTCGACCATCGGGGTCGGTGGCATCTGCGCCTGGGCCTACCTGCGCAGCTTCACCACCGCCAAGCTCATCCCGATCCGCGACCCGCGCATCATTGAGTCGCTGACCCACCACGAGCCCAACGCGCCATGAGCGACACGCCGTCCAACTTCGCCTTCCCGCACCGCACGCCCGTGTTCACCACGGTCATCGTGCTCCTTTGCTTCGCGCTGTTTGGCTGGCTGGCGCGGAAATACTACGTGCCGCGTTCCACCTGGGTGGAACGGGCGGAGGGCGTCAAGACGCCGGCCGAGCGCCGGCAGCTCCTGGCGGAACACCGCGCCAAGGAACACGAGGAGCTCACGACCTACGGCTGGATTGACCAAAAGGCCGGCGTCGTCCGCCTGCCCATCGACCGCGCCATCGAGCTTACCGTCCAGGAACACGCCAAGAAATAATTCCTGCCGATGACTGACTCCGCTCCCAACGACCGCACGGAACAGATGGAGATCGACGCCTCCGCCAAATGGCCGGTGCTGCTCTTCTTTGCCGCGGCGCTGTGCTGGCTCCTGGTGGGCGGCGTGCTCCAACTCGGCGCATCGATCCAGCTGCATACGCCGGCCTTCCTTTCCGACTGCGTCTGGTTCACCCACGGCCGGCTCGCCCCGGCGGCGCAAAATGCGCTCGTCTATGGCTGGGGCATGAACGCCGGCTTTGCCTTCGGCCTCTGGCTGATGGCCCGGCTGTCGGCCACGACTCTCCGCCACGGCGGCTGGCTGTTCGTGGCCGCCAAGTTCTGGAACCTGGGCATCCTGCTCGGCGTGGCCGGGATCCTGGGGGGCTACTCGACCTCCTTCGAGCTGCTCGAGATGCCGCGCTTCGTGACGTTTCTCCTGCTCGCCGCCTACGCCTTGATCGCCGCGTGGTCGGTCACGACCTTCAGCATTCGTAACACCGAGAATGTCTTCGCCTCGCAATGGTACCTGTTCGGCGCGGCCTTCTGGTTCCCCTGGCTCTATGCGGTGGCGCAGGTGATGCTCTTCCGCGTGCCGGTGCACGGGGTCCTGCAACCGGTGGTCGAGGCCTGGTACGTGCAGGGCATGTATGGCCTGTGGTTCGTGCCGGTGGCCCTCTCCGCGGCTTATTACCTCCTCCCGAAGATCCTCGGGAAGCCCATCGCCAATTACTACCTGGCGCCGCTGGCGTTCTGGTGGCTGGCGCTCGCCAGCGCCTTTGCCGGCAGCAGCCGCCTGATCGGCGGGCCGGTGCCGGTGTGGATTCCCACCTTGGGCGTGGTGGCGAATTTCCTGCTCGTCGTCCCCGCCGTCATCATCGCCCTGAACCTCTTCGGCACGCTCGCCGGCCGCTGGCGGGCACTGGGCGGAAGCGTCACGCTGCGCTTTACGGCGTTGAGCATGTTCGGGTTCGTCCTCGCCGCTGCCGCCAACCTGCTGCTGGCGCTGCGCAGCGTGGCCGAACACCTGCAGTTCACCCTCGCCGCGGAATTGCGCGACTGGCTCATGTTCTACGCCTGCTTCAGCACCGCGATGTTCGGCGCCGCCTATTTCATCCTGCCGCGGCTGACCGAGCGCGAATGGCGGTCGGCCGCCCTGGTCAAGGCCCACGTCGGGGCCACGGTCATCGGGGTGGTGTTCCTGGTCGTCGGCCTGGCGGCCGGCGGGTGGGAGCAGGGGCACCTGCTCAACAACGGCGCCCTGGCCTTCACGGATGTGACCAAGGCCATGAATTTCTGGTTTACGTGGCGTTCGCTTGGCTTCGGCCTGCTGCTGATCGGGCACCTGGCCTTCCTGGTCAATTTTGCCTGGATCGCGTTTCCGCTCGCACCGAAGGACACCGTCGTGGCCGAGTTCCGAAACCCGCCTGACCTGGCGCTGCCGGCTTCGCCGACGGAGGAGGGCCACGCATGAGAAACGGCCTCCTGTTATTCCTCGGCGTATTCGGCGCGCTGGCCCTGTCCTGGGCCGGTCTGCTGATGACGGCCAACCGCCAGCTCGGGCACCTCGGTCAAGTCAAGGACCCGATCGACGAATCGATCAACCCGGCGCTTCTCTCCGGCGTCGCCAACGAGGGCCTCCTGGTTTACCAGGACCTGGGCTGCGTCGCCTGCCACACGCAGCAGGTTCGCGGCGAAGGCTACGGCGCCGACCTCGCGCGCAAGTGGGGGCAGCGCGGCGGCTATGCCCGCGACTACATCCGCGACCACACGGTTTTCTTCGGCTCCCGCCGCATCGGTCCCGACTTGCGCAACGAAGGCAATGCCAGCCTGCACGCCGGGGTCGATGCCGATTTTCTTTACCGGCTGCTGTATGCGCCGCAATCGGTCGCGCCGGGCACGAACATGCCCGCCTATCCCTTCCTGTTCGACGTGCACCCGGTCAAGGGTCGCCAGCGTTCCGATTATGCGGTGCGCCTCACCGGCCGGGCCGCCCCGCCGGAGGGATACGAGGTCGTGCCGACGCCGCGCGCGCGGCAGCTGGTCACCTACCTGCTCAGCTTGAAGGACACGTACGATTACCCGATCGAGAAGAGCCGCAATGCCCCCGCGGAGGAGCCGAAGGAGGGCGGTCACTAAGATGAGCGCTCAACCCGACAAGAACTTCCGCCTCGAGCAGGCCTGCGCCAGCGATGATAGCATCCAGCAGGTCCATGCGCAGCTGCAGCGGACCAAGCCCGAGAAGGCCCAAGGCTACGCCTTTTTGCCGCTGGGCATCCTGGGCCTGATGTGCGGCGCGGTTTTCTTCGGCTCGATTTACCTCGCGCACAATTCCATCCGCTTCGATCCGCTGGTCTACAACGAGCACGCCAGCCGCGAAAAGCCGGGCGAGGTGAAGGTGGCGCAGGCCACGCCCCGCGATATGGGCAAGCGCGTCTTCTCGCGCACCTGCATCACCTGTCACCAGGCCAATGGCATGGGTGTGCCCGGCGCCTTTCCGCCGCTGGCCGGGTCCGATTGGTTGCAGGGCCCGGAAGAGCGTGTCATCCGCATCGTCCTCCTCGGCCTCAACGGCCCGGTCACCGTTTCGGGCACCCAATTCAACAGCGCCATGGCCTCGCTCGGGCCCGTCCTGAAGGACGACGAAATTGCCAACGTGCTGACCTACGTCCGCTCGGAATGGGGCAACAAGGCCCCCGAGGTGAAACCCGAGACCGTGGCCCGGATCCGCGCCGAACTCGGCAACCGCACGGCGCCTTGGACGGCGGAAGAGCTTTTGAAGATCGGCCAGTAAGGCGCGTCTTCGAACTACGAACCACAAGAGGCCGGGCTCAGCGCCCGGCCTTTTGTTTGAGTCGCGGCGAATGGAGGAGGGGTGGGGGCGCCCCGCCTCCAAGGAGGGCAGCCCGCCTGCAGGAGGTGCGGGTGCCCCGCTTCCGGGAGGTCGGCTTAATTATGCCGGAACATCCCGCCGAGGTCGGGCATCTGGAATTTCTTCAGGCCAGGGTCGGGGACGAACAAGGTGTCCGGCAGGGATTCGGGTTGGATCTTCGTGACTTCCATCTTGAAGGTCTCCTTGCCCTTGGAGTCGTGGGAAATGACCCGCAGCGGAAAGCCGCCCTTGCCCTTGAGCACCTCTTCCCATTTCGCTGCCGCGGGGCTGCTGGCCTTGTGGCCGCCGCCAAACATGGCGCCCAGACCGCCACCCGACGGCGGACCACCGCCGCCGCCGAGGCCCATGAAGGTTCCCAAGTCGGAGGCCACCCACATGTTGGTGGTGGTGCCCTTGTCCATCACGACGAGTTCGTCGCACTTGTAGCCAAGAATCGTCTCGGTGCGGCCGGTGCGCTCGACCTCGGCGGTGCCCTCGTTGGCGCTCTGGGCGGCCTGCTCGACCGGCTTCTTGATTGGCATGACCATGTACATGCCCTGTTCCGGCATGAGCATCGTCATCTCGAGTTTTTCCAGGTCCATGATCGAGCTGACGGTTCGGCCCTGCGCGTCCATGTCCATGCGGAGCTTCCGACCCTTCATCGAATAGTCCATGTTCTGCGTGTGGCCGCGGTCGCTTGTGAGGGCAAAGGAGACCTTGCCCTCGAATGCTTCGGCTCCGAATGCGTGCGAGGCGACCAAAAGGCCGCCGATAACCAGAAAGCGGTGCAGGAGGTTCATGGCCCGGGATGCTACCCCCGGGTGCCAATGACACAAGCCGGCACTGGCCGTGGGCGTCCCGATATTCCGACCGGCGAATTGCCGAAACGGCGTTGCCTCGGGCTCCGCGCCGCGGAATGCTCCCCCCATGCCGTCCGAATTCAGCATCACCCGCCAGGTCGAGTTCGCCGAGACCGACATGGCTGGGATCATGCATTTTGCGAACTACTTCCGCTGGATGGAGGCGTGTGAGACGGCTTTCTACCGGTCGTTGGACCTGCCGCTGATCTCGTTCGTGCCGGGCCAGGTGGTCGGCTGGCCGCGGGTCAATGTCAGTTGCGACTACCGCGCGCCGCTCCGGTTCTACGACACAGTCACCGTCAAGCTCCTGGTCCGGAAGCTGGGGACCCGCTCCGTGACGTATGTCTTTCAGTTCCGGAAGGACGGCCAGGTCGTCGCCACCGGCGAAGTGACCGCGGTTTGCGTGACCGGCGACGACAAGAATGGCATGGTCGCGCAGCCGATCCCGGCGGACGTGCGGGCGAAGCTGCAGGAGGCGCCGTCGTCCGCCTGGAACGCCTAAGAGCGGAAAGGTGGCTGGGACTCGCCCTTTGCGCCCAGGGCATAGATGCGGACGGATTCCACCTTGCCGCGGACCTTGACGTCGCCCAGGTGCCGGCTTGGTGGCGGATCGGACATGGCCCGGAGCGTCGCTTCGCTCACGATAATGGGCGTGTCGTAGCTGGGCTCCTTGGTCAGCGCCTCGAGCCGCGAGGCGAGGTTAACGCCGTCGCCGATCACGGTGTAATTGAGCCGGGTCTTCGAGCCCATGTTGCCGGCGACGACGCGCGCGGTGTTGATGCCGATGCCGAACGCCAGCGTCGGCCGGCCCTCGGCGGCGAACTCCCGGTTGAGCTCGTTGAGTGCCCGCGCCATCTCACGCGCGGCGGCGATGGCATGACTGGCGGCGTCGGGCAGGGTCACCGGCGCACCGAAGAGAGCCATGATCGCGTCGCCGATGAACTTGTCGATCACGCCGCCGTGTTGCTCGATGATCGCGCTCATGCGGTCGAGGTAGCGGTTGAGCAGGTTGAGGATCTCCGCCGGCGCCATCGTTTCGCTCAGCCCGGTGAAATTGCGCAGGTCGCAGAAGAGGATGGTGACCTCGCGTTCCTCGCCGCCGAGCTTGAGGTCCGACTGGAGCAGCTGCGCGGCGATCTCCGGGGAGACGACCTTGCCGAGCAGGTCGCGCACCCGATCGCGCTCGGCCAGCCCGGCGGTCATCTGGTTGAAGGCGGCGGCCAGTTGCCCGAGTTCATCGACCCGCCGGAGGGTCAGCCGTTTCGAGTAATCCCCGGTGGCGACAAGTTTCGTATGTCCGGCCAGCAGCTGCAGCGGCTGGCTGACGCCGCGGGCGATCCACAGCGCGGCCAGGGTGGCCACGGCCAGCGCGGCGAGCGAAATCAGCACCACGAGGTTTCCGAGGTCGTGCGCCGCCGCCAGTTCGCTGGCCAGCGGCCGCTGCAGCACCACCGTGACCGGGCTGTCGCCGCCGAGCAGCTCCTGCGTCTTGAGCAGCGTGACGTAGCGGGCGCCGCCCAGCGTGAGCGTGCGCACGCGCACCGGATGGCGGACGTTGTCGGCCACCACCGGCAGCAGTTCGCGGGTATCACTCCCAGGCAGGGTGGAGGCGAGCAGCCGCGAGGCGCCGGCCTCGTCGACCGTGGCGAAGGTCACGTCGAGCAAGGTGATCCGCTTGATTTCGCGGGCGAACTCCTCGTCGATCGGGAAAGCGAGGCCGAACCAGGCGGCAATTTCCGGATAGGGGGCGTACAGCGGCTTGACCACCAGGACGTGCAGGCCCCCGTTGAGGTAGGCGAATCCGGTCATCAGGTCCTTGTCCTGCGCCGCGGCTTTATGAATCAGCCAGGCGAACGGGCCCTGGTTTTCGTTGTCCATGCCGGCCTCGCTGTTGGCCAGCAACTTTCCGTCGGCATCGAACAGCGCGATCACCGGCGCGTGGACCCGCTGCGTGTAGCTCTTCAGGTTCGAGCTGAGCGTCGCCGTGTCGGGCTTGTCCTGCAGGAGCACCGAACGGATCCCGTAATCCTGCGACATGACGCTCGCGCTGTTGGCCAGGGATTCGATGCGTTGGAGAATCGCGCGATCGAAGACGCGCGAGCCCAGCTCGAGGTTGGATTCACTGTGGTCGATCGCATTCTGCAGATTGGCCTGGCTGATCAGGAAGTAGACGGCAGCCAGCACGGCGGTCAGCAGGCCGAGCAGCAGGCAGATGAGCCGGGTGCTGAAGCGGCGGAACTGGAAAGGACCGCGCGCCATCCCGTAGCTCAGTAGTCGTTCGACCGACCGCCGGGGGCGCGGCGGATGCGCTTGTCCGGCTTGAGCGCCACCGAGAAATCCAGGACCGCCTGCTTGCTCGGGTCCGAGGTGATTTCCTGCACGAGGGGCGCCGGCGCGCGCGGATGCCAGACTTCAAGGCGATAGCGTCCCGCGGGCAGCGGCGGGAGGGCGGCGGCGCCGGTGGCATCGGTCTTGGCAAAGTACGGCGTCGGCAGCACCACGATGTAGGCCACCATCCAGTCATGGATGTTGCAGCCGATGGTCACGACGCCGGGTTTGTCGAACACCTCCGCCTGCGACGCGCCGGACTGGTATAGCGGAATCTCGAAGCGCTTGGGCTTCGACAACGAGTAGACGTGGTGCTGCACCGTGTCGTGGTTCGGAAAATTGACGGTGGTGCCGACCTGGATGGCGGTCACGTACGGGCGGAACTCCTGTTCCTTCTGCTCGATCTCCACGGGCGTGACGTTCGCCGGTGGCGGCGCGGGATGATCGAGCGGCGTGGCGGAGACGACGGCATCGGCCACCGGCTTGCCTTCCAGCGTCGTCCGGACGACGACCTTCACCAGCTCCTCCGCGCGGGCGGTCAGGCCGAACACGAGGGCGGCGGCGACGGCGAGGATCCGGGCGGGCATGTCAGAAGCGTTTGACGAAACTGAGGGAAAGCAAGCGGGTATGAAATCCCTCGCCGCGGCCGACCACCGCGGTCTGCTCGAAGCGCAGCGGCAGGGAACTGTTGCTCCCGAGCGCGGGCGAGAGCTCCAGCCAGAAGCTGTCGGCATGCGCATCGATCGTGTAACCGTACCAGTTCCGGCCAAAGGTCGGAATTTCCACCGCGTTCTTCCAGGTGGCATAGGCATACGGGTAGGCGGCGCCGGCGCCGCCCAGCCAGGCGTAAACGACCTGCTCGCCAAACTGGCGGCGCGCGCCGGCGGAGATCTGCCACCGCTCCGTCAGGTCGTAGCGCGCCTCGGCGGACAGACCGCGGTTGTGATAGTCATAGCACGCGGCCCGGCCGTCGTTTTGCAGGTAGTTCGCCGCGACGACCGTTTGCCAGGAATCATTCCAACGTTGGCTCCAGGAGAGGTTCGCCGTGAAGCGCGTGCCGTCATGCTGGGAATCGCGATAGCTGCTGGCAGAGTAGCAGACCTCGGCCCGAAACGCCGGGGCATATGGACCGAGCCCGACTTTGCGTCGCAGGGCGGCCTTTAGGCTGCCTTCGACCCGGTCGAGCCCGTCGTACTTCGGGCAATGCTCCAACTCGGCGCCGGCGCCGTACTGCAGCGCGATATCGCGCGAGAGTTGATCATGCCATTCGGCGTCGCCGCCCAGCGTGTAGGTGAAGGCATCATGCATGGCGCCGGCGAAGGGCGTGCGCGTGATGTTGTCCTCCCAGGTCGCGGACGCCGCCGAACTGAGGACGGGTCCGCCCAGGGCGGGCAGGGTGACGCCCGTCACCGCGGCGGCAACGGAGAGGAGTCCGAGTAACTTCAAAGCAAACCCTTGATAACCTTCCAGACGTTTTCCGCAACCACGCGATGGCCTTCCGCGGTCGGATGGATGCCGTCGGCCTGGTTCAGGCGGGGGACGCCCCCGACGCCTTCGAGCAAGAATGGAATCAGGCTCAGGTGGTTGCGCCGGGCCAACTCGGGGAATATGGCCGCGAACTCACGGTTGTAGTCCGCCCCGAGGTTGGTCGGCAGCTGCATGCCGGCGAGGACGATGGCCGCCTGCGGATAGCGGGCCCGCGCCTTGTCGATCATGGCCTGCAGGTTCGCCGCGGTGGTGCCGGGCGCAATGCCACGCAAGCCGTCGTTGCCGCCGAGCTCGATCATCAGGATGTCCACCGGCTGCTTCAGCACCCAGTCCAGACGCCGCACGCCGCCGGCCGTGGTGTCGCCGCTCAGGCCGGCGTTGACCACGCGCCACGCTGCGCCCGTGGCGTCGAGCTTCTTCTGGATCAGGGCGGGGTAGGCGTCGTCCGGGTCGAGCCCATACCCGGCGGTGAGGCTGTCGCCGAAGAAGACCAGCGTCTTCGGTTCCGCCGCTCCCAGCGTCGCCGCCAGCCACAGGCCGAGCGCGACCGTTCGCCACGTTTGGCTTTTGCCCTTTCGCGGAAGTTCACTCTTTGTCGTGGCCATGGCGTCCCCTCCCACGTCTGGCCAGTTCAGCCTAAAAGTCGAGCGCCTCGCCAAGACCTACCCGACGGCGACCGGCCGGCTGACTGTGCTGCACGACGTGTCGTTCGCGCTCGCGGCCGGCGCCGCGTGCGCGATCGTCGGGCCGTCGGGCAGCGGCAAGACGACGCTGCTCGGCCTGTGCGCCGGTCTCGACCAGCCGACCACGGGCGCGGTGTGGCTCGAAGGGCGCGAGATCGGGCGGATGTCCGAGGACGAGCGCGCCCGGGTGCGCAACGAGTGTGTCGGCTTCGTCTTCCAGAATTTCCAGCTCATCCCGACCCTCACGGCGGTGGAAAACGTGCTCGTGCCGCTCGAGCTGCGGGGCGGCGGTGCGGTCGAGTCCGCGGCCGCCGAGCTGCTCGGGCGCGTCGGGCTCGGCGACCGGCTCGACCACTATCCCGCCCAGCTCTCCGGCGGCGAGCAGCAGCGCGTGGCGCTCGCCCGCGCCTTCGTCAACCAGCCGCGCCTCCTGTTCTGCGACGAGCCGACCGGCAACCTCGATGGCGACACGGCGCACGCCATGATGGACCTGATCTTCGGCCTGAACCGCGAACGCGGCACGACGCTGGTGCTCGTGACGCACGACCTGGAGCTGGCGCGGCGCACCTCGCGCATCCTCCGCCTGCGCAACGGCGCCGTGGTGGCGGACGAGCCCGTGGAGGCCTGAGCCATGGGCTTCATCCTGCGCATGGCGTGGCGGGACACGCGCGCCAGCCGGCGGCGGCTGGTGCTGTTCTCCCTCGCGATCGTCCTCGGCGTGGCGGCGCTGGTCGCGGTGGGGGCGCTCCGCGACAACCTCCGCCGCGCCATCGAGGAGCAGACGAAGACCCTGCTCGGCGCGGACCTGACCCTGACCTCGCGCCAGCCCTTCGCGGGCGAAGCCGCGGAGTTCGCCGCCCAGCTCGGCGGGGAGCAGGCGCGCGAAATCGCATTCAATTCGATGCTCGTGATGCCCGGCGCCGGCGGCCAGACGCGCCTGGTGCAGGTGCGGGCCATCGAGGGAGGCTTTCCCTTCTACGGCAAGTTCGACACCGAGCCGGCGACCGCGCCGGCGGCCTTGCGCCAGGGGATGAACGCGATCCTCGAGGAGAGCCTGCTCATCCAGTTCAACCTGAAGACGGGCGACCGGATCCGACTCGGCAGCGCCGAGTTCACCGTGGCGGGCGGAGTCCTGGCGGTGCCGGGCGAGTCGGCCGCGGTGGCCACGCTGGCACCGCGGGTGTTCATTCCCTTTTCGGCGGTGGCCCAGACGGGGCTGCTCAAGGCCGGCAGCCTCTCGCGGCATCGCCTCTACTTCAAATTCGCGCCGGGAACCGACGTGGAGAAACTCGTGCGCGAGAAGCGCGACCGGCTCCGCGAATTGCGCCTCGGCGTCGACACGGTGGAGGAGCGGAAGCGGCAGCTCGGAAACTCGATCAACAACGTCAATTCGTTCCTCAGCCTCGTGGGCTTCGCCTCGCTGTTCCTCGGCGCGATCGGCGTGGCCAGCGCGGTGCACGCGCACGTCCGCCAGAAATTGCCGACGGTCGCGATCCTGCGCTGCCTCGGCGCCTCCACGCGGACGAGCTTCTCCATCTACCTGCTGCAGGGCGTCGGACTTGGCGTCCTGGGGGCCGTGCTGGGTGCGGCGCTCGGGCTGTTGGTGCAGGTGGCGCTCCCGGGTTTGTTGAAGGACTTCCTGCCGTTTGCGTTCGATATCGTAATCTCCTGGCCGGCGGTGGCCCGCGGCGTGGGCGCGGGCCTGGTGGTGAGCGTGCTCTTTGCCCTGCTGCCATTGCTGGAAGTCCGGCGGGTGTCGCCGCTGCTGGCGCTGCGGTCCGCCTTCGCCGGAGACGACGGCCGGCGGCGGGACTGGCTGCAGCTGGCGCTCGTGGGGCTCATCGTGGCCGCGATCTTCGCCTTCGCCATCTGGCAGACGGGGCGCCTGCGCTGGGGGGTCGGGTTCGGGATGGCGTTCCTGCTGGGCTTTGCGGTGCTGGCGGGGCTGGCCCGGTTGATTTCCTGGCTGGCGCGGCGGCTCACGCCGCGGCGCCTGCCGTACGCGTGGCGGCAGGGCGTGGCCAACCTGCACCGCCCGAACAACCGCACGCTCCTGCTCCTCGTTTCGCTCGGGATGGGCACGTTCCTGATGATGACGCTCTACCTGACGCGGGACACGTTGCTCGGGCAGTTGCGCATCGTCGGCGGGAACGAGCGGCCGAATCTCATGCTCTTCGACATCCAGGACGACCAGATCGACCCGCTGCTCAAGCTCGTCGCGGCGAACGGCGCGCCGGCGCGCCAGCACGCGCCCATCGTCACCATGAGGTTGGCCTCGATCAAGGGTCGCGACGTGGCCGAGATGCTGAAGGAAAAGGAATCGCGCATTCCCGCCTGGACCCTGCGGCGCGAATATCGCTCGACCTACCGTGCGAAATTGAGCGACACCGAGACGGTCACCGCCGGCAAGTTCACCGGGCGGGTGCCGGCGGGGACGCCGCGCGTGCCGGTTTCGGTCGAGGAGGACCTCGCCCGCGACCTGCAGGTGAAGCTGGGCGACGAACTGGTGTGGGACGTGCAGGGCGTGCCGGTGAAAACTTACGTGGGCAGCCTCCGGCACGTCGACTGGCGGCGCCTGCAGCCGAACTTCTTCATCGTCTTCCCCGAGGGCGTGCTGGAGAGCGCCCCGAAATTCCATGTGGTGGCGCTGCGGGTGGACTCCCCGGAGCAGTCGGCGCGGGTGCAGCAGGCGGTCGTGCAGGCCCAACCCAATGTCTCGGCCATCGACCTCGGGATCATCATGCAGGCGATCGACGGGGTCTATGCCAAGGCGACCTTTGTCGTGGAATTCCTGGCATTGTTCACGGTGGTGACGGGCGTGATCGTCCTCGCCGGGGCGGTATTGATCGGGCGGGCGCAGCGGCTGCGCGAAAGCGTTTTGCTCCGCACCCTCGGCGCCACCAAGGCGCAGGTGAACCGGATCATGCTGGCCGAGTACCTCGCGCTGGGCACGCTGGGCTCCGCCGTCGGCGCGGTGCTGGCGGTCGGCGCCAATTGGGCGCTGGCCTTCTATGTGTTCCAGATGAAATGGTCGCAGCCCTCGGTGCTGGTGCTGGTGGTCGGGTGGGCGGCGGTGAGCGCGGTCACGGTGGTGACCGGCCTGGTCTCGAGCCGCGGGATCTGTGACCACCCCCCGCTCGAAGTCCTGCGCCAGGAAACATGAACCGCCGGATTCTCAGCTTTCATTACACTCTGCGCGACGCGACCGGGCGCGTCCTGGACACCTCGCGCGGCAGCCAGCCCATGGACTGCCTCGAGGGCGCCGGGCAAATCATCGACGGCCTGGAGGAACACCTCGCGCGCATGGCGCCGGGCGAGAAGCAGTCCGTGGCCGTGCCCCCGGAACGCGGTTACGGTGTGCGCGAGGCCGGGCTGGTGCAAAGGGTTTCACGGACGCGGCTGCCGGTGGGCGAGTTGAAGGTCGGCGACCAGTTCCAGACCGGGCCCGACCGGCACGCGCCGGTGGTGACGGTCGTGGCGATCGACGGCGACGAGGTTACGCTGGACGCCAACCATCCGCTGGCCGGCCAGACGCTTTACTTCGAGGTCGAACTCGTGGCCGTGCGCGAAGCGAAGCGCGAGGAGTTGCCAAACGACGGGCAAGCCTCCTAGGTTCCGGCCCCCATGAAAGTGCTCGGCATTGATGTCGGTGGCTCCGCCTTCAAGGGCGCGCCCGTCGAAACCCGGACCGGCCGGCTGCTCGCCGAGCGGCACCGCGTGCCCGTCGCTTCGCCCTGCCCGACACGCGAGGGGGTGGCGGCGGTGCGCGAGATCGTGCGGCATTTCAAGTGGAAGGGACCCGTCAGCCTCGGCTTTCCCGGCATCATCAAGGGCGACTGGATTGGCGCCGTGGGCAACCTCGGCCCGAATTGGGAGGGCAAGAACGGGGCCGCCCTCTTTGGCCGCGCCGCCGGTCGCCGGGTGCGGTTGATGAACGATGCCGATGCCGCCGGCCTCGCGGAGATGAAATTCGGCGCCGGGCGCGGGGCCCGGGGCACGGTGCTGATGCTGACGTTCGGCACGGGCATCGGTTCGGCGCTGTTCTACCAGGGCCAGTTGTTCCCGAACGCCGAGCTCGGCCATGTGCCGTGGCGGGGCAAGCCCTTCGAACGCTACGCGGCCGCAGCGGTGCGCAAGCGCCGCCGGCTCACCTGGCATCACTGGGCGCGACGGGTCGATGTCTACCTGGCGGTGATGGAGCGCCTCTTTTCGCCCGAGCTGATCATCGTTGGCGGCGGCGTGAGCAAGAAGGCCGACAAGTGGCTGCGCTTCGTCAAGACCCGCGCCAAGCTCGTGCCGGCCCGGATGCACAACGACGCCGGCATCGTGGGCGCGGCGCTGGCTTGGGAATTCGAACGTTGAGGCTGGGCCGGGGAGGGGGCGCCATTCATCCGGGCGCATCTGCCGTTCATCAAATCTGGCTGCAACTTGCGCGAAAAGCCGGGTGTATTGCCCCCATGCGCCACACGCCCGGACAAGTTGCCCGTTCGACCCCTGCATTGGGGGGATTTGACGCCAAAAACCCCCGGACTGTCGCTCTGGCGTTTCCGTCGCCGGCCCGCGCCCCTTCCTTGGCTCCGTTCGTAGTTATCAGTTGTGTTGCAGAGGGGTCCCGCTGGGACCCCTCTGTGTTTCCAACGGGAGCGGGCAATCTCGCGTAAAGCGCTGGCCAAGGCCGACCTTTTGCCTTCAACCTAACCGACCATCTGTTTCCCATGCCTGACCCTACGAATCAGCCCGCCCAGCCCGCCCTGCCGGCAAAGAAGAAGAAATCGAAGCGCACACTCATCCTCGTGCTCGTTTCGCTGGTGCTCGTCGCCGTGATCGCCGCCGCGGTCGCCAAGTCGCGTCAGAAGGAGCCGCCCATCCCCGTCACGGTCGAAAAGGCCGCGGTCCGCAACCTGACCCACCTGGTGACCGCAACCGGCAAGGTGCAGCCGGAGATCGAGGTCAAGATCTCACCCGAAGTGTCCGGCGAATTGATCGCGATCCCGGTCGTGGAAGGGCAGGCGGTCAAGAAGGGCGACCTCCTCCTCCGCATCAAGCCGGACTTCTACCAGGCCCAGCTCGAGCAGCAGCAGGCGGCGCTGGCCTCGGCCAAGGCCGCCAGCGTGCTCAGCCAGGCGCGCCTGACCAAGGCGGAGCAGGACTTCAACCAGTCGCAGGAGCTCTACTCGAAAAAGCTGGTGTCGGACGCCGACTACACCGCCGCCAAGACAAACATGGAGGTGGCCCGGGCCGACTTCGAGTCGTCCGTCGCGCAGATCAAGCGCACCGAGGGGCTGCTCAGCCAGTTCCAGGACCAGGTCAACAAGACCACCATCACCTCGCCCACCGACGGCAGCATCACCTCCCTGACCAGCGAGGTCGGCGAGCGCGTCGTCGGCACCGGCACCTACACCGGCACCGAGATCATGCGCATCGCCAACCTCGACAACATGGAGGTCCGCGTGAAGGTGAACGAGAACGACATTATCAACGTCAAGCCCGGCAACACGGCCGCCATCTCGGTCGACGCCTTCCCCGGCCGGAAGTTCACCGGCATCGTGCGCGAGATCAGCAGCTCCGCGATCACGACCGGCGCGCAGTCCGCCGCCTCGTCGGCCTCGGACGACGTCACCAACTTTCTGGTCAAAATCAGCATCAAGGCGCCCGACGCCACGCTCCGCCCCGGCATGAGCGCCACGGTGGACATCGAGACCCAGACGGTGAATGACGTCGTGACGGTCCCGATCCAGAGCGTCACGGTGCGCGCCGAGGGCGGCAAGACCGCCGACGAATTGCAGCAGGCTCGCGCCAAGGAGGCGAAGGAACGCTCGGGCAACGACCTCGAGGTCACCACCGAGCGGCAGGAGGCCAAGCGCACGGCCAGCCAGCTCCAGCGCGTCGTGTTCGTCAAGACCGGGGACACCGTCAAAATGCGCAAGGTCGAGACGGGAATCGCGGACAACACCTACATCCAGATCACCGACGGCATCAAGGCCGGCGAGGAAGTCGTCTCCGGCACCTACGCCGCCATCAGCCGCCGGCTCAAGGACGGCAGCGAGGTGATGATCGAGAAGCCCAAGAAGGACGACGCCAAGTAACGCCTCCGCGCTTATCGACCACGACCTGCCATGAGTTCCGTTCCCGCCAGTCCAGCCTCCGCCGCCCACCCGGCGGGGCTGCGCCCGTACCGCGAGCCCGGCCCGATTGTGATCGAGATCGAGCACGTGACCAAGCTCTACAAGATGGGCGAGGAGATCGTGCATGCCCTGCGCGGGGTCTCGCTCACGGTCCGCCGCAACGAGTATCTCGCCATCATGGGACCCTCCGGCAGCGGCAAGTCGACCATGATGAACATGCTCGGCTGCCTCGACACGCCGACGGCCGGCAAGTACCACTTCACCGGCAAGGACGTGTCCGAGATGTCCGACGACGAGCTGGCCGACATCCGCAACCGCGAGATCGGGTTCGTCTTCCAGACCTTCAACCTGCTGCCGCGTTCGAGCTCGCTGCAGAATGTCGAGCTGCCGCTCGTCTACGCCGGGCTCTCTCCGTCGGCGCGCCGCGAGAAGGCGATCCAGACGCTGCAAAACGTCGGCCTGGGCGAGCGGATGTCCCACAAGCCCAACGAGCTCTCCGGCGGCCAGCGACAGCGCGTCGCCATCGCCCGCGCCCTCGTGAACAACCCGTCCATCATCCTCGCCGACGAGCCGACGGGCAACCTTGACTCCAAGACCGGCGAGGAAATCATGCAGTTGCTCGAGGTGCTCTATGAACAGGGCAACACCATCATCGTGGTCACGCACGAAGAGGACATCGCCCGCCACGCGCGCCGCATCGTGCGCCTGCGCGACGGCCTGATCGAAAGCGACGTTCGCCAATATTGACCCCTGTGCCGCCGTGCTCCGCCTCCTGAACGAATTCGTCGAGTCCTTCCGCATCGCCTTCACGCAGATCCGGGCGAACAAGATGCGTTCGGCCCTCACCGCCCTCGGCGTGATCATCGGCATCGTGGCGGTGACGCTCATGGGCACGGCGATCCGCGGCATCGACACCGGCCTCGAGAACAGCCTGGCGATGTTGGGCGAGGACGTCCTGTATGTGCAGAAGTGGCCGTGGGGCGGGGTCGAGGACTGGTGGAATTACGCCAACCGCCCGCCCATCCGCCCGGAGGACGCCGAAAAGGTGAACCGCATCATCGCCTCGACGCCCAACAGCCTGCTGACCGTCGCGGTCGGTGTGGTCGGACGCGGCCTGGCGGTCAAATTCGAGGACAACAAGGTCAGCAACGTTTTCGCGGTCGGCACGACGTCCGATTACGCGCGCATCAGCAGCGTCGACTACAGCGAGGGTCGCTTCTTCAATGAAACCGAGTCACAGGCCGGCCGTTCGGTCGTGATCCTCGGCTTCGATGTGGCCCAGGCGCTGTTTCCGAACAGTTCGCCGCTCGACCAGGTCGTGCTCATCGGCGGCCACCCCTTCAAGGTGATCGGCGTCTTCGTAAAGCAGGGCGAGTTTCTCGGCCTGTTCAGCTTCGATAACCAGATGGTCCTGCCGCTGGGGGCCTTTCGGAAATATTTCGGCGCGCGGCGCGACGGCCAGCTGCGCGTCAAGGTCACGGACAAGCTCAAGCTGGCCGAGGCCAAGGAGGAGTTGATCGGCGCCATGCGGCGCGTGCGCGGGCAAACCCCGGGCGAGCGCGACAATTTCACCGTCAACGAACAGCAGGCCTTCAAGGCGCAGCTCGACCCGCTGCGGAAGGGCATCGCCATGGCGGGCCTCTTCATCACCGGGCTGTCGCTCTTCGTCGGCGCCATCGGCATCATGAACATCACCTTCGTCAGCGTGAAGGAGCGCACGAAGGAGATCGGCACGCGCAAGGCGCTGGGCGCGCGCCGCCGCAGCATCCTGCTGCAGTTCCTGATCGAGGCGGTCTCCATCTGCCTGATCGGCGGGGCCGTCGGGATGCTGGTGGCCTACCTGATGTTCGCGGGCATCCAGCACGAGGCGCCGAATTTTCCGGTGCGCTTCTCGCCCGACCTCGTCGCCATCAGCATGCTCGTGTCGGTCGTGACGGGCGTCATCTCGGGTTTCGCCCCGGCTTGGGGCGCCTCGCGCCTCGATCCGGTCGTGGCGCTCCGCTACGAATAGCCCGCCATGCGACTCGGCGAGATTCTCCGCATGGCGCTCGGTTCGCTCGGGGTGAACAAACTCCGCTCGTTCCTGACGATGTCGGGCATCACCATCGGCGTGTTCTCCGTGATTGGCGTCATGACCGCGGTGACCGCGCTGCGCGAGTCCATCGAGACGGGCCTGAGCTTCCTCGGCTCGAACATGTTCCAGTTTGCCAAGTTTCCCGTCACGGGCGGTGGCGACGGCGCGTCGCGGCGGCGCTACCAGTTGCGGCGCGACATCACGCTGGCGCAGGCCATGCGCTACCAGCAGTTGATGCGCGATGTGACCGAGGTGGTCTGCCTCAAGACGTTCGACCAGACCGGCCAGGCGCAGGCAGTCTACAACGGCCAGAAGACGACGCCGGGCCAGACCTTCGGCGGCACCAACGAGTATTTTCTCACCGCCAACCAGTTCACCATCGACCTGGGGCGCAACTTCACGGCCGACGACGTGGAGCTGGCGCGGCCGGTGATCATCATTGGCCAGGGCATCCTGAAGAAGCTCTTCCTCGCCGAGAACCCGCTCGGCAAGCGCATCAAGATTCGCGATCGCACCTACACGGTCATCGGCACCTTCGCGGAGAAGGGCAGCCAGTTCGGCAACAGCCAGGACGACATCGCCATGGTCCCGATCACGCGGTACCTGAATGATTTTGGGAGCGAACGGGTCTCGATCAACATCGCCACCCAGGCGCCGAACCAGGCCGTCTACAACGAGACGATCGAGAAGGCCATCACGGCGATGCGAATCGTCCGCGGCCTCCGGCCCGAGGATGAAAACGATTTCGAACTCTACTCCAACGACTCGCTGATCGCGGCCTTCGGCAAGGTGGCCGATGTCATCGCGGCCGGCTCGTTCGTCATCAGCGGCATCGCGCTGCTCGCCGCGGGGGTCGGCATCATGAACATCATGCTCGTGAGCGTGACCGAGCGCACCAAGGAGATTGGCATCCGCAAATCGATCGGCGCGCGCAAGAAGAACATCCTGACGCAATTCCTGATCGAGGCGGTCACGATCTCTCTGGCCGGCGGCCTCATGGGCATCCTGCTGGGTGTCGCGGGGGGCAATGGCGTCGCGCTGATGCTCAAGGCGACCGCGGTGTTTCCCTGGAACTGGGCCCTGATCGGCGTGCTGGTCTGCTCCGGCATCGGCGTGGGTTTCGGCTTTTATCCCGCTTGGAAGGCCTCGTCGCTCGATCCCATCGAGGCGCTGCGCTACGAGTAGTCCCGGCGTCCCGGCCGGCGACCGCTAGCAGGCATTGCCTGCCGGCGGCGGGCGACGAAGCCGCGGCCGCTAGGTTCGGCCGGCCGCGTCAGTTGTTCGCAATGCCATCGTCGGGCAACGGACCCTGGAGACGGCGGCGCAGGCGTTGCATCTCAATTTCCCTCTTCAGGGCGGCGGCAAAGATTTCGAGCCGCCGGCGCGTCACGACCGTCTCGAGCAGGCGCTGCTTGAGCAGTCCGTCCTCGCACATGTTGAAGGCGGCGACGTCCGCGAACGTGTCGATGTCCTCGATGCTCTCGAGAAACTGCGTCATGCCCTTCGGCGCGGGCGTCCCGAGCCGGCGCCGCAGGTTGAGCAGCCGCATGACCTCGAGGCGGAGCATTTCGAGTTCGGCCTGGTGCGCGCCGGTCGTGGTCGGGACCGGCGCGATGCGGATCACGCGGTAGGGCGCCTCGCGGACAATTTCGACCACGGCGGCGCGGCAGACACCCTGCAGCAACAGGTCGGACGTGCCTTGCTCGCCCTTCTGGCAGGCGCGGATGACGCCGACCGAGACCATCGGGTGCAACGGCTCGGCTGCGTGGGATTTCGCCGGCCGGCGGGTGTCGAGCTGGCCGACGGCGAACAGGCGATCAGCGGCCAGCACGTCGCGGAGCATCTGGCGATAACGGGGCTCGAAAATATGGAGCGGGAGCAGGGCCTGGGGGAAAAAAACGGTATTGGGCAACGTCATCACCGGCACCGTCGCGGGGACCTGCAGCTGTTCCATGCCGCTACCTTGGCCCGTTGGCCGGGAATTTCAACCGCGGGGCTTCACCCGCAGCGCGTCGCGGTCAACCAGCCGGCCATGGTGGATGACGGCATGGATCTTCTCGGTATTCGCGACATCGACGACCGGATCGGCATCGAGCACGACCATCTCGGCCACCTCGCCGGGATGAATGCCGGCCGGCCGGCCGAGGAACGAGTCGGGGCCCGTCGTTCCCGCGGCCAGGGCCTCCCAAGGCGAATAGCCCGCGTGCTGCATCAGCCAGATTTCGCGATGAAGCGAGTAGCCCTGAAAAGTGCCGAGGTTGCATGTGTCCGAACCGGCCAGCATGGGGATGCCCTGGGCCTGCAATTTCTGAAATGTTTTCGTGTCGTTGGCCATGTCGTCGCTCTGCCACCGAAAGGCACGCCGGGCGCGGTCGCTGAAATGCGCCACGTCACGGTACGAACTAATGCCGGCGGCGGGGGCGACGGCCCGGAGCAGCGGATCGTCGAGCAAGGCGGGCGTCCGGACGAAATTCGCCACGTCGCTTTGCACCGCCATGGTGGGAATCGAAAGGACCTTTTGCCGCGCCCAGCGGGCGACGAGGTCGTCGGGAACGATGTCATCGTCGTCAAAGTGCGTGATGGCATCGGCGCCGGCCTCGAGCGTGTCGCGGGCGTTCTGCCATGAACTGATGTGGACGACGGTCTTGAGTCCGGCGGCTCGCGCCGTGGCGACGGCCGCGCGGAGAACCTCGAGGGGAATGCCCGGGTGATTCGCAAACCGGCCGTTGAGCAGCTTGATGACGTCGGGGTGCCAGCGGGCGATGTAGGCGGAGAGCGTGGCCTTGGCCGCCTCGGGTGACGACAGGCTCCACGGCCCAAACGCCAGGCCGGCGCAATAGATGTCGGCCTCGGTGGCGGCGGCCGGCGATTTGGCGCGCTGGCCATCGCGCGCGGCAAAGATGTCATCGAGGTTGCGCGTGCCGAGCTCGAGGTAAGCCGTCACACCGCAGACGAGCATCAGCCGCGCTGTCGCCCGCGGATCGAGGTCCTGATCGGTGCCGTCGGCGAATATGTTGCCATAGGAATGAACATGGAGGTCGACGAGCCCGGGAATGATCCACCGGCCTTCAAGATCGACCACTTGGGCGGCGGCGGGCGGCGGCCCCGGCGGAGTCGGGACGATTCGGCCATCGACCACGACGATGTCGGTTCGAGTGGTGGTGCGGGCGGCGGGATCGACGAGCTGGCCGCGGCGTAACCACAGTTCAGCGGCGCGTCCGGAGACGAACGGAATCATCAAGGCAGCCGTGAGCAGCGTGGCGTGGAGGGGCTTCATTCGGTCCTGAACAGGGGTAGGTGGGAGCCGGCGGTGAACCCGGTAAACTGCATAGCCAGGCGACGCTGGCAAATGCTGCGCGCGCAGGTGGCTGCGACAGGTGTGACATGGTGTGACAGCTTGGCTTCGCTGGCTCGCAGCCTGGCTCAACATCGCGGCGCGGAGAACTACTCATCATGCTGAATATGAGAATATAACATTATGCAAGGTCCGGGGCACGAGCATTGCTAGTTAACGCGCATGAGCAGAATTCTCGGCATCGATTTGGGCACGACGAACTCGTGCATGGCGGTCATGGAAGGCGGCGAACCCGTGGTTATTCCGAACGCGGAAGGCGCGCGCACGACCCCGTCGGTGGTGGCCTTTACGAAAACGGGCGAGCGCATCGTCGGCCAAGCAGCCAAACGTCAGGCGGTGACCAACCCGAAGAACACCGTTTTCTCCGCGAAGCGCCTGATCGGGCGGAAATTCACCGAGGTCTCGGAAGAGGCGCGCAATTTCCCGTTCAAGGTTGTCGCGGGCAAGAACGGCGACGCGTACGTCGAGGTCCAGGTGGGCGACAAGACGGAGCAGTTCGCTCCGCAGCAGATCTCGGCCTTTGTGCTCGGCAAATTGAAGACCGATGCCGAGGCCTACTTGGGCGAGAAGATTACCCAGGCGGTCATCACGGTGCCGGCGTACTTCAACGACGCCCAGCGCCAGGCCACCAAGGACGCCGGCAAGATCGCCGGCCTGGAGGTGCTGCGCATCATCAACGAGCCGACCGCGGCATCGCTCGCCTACGGCCTGGACAAAAAGAAGGACGAGAAGATCGCGGTGTTCGACTTGGGCGGCGGCACGTTTGACGTGTCGATTCTTGAGATCGGCGACGGCGTGTTCGAGGTCAAGGCCACGAATGGCGACACGCACCTCGGCGGCGACAATTGGGACGATGCGATCATCGCCTGGCTCGTCGAAAACTTTAAGAAGGAAAACGGCATCGACCTCCGCAAGGACCCGATGGCGCTCCAGCGCCTGAAGGAGGAGGCCGAGAAGGCGAAGATCGCCCTGTCGTCGGCGACCACCTACGACATCAACCTGCCCTTCATCACGGCCGACGCATCCGGGCCGAAGCACCTCACCGTGCAGCTCAACCGGGCCAAGATGGAGCAGATCTGCGACGCCCTCTTCGAACGCTGCATCCAGCCGTTCAAGAACTGCCTGAAGGACTCCGGGGTCAGCTCCGACAAGATCGACGAGCTGGTGCTCGTCGGCGGCATGACCCGCATGCCGAAGGTCGTCGAAATCGCGCGTGGTCTCGGCGGCAAGGCGCCGCACCAGGGCGTCAACCCGGACGAGGTCGTCGCCGTCGGCGCGGCCATCCAGGGCGGCGTACTCAAAGGCGACGTGCGCGACGTGCTGCTGCTCGACGTGACGCCGCTGACGCTCGGCATCATGACCGCGGGTGACGTCGCCACGCCGATGATCCCGCGCAACACGACCATCCCGACGAAGAAGACCCAGATTTTCTCGACCTACAGCGACAACCAGCCGGGCGTCGAGATCGTGGTCCTCCAGGGCGAGCGCCCGATGGCCCGCGACAACAAGAACCTCGGCACCTTCAAGCTCGACGGCATCCCGCCGGCGCCACGCGGCACCCCGCAGATCGAAGTCACCTTCGACATCGACGCCAACGGCATCCTGCACGTCTCGGCGAAGGACCTGGGCACCGGCAAGGAGCAGAAGATCACCATCCAGAACTCTTCCGGCCTCTCGAAGGAAGAAGTCGAGAAGATGACCAAGGAGGCCGAGCTCAACGCCGCCGAGGACGCCAAGCGCAAGGAGGCGGTGGAAACCAGGAACCAGCTCGACACCACCCTCTACCAGCTCGAAAAGACGCTCAAGGACGCGGGCGACAAGCTGCCCGCCGACGTGAAGTCCAAGTTCGAGACCGCGATCAAGGACGGGCGGAAAGACCTCGAGAGCAACGATACCGCCCGCATGAAGGCCGCGCTCGAGAATCTCTCGAAGATCGGCGCCGAGCTGTACCAGCAGGCCCAGGCCGCCAGTGCCGCCGGTGCGTCCACGGGCGGTTCGTCCGCCGACGCCGCCCCGGGCGGCGCCGAGCCGAAGAAGGCCCGCCCGGAAGGCAAGGTCGTCGATGCCGACGTCGAGATCGTCGACGAGGACAAGAAATAACTTCACGCGAACCCGATTCCACGCCGGAACGGGTTCGCCTTTTTTCTCCCGCTTTTTCAACTCAACCCCCCACCAATAACCATATGGCTAAAGTAAACATCAAACCCATCGGTGATCGCGTGCTCGTGCAGCACATCGAGGAAAAAGAACAGGTCCGCGGCGGAATCATCATTCCGGACAGCGCCAAGGAAAAGCCCCAGGAGGCCAAGGTCATCGCCTTGGGCACGGGCAAGAAGGATGAGAACGGCAAGGTCACGCCCTTCGAGGTGAAGGTCGGCGACCGCGTGCTGATCTCGAAGTACGGCGGTACCGAGGTGAAGATCGAGGACCAGAAGTACACCCTGGTCCGCGAGGACGACATTCTCGGCGTCATTGCCTAACTGCCACCCGGCATCTCAATTCGAAAAACAGAAATCTCCAAACAACTTACCAACATGGCAGCCAAACAACTCCTCTTCGATGAAAACGCCCGGCAGAAGATCCTCCGCGGCGTCGAAGTTCTCTCCAAAGCCGTCAAGGTGACACTCGGGCCCAAGGGCCGGAATGTCGTCATCGACAAGAAATTCGGTTCCCCGACCGTCACCAAGGACGGCGTGACCGTCGCCAAGGAAGTGGAACTTCCCGATCCCTACGAGAACATGGGCGCCCAGATGGTGAAGGAAGTCGCGTCCAAGACCTCCGATACCGCGGGTGACGGCACCACCACCGCCACCGTCCTCGCCGAGGGCATCTACCGCGAGGGCCTCAAGAACGTCACGGCCGGCGCCAACCCGGTCTACCTGAAGCGCGGCATCGACAAGGCCGTCGAGGCCGCCGTCGCCGAACTCGCGAAGATCTCCAAGAAGGTCAACGACCGCGAGGAAATCCGCCAGGTCGCGACCGTGTCCGCCAACTGGGACACCACGATCGGCGAAATCATCGCCGACGCCATGGACAAGGTCGGCAAGGACGGCACGATCACGGTCGAGGAAGCGAAGTCCATCGAGACGACGCTCGACGTGGTCGAGGGCATGCAGTTCGACAAGGGTTTCCTTTCGCCGTACTTCGTGACCAATGCCGAGAGCCAGGAAGTCGCCCTCGAGGACGCCTACGTCCTGATCCACGAGAAGAAGCTCTCCAACCTGCAGGAAATGCTCCCGCTGCTGCAGACCGTCGCCAAGAGCGGCAAGCCGCTCCTGATCATCGCCGAGGAGGTTGAGGGCGAGGCCCTGGCCGCGCTGGTGGTGAACAAGATCCGCGGCACGCTCAATGTCTGCGCCGTCAAGGCCCCGGGCTTTGGCGATCGCCGCAAGGCCATGCTCGAGGACATCGCGATCCTCACGGGCGGCAAGTGCATCACCGAGGACCTCGGCCTCAAGCTCGAGAACCTCACCCTCGCCGACCTCGGCCGGGCGAAGCGCATCACGGTGGACAAGGAGAACACCACCCTGGTCGAAGGCGCCGGCAAGGCCGCCGACATCCAGGGCCGCGTGAAGCAGCTCCGCCGCCAGATCGACGAGACCACCAGCGACTACGACCGCGAGAAGCTCCAGGAGCGCCTCGCCAAGCTCGCCGGCGGCATCGCCGTCATCAATGTCGGCGCGGCCACCGAGACCGAGATGAAGGAAAAGAAGGCCCGCGTTGAGGACGCCCTCCATGCGACCCGCGCGGCCGTCGAGGAAGGCATCGTCGCCGGCGGCGGCGTGGCCCTGCTCCGCACCATCAAGGCCATCGAGGCCCTCAAGCTCGAGGGTGACGAGGCTTTCGGCGCCCAGATCGTGCGCCGCGCCATCGAACACCCGATTCGCGCCCTGTGCTCGAACGCGGGCGTCGACGGCGGCGTCGTGGTCAAGGAGGTCCTGGCCAACAAGGGCAACTTCGGCTACAACGTGGCCACCGACAAGTTCGAGGACCTCGTGAAGGCCGGCGTGGTCGACCCGACCAAGGTCACCCGCACCGCCCTCCAGAACGCCTCCTCGGTCGCCGGCCTGTTGCTGACCACCGAGTGCATGATCACCGAGATCCCGGAGAAGGAGAAGGCTCCCGCGCCGGGCGGTGGTGGCGGCGGCATGGGCGGCATGGACTACTAAGGTCCGGCCAAACCAGACGCATCAACTTCAAGGCGCGCCCCGCGGGGCGCGCCTTTTCTTTGGCCGAAAAAGGGTAGGCGGCGGGATGGCGGGGGCGGCGGCGTCCCGCGAGGCTGGATTGCGAACAGCAACCGGGCCGGGGACCAAAGGAGATCATGCCCATGATTCGGCGAAACGATTCGAAGCGTACGACGGCGTCGGTTGCCCGGGCGGCGTTGGTGCTCTGGCTGCTGGCGGCGCCGCTTCGTCTTCATGGGTCGGAGGGCGATGCTGCGAATGAGGCCGCCGAGCGGATTGGCGCGCTGCGGGCGGAGATCGCACGTCACGATCAACTCTACTTCAAGAAAGCGGCGCCGGAGATCAGCGACCATGCCTACGACCAATTGAAACGCGAACTGGCCGCGCTGGAGCGCGAACATCCGGAACTCGCGGGCGCAGGCGGCGGCCCAGCGATGGGCGACGACCGCTCCGGGCGGTTCGCCACTTTCCCTCACCGCCAACGAATGTTGAGCCTGGCCAAGAGCTACACGGAGACGGAGCTGCGGGCGTTTGTCGCGCGCGTGTCGCGGCAGCTCGGCCGGAAGGATGTGGCCTACGTCGTGGAGCCGAAATTCGACGGCGTGGCCATCAGCGTCACGTTCCAGGACGGCCGGCTCATTCGCGCCGTGACTCGCGGGAATGGCGACGAAGGCGACGATGTCTCGGCGAATGTGCTGGCGATCCGCGGGCTCCCGCGCCAGCTGCGCCCGATCTCGGCGGAAGGCGCGAAGAATCCCATCCCCGGCTTGATCGAGTTGCGCGGGGAGATCTTCATCGGCTGGGCTGAATTCAGCCGGATCAACCGGGAGCGCGAAGCCGCGGGCGCGAGCTTGTTTGCCAATCCGCGCAACCTGGCGGCGGGCACCTTGCAGCAAACGGACCCGGCGATGGCCGCGGCGCGGCGGCTCGAAATCGTTTTCTACGGTCATGGCGATTGCGAACCGGCGGCGGCTTGTCCCGGCTCCCAGATGGAACTGCTGCGCCAATTGCGGGCCTGGGGTTTGCCCACGGTGGAACACCCGCGCCGGGTCACGGACGCCGATGCCATGTGGCGGGCGGTTCGGACTGTGGGGCAGGAGCGGGCGCGCTATGATTTCCCCACTGACGGTGCGGTGGTGAAGGTCGACGATACCGCGGTGCGACGCGAGCTGGGCGAAACCAGGGACGCGCCGCTTTGGGCCATGGCCTTCAAGTTCGCGCCGGACGAAGTGGAAACGCAGCTCCGGGCCATCGCGTGGCAGGTGGGCCGCACCGGGGTGCTTACACCGGTGGCGGAACTGGCGCCCGTCGAACTGGGCGGCTCAACGGTTTCCCGGGCTTCGCTCCACAATGCCCGCGAGATCATGCGGCGCGACATTCGCCTCGGCGATTTTGTGGTCGTGGAAAAGGCCGGCGAGATCGTGCCGGCGATCACGGGCGTCGACCTGAAGCGCCGGTCGCCCGCCGCACTGCGCTACGTGCTGCCGACCGCCTGCCCGGAATGCGGCCGGGCGCTGCGACCGTTGGCCGGGGGCGCATCCCTGCGCTGCGCGTACGAGGACTGCCCGGCGCAGGTGCGCCGGCGGCTCGAGCACTTCGTGTCGGCCGGCGCCATGGATATCGCCGGCCTGGGCGCCGTGGCGATCGACAAGCTGGTGAAAGCGGGCCTCGTGCGAACGCCGGCCGATCTTTATCACCTGCGCCCATCGGACCTCCAGAAATCAGGCGTGGCTTCAGGCCAGGCGGCGGACCGCCTGCTGGCGGAAATCGAGCGCAGCAAGCGGACGGACCTTGGGCGCGTTCTTTACGCGTTGGGTATTCCCCGCGTCGGGGAAATGACGGCGCGGGCGATGGCTTCGCACCTGAAATCGCTCGACGACCTGGCGCGATGGCGGGCGAGCGAACGGGCCATCGGTACCGCCGCACCGCCGGCGAGCCTGGGCCTTGAAGTCATCTCTGCCGTGGACGAATATCTTCGAGTTCCCGCCCATCGCGCCTTGGTGCAGTCATTGGTCCAGCTCGGGTTGGGCCATTCGGATTCCAGGCCGCCGGGGAAATCGGGGTCGCAGTAATAGATGAAGCCGAGTTGCTTCGCCAATGGGCAGGCGAATGAGGCCAATTTCTCGCCCGGAGAAGCGCAGATTGATCCTAGGTTAGGACTCCCTTTTATCTTCGCGGTCCCAAGCGTCTATTATAGGATAATTGGACCTAATGAACCTTACCCCGCTTCGTCCCGGCCACTGGGCCAGTTTGGCCACGGCATTCTCGCTATTTCTGCCAATTACGGCGATCGCCCAGAACATCGCGATTGCCGTCGACGCCACCAAGACCGTGCGTGCGGTCGATGAGCGCGTCTTCGGCGCCAACTCGGTAATGTGGGATTCGCAAGCGTCCACCGACCAGACCATCTCGCTCGTCCAAGCGGCCGGCATCCGCACGATCCGCATCCCGGGTGGCTCGCTCTCCGACGAGTACCATTGGCTGTACAACAAATCCTTCGACAACACCTGGACCTGGATGACGGGTTTCCCGGGGTTCATGAAGCTGGTTGCCGGCGCGGACGCCCAGACCTTCGTCACGGTTAATTACGGCTCGGGCACTCCGCAGGAAGCGGCGGCCTGGGTGGCCTATGCCAATGGCAGTTCGTCGCTGCTGGGCACGGCGGCCGACGTGAGCCTCGGAACAGACAGCAAGGGCTTTGACTGGAAGACGGCCGGGTACTGGACCGCCCTGCGCAACTCGGCGCCGCTCGCTACCAACGACGGCAGCAATTTCCTACGCGTCAGCCGGTCAAATCCCTACACGCTCAAATACTGGGAAATCGGCAACGAGTGCTACGGCTCGTGGGAGACCGACCAGCAGGCTTCGCCGCACGACCCGGTGACCTACGCCACCCGGGCCGCGGACTACATCACGCTGATGAGGAAGGTGGATTCGACGATCAAAATTGGCGTCGTGGTCGTCATGAGCACCGAGAACGCGAACTATCACAACTGGACGCCGTTGATGCTCGCGAAAATGAAGGAGCTGAACGTCCTGCCGGACTTCGTCATCTACCACAGCTATCCGCAGGCTCCGGGCAATGAATCTGACTCCACCCTCCTCCAGCTATCCCTGAAGTGGCCAAGCATCGCGACCGATTTGCGCCAGGAACTCACCACTTACCTTGGCGATGCCGGAAAGGGCGTCGAAATCGTCGTGACGGAGAACAACTCGGTGTTCAGCGACCCGGGCAAGCAGAGCACGAGTTTGGTCAACGGTCTTTTCCTCGCCGACAGCATCGCCAACGTGCTGCAGACGGAAATCAATGCCTTCATGTGGTGGGCCCTGCGCAACGGCACCCCGACCAGCAATGGCGCAATCGTCGGCAACATGAGTTCCTCAATGTATGGGTGGCGCAGCTACGGCGATTACGGCATGCTTTCGACGCCGGTGAGCGGCGGCGCTTCGACCTACTACGAGGCGCATCCAACCTACTACGCGATGAAGCTGCTTTCGGATTTCGCCCGGCAGGGCGATACGATCGTGAAGACGACCAGCGGCGGCACGCTGCTGTCTGCCTATGCCGTCAAGCGCACCAATGGCTCGCTAGGCCTGCTCGTGATCAACAAAAGCCCGACCGCCACCTTCACGGCGGATGTGACCCTCACGGGCTTCACGCCGGCATCATCGGCCAATGTCTATTCGTACGGCATTGCGCAGGACAATGCGGCCAAGCCCGGCGGGACCGGCTCGACCGACATCGCCACGTCGACCCTAACTGCAGGCAGCACCTTTTCGACCTCGTTCACGCCCTACTCGATGACGGTGATCTCGATGAGCGCGGGTTCGTCCACGCCCACTCCCACGCCAACGCCCACTCCGACACCCACACCTACGCCGAGCGGCGGTGGCGGCGGCGGCGGGGGCGGGGGTGGGGGAGCGATGGACGGCTGGTTCCTCGCCGCACTCGCCGGCCTCGGGCTGGCCCGGTTGCTACGGCGCCGCTCCTGACCGGGCCCGGCGGTTCTTGGCTTCCGTTGGCCGCGGGCGCCTGATTTTGTCGGCACTCATGGAAGTGACCTTCATGGGCACGGGCACGTCGCAGGGTGTGCCGATGATCGCGTGCCATTGCGGCGTTTGCACGTCGGCCGATCCGCGCAATCGACGGACGCGCTCGTGTCTGCATGTCGTCATGGACGGCCTGCATGTCCAGGTGGATGCCGGGCCCGAGTTTCGCCTTCAATGCCTGCGCGAAGGGGTGGAGAAAATGGATTTCTTCATTCTCACCCACGGCCACTCCGACCACGTGATGGGCATGGATGATCTCCGGCGCTTCTGCGACCTGCTCGGCGGCACCGCCCTCACGGTTTACACCACGGACGAGGGCATGCGCCGGGTGCGTGCGATCTTCCCCTACGCGATCGGTGAGCGGCCGGCGGCAGCCGGCTACGCCGCCTTCCGCCTCGAGCCGATGCCCGCCATGCTGGAGTTGCCGCAGGGCACCATCCGTTCGACGCCTTTGCCCCACGGTGGCATCAGCACGCTCGGGCTGGTGTTCGAGGAAAAGTCGTCAGGACGGAAATTCGTCTATTACAACGACTGCAAGCGCGTGCCGCCCGAGGCGGTGGCCCTGGCGAAAGGAGCGGATGTCGTGGTCCTCGACGGACTCCGTGTCGAGGAGCACCCGACGCACATGAATATCGCCGAGGCTTGCCAGGTCGCCGCCACGATTGGCGCCCCCGTCAGCTATCTCACGCATCTGACCCATCGGGTGGACTTCGAGGAGTGGAGCGGCAAACTTCCCGACCGGGTTCGGCTGGCCTACGACGGACTGAAACTCAACTTGTGAGCGCTTGATGTTTTATGACAAAACATTGAGATAGAGCTTGATTTAAATCCCACTAAGTCAATGTAGTTTCAGTCGATCGACTATGAAACTCTCGAAAAGAGGTGAGTATGCCCTGCGCTCGCTGATCAACCTGGGCATTGCGTCCAAGGTGGGGCGTCCGCTCGTGCGCGTCACCGAGCTGGCGAAAGCGGAGGAGCTGCCGGTCAAGTTTCTCGAGCAGGTCATGCAGCAATTGCGGGAAGCCGGGTTCGTGAAGAGCGAGCGCGGCAAGCACGGTGGGTATCGCCTGGCAAAACCGCCCGAAGCGGTTCGCATCGGCGAGGTCGTGCGCCTGATCGACGGACCCTTGGCCCCGATCGGCTGCGTGAGCCAGACCGCCTACGAGCCGTGCAACTGCCCGGACGAGGCGCACTGTGGCCTGCGCATGCTGATGCTGGATGTCCGCAACGCCATCGCGGCGATTCTGGACCGGTACACGCTCGCGGATGTGGTCGAGGTGACGACGCGAAAGATGACGCGCGACGGGATTCCGCTTCCGTTCAGCGCCGAAAGCCCTCCATCGGCAATCAGGCGTGCACGCGAAGCAAGGAAGGGCGCGGCGTCATCGAGCCCGGCCGAAGGAGTCATTCATCAAATCCTCGGGGACTATGCCATATGAGCGAGGCCAATGAAACGAATCAACCGGCGTCCCTGCCCGAATGGCTTCGGGTGGTTGAACATGCACACCGGAATTCAAATCTCCCATGAGGGACATCCTCCTTTACCGATTCACGCCCGCACTGCTGGCATTGTCGGCCTTTCCAGCCGTCGTCCGGGCTGATGAACTTTCGCAACTGCGCGAACAGCTTCAAGCCCTCGAGCAAAGAATACTCGTGCTCGAACGGAAGCAGGAGATCAAAAGTGGGGACGCCGCCGCGGTGACCGGGGATGTGCCCAAGGTTACCGTGAGCGACAAGGATTTCGCCCTGGCTTCGGCTGATGGCGCCAACGCCATCAAGCTTCGCGGCCTCGCCCAATTCGACGTCCGCTTGTTCTTTGGCGACCACGGTGCCGCTAACAACGCGTTCGTGCTGCGCCGCGCCCGCATCATTGCCGAAGGGACGTTTGCCCGGAACTTCAGCTTTCAACTCGTACCGGATTTTGGTGGCAGCAGCGTGGGCATCGTCGACGCCAACCTCGGGATCGCGATCAGTCCGGGGCTGCAGTTCAAGGTCGGCAAGTTGAAGTCGCCGGTCGGCCTCGAGCTGCTCGAATCCGACTCGTGGACCTTCTTCAACGAGCGCTCAATCGTGACAAATCTTGTGCCGAACCGCGATCTCGGCGTGCAGGCTTCCGGCGAAGTGCTGGACGGGACCCTCAGCTATGCGGCCGGCATCTTCGGCGGCGTGCCCGATGGCGCCAGCACCTCGAACTCCGATTTCGACAACGACAAGGATCTCGTCGGGCGGATCTATTACGCCCCGTTCAGGAATGACAAGGATTCGCCCTGGCATGGCCTCGCGTTCGGGATCGCCGGCAGCCTGGGACGAGAGAAATCCGCATCCGGTGTCACCGGCGGCTACAAAACCGACGGTCAGCAGACCTTCTTCAAATACGGCTCCACCACCGTCTCGGATGGCCAAAGCTGGCGCGTGGCCCCGCAGCTCGAGTATCGCAACGGGCCCATTGGCCTGCTGGGTGAATTCGTTGTGTCCACGGTCAATCTGCGTCCGACCCCCGGCGGCCCGAAAGCCGAGCTCATGAATCGTGGCTGGCAGATTGCCGGCGGCTATGTCCTGACCGGCGAGGATTCGTCGTTCAACGGGGTTGTACCGCGGACGAACTTCGACTTGGCCGGCGGCACGTGGGGAGCATTCGAGGTGACCGCCCGCCATGCCAACCTGAAGATCGATGATGGCTCATTTCCGCTTTACGCCTCTCCGGCCAGCAATGCCGGCGAGGCGAGCTCGCTTGGCCTGGGCCTGAACTGGTACCTCAGCAAGGCGGTCGCGCTCAAACTGGACTACTACCAGACGAAATTTGAAGCACCGCCGGGCGCGCCCGCGGTCCCGGCGACGCCGTTCCTCCGTCAGGACGAGAAGTCGCTCATCACGCGCTTCCAAGTCTCGTTCTGATTGCCCGCCATGAAACGCCCCATCCTTATTTTGACCATGATGCTCTCCGCGGCCGCGGGCCGCGCGGAGAATGTCACCTTGCGCGTCGGCTATTTCCCGAACATCACCCACGCGCAGGGCATCATCGGCAGCGAAACCACCCGCGAGCAGCACGGCTGGTTTGAAGAGCGCCTCGGGCCTGGCGTGGTCGTGCAGTGGTTTCCCTTCAACGCCGGTCCCAGCGCCATGGAGGCGGTCTTCGCTGGCTCGATCGACCTGACTTACGTGGGACCCAACCCGGCCTTGAATGCCTATATCCGGTCGCAAGGCGACGAGATCCGCGTCCTGGCGGGAGCGGCCGAAGGCGGCGCGGCCCTCGTCGTCGCGGCCGACGGGCCGATCGCGAAACCCGCCGATTTTCGCGGCAAACGCGTGGGCACCCCGCAGCTTGGCAACACGCAGGACGTCGCGGCGCGGGCCTGGCTCAAGGCCCAGGGCTTTCGTATCACGCTCACGGGTGGCGATGTGCTCGTGGTGCCGACGGCCAATGCGGACCAGCTGACGCTGTTCCAGCAGGGCCGGCTCGACGCCGTGTGGACAGTCGAGCCCTGGGTGTCGCGCCTCGAACTCGAGGCCCAGGGCCGCGTGTTTCTCGAGCAGGGCGATGCCGTCACCACGATATTGGTCAGCAGTGTCCGCTTCCTGCGTGAACACCCCGAGCTGGCGCGGAAATTCAGTGTGGCCCACGGCGAGTTGACCGCGTGGATCATCGCGCACCCGGCGGAGGCGCGGGCCAAGGTCAAAGCCGGCCTGGCGGCGGTCCTGCGGCGCGAGTTGCCGGATGCGGTGCTCGAAAACTCGTGGCAGCGCCTGCGCTTCACCGACCGCGTCGCCCAGGCGCAATTCGCGGCCCTCGTGCGCGACGCGCAGGGTGTCGGCTTCCTGCGTGACGCGATCCCGCTTGACCGGATGTTCTCCCCCCAGCCATGACCGTCGCCCAGGAACTCCAATCGCCGGCATCGGCCCGACTGACGCTCGACCAGGTGTCAAAGTGGTTCGACACCGCTCGCGGTCGGATCCAGGCGCTCGATGATGTCAGCCTGCAGATCGCAGAAGGCGAATTCGTTTGCCTGGTCGGGCCCAGTGGTTGCGGGAAGTCCACCCTCCTGAACATGATTGCCGGCTTGGAGCGGCCGGAACAGGGGCGGGTGCTGGCCGCCGGCCAGCCGGTCAAGGGACCGAGCCGGGAACGCATGATGATGTTCCAGGAGTCCGCATTGTTCCCTTGGCTGGACGCCTTTGGCAACGTGATGTTCGGCCTCAAGCGCAAGCCGGGCCTGACGGACAAGGAACGGCGCGAAGTGGCAAATCACTACCTGCGCCTCGTGGGCCTCGAAAAGTTCGCGCAGGCCGCGGTGCACGAGCTTTCCGGCGGCATGAAGCAACGCGTGGCGCTGGCCCGGGCGCTGGCACCGAATCCCCGCGTGCTGCTGATGGACGAACCGTTCGCGGCGCTCGACGCCATGACCCGCGAACAACTCTACGGCGACCTGCAGCGCATCTGGACGCAGCGGCACGTGACGATCCTCTTCGTCACCCACAACGTCCGCGAGGCCGTCTGCCTCGGCGACCGCGTGGTCCTTTTCTCCCCGCATCCGGGCCGGATTCGCGGGGATTTCCGCATCGAGCTTCCCCGGCCGCGGGACATCAACAGCGTGGAGGTCGCAAGCTACGCCACGCGCATCACCCGCGCGCTGAAGGAGTACATGGAATTCGGAGCCGGCATCTGATGAAACGTGTTTTGACCGCCATCTTCTTCTTCGCGCTGCTGATCGCCGCCTGGCACGTGGTGTACGTGCGAAAAATCTGGTCGCCGGTCCTGGTGCCGTCGCCCGAAAGCGTCGGCCGTTATCTGTGGGACATCATCATCGACGGCACACTGGCCTCGAGCGTGGCCGTCACGCTGAAGCGCCTGCTGGCGGGCTACCTCCTGGGCTTGGTGGCCGGCGTGCCGTTGGGCTTCCTGACGGCGCGAGTGCGGCCGTTGCGCGACACGTTGGGCGTGCTTGCCCTGGGCTTGCAGGGGCTGCCCAGCGTGTGCTGGGTGCCGCTGGCGCTGCTGTGGTTCGGCCAGACGGAGAGCGCGATGTTGTTCGTCGTGGTCATGGGCACGCTGTGGTCGGTCGTCCTCGCGACCGAGACGGGCATCCGCAACGTCAATCCGGTCTACGTGCGTGCGGCCCGTACCATGGGCTCCGAGGGCATCCACACGTGGGTGACGGTGATGCTGCCCGCGTCGCTGCCCTTTGTCGTCAGCGGCATGAAGCAAGGCTGGGCGTTCGCCTGGCGGTCGCTGATGGCGGCCGAGATCTACGTGACCATCCTGACCGGGTTCGGCTTGGGCCATTTGCTGCACTATGGCCGCGAGCTCAATGCCATGGACCAGGTCGTTGGCATCATGCTGGTGATCGTTCTCATCGGACTGCTGGCGGACAAGACGCTCTTCTCGCCTTGGGAGAGGTTCTTGCACCGGCGGTGGGGCACCGAAAAATAATGCCCCCGCGTGGACTAGGGTTGCATTACCGACAAATGGAGTAATCTAATTAAGAAAACAAATTAACCGAAGATAACCCCGCAAATACCATGGCCAAGATATACAACGACATTACCGAAACCATCGGCAACACGCCGCTCGTCCGGCTCAATCGGACCGCCGCCGCCCATGGCGCCCAGGCGGAGATCCTGCTCAAGCTCGAGTTCTTCAACCCGCTTTCGAGCGTCAAGGACCGCATCGGTTTCGCCATGATCGACGACGCCATGAAGTCCGGGAAGATCACCAAGGACACCGTCATCATCGAGCCGACCAGCGGCAACACGGGCATTGCGCTCGCCTTCGTCGCGGCCGCCAAGGGCCTCAAGCTGATCCTCACGATGCCTGAGACGATGACGATCGAACGCCGCAAGATCCTCAAGATTCTCGGCGCCCGCGTCGTCCTGACCGAAGGCCCGAAAGGCATGAAGGGTGCCATCGCCAAGGCCGAGGAGCTGCAGGCGAAGATCCCCGGTTCGGTCATTCTCCAGCAATTCGCCAACCCGGCGAATCCCGCCATCCACCGGCGCACGACCGCCGAGGAAATCTGGCGCGATACCGACGGCAAGGTCGACATCATCGTGTCCGGCATCGGCACGGGCGGCACCATCACCGGCGTCGGCGAGGTGCTGAAACCGCGCAAGCCGAGCCTGAAGATCATCGCCCTCGAGCCCGACACCTCCCCGGTCCTGTCCGGCGGTTCGCCCGGCCCGCACAAACTGCAGGGGCTCGGCGCCGGCTTCGTGCCGGCGGTGCTCAACACGAAGATCTACGACGAGGTCATCCGCGTGAAGGAGGCCGATTCCGGCCCGATCTCCAAGCAGGTCAGCCAGCTCGACGGCATCCCGATCGGCATTTCCTCGGGCGCCGCGGTCTGGGCCGCCCTCCAGCTCGCCAAGCGGCCGGAAAACAAGGGCAAGCAGATCGTCGCCGTCATACCGTCCAGCGCCGAACGCTATCTGTCCTCGTGGCTGTTCGCCGACCTCAACGTCGAGAGCGACAACGTCGACGACCTGATCCCGGTGGCGACGACCTGAGCCGGTCGCAGTGAACGAACCTCACGGGGCGGACTTCGGTCCGCCCTTTTCCTTTTCGTCGGCCTGGTACCAGCGGAAGAAGGCAATGCCGAAGTAAACCATGGAGACGCTCATGCCGACGAGCTTCATCATCACCCCGGCCAGCAATTGGTCGCTCGCGGCCGACAGCGCCGTGATCCGGGGCGCATACTCGTAGGTCGGATAGAGCACATCGGACGAGAACGTGATGTACGCGAATACCGGGATCATCGCGATGATCACCGCCGTGAGATATACCATTTGGCCGCCATAGCTGATCGGCGGATACTCGCGCGACGGGCTCAGGACCGGCCACCAGTGGAACAACGCCGACCCGAACATCAGGAAGTGCTCGGCAATGTGCACCTCGCGATTCTGCAGCGCCCAGTCGTACAGCCACGGCAGGTGCCAGACCGTCAGCACGACCACGTAAACCGCGCCGCAGACGAGGGGCTGGGTCAGCAGCTTGAGCCAGGGGCGCAGCGTCGGGCGCGCCGTCACCACCCCGACCAGCCATTCCGGCAGCCCGCTGAGAAAGAGGATGGCCGCCGGATAAATCAGCAGCTGGTGCTGGAGCATGTGCGCACTGAGCAGGAAGCGCTCGGCAACCTGGTCGAGCGGCGACCCGACCGCCAGGTAGAAGATGACGAGGCCGGAGTAGAATCGGATGGCTTCCCGGCGCGGATAAGCCGCACCTGGCGCGACCCGCTCGCGCAGGGGACCCGTGAGGACGGCATACAGCCAGCCCAGGAAGATCAGGCCGCCGACCAGAAACGGTTCGTTGTGCCAGTGGGCCCAGTCAATCATGGCGAAGGGTGCAAAGCTGCCTGCAAGCCAAGCCAATTACCGGCCGGTGGCGAGTCTCCGTTCCAGACTGCGCCGGCGATAGAACCCGCGCTGATGAAACAAAAAAGGCCGCGTCTCGGCGCGGCCTCGGATCAGGCGGAACCGAATTCACCCGATGGCCAGCCGCGCGACGTCGAGGGCGGCGGCGCTCAAGGGCTTGCTGGCGTCGGCTCCGAAAAGGTGAAGCAGGGCAAACATCGTGAAACCGGCCAGAATCAGGCCGATGAAGAACAGGATCGTGCAAAACACCTTGTCCCAGCGCAGGTGCATGAAGAAGAAAATGACGAACATGAACTTCACGGCGGAAAGGATGACGAGCGCCGACACGACGAACCACTTGACGATCGGCAGGTAGACCAGCACGACCTCGACGCCGGTGATGACGGCGAGGATCATCGCGATCTGGATGAAGATATGGAACTTGCTCGGTTCGTGGTGAACCGGGGCGTCGGCGGTGGTGGCGGAGGCGGACATGTTAGACGTATTCGAGGAGGTAGACCGCGGTGAAGATGATGATCCAGACGATGTCGACGAAGTGCCAGTAGAGGCCGATCGCCTCGACGTCCCCGGCATTCTTTTCGCCGAATTCAACCGACGACCCGGTGCGCGCGAACCACGCCAGCGCGACGAGCGCCACGACCCCCGCCGCGAACGGGAGGGCATGCAGCGAGAGCAGGTGGCCGAGGCTGGCCCCGTAGATGACCTGGATCATCGCGGGGACAAACCAGATGAACGCGACGGCGGCGACGACCACGAGGGCGAGGAGGTGCAGGAAGTTCATGGCCAGCCCGCCGCCCTCGGCCGGCTTGAAGGTGCGGACGTACATCATGCCGAGGAGCAGCACGCCGATGGCGACGTGCGTGCCGTGCGTGCCGGTGAGCGTGAAGAAGGTGGAGCCAAAGATGCTGTTCGAGAGCGTCATGTGCTTCACCTCGACGAAGTGTGTGAACTCGAACACCTGGCCGCCGAGGAAGATGCAGCCGAAGAACATCGTCCCGAGCAGCATGGTGCGCGTGCTCTTCACGTTCCCGCGCTGGATCGCGTTGACCGCGAGCGCCATCAGCAGCGACGACATGAGCAGGATGAACGTCGAGAAGGACGTGAGCTCGATGTTGAAGATCTGCGTCGGGATCGCGTTGCCCGGGGGCGGATTGAGCCGGTAGACGAGATGCGTGGAGATCAGCGCGCCGAAGAACATGCAGTCCGACGCGAGGAAGGCCCACCAAAGGAGCTTTTTGTTCGGGATGCCCGTCGACGTCGTGCTGTCGTGGTGGTGATCGATGACTGCGGTGGCCGCTTGGCTGCTCATGAAGAAAGGGTCTGGGAGGTTGGATCTGGCCCCGGCGGGGCGGCTTAGTGGTGGGCGCCGTGGGATTCGATGGGCTTGCCGTCCGCATCGAGATGGATGTGGTAGCCGCCGGGGCCCTCGAGCGACCAAAGGTAGCAGGAGAGCAGCATGAACCCGAGGCCGGCGATCGCGAGCGGCAGGTGGTTCGGGAGGACCTGGTGGCCGAACATCACCACCGGGTGGTGCAACTGGGCGAAGTTGAACGCGCCGACCAACAGGCCGAAGCCGGCAAGGATCGGATACCACGACTGGTCGGGCATGTGGATGCCGCCGTGCTCGGACTCGGCCTTGATGTGCGCGGCCTTCTCCTTGGCGATCTCGTCCTGGTGATGCTTTTCATACCACCAGGCATCGCGCGCATGGACGGTCGGGATGGCGGCGAAATTGTGCTCGGGCGGCGGCGAGGGGATCGACCACTCGAGGGTGCGGCCGTCCCACGGGTCGCTGCCCGCCGGCTTGCCCTTGAGGAAGCTCCAGACGAGCACGGCGAAGTAGGTGAAGATGCCGACGCCCAGCAGGTACGCGCCGCAGGTGGCGAAGAGGTTGCCCTCGTTCCAGCCCATGTTGGAGTCGTAGGTCCAGGTGCGGCGCGGCATGCCGTTGAGCCCGAGGAAGTGCATCGGGAAGAACGTGCAGTTGAAGCCGACGAAGATGAGCCAGAACGACAGCTTGCCCCAGAATTCCGGCACCATCTTGCCGAAGAACTTCGGGAACCAGTAGTGGATGGCGGCGAGCAGCGCAAAGGTGGCGCCGCCGATCAGCACATAATGGAAGTGGGCGATGACGAAGTAGCTGTCCTGCTGCTGGGCATCGGCGGGCGCGGCGGCATGCATGATGCCGGAGAAGCCGCCCATCATGAACATCCAGATGAAGCCCAGCGCGAACATCATGGGCACGCGCGTCACGATGCGGCCACCCCAAAGCGTGCCGATCCAGTTGAAGATCTTGACGCCGGTCGGCACGGCGATGGCCATGGTCGCGAGCGAAAAGGCCGCGGTGGCGACGTTGCCCATGCCGGTTGTGAACATGTGGTGGCTCCACACGCCGAAGCCGATGAACCCGATGGCCGCGCCCGAGAAGACGACGATGGGATAGCCGAAGAGCGGCTTGCGCGAGAAGGTCGGCAGGATCTCCGACACGTAGCCCATCGGCGGCAGGATGAGGATGTAGACCTCAGGATGGCCGAAGACCCAGAAGAGGTGCTGCCAGAGGATCGGCTGGCCGCCGTTTGACACCTCGAAGAAGTTCGTGCCGAAATTGCGGTCGAACATCACCTCGACGAGCGCGATGGCGATGGCGGGCAGGGCGAGGATGAGCAGGAAACTGGTGACCAGCGCCATCCACGTGAACACCGGCAGCCGCATCATCGTGAGTCCCGGCGCGCGCAGGTTGATGATCGTGACGATGAAGTTCAGCGACGCCACGATCGAGGAGAGGCCGAGGACCTGCAGGCCGAGCACCCAGAAGTCGGTCGAGAGGTCGGGGGTGAACTGCTTCGAGGTCAGCGGGGCATAGCCGAACCAGCCGATGTCGGGCGCGCCGCCGAATTTCCAGCTCGGGACGAGGTGCGACAGCCAGCCGACATTGAGGAGGATGGCGCCGACGACCCAGACCCAGAGCGAAAACGCGTTCAGCCGGGGGAAGGCGACGTCGCGCGCGCCCACCTGGATCGGCACGAGCAGGTTGAAGAAGGCGGCGTTCAACGGCATGACCGCGAGGAAGATCATCGTCGTGCCGTGCATCGTGAAGAGCTCGTTGTACGTCTGCGCCGTCACGAAGTGGTTGTTCGGCACGATCAGCTGCGTGCGGATCATCAGCGCCTCGATGCCGCCGACGAGGAAGAACAGGATGGCGAAACCGCCGTAGAGCATCCCGATCCGCTTGTGGTCGACGGTGGTCAGCCAGCTCGAGAGGCCGGTCTTGGCCGTCGGGCGGGCGAACAATTCAAAGGACTTCGCGGGGGCGGATTTTGCGCCCGTGAATTCGGATCTGGCGAGGGCTTCGGCCATAAAATCGGTGGGACGAGGGCTTACTTCAGGCTGTGGAGATAGGCGACCAGCGCATCGATCTCCTTGTCGTCGAGGTGGAACTTGTAGGCGCCGGTGTCGACGTCGGTGTAGCCGCCGTTGAACATCTTGTTGCCGGGCTTGAAGTGGTTCGGGTCCTTGATCCAGGCGTGCATCCGCTCATGGGTGTTCTCGAGCACGCCGGCGGCGATGGTGGTGCGGGCGCCCACATGGGTGAGGTCGGGCCCCGTGATGCCGATGCCCTCGTGGCCGCGGATCGTATGGCAGGTGATGCAGGTTTTTTCGGAGAAGAGCTTCCGGCCCTGCGCGACCAGCGCGGGGTTCTCGCCGGGCTCAACCTTCTGCATCTCGTGCCAGGCCGCGAGCGGGTCGGCGTCGAACTGGGGCGAGGCCGACAACGCCTCACCCGGCGCCATCTTCAGGCTGGCAAACTGGACTTTCGGCTCCTCGCCGGCCCGGGCCGTTTCGGCGGTCACCGCGCGGCCGGGCTGCTTCTGGTTTTGGAGCCAGCGGGCGAAATCGGGCGCGGACAGCGCGATGACCCGGAAGCGCATGATCGCATGGGACTCGCCGCAATACTCCGCGCACTGGCCGTAGAAATACCCGGGCTTGTCCGCCTTGAACCAGAGGAAGTTCGCCCGGTTGGGCACCATGTCGACCTTGCCGGCGAGCTTGGGAATCCAGAAGCTGTGGATGACGTCGACCGTGCGCAGGTGGACGCGAATCGGCACGCCGGCCGGCACGACGAGCTCGTTGCCCGTCACCAGCGGGGCCTCACCGCCCGACACCTGCTTCACCATCTCGGAAGTGTATTCGAACTTGAACCACCACTGGTACCCCGTGGCCGTGATTTCGTAGGCGGGGCCGTTCTTCAGCTCCTCCTCGGGCACGTCATGCGTGTACCAGATGCCCTGCACGGTCGGGACCGCAATGATGACCAGCAACAGCACCGAGCCGACGATCAGGCCGATCTCGACCATCGGGTTGCCGTGCCCCTGCGGCGGCGGCTCGGCATGTTCGTCGGCGTCGGTTCGGGCGCGGAACTTGATCTGGGCGTAGGCAAGGACGCATCCGACCACAACGAAGATGAAGGTGCAGACGTACACCGTCACCATGAACAAATTCTGCTGGTGCTGCGCGACAGGTCCCGCGACGTTGACGGTCGATTGGTGACCGTGGAGGCTGAACACTTCGGCCAGGTTGCAGCCGGTCAGGAAAAACAAGCTGGAAATGGCGCCAAATGCGGTGGCTGGACGGAGGATACTCCGGTGGACGAAGCGTGGTCGGATCATGTGTAGCAGTGGATGCGGCGGTGCGGTGCGCCGCAGAAGGAAATCAGCGCGAGAGTTCGCAAATAACCGGGCATTTCAACCACAAAACCGCGCGCCCAAATTACCTATTAGCAACACCTCTGGCATATTATTTCACGGCCGCGTGGTATTAGGAAATTCACCACCTCGCACCTGCCCGTTGCGCTGGCCGGGGGGTTGTGCGATAGTCGCCACCCCATGAAAATAACGACCCTTCTTCCCTTCCTGGCCGCCGGCCTGATCCTTGCCGGCTGCGGCAAGAAAAACGAGACGGAGGCCGCGGCGTCGGCTCCCGCCGCCTCCGAGGCGAATGCGCCGGCCGTCTTTGAATTCACGGCCAACGACTCGATGAAGTACAACATGAACCGCATCGAAGCCAAGGCGGGACAGGACGTCACGGTCAGCCTGACCAACATGGGCGCGATGCCGAAGGCCGCGATGGCGCACAACTGGATCCTCCTCAAGAAAGGGGTCGACCCGAAGGCCTTCACTGATGCGGCCGTGATGGCGGCCAAGTCCGACTATATTCCGGCCGACAAGGCGGACCAGATCATCGCCCACACGAAGCTCCTCGGGCCGAAGGAAACCGATGAGGTCAAGTTCAAGGCTCCCACCGAGCCCGGCGAATACACCTTCCTGTGCAGCTTCCCGGCCCATTACCTCGCGGGCATGCACGGCGTCCTGGTGGTCAAGTAACGCCCGGTCGGCGGCTGACGCCGCGTTCGATTTCAAGCCGGCCTGCGGGCCGGCTTTCTTTTTGGAGAGACCTCTTCCACCCGCGCCCAGGGAGCGTCAAGGCACCGCACGAGTTTCATCAGCCGGGTCTTTTCTGTAGGGCCACATCCACGTGGACCGACGCCCGGCTGGAGCCGGCCCGCACGAAGTTGACTTAGTTCACCGGGGCCGCCGGCCACCAGACGTAGAGGAAGAAATACACCAGCACGCCGGTGACCGAGACATAGTACCAGATGGGAAAGGTCACCCGGGCCCAGCGGCGATGGGTGACGTAGTCGCCCCGCAGCGCAAAGAGAAAGGTGCGCGGCACCAGGTAGGCGATGGCCATCGCGAGCACGATATGGGTCGTCAACATCGTGTAGTACACGGCCCGGAGCGCGGGGTTTTCGCCGCCAAAGGGAGTGTGCACGCCATGGATCAGCGCCTTGTGCGTGACGTAGCCGACGAGGAAAAGCGCCGAGACCACGCCCGCCGTCAGCATTACCACCCGGTGGGAGTCGCGCTTGCCTTGCTTGATGAGGACGAAGCCGACGGACATCAGGACCGTCGCGGTGGCGTTCAACGCGGCGTTCAGGGTCGGGATCTCATGCACGGTCATGGCGAATTCCTCACAGACGGAAGATCATCCGGTCGGCGACGAGCAGGCCGAGCAGCAGGGGTAGGTAGGCGATCGAGATCAGGAAGAGCCGGCGAGCCTCGGTTTCGCGTCGCGCCGGGTCGAGAAAATGGAAGGCGGACCTGGTGATCCACAGTCCGAGCGCCACCGCGCCGGCAAAATAGTACCACGTGCAATACCCGAGCAATGTCGGCAGCATCGTCGCGGTCACGAGCAGCGCCGTCCACACGAACGTCCGGCGCGACACCTTCCGGCCGCTCGGGTCGACGACCGGCAGCATCGGCATGCGGGCGGCCGCGTAATCCTTGCGGTAGGTCCAGGCGAGCGAGAAGAAGTGCGGCATCTGCCACGTATAGAGGATGGCGAAGAGCGTCCAGCCCAACGCGGGATTCGAGCGGCCGGCTGCCGCCCAGCCGATCATCGGCGGCAACGCCCCGCTGATGGCCCCGATTTCCGTCGACCAGCGCGACCAGCGCTTGGCCGGGGTGTAGATCGCCAGGTAGGCGACCACGGTGGCGAGGCCCAGGAAGGCCGACATGCCGTTCACCCATTTGAACAACACGGCCAGGCCCGCGACGCACAGCGCCCAGCCGAGCACGAACGCCGAGCCGGGCTGGATGATGCCGCGGGGCAGCGGCCGGTCGGCCGTCCGCTTCATCAGCGCATCGACGTCGCTTTCCATCCACATGTTCAAGGCGGCCACGCCGCCGGCGCACAGGGCCGTGCCCGCCACGACAAACACCGTGCGGGCCCAATCCCAATAGGAATACGGAACCGCCGCCAGGTAACCGACCATGGCCGTGGTCACCGACAGCATGCTCAGGCGCGGCTTCGTCAGCTCGAGATAGTGCCGCCAGTTCGCCTCGGAATCGGCGGACAGGGCCGCGGCGGGAAGCTGTTCCTGGGTGGGCGTCATGCGGGCAGGGCGGACTCCATCGAGGCGCGATGCGTGAAAAACACCACCACGAACGTCACCGCCAGCGTCAGGGCGCCGACCAGGACATGGCTGGTCGTCATGGCGACGCTGCGGGCCGTCCAGATGATCTGCGCCCCGAGCGAAATCTGCAGCGCCACCAGCGCGATCGGCAGCAGGCTGCACGCGCGCAGGAACGGCGGCAGCGTCTTCTCGCGCCAGAGAAAATGCCCGTAGACGAGCACGGCCACGCCGATGAGCGCCGCCAGCACGCGGTGCGCGAACTGCAGCTCCACCCGGTAATCCCAATGCGCCGGCAGCAGTCCGCCCTCCGGCGTGGACCACGGGAACGTCGGGATCGCCATGCCCGCGTAATTGTGGCGCATGGTGGCGGCCACCGTGAGCTGCACGAAGAGCAGGGCGACGGTCCACCAGCCGAGCCGGCGCACGCGCGCCCCGGCGAGCCCGACCCGGTCCTCGACCCAGGGACGCGACTCGCCGGCCGCGATGGCAAAGAGCACGCACACGAAAACCTGCGCGAGCACCCCGTGCGGGATGCGCAGCATCTGGCCGAGCGACATCGCGAAGCCGGGCACGGCGACGCGGTCGAACAGCACGCGGGTCCCGCCGAGCACGCCCTGGAAGACCACGATCGCCAGCGCCCACCAGCCGAGCCGGCGCAACCAGGCGCGTTCCTCGCGGCGGTGCAACCAGACCGCCAGCACGATCGTGATCAGGCCCATCATCGTGCCGCTGATCCGGTGCGAGTGCTCGGCGAACTTGTCGATGTGGGTCAGCCAGCCGTGCGGGTTGACCGAACCATTCGACAGCGGCCAGTCCGGGAAGGCCATGCCGGCGCCAATGGTAGTCGTGAACGCCCCGAGCGCCACCAGCACGAACACCCAGGCGCTGCCCAGCGCGGCAAACCAGGCGAGGCCGGGCTGATAGGTGGCGGTGCGGGACATGGTTCTGGTTGGAGCGGATTGACCTCAACACGCTTCGCGCGCGCTGCGGTCAGCGCGCTCCACCCGTCGGATGGCGCGGAGAGCGGTGGTCATGGGAAAGGGAGCGGGCAGGTGAGCGCCCGGGGCGGCGCAGCGCAAACCTTTTGACAATTGGCGACGTTGGCAAATTGGTGTGGTCAATGAAGTCCAGTTATTCGCCTCGCGTGCGACCGGTCGCACTCCTGCTAATGACCGGCGCCCTGCTCGTGGCGGCCGGATGCGCCCGTCAGGACGCCACGGCGGTCGCCGACGCGACCCCGGCAGTGCCGGGAGAGAAGAGGTTTCCGCTCAAGGGCGAGGTTGTCGCCGTGAACAAGGACCGCGGCACGCTCACCGTCACGCACGAGGCGATCAAGGACTACATGCCCGGCATGACAATGGAGTTCAAGGCGGCGGCGGGCGACCTCGCCATCGCCAAGCCGGGCGAGCACATCCGCGCCGAGTTGGTCGTGCGCGGCCAGGATTTCTCACTCGAGAAGATCTGGCCCGACGACACGGCGACCGCCGCCGCCCTCGCGGCCTCGGCCAACGCCCTCGCGCAGGACACCGTGATGCGCGGGAAGGGCGCCTATCGCGAAATCGGCGAGGCGCTGCCGGACTTCACCCTGTTGGACCAGGAGGGCCGCACGGTTTCCGGCAGCCGGTTCCGGGGGAAGCAGGTCGTCCTCAACTTCATCTTCACGCGTTGCCCGGTGGCCAACATGTGCCCGGCGGCGACACTGCGCATGATGGCCCTGCAAAAGGCCGCACGCACTGCCGGGGTCAAGGACCTCGAGCTCGTCTCGATCTCGCTCGACCCGGAGTACGACACGCCGGGCGTGCTGAAGGATTACGCCGCGGTCCGCGGCATCGACACGTCGAACTTCAGCTTTCTGACGGGACCCGACGCCGCGGTGCGGCAACTCCTCGCCCAGCTGGGCATCCTCCGCGAATTCGAAGGCGCGACGATCAAGCACACGCTGGCCACCGTGCTCATCAACGAGGAGGGCAAGATCTCGTATCGGGTCGACGGCAGCGCGTGGACCCCGGAGGAATTCATCGAGCACATGCGCAAGGCATGAGGAATTTCGACCAGATCATCACCGGGCAGCCGGAAGCGCCGAAACCGCATTGGCTCGATTGGCTGACCGCCGCCCAGCGGCGGTCGGTGGGGTTCATCACGCTCGGCGCCATCGCCTTGTTCGTTGTCGTCCGCCTGCTGCCGACCGGGACGAACCTCAATCACATGGATTTCCGGGTGGAAGGGAAGGGGGCGCTCGAGTTCTGCGATCCCGCCAACCCGCAGTTCATCCCGGTCGTGTCGGTGAGGTCGCCGGTCGCGCTGACGCTCCGGTCCGACCATCCGCCGGCGCAGTACCAGCCGGTCCGTTTCGTTCTTTCGCTGCGCACGGCCAGCGGGAAGCCGATCGCTCCCGAGGACCTGGTCGTCGCGCACACCCGCAAGCTGCACCTGATGGTCGTCGACCCGACGCTGACGGATTACCAGCACGTGCACCCCGAGCCCGGCCGGAAGCCGGGTGACTGGGAGTTCTCCCTCACCCCGGCCCGCACCGGCACCTACCGGGTCTTCGCTGATTTCACGCCGGTGGCGACTGGCCGCGGCTTGTACGCCTCCGCCGATTTCGAGGTGCCGGGCCCGGTGGCCAAGGTCACCCAGACGCCCAATTCACGCTGGCAGGATTCCGGCCTGAACTTCGAGCTGGAGATGCCGCCGCTGTTCAAGGCGCGCCAGCCCACCGACCTCGTGTTCCACGTCACGAACCAGGGCGCGGACCACGACCCCGTGCCGCTGCAGCCCGTGATGGGCGCCTTTGCGCACCTCGTCGCCTTCGACGTGGCGCGCAGCGGCTTTGCGCACCTGCACCCGAAGGAGATCGACCTGTCGAAGCCGCCGGACCCGGTGCATCCCACGCTGCATTTCAAGGTGACGATCCCGACCGCCGGCCGCTACGTGATCTGGGCCCAGGTCAAGGTCCACGACCGCGAGGTCTACGCGCCCTTCTGGATCGATGTGCTGTAAGCGATCCAGGCAGGTCGGGCCTGAAGCCCGACCCACCGCGACGATTCTCACACCGGTTCGCCGGACAGCGCCAGGGCTTGATCGGACACGGCGCTGAGGAAGCGCGGCAGCTCCGAGCCGGGAAAACTGCCGAACATGCCCGGATGGCACCGGAGCAGGCCCTCACGCGAAAGGCGCAGCATGCTGCGCGTGTTCAACTCGGGGTCGTTGCAGAAGAAATGCGGCGAGGCGCGGTTCGGCCACACCATGCTGCCGCGCAGCACGTCGCCGATGATCGCCTCGCCCGAGGCAAGCACGACCGAAACGGAACCCGCCGTGTGCCCGGGCGTGATCACGACCTTGCCATTGACGCCATACGGTTCCAGCGGGAATCCGGCCCGGAACGCCAGGTCGGGCTCGAACGGTTCGTATTGTTCGTCGACAAACGGCCGCACGATTCGGCCCAGTGCCCCCTGGGCCGCGAGCACGCCGTTGTCGCCCTGAACCGCCAGCGGGCGGTCGCCCACATGCAGCGCGATGTTCGTCCCGCTGCGTCGCCGCAGTTCCGCCGCGCAGCCGGCGTGGTCGCTGTGGCCGTGCGTGAGGAGGATCAGGCCCAGTTGCTTCGGCTCGATACCGTTGGCCTGCAGCGCGGCGAGGATGCGCTGCAAATCACCCGGCGCGCCCGTATCGACCAGCACCGGCCGCTCCCCGAGCAGCAGGTAGGCGTTGGAAATGGCGCATTTGATCCGGACGAGCATCGCAGGGTTGCTTCAACCACGGATGACACGGATTGGCACGGACGAAAAAAAGGCAACTGCCACCACGTTCATTTCCGACGATGCAGGTACGAACGCGACCGCCCGGGGTCTCGGCGCGGGGTCGCGCCCTGTTCTCAGAACTTCAGGTGCTTCACGGTCAGGCCGCGATTGATGAGCTGCTTGAGCGAATCGATGCCGATGCGGATGTGCATGGTGACGTGTTTCTCGTCCACGGCCTTGTCGCTCTCGACCGTCTTCACGCCCTCCGGCGTCATCGGTTCGTCGGAGACGAGCAGCAGGGCGCCGGTCGGCACCTCGTTGGCGAAGCCGGTCGTGAAAATCGTCGCCGTTTCCATGTCGACCGCGATCGCGCGGACGCGCTTCAGGTACTTCTTGAAGTTGGCGTCGTGCTCCCACACGCGGCGGTTGGTGGTGTAGAGCGTGCCGGTCCAGTAGTCGCGGCGATGGTCGCGAATGGTCGTGGAGATGGCCTTCTGCATCGCGAAGGCCGGCAGGGCGGGCACTTCCGGCGGCAGGTAGTCGTTGCTCGTGCCGTCGCCGCGGATGGCGGCGATGGGAAGGATGAGGTCGCCGATCCGGGCGCGGTGCTTCACGCCGCCGCACTTGCCCAGGAAGAGGATGGCCTTGGGCGAAATGGCGGTGAGCAGGTCCATGACGGTGGCGGCCGCCGCACTGCCCATTCCGAAATTGATGATGGTGATCCCTCCGGCCGTGGCGCTGGTCATCGGCTTGTTGCGGCCGTGGATCGGCACCCGGTGCCATTGGGCGAACAATTCCACGTACCGGTCGAAGTTGGTCAGGAGGATGTAGCGGCCGAAGCTCTTGAGGGGCACGCCCGTGTAGCGGGGCAGCCAGTTCTCGACGATCTGTTTCTTGGTTTCCATGCTTTGCCCGCGAAATTTTGCCTTGGGGAGCGGCGAACGCAAAGCCAAAGGGGCCGCACCGCTTGCGTTCCATCCCGCATCGGTTGCACGCCGGGCCGCCTGACCCCGCGAGCCGGTACCCGCGCTCGAAAATCCGCAGCGGCGCCTACCAGCGCCAGGTCGCGTCGATCCCCCACGTCAGCGGGGCGCCTGGCGTGGCGTGGCCGACGCCCGGCGTGATCGAGCTGTAGTACGCCTTGTCACCGAGATTGCGGGCGAAGACTCGCACGTCACCCGCAGCGAAGGCATAACCGACATCTGCGTCGAGCAGCGCATAGCTGGCCTGCGAGAACAGCGCCGTTTCCTGCTCATTATAGAAGGTCCGGCCCGTCAGCGTTACCCCGGCACCGCAGAACAACCCGCGCGCGGGCGCGTAATCGACCCGCAGGGCGGCATTGCCCTTCGGTACATAAGGCGCCTGGTTGCCCGAATAATTTGCGCCCGTGAACGGGTCGCGGAAATCCTCCAGCCGGGCGTCGGTCAGGCCGGCTGCGAGCCGGACCGTCACCTCCGGCGCCGGATGCCACGCCGATTCCAGTTCGAGGCCGAGGATGCGCGCCCGCCGGGCGTTGGCGACGAGGTATTCGTCCGTGCCGGTGTTCGGCACGGCGAAGGAACGCTCGATCTGGTAGCCGCGCACGTCGTAGGCATAGGCCCGCGCCGTGGTCGACCACGCCGACCGCGGATCGGCCGTCGTCACCGCGGCCTCGGCCCCCCACGTGCGCTGCGGGTCGTAGCCCGCCAGGGCGGGCTGGCCGGTGTACGCGGAATACCCGCCGGCCTTGAAGCCGCGCGCGATGGTGAAAGCGGCGTCCGTGGTCGCGCCGAGGCGGCGCGAGGCGGTGACGCTCGGCAGAAACGCCCCCCAGGCATCGTGCCGGTCGAACGCATGGCTCGTGGGCACGACCTCGGTGCGGGTGAAGTCCTTTTCCGTTCGTTCGAAGCGCACCCCGGGCTGGATGGTCCAGCCGTCGGCGGCCTCGAATTTCGCCTGGCCGAACAGCGCGAAGACGTCGCTGCCGAGGTCGAAACCCGATTTCTCATAGGGGAACCCGGCGAACGTCCGGTAGGCCGAGCCCTCGGTCCGGGCATGCGCATAGAAGGCCCCGCCGGAGAAACGCTCGCTCGCAAAGCGCACCTCCTCGTTGAACGCGCGCTGCGACTGCGTGAGGCTCGAGTCGAGATTGAAGCCGCCGAAGACGACGAGCCGGTTCGCATAGGGCGAGAGATCCCAGTTCGTGAAACTCGTCGTGGCCGAGAGCGTGCCGGCGGCGATGTGCTTGCTCACCCCGACCGAGGCGGCGGTGAAGTCGGCGTCCGCCATGCCTTCGCGGCCGCGGCTGACGGTGTCGAGGGGACCGCCGAGCGGCACGAGCGCCTGCGCGCCGTCGCGGCGGCGCACCCCGAGCGCCTGGACCGACAATTCAAGGTCCGGCGCCGGCCGATAGTGAAATTGCACGCGGCCGAAGGTCGACCGCTGGTCGTCGACCGGCTGGTGCAGCTGCGTGTTGGTGATATAGCCGTCGCGGCGGCTGACGCCGACGTTGGCGGACGCGTCGAATTCCGCGCTGCGCGCCGTCTGCGCGGTGGCCGCGATCGCCTGCAGCCCGTAATCGCCCGCGGTGCCGCGCAAGGCCAGCGTCGGCTGTGCCGTAGCCGGTGCGGAGGTGAACGCGATGACGCCGGCATCGCCTGCGCGGCCGAATTCGGCCGCCGCCTGCGGGCCGCGGTGCACCGTCGCCTGCGCGAAATCGAACAGCTCCGACGGAAACGTGAAGCCGCTCGCGAGCGGGATGCCATCCAGGTACACCGGCGCGGAAGCGTCGCTGAAATACGGCGTGTTGCCCAGGCCGCGCAGGGTCATGGTGGCGCCGAAACCGTGCGCACCGGCATCGTTGACCGCGAACCCCGGAGTCTGCCGGGCGAGGTCGGCGAGGCCGCCGGCGGTGATGTCCGCCGTGGGAATCACCGAGGCCTGGTTCGTGCTCGCGGGCACCTGGTCGCTGACGGAGACGGCGGGCAGGACCACCACGTCGCCGCTCGCGGCGTAGCCGGCGAGGGCGGGAGCGAGCACGGACAGGAGAAGGTGACGACGAAACCTGAAACTCATCGGCATAAGACGCTGAATGGGACTTCCTGGCGCCAAAAGCGCAAGCCCGGTGTGCGTCAGCGTTCGCGCGCCCGGTTCGTCGCCTGCGCGCTCGCGACAAATTAATGATAGAACGGCTGCCGGGTTGCCAGAGTCGGGAAACTGACTCTTTCTGGAACGAGTCCATGCTCCGCGCTGCTCCGTTACCCCGCTCCGGCTCGCGCCGGTCCGTCCTGTGCGTTCTTGCGCTGGGCGGCGCCGTCATCGTACCCCAGCTCCGCGGCGATGCCGATGCGCCCCTGCGAAGTTTCCGGCGCGACATCCAGCCAGTGCTGGAGGAGTACTGCTACGATTGCCACGGCGACGGGGCGAAGAAGGGCGGGGTCCGGCTCGACGGCTTTGCCACCGACGCCGCCATCACCGACCACGCATTGTGGCTGCGGGTGATGAAAAATGTCCGCGCCGGCATCATGCCGCCGGCGGAAGAGCCGCGCCCGCCGGCGGCGGACGTGGCCAAACTGATGCATTGGATCAAGGTCGAGGCGTTCGGGCTGGACCTCCAGCATCCGGATCCCGGCCGCGTGACCGTGCGCCGCCTCAACCGGGTCGAGTATCGCAACACCATCCGCGACCTCATCGGCGTCGACTACGACACGGAGAAGGAATTTCCGCCCGACGACACCGGCCAGGGCTTCGACAACCTGGCCGACGTGCTGACGATTTCGCCGATGCTGCTTGAGCGCTACCTCGACGCCGCCCAGACGATCGTGGCCGAGGCCGTGCCGACGCAGCCGCGCGCGGTGGCCGAAGTCGCCCTCCGCGGCCGGGATTTTGCCACGATCAAGGTCGACGCGCCCGCCACGCTCGCCGCGGCTCCGGGGGCGCTGGTCGCCGAGAACTCGGAGACGTCGGCGCCGACTCCCGCGCCGATGACGCCGGCGGTCGGGCCGTTCAAGCGTCCCGTGCCGCAGGTCGCGGGCGAGGGCCTCGACCTGAGCTATTACACCCCCGCGATCGTCGCGACCCGTTACGCGGTGAAATACGGCGGCCAGTACCAGGTGACGATCAACCTGCGGGCGATCGAGAGCTACGTCGACGACCAGTTCGACCTCAACCGCTGCCGGCTGCTGTTCAAGGCGGATGGCGAGACGCTCTTCAACCAGGAGTTCGTGCGCGAAGGCGACAAGTCCTTCGAGTTCACCTTCGATCGCACGTGGACCAAGGGAGAGCACGAGCTGGCCTTCGAAGTGCAGCCGGTCGGGCCCGACCGCGACCAGAAGCGCATGCTCCGGGTCCGGATCAACGCCGTGACGATCCACGGCCCGCTCGCCGAAACATATTGGGTGCAGCCGAAGGCCTACGCGCGGTTCTTCCCCCGCAAGGTGCCGTGGCGGACGGCGGCCCGCCATGCCTACGCCGCGGAACTGCTGCGTGATTTCGCGACGCGCGCCTATCGCCGCCCGGCGGACCCGGCGACCGTCGAGCGGTTGGCGGCGATGGCCGACCAAGTCGCCGCGCAACCGCGCGGGACCTTTGAGGCGGGCGTGGCGCAGGCGATGGTGGCGGTGCTGGCCTCACCGCGCTTCATCTTCCGCGAGGAGGACGTCGAGCCGCCCCGGCCCGGGCAGGCCTACCCGGAGATCGACGAATATGCCCTGGCGTCGCGCCTGTCGTATTTCTTCTGGTCGTCGATGCCGGACACCGAACTCTTCCGGCTCGCCGGCGCGCACCGGTTGCGCGCCGAGCTGCCGGCGCAGATCGACCGGATGCTGCGGGACCGGAAGGCGCACGAGTTCATCCGGAATTTCACCGGCCAGTGGCTCGAGGCGCGCGACATCGGCAATGTCCAGATCAACTCCTTCGACGTGTACCTGCGCGAGCACCCGAACCCGGCGGTCGAGGCGGCCCAAGCCACGTTCCGGCGGATCAACCAGATCCCCGAGGACCAGCGCACGCCGGCGCAGAAGGCCGCCTTTGCCGAGGCGCGCCAGACCTTTCTCGGCTTCCTCCACGCCCCGCGGCCCGACCTGAACTGGCGCCTGCGCGACGCCATGCGCCGGGAAACCGAGATGGTCTTCGCCCGCGTGATCAACGAGGACCGCAGCCTACTCGAGCTGATCGACAGCAATTACACCTACCTCAACGAAGAGCTGGCAAAACACTACGGGATCCCGGGTGTCACCGGCCCGGAGATGCGGCTCGTCACCCTGCCGCCCGGCAGCCCGCGCGGCGGCGTGCTCACCCAGGGCACGGTGCTGGCGGTGACGTCGAATCCCACGCGCACCTCGCCGGTCAAGCGCGGAGTCTTCGTCCTCGATGCCATCCTCGGCGCGCGGCCCCCGCCGCCTCCGCCGAACATTCCCGCGCTGGAGGACGCCGCCAGCCCGGAGAAGCTCCGCCAGATGTCGCTGCGCGAAAACCTCGCCCTGCACGCGAGCAACAAGATGTGCGCGTCCTGCCACAGCCGCATGGACCCGCTCGGGCTGGCGCTGGAGAATTTCAACGCGATGGGCGCCTGGCGCGACAGCGAGTTCAACCGCCCGATCGAGCCCGCGGGCCGGCTGATCACGGGCGAAAAGTTCGCCGACGTGCGCGAGCTCAAGCACATCCTCGCGCACCAGCATCGCCGCGACTTCTACTACTGCTTCGCGCAAAAGCTGCTCACGTACGCGCTCGGACGCAGCCTCGAATATTACGACACGGAGACCATCGACGAGCTCGTGGCGAAGCTCGAGGCCGCCGGCGGCCGGCCCTCTGCACTCTTGCAAGGCATCGTGATGTCGGCACCTTTCCAGCAACGCCGCCCGGTCGAGCGCGAGCAGGTGGCCGCAGTTTCCGCCGGTCCCGTTTCCACGCCCGCAACCCGCCTAGCGCCATGAAGCACCCCGCCGCCTTCCCGACCGACCGCCACCTCGCCGCCATGAGCCGGCGCCATTTCCTGCGCGGGGTGGGGGCGTGCGTCGCCCTGCCGGCGTTCGGCTCGCTCCTCCCGGGCCGGATGTTCGGCGCCGCGGCTGACGCCGGCGAACTCGGTCTCGCGACCACCGCCACCGGCGCGCCGCTGCGCACGGCCTTCGTCTTCTTTCCCAACGGCGCCATCCCGAGCCGCTGGTGGCCCGAGGGCGGCGCGACCGCCTTCAAGCTCAACCCCACTCTCGAGCCGCTCGGTGCCATGCTCCCGCACGTGCAGATCCTCGGCGGCCTCGCCCAGCACAATGCAGAGCCGGGCAACGACGGCGGCGGCGACCACGCGCGCGGCAACAGCGTCTTCCTCACCAGCGTCCGGATCAACAAGAGCGCGACCGAAATCCATGCGGGCGTGTCCATCGACCAGGTCATCGCGAAGCACGTCGGGCACCTGACGCGCTTCCCGTCGCTCGAGCTCTGCTGCGACTCCAACCGCAAGTCCGCCGACTGCGATTCCGGCTATTCCTGCGCCTACCAGTACAACATTTCCTGGCAGTCGCCCACGACGCCGATGCCGCCCGAGTCGAACCCGCGGCTGGCCTTCGAGCGCCTGTTCGGCGCCGGCGCCCACGGCGAGCGCGCCGCCAACGCGCAGCGCCGCATGCTGGACCGCCGCTCGGTCCTGGATTTCGTCCTTACCGACGCCAAGTCAATGCAGCGCCGGCTGTCGCGCCAGGACCAGGAGAAGCTCGACCAGTACCTCACCGGCATCCGCGGCGTCGAGGAACGCATCCAGCAGGCCGAGCGTTTCGGGGCCAATGTCGACCCCGACCAGGCCACGCCCGCCGGCATCCCGGCCCGCCATGCCGAGTACGTCGAGCTGATGTACGACATCATGCTTCTCGCCTTCAAAACGGACTCGACCCGCGTGGCCAGCTTCGTGCTCGGGCACGACGGCGACAACCGTTCGTTCAGCGAGATCGGCATCACCGAGGGGCACCACGACCTGTCGCACCACCAGAACAATCCCGAGCGCGTCGGAAAGGTCGCCCAGATCGACCGCTGGTACGTCGAGCAGTTCGCCAAGTTCCTCGCCAAGCTGGAGGCCACGCCCGATGTCGACGGCCATTCGCTGCTGCACAACTCGCGCATCCTCTACGGCAGCGGCAACGCCGACGGCAACCGCCACACGCACACCAACCTGCCGCTGCTGCTCGCCGGCCACAACGGCGGCCTCTACCCGGGCGGCCGCTACCTGCGGCACGACAACCTGCCGCTCGCGAATCTCTACCTGAACCTGGCCGACACCGCGGGCGTCACCGACCTCGAGCGTTTCGGCGACTCCACCGCCCGGCTCGCGACCGTCGCCTGACTCGTAGGGCTGGACCTCGGTCCAGCCGCAGGAACGCGCGATGGCAAGAAGGCTGCACCAAGGTGCAGCCCTACGGCGTTCGGCGTCTGCGTCACCGGCGCAGGGTCTTCAGGTATGCGATCAACGCGGTGATCTCGTCCGCGGTCAGCGTCGTCTTGAATGATGGCATCCGACTGTTTCCGCTGCGGTCCTTGGAACCGGCGACGATTTGCTTTTCGACCTCGGCATCGGCGAGCTTGCTCGCCGTCAGGTCTTTCGCGTGAAGCTTCTTGCCTTGCGGAGTCCGACCTTTGCCATCCTCGCCGTGGCACGGCGTGCAATTGGCGAGGAATATCGACCGCCCTTCAGCCGCATGCGCGGTCAACGCGCCGACAAGCATCGCGGCAGACAGAACAACGAGCAGTCTGGTCTTCATCACGATTTCGTCATCAGCGCTGGCCCTTGGACAGCGTCGGATCGGGGAAATGGTCAGGCACTTCCTGGTCCTGGGCGCCATGCATTGCCGCAAGGAGCCAACTGAACAACACGCCGCCAATTGCCGCGGTCATCAAGAGTGTCCACACACCGCGCGGAACTCCGAGCCTGGCGCCGGCCACGGTCGCCGCGAGACCCACGGCAACAATGGCGCACCCAAGGCAAACGGCCGACCACCAGAAACCTGCTTTCCTCAGGAATGGCGTCCACACGAAGTGGGCGGCGAGGCGAGCAAAGCCAGTCGCAGTGAGCGCCCCAACCACGGCCCAGAACGTCTGCGCAACACCGCTGCCGTCCTGGACAAGGAACAACGCGATGAACACCGGAACGGTGACCGAAATGTTTTTGGCGTTTTGCATGGAGGAAGATCTTTTGCCCTACGCTAAGTTTGGGCACGGAGGGGACCGAAGCTCCCCGGAGCAGTCTGTGCGTGGTGGCTGGGCTTCTTCATTTCAGCTTTTCGGCTAGTTCGGGATGGTTTTGGAGAACAAGGAGTGCAAGTGGCCGACCGCTGGAATATGGCAATTCGAAAGAGCCTAAAGCTTCGACCTGCTCTTTGGCTGATCCTTTGTCGGCGTTCTTCACGGCATACACATTGCCCTGCTCAAGCTTGAATTCCTTTCCTTGGATCCAGACGGTCTTGTTGTCGGCAGCGATGGCTATCTCGAGGATGACATCCTGCGATATGAGCCGGTAGCTGGCTCGTCCTTCTTCTTTAATGTTTCCATCGAACTTCGACTGCCATCCACGATTGTGCCATCCGGGCGTTCCGGTGAAGTAAACGAGAAGCATCGGCAGCGGCTTCGACCCGGAGTCCGTGCGCAACAGCCACATCGATACGGTGGTCGGAGAGAGGGGGTAGGCGCCCACTCCGAATGCGGCCCCTTCTGACGCGACTAGAACGCGCAAAGGGAACAGAGTGGCAATTACCAGCAGCAGGATTTTGGTCTTCATCGCGGAATTCTTGCCGAACGT
>DATJES010000047.1:0-15464 GCA_035496355.1 Lacunisphaera sp. | reverse complement strand
GCCGGCATCTACGAGACGAGCGACGCCCGCGCGGCCGAGATCTGCGCCAAGCACAATTGCCGGCGCTTCGCCACGCTGGCCGAACTGGGTGACGCCTGCGACGCGGTCAGCGTCGTGGTGCCGACCGACCGCCACGCGGAGGTGGCGCTGCCGCTCCTGGCGAAGGAATGCCATTTGCTGATCGAAAAGCCGCTCTGCGCGAGCCTCGACGAGGCCGAGCAGGTGCTCGCCGCGGCGCGGCAGGCCGGCTGCATCGTGCAGGTGGGCCACATCGAGCATTTCAACCCGGTGATGAGCTACCTGGAGAAGCACACCGGCCGGCCGCAGTACATCACGACCGAACGGCTCGCGCCCTACCAGACGCGCGGCACCGAGGTGGGCGTCGTGCTCGACCTGATGATCCATGACATCGGCATCGTGCTCGCGCTGGTGAAGTCGCCGATCCGCAAGATCGACAGCGTCGGCATCAGCGTGCTGTCGAAGACCGAGGACATCGCGAACGCCCGCATCGAGTTCGAGAACGGCTGCGTGGCCAACCTCAGCGCCTCGCGCATGAGCCTGAAGAAGAACCGCGAGATCCGCGTCTTCCAGGACAACGCCTACCTGTCGCTCGATTTCATGAACCAGAAGGGCCACCTGGTGAAGAAGAGCGACATCATCGCCTACGGCGTGAAACTGAAGATCGGCCTCGCCAAGGCCGGCGACGCGTCGTCGATCCCGGTGCACGAAATCCCGATCGAAAAAGGCGAACCGCTCGCGATCGAGCTGGCGCATTTCGTCGAGAGCGTCCGCGAGGCGAAGCAGCCCAAGGTCGGCGCCGCGCTCGGCAAGTCGGCGCTGGAGGTCGCCCTCACCATCACCGCGCAGATCCGGCAGGCGCAGCAATGAGATGGTCACCACGACACACACGAAAAACGTGACCAAAGCTTTTGGAGGCGGGGTGCCCTCACCCCGCGCGGCATGATTTGCGAAACCAACATCCCGCGGGGTGGGGGCACCCCGCCTCCAGTGGCGCTTGATGGAGGAGGTGGCTCATGAGGGACACGTTGCCGCCCCCCGCCGCCGGCCGCGTCGACCTGCTGGTCGTCGCGGGCGAGCACTCGGGCGATGAGCACGCCGCGCGGATGTTGCGCGGCCTGCTGGAGCGGAAGCCGGGCCTGCGGGTTTGCGCTCTGGGCGGGCCGCGCCTCGCCGCCGCCGGGGCGCAGTTGCTGCGCGACCTGACAGCTTCCTCGGCCATGGGCTTTGCCGTGCTCACGAAACTCTCGCATTACCGGGCCTTGATCGCGGAGGTGGTCCGCTGGGTGGGCGTGCACCGGCCGCGCGCCGTGTGCTTCGTCGATTCGTCGGGGTTGAACCTGCGGATTGCGCAGCGCCTGTACGAGGCAGGCTTCTCGGCGAAGGCGGGCGGACCGACCAAGGCGCTCTATTACATCAGCCCGCAGATCTGGGCGTCGCGCCCGGGGCGGCGCATCCGGATGTCGCGTCACCTCGACGGGCTGGCGGCGATCTTTCCCTTTGAAAAGGGCTGTTATGCGGACACGCGGCTGCCCGTCGAATTTGTCGGGCACCCCTTCGTGTCGCCGGGCTACGAGCCACCGGTGGCCTTCGATCCCGCCGGGCCGGTGCTGCTGCTGCCCGGCAGCCGGCGCCAGGTGGTCGCGCGGATCTTTCCGGTGTTGTTGGAAGCGTACCAGCGCAGCGGCACCGACCGCCGTGCCGTCGTGCTGTACCCGAGCACGGAGATCCTCGCGGTGCTCCGGACGGCGCACCCGCCGGCCAGCGTCGAGTTGCGCCAGACCGGGGCCGGGACCATTGGTGCCGCGGCGGTGCTGACGGCCAGCGGGACGATGTCGATGCATTGCGCGCTCGCGGGCCTGCCCGGGGCCCTGGTCTATATCACCGACCCGGTGACTTACGGGCTGGGCCGCCTGCTGGTGCAGGTGGAGCAGATCGGCATCGCCAACCTGCTGCTGGGCGAGCCGGTCTATCCCGAGTTCATCCAGGGCGCCGCCAGGCCCGACGAACTCGGCGCGCAGCTGCGCGAGTGCCTGGAAAACCCGGCGCGACGCGAGCAGGCGGCCGGGCAGGCGGCGCGGCTTCGGGCGTTGCTGGCGCAGCCGACGAACGGTTCGGCCGCCGACTGGCTGGCGCGGCAGCTCTGACTCTGTTTGGAGGCGGGGTGAGGGCACCCCGCCTCCAATAACCGAACGCGCGGCGCGCGGGCACCCCGCCTCCAAGATATCAGGTCCTGAACTCCAAATCTTGAATGATGCCTTGATACGGCCAGTCGTCCGGATTGAGGCAAAGCCCCTGACGCGCCGGGTTACGTCGTACATATTCCCATTTCTCAACGTACGCGTCCGCCGAACGGACGAAATGGTCGAAGTAGCTGGCCTGCCAGACGGGACCAGAGGCGACACCGACTGCCACCAGTCGCCGGGCCGACACCGATTTCCATAACTTCATCCATTCCGCGAGCGGTTTGCCTTGGAGCGTGGGCACTGCAAAAAAATGAACGTGATCGGGCATCAAGACATAACGCCCGACATTCCAGCCGTCCATGGCAGCAGATTGCGCCCAGATCGTGGACATGATTTTTTGTGCGACATCATTGGCAAGCAGCGGGCGCCGGCCGGCGACGCAGGTGGTTAGAAAGAGCAAGGGCTGTTTGCTGAACGGCTTAAAATGTGGCAGATGCATGCGGCCAACCAGACTATGGGTTCACGCTAGCATGAAGGGGAAAATAACCTCCTTTTCGGGTGGTTCGCGTGTTTGTCGGAACAATGGAGGCGGGGTGCCCTCACCCCGCGAGGCATGACCTGCGAAGCCGCCAACCCGCGGGGTGAGGGCACCCCGCCTCCAATATCTGAACGCGCGGCGCGTGGGCGCCCGCGTCCGGATCAGCCCTGATGGTTCAGGGAGTGCGCCACGGCCGGCCAGAGCTGGGCGGTGCGTTCCGCCACGATGGCGCGGCACTTCGCGACCTCGGCCTCGCGCTGGGCGAGGTTGCTCTCGGCGATCTTCGCCAGGTCGTCGAGGTTGTAGAGGAAGACGTTCGACATTTGCGCCGCGGCCGGATCGACGTCGCGCGGCAGCGCCAAATCGATGAGGAACAGCGGGCGCGCCGGCCGGTGTCTCATGGCGGCCGCGATCAGGTCGCGCGTGAGGACGAACCCCGGGGCGGACGTCGAGCTGGCGATGACGTCGGAGGCGGCGACGGCCTCCGGCAGTTCGGCCAGGCTCATGGCCCAGCCGCCCGCGGCGGCCGCGGCCTCCTCGGCCTTCGCCAGCGTGCGGGAGGCGACGGTGATCGACTTGGCGCCCCGGCTCTGGAAGGCCTGCACGGTCTTCAAGCCGATCTCACCCGCGCCGACGACGAGAACCTTGGTATCGCCCAGCTGGCCGAAGATGCGCCCGGCGAGGTCGACCGCCACCGTCGCAATGCTGATCTGCCCGGCGCCGATCGCGGTGTTGGTCCGGATGTGCTTGGCCGCCTGGAAGGTCTTCTGGAATACGCGATTCAGGACGGGCCCGGTCCATTTTCGTTCGAGCGCACCGTCGTACGCCTGCTTCACCTGGCCGAGGATCTCGGTCTCGCCGACGATCTGGGAATCGAGGCCGGAGGCGACGGAGAAAAGGTGCGCGATGGCATCGTGATTCTGCCGCAGGGTCAGGGCGGAATCGAGTTCGGTCAGGGTGCAGCCGGTCACGGCGCAGAAGGTCTCGCGCATCGCGGCGATGACCGCGGGGTCCTGGGCGACGCCGTAGAGCTCGACGCGGTTGCAGGTGTTGACCATGGCGAACTCGCGGATGCCCGCGGTGGACCGCAGGCGTGCGGCGAGGTCGGCGGCGCGTGCATCGTCCAGCGCGATCTTCTCCCGCACCGCCAGGGGGGCGGTGTGATGACTGGCGCCGAGTTCGAAAAGGACGGGCGTGGACGGATCCATCGTTCAGCGCAGATACGTGACCGGCCGGTAGCCGTGCCGGTTGGAGTTCACCGGACCCAGCGACAGCAGCGCCAGCCAGAACATGATGAGGCAGACCCAGGCGAACCGCACCGACACCAACCGGCCGCGCCAGCGGAGCAACAGGACAACGAGGTAGCAGAACCAGACGCCCACCGTGACGATGAGCTTCGGCAGGTGGACCGAATTGGTGTCGCGCACCCACCACGAAGCGCCGACGCCGAGCGACACGGTCAGCAGCAGGACGCCGAGCAGGATGAGCCGGAAGTTGATCTGGTCGAGCTGGACGATCGACGGCAGGAACCAGAAAATGCCGTCGAGCTTCTTGTGCTTGAGGCTCCAGGTCTGCAGGAGATGCATGATCGAGGTCAGCGCGAGCAGGCCGAAGACCCCGTAGCTGAACACGGCGATGGCGGCGTGCGCCTCGATCCAGGGATTTTCGCCGAAGAGTTTCTGGCCGCGGACCAGGTCCCAGTGTTTGATCAGGAGCGATAACACCGCCAGCGACCCCGCATAGCCGGCGGTGAACAAGCCGAGCAGGCTGACCCGAAAGGCGGTGCCGACGAAGAAATACAGCAGCATCGCGGACCAGGCGACAAACTGGACGATTTCGAACGTGTTGCCCAGCGGGCAGCCCTTCACGTCCATGCCGCGCAGGTAAAGCCCGCCCCACTGGCACAGCCAGCCGATCACCAGCAGCGTGTTCAGGGTCTTGCGCAGGCGGCCGGGAAACTGCCGCCTGGTCAGCCCAATCAGGCCGGTGACGAAGCCGGCCAGGTAGAGGAGGGCTCCGACCCACAGCAGCGACCGGTCGGTGATGAAAGATAACATGGGGCAAAGCTTGGGGCGGCTCCTCGCCGGGGCAAGAACGACAACGCGGTATTAGATAATCCCACCACTGTGCCGGGTCCGGACTGATTAAAGCTTGGGCGGGCGCCGTGGCCCGCCATATTCGCCGCCGTGACTCCCGCCTTTGCCCCCAAACCCGTCGTGCTCAATGGCCGCACCGTGCGACTGGAGCCGCTCGAACGCCGTCATGCCGACGGCATTTTTGCGGCCAGCCGCGACCCGGAGATCTGGCGCTGGATGCTCGTCGCCCAGCCGACCAGCGTGGCGGAGGTCGAGCGGTGGATTGACGCCGCCGTCGCCGGCGTGGCCGCGGGCACCGAGGTCGCCTTCGCCACCGTCCTCGAGGCGGACGGCCGGGTGGTGGGCTCCACGCGGTACATCGACATTCGCCGGCCGAACCGCGGACTCGAGATCGGCTGGACCTGGATCGAACCGCGCTTTCAGCGCACGGCCGTGAACACCGAGGCGAAATTCCTGATGCTGCGGCACGCGTTCGAGGAACTCGGCGCCGTGCGCGTGCAGCTGAAGACCGACGAACGCAACGCCCGTTCGCGTGCCGCCATCGCCCGGATCGGGGCCAGCTTCGAGGGCATCCTGCGCAAGTACCAGGCGCGGTTCGACGGTTACGTGCGCAACACCGCCATGTTCAGCATCACCGCCGAGGAATGGCCGGCGGCGAAGGCGAAGCTGGAAGCGATGCTGGCGCGGTAGGTAGGGCGGCGGGGAGGTGGCTGGCGCGGGTAGGGCGGCGAGTCCCTTCGCCGCCGTCCCCCCGGCGCGGAACGGAGTCCGCGCCCTACCGGTCCTACTTTCTCGCCACCCAGAACCGGCAGTTGTCCGAAAAATTCCGCACCTTGGGCGTCTCGCTGGCGAGCTCGTCGCGCATGCGGTCGTTGACGTGCACCCAGCCGGTGGCGGCGAGGTCCTCGAAGATCTCCTTCCGGTCCGGCAGGTGCATGAAGGTGTTGCCGTTGTCGTCCGTGAAATAGCGGTCGCCGAATTCGGCGAGCCGTGGGTTCTGCTCGCCGCGGGCCCAGAGTTCGGCCTCGCGCGCCCACGCCGCCGCCTCGCGGGGGTCGTCACGGTCGTGCGTGGTGAAGATGAGATGCCCGCCCGGCCGGCACACCCGGTGGAGTTCGCGCAGGGCCGTGCGGCGGTTCTCGCGGCCGGGTATCTGCATCATGCCGTTGAACAAGAACAAGACCCCGTCGAACGATCGGTCGGCGATCGGGCGACAGTCGCCGAGCCTCGTCGCATCGGCCTGGTGGAAAATCAAGTCGGCCAGGCCGCGCTCCTCGGCGAGGTTGCGGGCCTGCTCGACGAGCTCCGACGAAAAATCGAATCCGGTGACGTTTTCGTAGCCGAGCTGGCGCAGCGCCACGGCGACGCGACCCGCGCCGCATCCGGCCTCGAGGATCTCCGCCGACCGGTCGGGCAGGTAACGCGTGATGATCGCCCGCTCGGATTTCCAAAGGCCGATGGCGTGCGCAGCGCGGGTGTAGTGCAGCACCGTGTTGATCGAGTTGAAGTCGTCGCGTACGGTCTCGCCGGTGATCTTTTGCACAGGAGGCAACGGAGGAAACGGGCTGGAGGGTAGGGCGGCGAGTCCCTTCGCCGCCGTCAAGCCTCGGCGCGGAGCGGAGTCCGCGCCCTACCGCTTTTTCCACGCGGCGATGAACATGCCATTGGCGTTGAGTTCGTGCGGCCACAAGAAATGCTGAGGGCTGAGCGCTGAGGGCTGAGCGCCAGAAACTGGCAGCCGGTCAAGCTCCGGGTGCGCGGTGGTGAAGGCGTCGGCCACGGCGGTCGTCTCGGCGCGCGTGAGCGTGCAAACGGCATAGACGAGCCGGCCGCCCGGCTGGAGCGAACCGGCGACCTGGTCGAGCAACTTCCGCTGGACGGCCGCGAGTTCGTGCACGTCCGCCGGCTGCGTGGTCCAGCGGGCATGCGGGTTGCGCTGCCAGGTGCCGATTCCGCTGCAGGGCGCGTCGACCAGGATGCCGTCGAACCGGGTTTTCGTCGGCAGGCGCGGGCCGCCGTCCCACGAGGCGGCGCGGAAATTGAACACCCGGGCGCGGGCGGCCCGTTCCTTCAGCTTGGCCAGCCGGCGTGCCGAGCGGTCGGAAGCCCAGATCAGGCCCTTGTTGCCCATCAGGTCGGAGAGATGCAGCATCTTGCCGCCCTCGCCGGCGCAGGCATCCCACCACGTTTCGCCCGGCTGCGGGGCGCACGCGAGGCCGACGAGCTGCGAGGCAAGGTCCTGGATTTCAAAGGCGCCGGCCTGGAATTCCTTGGTGCGGTAGAGATCGGTGGTCCCCGCGTAGCGCAGCGCATCGGCCGACTGCGGCGCCGGCACCAGGTGGCTGAGGCGCCGCGCCAGCTCGACGCCGGTGCCGGCCTTGGCCCGGATCCAGAGGACGGGCTCCTGCTGTAGCTGGACCAGCAGCGCCGGCGGAATCGCATCCATTTCGTCCTTGAGCCAGTCGGGCACGCCGAGGGCGGCGAGCGCCTGGGGTTTGACGGACGCCGGGTCGCGGTTGAACCGCTCCTGCAAGTCGAGCGCGGCGGCGAGCTGCTTCTGCAGGGAATCTTTCGGCGCGAGCCAGCGCCACCAGCGAAAATAGGCGAACACGGCGCGGCTGACCGCCCGGCGCGCCGCGGGCGCGGTGAAATGCCGGTCCGCGGTCAGCGATTCGCGCAGCGCCTGGTCCGCCGGGGTGCCGGCGATCGCGAGCCCGACGACACGGGCGGCCTGGTCGAGAATCGCAGAGTCGGACATAGGGCGAACAAAACCGGAAAGGCGCGCGAACGGAAGCGAAGTTTTGGGTTGCCGGTCGACGGTAGGGCACGGACTCCGTTCCGCGCCGTGCTGGCGGCGGCGCGCAAGGGACTGCGCGCCCTACCGGGCAAAGCCACCCCTCAGCGTTTCGCCCAGCGGCGCTGCTCCTTCAGCTCGGGCCGGCGCGGCTCCACGACCGTGCCGGCCACGGCGGCGTGGGCCCGCAGCTCCTGGAACACGGTCGGGGCGACGCGCCAGTTGAGGCTGGAAGCGACCTCGGCGACGGGTGCGGCGCGCTCCTCGAACAGGAAGGCGAGCTCGACGCGCGTGTCGCCATTGGCGGCGTCGATCGCGGCGCGAAGTTTCTTCAGGAAATCCGGCAGATCGGGATGGTCGGGCTTGAGCAGCCACGTCACCTTGCGCACCGCCGTGGGCAGGTAGCCGTCGAGGGGATAGCATTCCTTGACGTTGAGCCGCACGCCGTCCGGGCTGCGCAACACCGTGCCGAGGACGACGACGGGCTGGTTCTCCGCCAGGCTGCGGCCGTAGTTCTCGAACGCGTCGGCGTACATGTTGACCGGGACGGTCGCGCGCTTGCTGGCGAGGTTGAAGAACGCCCAGGGCCGGTTGTCGCGGCGCGAAAGTTTCTTGGTGATGCCGCTGGCCACCCCGCACAGCCGGAACTCGATCCGGTCGCCCTCGGCGAGCACCTGCTCCTCGGTGTGGGTGCTGACGGCCTCCGCCAGGCCCTCGAAGGCGTTCATCGGGTGCCCGGAGATGTAGAAGCCGAGCAGTTCCTTCTCGAATTGCAGCCGTTCCGCCGACGTGAAGTCGACGTGGCGGCCGTTGCCATTGCCGCCGGAGCGGGGTGAGGACGCCCCGCCGCCCGCGGGCGCCGGTTCGCTGAGCGCATCGAGGAACGAATGCTGGCCGGCGGCGGCGTCGCGCTGGCGGGCCGCGGCGGCCGCCATGGCCTCGTCGACCTGCCCGAAGAGCACGCCGCGGCGCTCGCCGGAAAAATCAAAGCTGCCGGTCTTGATCAGGCATTCGAGCACGCGCTTGTTGATCGCGCGACTGTCGACCCGGGAGATGAAATCAAGGAAATCCCGGTAGGGGCCGTGGGCCTCGCGCTCGGCGATGATCTTCTGCGCGGCGGCCTCGCCGACGCCCTTGATCGCGCCGAGGCCGAAGCGGATCTTCTCCCCGACCGGGGTGAACGCCTCGCGGGACTCGTTGACGTCGGGGCCGAGCACCTTGAGGCCCATGGCCTCGGCCTCGGCGACGAAGTGCGAGATCTTGTCGGAATTGCCGAGTTCGGCCGTCAGCACGGCGGCCATGAACTGGACCGGGTAGTTCGCCTTCAGGTAGCCGGTGCGATAGCTGAGGATGGCGTACGCGGCGGAGTGCGACTTGTTGAAGCCGTAGCCGGCGAACTTCTCGAGCAGGGCGAAGATCTCGAGCGCCTTCTTCTCGGGGATGTTGTTGGTCTTTTTCGCGCCCTCGACGAACACGCTGCGCTGCTTCTCCATCTCCTCGGCGTTCTTCTTGCCCATGGCGCGGCGGAGAACGTCGGCGCCGCCGAGCGTGTAGCCGGCGATGATCTTGGCGGCCTCCATGACCTGCTCCTGGTAGACCATGATGCCATAGGTCTCGCGGCAGACATCCTCGAGCAGCGGGTGCGGGTAGGAGATGGTCGTTGGGTCCTGCTTGCCGCGGATGTATTGGGGGATGAGGTCCATCGGGCCCGGGCGGAAGAGCGCGATGAGGGCGACGATCTCCTCGACCGAGCTGACGTTGAGCTGGCGGCAGAGGCCCTGCATGCCGCCGGATTCGAGCTGGAAGACACCGGTGGTGCGGCCGGAGTTGAGCAGGGCGAAGGTCCGGGCGTCGTCGAGCGCCACGGTCTCGATGTCGAACTTCGGGTCGGCCGTGCGCCGGATGCTGTCGACGGCATCCTGGATGATCGTGAGCGTGCGCAGGCCGAGGAAGTCCATCTTCAGGAGCCCGAGCTTCTGCACGGGATCCATGGCGAACTGGGTGGTGATGTCGCCTTCCTGCAGCGTGAGCGGCACGTATTCGCTGAGCGGCCGGTCCGCGATGATGATGCCCGCCGCGTGTTTGCCGGTGTTGCGCACCATGCCCTCGAGCACGAGGGCCTGGTCGACGATCTTCTTGGTCAACGGGTCGGCGGCGATGGCGTCGCGCAGCTCGGCGGACTTGTCGATCGCGGACTGGAGCTCGATGTTGAGCTCGTCGGGGATCATCTTGGCCAGCCGGTCGGCGTCGGCGTAGGGGAGGTTGTGGACGCGCGCCACGTCGCGGATGACGGCCTTGGCCCCGAGGGTGCCGAAGGTGACGATGTTGGCCACGCACTCGCGGCCGTATTTCTCGCGGACGTAGGTGATGACCTCGTCGCGGCGGCGCATGCAGAAGTCGATGTCGAAGTCCGGCGGCGACACGCGCTCGGGGTTGAGGAAGCGCTCGAAGAGCAGGCCGAAGCGCAACGGCTCGATGTCGGTGATGCCGAGGACATACGCCACGAGCGAGCCCGCGCCGGAACCACGGCCCGGCCCGACGGGAATGCCGTGCTCCTTGGCCCAGCGGATGAAATCCCAGACGATGAGGAAGTAGTCGACGAAGCCGGTCTTGCCGATGATGCCGAGCTCGTAGTCGAGGCGGGCGACGAGCGTCTTCGCCAGGGCCGGGTCCTGCGCCCGGCTGGCGCGGCTATAGTCGACGCCATAGCGGTGCTGCAGGCCGGCGACGCAGAGTTCGTGGAGGTAGGCGGGCTTGTCGACCTTGATCTCGGGCGGCAGCGGGAACTTCGGGTAACGGTTCTCGCCGAACGTGAGCTTGAGGTCGCACATTTCGGCGACGGCCTGGGTGTTGACGATCGCATCCGGCACCTCGGCGAACAGCCGCTGCATCTCGTCGCGCGACTTCAGGTAGAACTGCGGCGTGTCGAACCGCATGCGGTTGGCGTCCTCGAGCTTCGCGCCGGTCTGGATGCACAGCATGGTGTCGTGCGGCGACGCGTCGTCGGCGTTGACGTAGTGGACGTCGTTGGTGGCGACGACCTTCAGCTTGAACTCGGCGGCGAGCTTGAGCAGGAGCGGGGCGATGCGGTGCTGCTCGGCGATGCCGTGGTCTTGGAGCTCGATGAAGAAATTATCGCGGCCGAACATGTCGACGAAGCGGCCGGTGGCCTTCCGGGCATCCTCCCAGCGGTTCTGCAGGAGCAGCTGCGGCACGAGCGCGGCCAGGCAGCCGCTGAAGGCGATGAGGCCCTCGGCGTGGCCGGCGAGCGTGTCGAGGTCGGTGCGCGGCTTGTAGTAGAACCCGTTCAGGTGCGCATCAGAAACGAGCTTGAGCAGGTTGGCGTAGCCCCGCGCGTTCTTCGCCAGCAGGCCCAGGTGGAAGATGTTTTTTTCGCCCTCGATCCGCGCCGTCTTTTCCAGGCGCGAGCCCTCGACGAGGTAGATTTCGCAGCCGACGAGCGGCTTGATGCCCTTGGCCTTGGCGGCGTTGAAGAAGTCGACCGCGCCGAAAAGGACTCCATGGTCGGTCAACGCCACGGAGCTCTGGCCGAGCTCGGCCACGCGCCCGATCAGGCGGTCGATCCGGCAGGCACCGTCGAGGAGGCTGTAGTCGCTGTGGACATGAAGGTGGACGAAATTCTGGTCGGCGGAACCCACGGTGGGTCATGGGAAGGCCGCGTCCGGGCCCCCGCAAGCCGGAAAGCGTAAGCTCATTCTCCGAAATGGCTTAGCGCAAAGATGCCGGTGGCGGCCGCCAGTGTCCGGACCGCCGGCCCGAGGCGCGGTGGGCGGTGTTGTCCCGGGGGAGAAGATTGGGGTTGACGGTGGCGTGAGCGGGTGGCTTTTTGCACGTTTTCCTCACCACCATCCCGCCTGTTTTCCATGTCTATTGAGATCAAGATGCGCAAGAACGAGCCGATCGACCGTGCGCTGCGCCGCATGAAGAAGAAGCTCGAGCGCGAGAGCATCATCAAGGATGTCCGCATGAAGCGTTACGCCGAGAAACCCTCGGAGCGCCGCCGCCGCAAGGAGAAGGTCATGGCCTTCACCTGCATGCTGCGCCGCCGTTACGCCGAATAATTTCTGGCCTGGTTTTTTCGCGGCTCCGTGTCGATGACACGGGGCCGTTTTTTTTGGCGACGCGCGGGCCGCGGCGTGGCCGGTGCGGTCGGCTTGCGTCCCATGGCGCGTCCTGTCCTAGTTCCGCCCAATGAAGCCCATCGTCGCCCTCTCCACGTGCTGGTGCTCGCACCGGCACCAGGACGGTTACGAGATGCTCCAGGAGATCGCGGGCCTCGGCTTCACGTGGGTCGAGCTCAGCCACGGCATCCGCATCACCCTGGTGCCCGGCATCCTCCGCGCGGTGGAGGAGGGCGTGGTCAAGGTGGCCTCCTGCCACAACTTCTGCCCGCTGCCGTCCGGCGTGATGCACGCGGCGCCGAACCTCTACATGCCCTCCTCACGGGATGCGCGGGAGCGCGACATGTGGCTGCGCCAGAGCAAGCGGACGATCGACTTCGCGCACCAGGTCGGTGCCGCCAAGGTCGTCGTGCACCTCGGGGCGGTCGAATTCTTCTGGTTCAATCCCGCGCGGAAGATCGAGGCCTATTTTGCGGGGCGGACGCCGGCGGCGGAGGAACCCGCCAAGGACGAGGCCTACGGCCGCCTGCTGGCGAAGGCACTCGCCAAGCTCCGGGCGCGGATGCCGCCTTATTGGGAGAACACCCGGCAGGGCCTGGTCGAACTGGCGGGCTATGCCGGGCAGAAGCAGGTGAAACTCGGCTTCGAGAATCGCGAGCGATTCGAGGAGCTGCCACTCGATGCCGACCATGCCGAGCTCCTCGCCTGGCTCGCCAAGCCGGCCGTTTGCGGTTATTGGCACGACGCCGGGCACGCCCAGATCAAGCAGAACCTCGGGCTGCTGGACCACCGCGAGCACCTCGGGAAGAACGCCCCCAACGCCATCGGCTTCCATCTCCACGACGTGAACGCCGCGGGGCACGACCACCAGCCGATCGGCAGCGGCAAGATCGATTTCAACATGGTCAGCTCGTTCTGGCGGCCGGAGCACACGCTGGTGATCGAACTCAACCCGCGGCTCACGGTGGACGAGGTCCTGGCCTCGAAGCGGCACGTCGAGGATCTCGTGGCGCAGCGGTTCGGGTGAAGGACATTTAGTGCGCGGACATCGGCCGTATCCGTGATTTGAGGTAGGGCGCGCAGTCCCCTGCGCGCCGCGGCGGCGAACGGAGTCGCCGCCCCTACCCGCGGAAAGTTGAGCCGCGAACTCGGGCCAGCAGTTCGCCGATCCAACGCCGATGCGGGCCGGAAAGGGTGACGCGGCCCAGGTCCCCGACTCGGATCCATTCGAGTGTCTGGTCGCGGGACACGCGCTCCCGCAGCTTCGCGCTGGGCTGCACCGCATGAATGGCTTCGGTGACCTGAAACCGGGTGATCGCCCTCCTCTTGGTCGCAAGCAGCGAGGCGGCCGCGGGCTTGACGCCGAGATCGACGGCCGCGGGCAGCTCATGGAGTCCCGCCAGGCGTTTCGCCTTGCCGTCTTCCCGGCGCAGGAGGAGCCGGCCGCGGTTCATGCAGAAAATTCGTATTACGGACATCGGCTCGGCGCGCCGGGGCTGGAAGCGGGGCAGGGCGGCGGCGGAGCCGGCGGCGCGCGCCGCGCAGAGCTGCGCCACCGGGCAGGCTCCGCAGCGGGGCGATTGCCGGAGGCAGACGGTGGCGCCGAGCTCCATCATCGCCTGGTTGTGCAATCCGGGCGGCGCGCCGCGAATGAGGCCGGCGGCCAGGGGCGTGAAATACTTCACCGCCTCGCCGCCGTCGCGAAACCGGCGCGTGACGCCGGCCAGCCGGGCGAGGATGCGGACAACGTTGCCGTCGACCACGGCGGCGGGCTCGTCGCAGGCGATGCTGGCGATCGCCGCGGCGGTGTAGGGCCCGATGCCGGGCAACTCGAGCCAGCCGGCGGCCGTGCGCGGGAAATCGGGCCGGCCGGCCAGCTGCCGGGCGAGCGCATGAAGGCGCCGGGCGCGCGAGTAGTAGCCGAGTCCTTCCCACAGCTTCAGGACCCGCGCCTCGGGCGCGGCCGCCAGCGCGGCGAAGTCCGGCAGAGCGGCCATCCAGCGGTCGAAATACGGCAGGACCGTCTTCACCTGCGTCTGCTGGAGCATGAACTCGGAGACGACGGTGCGATAGAGCGAGGGTTCCGTCCGCCACGGCAGCCGGCGCTGGTGCACGCGATACCAGGCATGCAGCGCGCGCTGGAAGGCGCGCCGGCGACGGAGGACGGGAATTTCGACGGCGACCACGAAAGGGCTTCAGCCTTCGCACGGGGTTGCCGCTGACAAGCTCCAAGCCGCGGCCTCCCGGGGGCACACGTGAATTTTTGTGTGATTTTGCGGCTTTTTGTGGCCATGTACTGCCCATGGCCAACTACCGCGATGACGCCGACGAGGAAAAGCCCAAGGCGGTCACGATCTACACGCTCAAGCTGGATGACGCCCAGATGGAGAAGCTGCATGCGGTGCTGAAGGCGAAGCACTGGCCGGACGTCGAGGTGGCGTACGCGCGCTTCGCGTTCAAAGGCCCGAAGGTGAACGTCACGGCCTACACCAGCGGCAAGGTGGTCGTGGCGGGCAAGGAAACGGAGGACTTCGTGCAGAACGTGCTCGAGGCCGAGGTGACGGGCATGGCGCGGCTCGGCTACGATGACGTGCATCATCCCGAGTGGTTCGAGCCGCACGCCGGACTCGACGAAAGCGGCAAGGGCGACCTGTTCGGTCCGGTGGTCGCGGCGACGGTGGTGGCGGAGAAGGCCGCCATCGAGGCCTGGCGCGACGCCGGCGTGCGCGACAGCAAGACCGTGGTCGACACCCAGATTCTCAAGCTCGACGAACTCATCCGCGGCACGCCGGGCGTGGTCGTCGAGACCTGCCAGTGCGGCATGGCGAAGTACAACGAGCTGATGTTGAAACCGCACGCCAACCTGAACCGGCTGCTCGCCTGGCAGCACGCGACCGCCCTGGGGCAGGCGCTCCAGAAAAAATGGGTCGGGCGCGGGTTGCTGGACCAGTTTTCCAAGGAACCGCTGGTGCAGCGCGAGCTGAAGAAAAAAGGCCTGGAGCGGTTCCGCCTCGACATGCGCCCGAAGGCCGAGGAGGACCCCGTCGTCGCCGCGGCGTCGGTCGTGGCGCGGGCGGAGTTTGTGCGGGCCATGCGGGAATTGTCGCGCGAGTTTGGCGCGAAGCTCCAATTCGGCGCCGGCGCGGCGGCGAAGGCGCAGGCGGCGGAGATCGTGGCGAAGTTCGGCGCGCGCGCCCTCGGGCGCTTCGCCAAGCTGCATTTCCGGACGAGCTACGAGGTCGTGGCCGCCGCCGGCAAGCTCGACGAACTGCCGCTGCCCGTGCCGAAGGAAAAGACGGAGTGGAAACGCTGACCGGGACCGGGCATGGCGAAACGAAGGCAGTTGCGCGGATTCGACCTGAAGCAGATCCCCGGCTTGGCCGGCCTGATCGGCGTCGACGAGGCCGGGCGCGGCTCGCTCGCCGGTCCCGTCGTGGCGGCGGCGGTGTTGGTGACGCAGGAGTTCCTCGAGGGCCGCTGGGCGGTGGCGAAAGGCGGCCGGGTCAACGACTCGAAGCAGCTTTCCGCGGAACTGCGGGCGGAGTTGTGGGCGGAGTTCGAGCAACTGGCGGCGCAGGGACAAATCCACGCGCACTATGGCGTGGCGAGCGTCGCGGAGATCGAGGCCCACAACATCCTCGGCGCGACCAAGCTGGCGATGCGCCGCGCCCTCGAGGGCATTTACCCGCC
>DATJES010000046.1:0-24994 GCA_035496355.1 Lacunisphaera sp. | reverse complement strand
TACCAAGAACATCGCGCTGAACAACCAGCTGACGACGACCGCGAGCGGGCCGGTGAGCCTGCTGGCGACAGCCAACGGCGGGGGCACGCTCACGATCGCGGCGGCCGGTGACATCTTCGCCGACAGCACGGTCAACCTGACGGCCACCGGCGGGATCACGACGGCGGGTGACGTCACGACGACCAACGACAATGTGACCTACAACTCGGCGACGACGCTGACCGGCCCGGTGGCGATCAACACGGGCACAGGCCTGGGCACGATCGCCTTCAACTCGACCTTGGACGGCGGTCAGGATCTCACCCTGACGGCCGGAACGGGCGACATCACCTTCACTGGCGCGGTGGGAGGCACCCGCCTAGGTAACGTGACGATCGCCAGCGCCAACAATGTGACGGCGTCCTCGACCTTTAGTGCCGCGACGCTGACCCAATCGGCCGGCGCCGGTACGACGACCTTCAATGGTGCGGTGGACACCAATGCCGCCGGTGGCGTGAGCCTGACGGGCAACGCCCAGGTCCTGAACGCCAACCTGACGACGACCAATGGCGGACCGGTGACCTTCACGAATGCGGGCCTGCTGACCCTCAATGCCAATGTGATCTCCGACGGCGCCGTGACCCAGAACGGGGCCGGGTCGGTCACGATCACCGGTTCGCGGACGATCAGCACCACCTCCGACGCGGTCAACTTCCTGCGGGCCGTGACGCTGAACGGCTCCGGCAGCACCGTCGCCATCAACACGACGAGCAGCGGCACCGGCGGCGACATCACCTTCCAGTCGACGCTCGACGGTACGACGGCCGCGCCCAACGCCGAAGACCTCACGCTGACGGCTGGCACGGCGGGCAACATCCTGTTCACCGGTGCCGTCGGTACCACCCGCCTGGGGGATGTCACGATCGCCAGCGCAAACAACGTAACGGCGTCCTCGACCTTCTCGGCAGCCACGCTGACCCAGTCGGCCGGCACGGGCACGACTACCTTCAATGGCGCCACCGACACCAACGCGGCCGGCGGCATCAGCCTGACGGGCACAAACCTGGCGGTGAACAACGCGCTCACGACCACCGGCACGGGCCCGGTGACAATCAACGAGTCGGGCACGGCGACCTTCGCGATCGCCGGCGACATCAACGCCGACGGTGCGGTTTCGATCACGGCCACGGGTGGTATTTCGACCGCCGGTGATGTCACGACGACCAACGACAACGTCACCTTCGCCTCCGCTACGAGCCTGGCCGGCCCGGTTGTCATCAACACCGGAGCGGGCCCCGGTAATATCGCCTTCAACTCGACCCTCACTGGGAGCCAGAACCTGAGCCTGACGGCCGGAACAGGTGACATCACCTTCACCGGCGCGGTCGGTGCGACCCGGCTGGGGAACGTGACCATCAATTCCGCGGGCAACGTCACGGCCTCATCCTCCTTCAGCGCTTCCACCATCACCCAGTCGGCCGGCGCCGGTACGACCACCTTCAATGGCGCAACCGACACCAACGCCACCGGCGGCATCAGCCTGACGGGCACCAACCTTGCGGTGAACAACACGCTCACCACAACCAACACCGGTCCGGTGACGATCAACGAGTCGGGCACGGCGAGCTTCGCGGCCGCGGGTGACATCACTGCCGACGGACCGGTCTCGATCACAGCCGCGGGCGGCATCAGCACGGCGGGTGACGTCACGACCACCAACGACAATGTGACCTACAACTCGGCGACGACGCTGACCGGCCCGGTGGCGATCAACACCGGAAGTGGCGTCGGCACGATCGCCTTCAACTCGACACTTGGCGGCGGTCAGAATCTGAACCTGACGGCCGGAACGGGCGACATCACCTTCACGGGCGCAGTAGGCGGCACCCGCCTGGGCAACATCACGATCGCCAACGCCAACAACGTGACTGCTTCCTCAACCTTCAGTGCGGCGACCATCACCCAGTCGGCCGGCACCGGCACGACGACCTTCAACGGCGCGGTCGACACCAACGCGGCCGGCGGGGTGAGCCTCACCGGCAACGCCCAGGTGCTGAACGCCAACCTGACGACGACCACTGGCGGACCGGTGACCTTCACGAACGCGGGCCTGCTGACCCTCAACGCCAATGTGATCTCCGACGGGGCGGTGACCCAGAACGGGGCAGGGCCGGTCACGATCACCGGTTCGCGGACGATCAGCACCACCTCCGACAACGTCGACTTCCTCCGGGCGGTGACGCTGAATGGCTCCGGCAGCACCGTCGCCATCAACACGGCGACCACCGGCACCGGCGGCAACATCACGTTCCAGAGCACGCTCGATGCGACCACGGCCGGGGCGAACGCTGAGGACCTCTCGCTCACGGCCGGCACGGCGGGCAACATCACCTTCACGGGTGCCGTCGGCACGACCCGCTTGGGCGATGTCACGATCGCGAGCGCCAAGAACGTGACCGCGTCCTCGACCTTCTCGGTGGCCACGCTGACCCAGTCGGCCGGCACGGGCACGACGACCTTCAATGGCGCAGTTGACACCAACGCGGCCGGCGGCGTCAGCCTGACCGGAACCAACCTCGTGGTGAACCAGCCTCTCACCACGACCAACGCGGGTCCGGTCACGATCAGTGAATCGGGCACGGCGGGTTTCCCCGCCACCGGCGACATCAACGCCGATGGAGCGGTCTCGATCACGGCCACGGGCGGCATCGCGACAGCGGGCGACGTCACGACGACCAACGACGACATCACCTTCGCCTCCGCCACCGTGCTCACGGGCAACGTCGCGTTGAACGCCGGATCCGGAAACCTTTCGTTCTCCAACACCCTGAATGGTGGCTACGCTCTCCAGGCCAATGCGACCGGCGCCACGACCTTCGGCGGCGCCGTCGGCGGCGTTACCGCGCTCACCAGCCTGACCACCAACACCGGCGGCACGACAGCCATCAATGGCGGGGCGGTGACGACCTCCGGCGCGCAAACCTACAACGACAACGTCTCCATCGGCACGAACAACGCCACGCTGACGACGACGAACAGCGCCGTCGCCTTCGCCGGGACGACGACGTTGAACAAGAACCTGACGGTCACGACAGCCAGCGGTGACGTCACGTTCACGGGCGCAGTCGACGGCGGCAACAGCCTGGCCGTCAACTCGAGCGGCACGACCACCTTCAATGCCGCGGTGGGCAGCGCCACCCCGCTGGCCAGCCTCACCACCGATGCCCCCGGCCTGACCACGATCAACGCCAACGTGACGACCTCGGGCGCGCAGACCTACAACGACCCGGTCCGGATCGACACGAGCCTCACGCTCGCGACGACGAACAGCGCGGCGACTTTCAACAACACCCTCGACAGCCAGTCGGCCGAAGCGAACAACCTCACGATCAACACCGGGACCGGCGCGGCGGTGTTCAACGGCGCCATCGGAGGAAATGCCGGCGGCGCTTTCGGCACGTTGACGATCAACAACACGGCGGCCGGAGTCCTGCTGCCCGCCATCACGGCAACGAACCTCAACGTGACCACCGCAGGGAATATCGTCCACTCGGGAGCCGGCGTGCTCACGTTGCCCGGCACCACGACCCTCGCCGCCGGCAGTGGCAACGAGATCGACCTCGAAAACGCCAACGATTTCGGCACCGTCGTGATCACCAGTGCCAACGACGTCGAGCTCGTCGACACGAACGCGATCAATCTGGGCGGCGCCACCATCGCCGGTGGCTTCACGCTCACCGCCGGCAGCCACATCACCGAGAGCGGTCCGCTCAACGTCGCCGGTACGACCACCATCGCCGTCACCACGGCCAATTCGGACATTCTCCTCGCCTCGCAGGCGAATGACCTCGGCGTGAACGCTCCGGTCCTGGCCGGCACCGTGGCCAACATTCGCGACCTGGGCATCCGCAACATCAACGCCGGCGCCAAGGTTCCGGTGATCTTCCCGAGCACCACCAGCCTCGCCGGCCTGACGAGCTTGCGCAACCTGACGCTGATTTTCGACAACGCCCCGATCAACCTGCCCGGCCTGACCGCCTCGGGCACCCTCGACATCAATGCCAACGGTCCGATCACGGACAGCGGGCCATCCGTCGTCTCTGGTCTGGCCACACTGAATGCCAATGGCTTTGACATCGCGCTGGACGACCCGGGCAACAATTTCACTTCAGTCAACCTGGCGGGCGCGGCGATCACGCTCCACAATGTCAGCTCCATCACGCTTGCCGGAGTACAGGCCTCGAGTTCGTTCAATTTCCAGTCCTCGGGCTCTCTGACCATCAGTTCGCCGATCAACAGCGGCTCGGCCCTCGCCCTCACCTCGACGGGCGGCGGCCTGACCATCAATGCCCCGGTGAATTCGGGGACCGGATCCCTGACCCTGTCGGCCGCGTCCGACATCGCGAGCAGCACCAGCGGAACGCTTACGACCTTGGGCGGCGCCTTGAAGGTGACGGCCGGCGGGAGCGCCCAACTGGCCGCCGTTTCCACCGGTGGCGGCACGGTGCAGATAAATGCCGGCACCGCCGTCAACCTTGCGACCCTGAGCGGCGGCACCACGGATATCACAGCCGGTACGAACTTGCTGGCGACCGGCGCCACCTCCACGGGCAACCTCAAGATCACCACCGGCGGTAACGTCAACTTGACGAGCCTGTCGAGCGGTACCGCCCAGATCACCGCGGGCGGGAGCGTCGTGACAACGGGCACCACCAACACCGGCGCCAGCAGCTTGAAGGTGGGCGCCACCGGCGCGATCCAGATGGCGGACATCAGCTCGAGCGGTGGCATCCAGCTAACGGCGGGCACGGATGCGCAACTGGCGGCCATCGCCACGAATGGAGGCAGCGTGCAAATCACCGCCGGCGGCTCCGCGCACTTCATCAGTCCGCTGATCGTGAGTGGAACCTTCACCGCCACGGCGCCCGGCGGGATCACGTTTGACAAGACGGTCAACGGCAGCGGCGGGGTGGGTGACCTGACGCTGAACAGCGCCGGCGTCACCCGCTTCAGCGACGCGGTGGGCAACTCGAGCGGGTTGCACAGCCTCCTTACCGATGCGACCGGTTCGACCGTGCTGGCCGGCGGCCTGGTCAATGTCACTGGTAGCTACCTCTTCGGCGATCCAGTGACGGTTGAGGCCAACACCACCTTCGTCGCGCCCACGGGACGTTTCAACGATGTCCTGATCGGCGCAACCGACGGTGGCCAGGCGCTCACCTTCAACGTGTCGGGTGATGCCTTCTTCCTCGGCGCGATCGGCACGGCCGGACACGCCCTGGCGAGCTTCACGACCGACGCCCCCGGCCAGACCCGGCTGTTCGGCGGCGCGGTGTGGACCACCGGTCCCCAGCTCTACAACGATGCCGTCCGCCTTGGGGCTTCGACCACGATGACGGCGTCCGCCCTGACCTTCAACAACACCCTCGACACGGACGTGTCCCTGGCCTCCCTGGGTTTGGGCAACACCTCGCTCCATGCGGCCTCGACCGACAGCGGACTGACCGCGAACGTCTCCGGGGCCACGGTCTTCAATCAAGTGGTCGGCGGGACCGGCCGGCTGGGCGATGTCACGACGGATGCCGCCGGCAGCACGGAAGTTCACGCCAATTTCAACTCCGCCAGCCTCACGGTCAACGACCCCATCAGCTTCCAGGCGAACACGGACCTGACGATCGACACCACCGGGTCGCAGATCTACGCCAACGATGTCACCCTCGACACGAACCTGACGTTCAATTCCGCGCTGGCCGCGGTGTTCGACACCGCCGCCAGCCCGCCCGAGGGCATCAATTTCGCCCAGGGCCTGAGTGCGCCCGGCCGGGTCCTGACAATCACGGCTCCCACGGCGACGATCAGCTTCGGCGGCAATGTAGGGACGACCGACACCCGCCTCGATTCGGTGGCGCTGACCGGCCGCTACCTGGTCGTCGGAGGCGATATCAAGGCCGATCACGACATCGCGCTCTCCATCGGCACCGGCACCACCGGGGAGAACGACTTCCTGCAGTTCACCGCGCCGGGCCTGGCGCAGCGCAACACGACCCTCGATTCGCTGCAGGGCGAGATCCGCCTCGGCAGTGGCGCTGTCACTGGCACGAGCGAAAAGACCGGCGCGCCGGTGCGATCCTCCATCTTCAAGAGCAACGTGGGCGACCTGTACCTGTTTGCCCGGAAGATCACCGTCCAGCCCTACGAGCGCCTCGTGGTCCGCAACGGCTCGTTCGTGGCGATTGCGGACGGCACGGCGGCGGAAGACGGGATCACCGTCAGCAACACCGCCGCGGCCGACTACCTGGTCCTGGCCAGCTCGACGAGTTCGAACAGCGTGGACACGGCCGGGATCAAGATTCGTTCGCGGGATCCGGCGACGTTCGATCCGATCGGGGGAAATACCACCCAGACCACCGACCAGGGCACCGACCTGGTCGCGGGTGCCGTGTTCTTCTTCAACATCAACTATGGCGGCACGAAAGGCGGCCCATTCCCGACGCGCGAGGCGTTCGCCCCGGCCTTGTTTGCGAACAATGCGACCTTCGATTACAAGACCAACACGGGCAACATCCGGAGCGCTTACGGCCCGGTCGCCGTTACGGTCCTGCCCGACGGCGCCGGGGCGACGCACAACGTGTATGTCGCGGACTTGGTCGTGACCAACCGGTTCCGGCCGCGCCCGGGCAACCTGCTCTACCTGGACCTCAGCACGGCCCCCGGTTTCACCGTGGATAACTTCGTCAGCGACCGGGAACCGTTCATCGACACCGACGCCCTCGGCCTGACGTCCACGGCGGTGCCCCTGAAGCCGCTGGTTTCCCTCAATGCCGCGCCGCGCTCGGTGCTGGACACGACTGTCACGCCCAGCGTGCCCATCGGCGAGGCGGAGACCACGGCGCCGGAACCCAATATTTCCGCGGCGGTGCGCGAGCAGCTGCAGGCACTCGGCATCTACGCGCGCTCCCTCACGCAAACGGAACTGATCTCGCGCGAGCGCCGCATGGGCCTGTTCATCACCGTGCCGGAGCGCGAACATCCCCGCGATTCCGATTACGAGGTGGCCGAAGCGCGGGTGGAAAACCGTGCCATTCGCGATGTGTTGAGCATGGCCACGGCCATCGGTCTGATCGGCGAGGACCAACATCGCCTGGACGAGACCGCCGCGGCGCTGGCGTCCGCCTACGAGGCCTTCACGGCGGAATCGACCAGCATCGAGGCCCGTGATTTCCGCGCCTGGCTGGAGGCCAGCAAACGGCCGGACGCAGCGCTGGTGTTGAAGTACGTCAAGACGCTCGCCGCGACCCTGCAGCGCATCGAGCTCCTGGGCCTCACGAAGCAGGAGCTGGCCAGTTCCAAGGCCCAGATTTACGGCAGCATCCTGCGCGCCCGCCTGAACGCCGATCCCGAATTCTTCCGGGAATTGGTCGAAGGCGCGCCCGCCACCCAGACCCGCGTCTCGGACACGAACCCGGCGAAGCCGCCGGCAGCTTGATCGACCGCCGGCCGGCCAGCGGCCGCCGAAGCGGGGCCCGGAGACCCTCCCGCCAAGAGGTCGCGCGACAAGGCCCGCATGATTCCGCCTTGTGCCACCCGCCGGATCGGTTATCGAAATGATCCATAGCCATGGCAGACACCTCTCCTTCCTTTGGCCAAACCAGCCCCGGCTTCGGCCAATCTAACTCGGGCTTCGGGCAGACCAACCCTGGTTTCGGTCAAACGAACCCCGCGATGGGGCAGCCCAACCGGCGCCTCGCGGCCGTCATGTTCCTCGATATGGTCGGCTACAGCGCAATGATGGCCAAGGACGAGGAGCGGGCCCTCGCTTGCGTCGGCGAACTGGAGAAGCTGTTGCGGGCCGAAGTGCCGAAATTTGGCGGTCGCCTGGTCAAGTTCCTGGGCGACGGATCGATGGCCGAGTTTCCCACCGCGTTGTCCGCGGTGCGTTGCAGCCAGAGCGTTTTGCAGGAGGTCGAATCCAACAACGCGTGGGTCCCGGCCCAGAATCGCTACTCGGTCCGCATCGGCCTGCACCTGGGTGAGCTGGTGGACCGCTCGGACGATATCTTCAGCAATGCGGTCAACGTGGCCGCGCGCATCCAGCCGCTCGCCGACCCGGGCGGCATCGCCATGTCGAGCTTCATCTACTCCCAGATCGAGAACCAGCTCGACCTGAAGGGCACGTACCTGCCGCCGCAGAAGCTGAAGAACATCCCCGAGAAGATGCGGATTTTCCTCGTCGACCCGCTGGGCGATCGGCCGCCCCCGCGCGGCCGGCGGGGCAGTCCGCTGGCAGTCAAGGTGATCATCGGGGCGGTCGTGGTGCTCGTGGTCCTGGCCGTGGCGTATTTCCTCCGCGGGCGGTCCTGAAGTCGTCCGCTTCTGCTTGTCGGCGCGCGTCGCGCCCGCCACGTTGCGTTCCGCCATGGCCCAGCCCGACTCCGCGCCCAAGATCATCTTCTCGATGCTCGGCGTCTCGAAGAAGATCGAGCGCAAGGAAATCCTCCGCGACATCTCGCTGTCGTTCTTCTATGGCGCGAAGATCGGTGTCCTCGGTCTGAACGGCTCCGGCAAGTCGTCGCTCATGCGCATTCTCGCCGGCCTTGACCGGGAATTCGACGGGCACGTCGCGTTCGAGCCTGGCTACTCGGTGGGCTTCCTGCCGCAGGAACCCAGCCTCACCCCCGGCGCGACGGTCCGCGCCTGCGTCGAAGAGGGCGTGAAGCACCTGACCGACCTGACGGCCGCCTACGACGCGAGCTGGGACGAACTCGCCGCGGCGGAGGACGACGCCGCGCGCGCCGCGATCACGGACAGGCAGACGAAGCTGCAGGAGCAGATCGATCATCTCGGCGCCTGGGACGTGGCGCCGCTGGTCGAGCAGGCCATGGACGCGCTGCGCTGCCCGCCCGGCGACCAGGGCGTGGAGCAATTGTCCGGCGGCGAGCGCCGCCGCGTCGCGCTGGCGCGACTGCTCCTGCAAAAACCCTCGATCCTCCTGTTGGACGAGCCGACGAACCACCTCGACGCCGATTCGGTCAACTGGCTGGAGCAACACCTGTCCCGTTACGAAGGGACTGTGATCGCGGTGACGCACGACCGTTACTTCCTCGACAATGTCGCCGGCTGGATCCTCGAGCTCGACCGCGGCCACGGCATCCCGTGGAAGGGCAACTACTCCTCATGGCTCGAGCAGAAGCAGGCGCTCGCCACGGTGGCGGAACGCACCGAGAGCAAGCGACAGAAAGCCATGGCGCGCGAACTCGAGTGGATTCGCTCGTCGGCCCGGGCGCGGCAGGCCAAGGGGCAGGCGCGCATCAATGCCTACGAGTCGATGTTGAAGCAGGACGTGGCCGAGCAGGAGAAGAAGTTCGAGATCATTATCCCTCCGGGGCCGCGGCTCGGCACGCTCGTGGTGCAGGCCCAGGATGTCGCGAAGGGCTACGGCGAGCGGCTGCTGTTCGAGCACCTCGACTTCTCGCTGCCGCCCGGAGGCATCGTGGGCGTGATCGGGCCGAATGGCGCGGGCAAAACCACGTTGTTCAAGCTCATCACCGGGCTCGAGCGGCCCGACGCCGGCACTTTCAAGACCGGCCCGACCGTGCAGACCGCCTATGTCGAGCAATCGCGGGACTCCCTTGAGGACGACAAGACGATCTGGGGGGTCATCAGCGGGGGCGAGGAGATCATGCAGCTCGGCACGCGCAGCGTGAACAGCCGCGCCTACTGCGCCCAATTCGGGTTCACTGGGGCCGACCAGCAGAAGAAAGTCGGCGTGCTTTCCGGCGGCGAACGCAACCGGGTGCTGCTGGCGCGGGTGCTCAAGAGCGGCGCCAACCTGATCCTCCTCGACGAACCGACCAACGATCTCGACGTGAACTCGATCCGCGCGCTGGAGGAGGCGCTCGAGAATTTCGCCGGTTGCGCGGTCATCATCTCCCACGACCGATGGTTCCTCGACCGCGTGGCGACGCACATCATGGCCTTCGAGGGCGACAGCCATGTCCACGTCTACAACGGCAACTACGCGGGCTACCTGGAGGACTTCAAGAAGCGGAAAGGGCGGGAGGCCGACCAGCCCCACCGGATCAAGTACCGGAAGCTCACGCGGTAGGATGCATGCGGATTTGCAGCCACGCTTTCGCCTTCGGCTCAAGCGCGGCTACGGAATCGGGGCCACCGGCGTGAAGTAGCCGCGTTGGAGCGCCGCGACAACGTGGCTACAATCAGGTTACGCTTACCACTTGGTTCCAAAATTGCCACCACCGGTCGGCAAAGTCGCATCTTCTGGGGTCAAGGTCCGGCAGCGAGGGCACGCAGGAACCGGAATAGGGCCACGCAGTGGGCTGCGTGGTGAGACAGGCACGAACCGGGTTCGCGATCACGTAGTGCGTCAGCGCTGCAAAGGCATCGCGCCCCTGCTCCGCAGGACGCAGCACGTGGTCGAAAGCCTGCTTTTGCAGCTGCCATGGGGCGAGGCAGCAATTGATCCGCCGACGGACCGCTCGCGCCCAAAGGCGCTGATCCGCATCGATTGAGACTCCAACACTGATGAGGTGGAGATGGTCGGGCATCAGGCAGTAGGCCGGCACCACGACTGCGTGCAGCGTTTCAAGCATTAGAATGTTGCGAAATGCGCCATGAAATCGCGCAGTGAGCCAGCCGGTCCGGCGATCTTTGAGAGCCATGGTCCAATGGACGAATTGCCTGCCGCGATAAGCGTCAGGCAACAGGCGGGGCAGGTGACGATGGCGCCTCAATTCCACTGTGAAAAAGGGCCCACGCTTTCGCCTTCGGCTCAAGCGCGGCTACGGGCCCATTAAGAGGCTATCGACGCGGTTGACAGGGGAACGGCATTCTGGGTACTCGCGGAACCACGGCTGGCCACGCTTTCGCCTTCGGCTCAAGCGCGGCTACGGAATCGGGGCCGCCGGCGTGAAGGAGGCGCGTTGGAGCGCCGCGACAACGTGGCGGCCCTTACTCGAAACCGAACAGACGTCCCATGTCCCGCCGGTCCTTCTTGGTCGGTCGGCCCATGCCCCGTTCGCGGGCGAGCATGTGCTCGATTCCCGCCTGCTTCGCGCGCTCGTACTCGGCGGCGGGGGTGAGATCAGCCATGAATTCCGGCACCTGCTTGGCGCCGACGCGGGCGCGGGGCAGCGCCACGACCCGAAGCGTGCGCGTGACGAGGCCGAGCCGCACCGTCACGACCTCTCCGACGTGGACATCGCGACCGGGCTTGGCCTCGAGGTCGCCGATCTTCACGTGGCCCGCGCGACAGGCCGCCGTCGCGAGCGGGCGGGTCTTGAAGACGCGCACGGACCACAGCCATTTGTCGAGGCGAGGATCGTCCATGGCTGCGGAGCCTAAATGCCAAAGACCAAACGCCAAATCCCAAAGAAATCCCAAGGGCGAAATCTCCAGATTCGGAATTGGCCGTTTGTTTGGGATTTGGCCTATGAAATTTGGAGTTTACCCGCGGCCCCGCCGCGGGCGGGTTTGCACCGGAATAAAAGCTGGTTTTCCTTCTCCCACGTTCATGAAGGTCCGTCTCCCCGTAATCCTCCTTTCGCTTTTCACCGCCATGACCCTGCAGGCCGCCGACAAATCCGCGTCGAAACATGAGTTTGCCACCTTCGGGGGCGGCTGCTTCTGGTGCATGGAGGCCGTGTTCCAGCGCGTGCCGGGCGTCATCCACAGCACCAGCGGCTATTCCGGCGGCACCACGGATAATCCGACCTACGAGCAGGTCTGCGGGCACGGCACCGGCCATGCGGAAGTCATCCAGGTTGAGTACGACCCCGCGCTCATCAGCTACGACAAGCTGCTCGGGATCTTTTTCGAGGCCCATGATCCCACGACCCTGAACCGCCAGGGGGCGGACGAGGGCGACCAGTATCGCTCGGTGATCTTCTATACCAGCAAGGAACAACACGAGGCCGCGCTGCGCGCGAAGGCGGCGGCGCAGAAGGAGTACGACGACCCGATTGTCACCGAGATCGTGCCGTTGAAGAAATTCTGGCCGGCCGAGGCGTATCACCAGGATTACTTCAACCAGCACCCGGGCCAGGGTTATTGCACGTTCGTCATCCGGCCCAAGGTGAAAAAGCTCCAGAGCAAGGGCGTGATCTCGAAGGACTGACGGCGCCGGCGGCCGCCGGGAGGGCCGGCGGTCACCGCCGAGCCGGCAAAAATCGCTTTGCGCCCCGGCGGCTTGCCGAAGTCCGGCGAAGAGGCGTCAGGCCCGGCCCGGCAGCACGAAAAGCAGGAGCGCCAGCAAGTGGCAGACGCTGCCGGCCTGCAGGAAGAGCTGGCGCGGCACCAGATTGAAGCGCGGCAGCTGCCAGAGGTAGAAGGCGATCCCGATGCAGTAGCAGAACGCGCCGGCCAGCACGAGGCGGAGCGCCCCCGGCGGAAGGCCGGCGACGAGCGGCTTGAACGCCACGATAGCGAGCACGCCGATCAGCAGGTAGACGACCACCGTGGCGACGCGCCAGCGGCCGGCGAAGAGCCACTGCAACGCGATCCCGGCGGTGCACAACCCCCAAACCACGCCAAAGAGTGACCAGCCCCACGCACCCCGCAGGGCGACGAGCAGGAACGGCGTGGCGGTGCCCGCGATGACGAGGAAGACGGCGGCATGCGCATATTGCCGCACCGCGAGCTTCCACGCGATGTCCTCGCGCCGGTGATAAAGCGCAAACGTGGCGTAAAGCAGGACGAGCGTGACGCCGAAGACCGAGAAGGTGGTGATGTGGGCGGCACCGCCCCGGAGGACCGAGAAAAGCACGAGCAGCACCAAGCTGGTGGCGCTGGCGGCCAGCCCGAGCCCGTGGGTCAGCCCGTGCGCGATGCGTTCCAGCTGGGAGTAGTTCCGGACGGGAGCGGGCGGGACGACGGGCTGGAGCGGGGCGCCCTGCGCGGCCAGGCGCCGGTTGCGCACGATGTTATTGCTGGACTCGTCGCACCAACGGATGAAGCGACAGGGGCGCGGACTGGTGAATTCGGCGGGATTCCATTCACCTCCGTCGGTGTAGAGTGACTTCGGGAAAATCCACGTGCCGAAGACGAGGTCGGCGACGGGCAGGGTGAAGAAACCGGAAATGGCCTCGTTGCAGTCGATGACGGCGTGGTGGCGCAGGTGAAAGCTGTAGACCCGGCGCCAGAACCAACCCCAGCGCGGCAGCTCGATGAGCCGGCCCCACGTCTCGAACGGCCAATGCTCGATCGCGTGAAAGACCTCATAGAACACGAGCGAAGTCGCCATGGCCGCATACCCGGCAAGGAACCACGGGAACGACGGCGCCAGCCAGTGCAGCAAGGCCAGGAGCGGAGTCGTGAGAACACCGAAGACGGCCAGGGTATACCACGGAAAGAACGAGGCCTCGCGCTGCTCGGTGGTGATGATGGGGTAGATATTCTCCACGCGCGGCAATTCCTCGACGAACGGCACCTCGCGGCCGCCAGGCGTGCGCCGCCGCGCGATGCGGGTGAGGTTGTGGTGCAGCGTGTGCTGGCGGTAAAAGCGGCTGAGGAATGGCACCACCGGCTTGTGCAGCACGTAACGGTGGAAGAAGTACTCGACGAAACAGTTGAACAGCTTCATCAGGACGAACGCGACCGCGAAGCTCCCGACGGAAGCGTTGACCTGTGCCAGCCAGACCGAGGCGGGCGCGAGCCACCAAACCAGCCCGTAAAATCCGGCGAGCGAGGCGACAACTGTAAAGAAGAACAGGGGCAGCGACAGTTCTTCGTCGACGTGCGGCTGGGAATGAGAGGGGGCCATGGCGCAAGCTTCGCTTGCCGGCACCCGATAGCAAACGAGGAAATGACATATTTCCATATTTTGAACGGGACGGGCGCGGCTCCCGGTTCAAACTTGGCGCGATGCCCGCCGTCTCCGTCATCCTGCCGGTGCGCAATGCCGCCGTCACCATCGGCCGCGCGGTCGCCAGCGTCCAGGCGCAGACATTCCGCGACTGGGAGCTGGTGGCGGTCGACGACGGGTCGGACGACGGCACGCGCGCCTGGCTGGAGCGCGCCGCTCGGGATGATGCCCGCATCCGGCTTCTCGCGCAGCCGGCGCACGGTCTGGTGCCGGCGCTGAACGCCGGCCTGGCCGCGGCGCGCGGCGATCTCATCGCCCGGCTGGACGCTGATGACGAGTGTCACCCGGAACGGCTCGCGATCCAGGTGGACTATCTTGCGGCCCATCCTGCGGTCGGGCTGGTATCGTGCCTCGTGGGCTTCGGCGGCGACCGGTCGGTCCAGGCCGGCTACGCGCTGCACGTGGAATGGCTCAATGCCCTGGTGACACCCGAACAGATCGCGCTGAATCGTTTCGTTGAATCTCCGCTGGCTCACCCCAGCGTGATGTTCCGGCGCGAGCTCGTCGCCGGGCTCGGCGGATACCGCGCGGGCGATTTCCCCGAGGATTACGAATTGTGGCTGCGCTGGCTCGATGCCGGCGTGGTCATGGCAAAGGTCCCGCGCGAACTGCTGACTTGGCACGACGCCCCCGGCCGCTTGTCGCGCGTCGATCCGCGCTATAGCCCGGAGGCATTCTTCTCGGTGAAGGCGGGATTCGTGGCGCGCGAGCTGCAGCGGGTTGGTGGCGCGCGGCCGGTCTGGGTCTGGGGTGCGGGCCGCCCCACACGCAAGCGGGCGGCGCACCTCGGCGCCCACGGCGTAATGGTCGCCGGTTATGTCGACATCGACCCGCGGAAGACCGGCCGGGCGGTCGGCGGCGTGCGGGTGACGGCGCCGGCGGGCCTGCCGCCGCCGGACGGGGCGTACGTGCTTGGCTATGTGGCTTCCCGGGGTGCGCGTGAGTTGATCCGGGCGGAGCTGGGTCGGCGCGGCTACGCCGAGGGGCGCGATTTCCTCATGTGCGCCTGAGGGCGCTGGACATCCGGGAAAACTGGCTACACTGCAGGCATGCCCGACGAATCCACGCCCGACACGAATGGTGCCGTCGTGACGGTGGATTTCGTCCGTCACCGCAACGTGCTGCTCGTGCAGGGCGACCTGAGCCCGGTGTTCACTGATTATTATCTCCATCTGGCCGACCATCACCTGCGGTGTACGCCGGAGCAGGACGCGATCTTCAAAGGCGCGCTGGCGGCGTTCACGCTGCACTGCGCGTCGCGGCCGCGCGGGGAGCACATCGCCTGGACGGTCAATTTCCAGCAGCCGCTGCTGAATCTGTTCCTGACCGGCGACAACGAGGACGGCCTGGTCGCCGGTCGGGTGTTCACCGACAACGTGAAGGAGGCGGAACACAACGTGTTCTACAGCGACATCGTGCCCATCCGCGGGGCGCGCCCGCGACGCAGCATCGTGCCCTTCGAAGGCAGCGACGCCATCGCGATGGCCGAGGAATACTACCGCCAGAGCGAGCAGCGACCGGCGCGGTATTTCGATTTGGGCGATGACTGTTTCGCCCTCGCGATCGGTCATCCGGATTGCGATGAACGCTGGCTTGCCGGGCTCGAGACGACCGACCTCCACGGCGCGGTCGGGCGCGAAGTGCTGGCGCGCATAGAGCGGCGCCACTACGAATGGCGCTGCGGGTGCAATCACCAGCGGATCCTCGCCACGCTCACGGCGGCGGCGAAGGACGACTTGATGGGACTTTTCGGGGAGGACGAGTCCGTGCGTCTGTCCTGCCCGCGGTGTGCCGCGCACTATGTGGTGACACGCGAGGCGCTGGAGGCCTTTATCGAGCACCGGATGAAGCAGCAGGGCGGGGCGTGAGGAATACCGATATTGCCTCCGCGTGCCGGGCCGGGCAATGACGGGGCCGCATGAGCGTTTGGGAGATCATCGGAACCGTGCTGGGCGTCATCGGCGTGTGGCTGATGATCCGCCAGGACATCTGGGGCTGGCCGGTAGGCCTGGCGCAGGTGGCGGTTTATGGCTGGGTGTTTTTTGACGCCAAGTTGTATTCCGATGCGCTCCTGCAACTGTGTTTCTTCGTCATCCAGGCTTATGGCTGGTGGCACTGGCTGCGCAGCCCGCATACGGCGACGCACAGCGAGCTGCCCGTGACCAGGCTGACCGCGCGGGCCATCGCATGGTGGGTGGCCGGCGGGGCGGCGCTGGCGGCGGGGTGGGGCACGCTCATGCACCGGACGACCGATGCGGCCTTGCCCTATTGGGACGCGTTCATCCTGGTCTTCAGCCTCATCGCCCAGTGGCTGCAGGCGCGCAAGAAGCTTGAGAACTGGACTGGCTGGCTCGTCGTGAACACGGTCGCGATCGGCGTCTATTGGGCGAAGGACCTCCGGCTCACGAGCGGCCTGTATCTGGTGTTTTGGATCATGGCCGCCTGGGGCTGGCGCGCCTGGCGGCGGACAATGGCAAGGGCATGAGTCCGCCGCTGCGCATCGCCGTGTACGGCTTCGAGTCCACCGGCAAGACCGAGCTGGCGGGCAAACTTGCCCGGCACTTCCAGGCGCCGCTGGTCGCGGAATACGCCCGCGAACGCTGGGACGAACAAGGTGCGCTCGGCCTGGAGGACATGATCCCCATCGCGCGAGAACAATGGCGGCGCGAGGACGCCGCGGCCGCGACGGCCCGGCGGCTCGTCATCTGCGACACCGACGCCCTGACGACGATGCTGTGGAGTGACCTGCTTTACGGCACGACGCCGGACGAGGTTCGACGCGGCGCGGAGAAGCGTTGCCGGAACTATGCCCTTTATCTCCTGCTCGACATCGATGTGCCCTTTGCGTCCGATCCCCAGCGCTGCTTCCCCGACCCGGCGGATCGCGAGAAAGGGGCGCGCATCTGGCGCGGCGCCCTCGACCGGCGGGCCTTGCCCTATGCGCTCATCCGCGGCGACTGGGCGGAACGGGAGCGCGCGGCCATCGCCGCGGTGGAGCAGCTGCTGGTGCGCTAAGTGGGAGGGCCGGCCTTCCGGCCGGCCGCGGCTGGTCGGAAGACCAGCCCTCCAGCACCCTCGAGGCCTCGCGAGAAAACGTCAGAGCGCGAGCGCGAGAATGAGATCCTGATAGATGTTCTCGCCCACTTTAAACGACCGCGTGCCGACGCGGCGGTAACCGAGACGTTCATAGAAGCCGATGGCGGCGGCATTCTTCCTATACACGCCGAGCAGCAGACGGCGGCAGCCCACCGCCTCAGCGTGCCGGCGCGCCTCGTCCATCAGCCGGGCACCGAGGCCGCCGCCCTGGAAACGGTGCAGGAGATAAATGCGTTTCACCTCCAAGTCCTGCGCCGTGAGGTCGGGCAGGGGGAGGTCGGGGCTGGTAAGCACGAGATAGCCGATGGGGGCGCGCCCGGGGTCGACCTCGGCGATCCAGATCGCGGTGTGCCCGTCCGCGAGCCACGCGGCATATTTCTCCACGGAGTGCTGGTGCCGGCAGTGGGCCATGAGATCCTGGCCGGAAATCTCCCCGGCGAAGGCCTCGAGAAACGCCGCCTGCCCGACGAGCGCCAGCACGTGCTCGTCGCCGACGGCGCAGCGGCGGATCGTGAGGTCGTTCGCGCGATGGTGGGCCATGGCGGAAAGCTCTAGCGGATTCCGCGCCGCCGGCAATGCTCCGCGGCCGCCCGAAGGCACCCCAAACCGCCGGCGGCGGGGAGACGCCGGGCTAAATGTAGTCCGTGTACTCCGGCTGGTACATCTGGGCACGGATGTGTTCGGCGAGATTGGCCGGCCGGTTGATCCGGGCCAGGCCGAGCGCGAACGCCGTTTCGGCCACGGCGAGGGCGATGGCGGCCGACACTTCGCGAATGCGGGCGAGATCGGGGTAGACGCGGCCGACGGCGAGGTCATCCTCAGTGACGAGTTCCGCGAGGGCCCGGGCCGCCGCGAAGAACATCTCGTTCGTAACCCGCGCGGACTGGCTCGCGAGGACCCCGAGGCCGACCCCGGGGAAAATGTAGGCGTTGTTGCCCTGGCCCGGCACATAAGTGCGTCCGTCGAGCGTGACCGGCGCGAATGGACTGCCGCTGGCGAAGACAGCCCGGCCCTCGGTCCACCCATACGCCTGCGCGGCGGTGCACTCGGACTTCGAGGTCGGGTTGGAGAGAGAGAAGACGATGGGGCGCCGATTGAGCCGGGCCATCGCCCGGACCACCGGCTCGGTGAACGCACCACCGACGCCCGAGACGCCGATGAGCGCGTGCGGTTGGAGGTCCTCGATGGCGGCGACGAGGTCCTTCTGCTCCGCATGCTCGTGGGCGAAACGGAGCTTGTGTTCGACCAGGTCGGTGCGCCCGCGCACCACCAGTCCCTTGGAGTCGAAGAACCAGCACTGGCGGCGGGCGGTGGCTTCGGGCACGCCCTCGGCCTTGAGCGCACCGACGATGAGCTCGCCGATGCCAATGCCGGCCTCGCCGGCGCCATAGAACAGGATGCGCATGTCGCGGAGCTTTCGTCCGCAGAGACGGGCCGCGGAGCAGAGGCCGGCGAGGGTGACGCCGGCGGTGCCCTGGATGTCATCATTGAAGGTGCACAAGCGATTCTGATAGCGCTGCAGCAGGGCGAAGGCATTGGCATTGCCGAAATCCTCGAACTGGAGGCAGGCCTGCGGGAACATGTGCTGCACGGCCTGCACGAACTCTTCGACCAGCTCGTCGTACGCCGGGCCGCGCAGGCGGCGGACCGGGGTCCCGATGTAGAGCGGGTCATCGCGCAGTTCGTCGTTGTTCGTGCCGACGTCGAGCATGACCGGAAGGCACTGGGCCGGATGGATGCCGGCGCAGGCTGTATAGAGCGAGAGCTTGCCCACGGGTATGCCCATGCCGTTAGCGCCCAGGTCGCCGAGCCCGAGAATGCGCTCACCGTCGGTGACGACGATCATGCGAACGTCCGCGAACGGCCAGTTGCGCAGGACCTTGGCGATCTTGCCCCGGTCGGCGGCGGTGATGTAAACGCCGCGCGAACGCCGGAAAATGTAGCCCCAGCGCTGACACGCCAAGCCGACCGTCGGCGTGTAGATGATCGGCATGGTCTCCGCCAGGTGGTCCATCACCACGCGGTAGAACAGGCTCTCGTTCCGTTCCTGCAGCGAGATGAGGTAGATGTATTTCTCGAGGTCGGTGGTCTTGCGCCGGAAGCTTTCGAGCACCCGCGTGAGCTGGGCTTCCTGCGAGGTCACCCGCGGTGGCAGGAGCCCGCGGATGCCGAGCGCGTCACGTTCGGCATCGGTGAAGGCGGTCCCTTTGTTCAACAACGGGTCATGCAGCAGGTCCACGCCGCGCTTGACGAGAAGGTAGCTTTTCATGGGGTCTGTAATCGGGAGACATGCGCGTGGACTGGCTGAATCAGAATCTAGCGCCCGGGTGTCGGCAATCCAATGCCGATGACGCCGGGCTGCGCAGTCATGACGAAATCGCAGCGCCGGCGTGCCGGGAGCTAATAGCGTCGGCACGGCAAAATATGCGCAGCAAAGGGCGAAACCTGCGCGTTGGGCGCGCCCGGGAGTTGACGAGCGGGGGGTCCGGCGTTCATAGACCGCCGCGACAGATGACAGAGGACTATCTCCAACGCTTTGGCGGGATCGGCCGGCTCCATGGTGCGGCGGCCCTGCCGCGCCTGCAGGCCGCGCACGTGTGCGTGGTCGGCGTCGGCGGCGTGGGCTCGTGGGTCGTCGAGGGCCTGGCGCGTTCGGGCGTGGGCGCGCTGACGCTGGTGGACCTCGACGACGTCTGCCTGACCAACGTCAACCGCCAGGTCCCGGCGCACGACGGCAACATCGGCCGGCCGAAGGTCGCGGCGCTCGCCGAACGCGTGAAGCTGATCAATCCTGATTGTCGCGTGACGACTGTAGCCGAATATTTTACCGCCAAGACGGCGGGCAAGCTGCTCGCGACGCAGTTTTCGTGGGTGGTCGATTGTATCGACCTGATGTCGAACAAGGCGCTGCTCATTGCCGAATGCACCAAGCGCGGGCAGCCCGTGCTCACGGTCGGCTCGGCCGGCGGCCGGCGCGACGCCACCCGGATCGTCGTGACCGACTTTGGCGCCGGGCACGGCGATGAACTCCTTCGCCAGGTGCGCAAAAAGCTGCGCCGCGACCATGGCTTCGCCAAGGGCGAGGGCAATTGCTACGGTTTTCCCTGCGTTTCCTCCCAGGAGAAACCGGTTTTCCCCTGGGCGGACGGCACCTGCGCGAACGAGCCCGAGCCCGGCTCGAACCTGCGTCTCGATTGCGCCAGCGGGTTCGGCACGACGGTGTCGGTCACCGGCGTGTTCGGCCTGGTCGCCGCCGGCGAGGTCGTGCGCCGGATCGTGGCTGGTCAGGCGAACGCCGGTTCGCCCAACAGCCAGCGGATGACATCAGCGGCGCCGTAGGACTCGCGTCCCGCGGGCAGGTAGCGCGCGAGTTGGGCGACCTCGTCGCCCGCCGTGAGGAGGGGATCTTCCGCGCGGGCGTGACGAACCTGGCCGAGCCCGACAGTCGCCATAAGGCCATTGCATAGACATTTGCGGCCGACGGTGTCGGCGTGCGCGCCACCCTTGCGGACGTAATCCTCCACCGGCTCGCCGGCGCAGCGGTAGCCCAGGGAGCCGTCGGCCTTGCGGTAGACTTCGCGCAGGTAGCCGAGGTCGCAGATGCGCTCGCGGGAAAAATAGCGCACCTCGTCGGACAGCGTCCCGAGCAGCTGGAGCACCTTGAAGGGAAACCCCGTGGGCGAGGCGAACGGGTCGGTGAAGACACGCAGCGGTTCGGCGCGGCAGAGCTGGAAGATGCGCCGCTTGAGTTCGCCGGCCACGCCGGACTCATCGCAGAAGGCGAACGCGGTGCCGATCTGGACGCCCGCGGCGCCAAGTTCGCGGGCCTCGGCCAGTTTTTCGGGACGCGAGCAGGCGCCCGCCAGCCAGAAGGGCAGGCCGAGCTCGCGGATCTTCGCCAGCTCGGGCACGTCGCGCGGGCCATAAACGGGTTCGCCGCCGGCGCTCAATTGGAGCGGGCCGCGGGGCGGGGCATTGTGGCCACCGGCCATCGCGCCCTCGACGATGAAGCCGTCCACCCGGCCGTTGGACTTGCGGGCGAGGGTCAGGGCGAGCGTCGCGGAGGAGATGATGGCGAGGAACTGCGGGCGCGCCAGTTCCGGCGCGGATCCGCCAAAGAGCGTGCGCGGATCGAAGATCGAAAGGCAGTCGTCACCCGGCTGGGCGCCGGTGACATCGATCTTCATTTCGGCCGGCTCGCCCCGGGCAAAGTGGTCGATGATTCCCGGAATGAAGCGGGGGATGCCGGCACCCATGAGCACATAGTCGACGCCCGCGAGCATGGCGCCGTAGAGCGACGGGAGCGTGGGCAGCTGGATCTTTTCGAGGTAGTTGATGCCGACGCAGCCGGCGTGGCCTTCCTTGGCGAGAAACACCTCCGCGAAGTTCGCGAGGACGGTGAGCTCGGTCAGCGCCGGGCCCGGATGGAGCACGGGCATGGGGTTGAGCCGGAAGGGCGTGCCGGGCGGCTTGCCGCCGGGGATGAAGTATTGGCGCCAGACGCGCTCGGCCACCGCGGGAACGGGAAACGCGGCGGTCGCGCGGGCAAGATGGCCGTCCGCATCACCGAGCTGCAGTTGCCGCGCGAAGACGCTGGCCAATGCCGTGCCGGAGACGACGCCGAGCTGGCCGTTTTGCGCGACCGTCCGCGCGAGGCGCCAGCCGGAGACGGCGACGCCCATGCCCCCCTGAATGATAATTGGATTTGCCATGTTGATTTCACGCCGGGCCAACTGCGTGGGGGAGGCAAAACGCGGCGCGATCTGACCAGAAATCGTGCGCGGTGGAAAGGCGCGATTCCGTCGGGACGCCAGAATCAGAGAAAGAGCCGGCAGAAATTCTGTTCCACCTGCGCGGCAAGTGATTCGAGGGGAACCCCGCGGAGTTCCGCCAGCGCCTCGTAGGCGACGACGATGTTCGCCGGGTGGTTGACCGCGCTGCCGTCGGGGCCGTCGCCGAGGGGAAAACGGTTGCGGTCGGGCGGCGGCGGCTTGGTCGGCGCGTCGGTTTCGACGAGCAGCCGATCGGCGGGGATCGCCCGGAAATTTTCGAGCCGCCCCTCGCGTTGCGGCTGCGTGAGCTCGATGTTGAAGGAGTAGAAGGCGCCGAGTTCGGTGAAGGAACGGATCATCTCGGCCGGCCCGCCGTAGCCATGGAGCAGAAAGCCCCGGGCCGGGCGCGGGGTCTTGTGCAGCGCCTCGAGCAGGGCGCCCCAAGCCTGGACGCAATGGATGGACGCGGCGCGGTTGAGTTCGGCCGCGAGCGCCAGCTGGGCGGTGAAGACCTCGATTTGCTCCGCAAGCGGGGCGACGCGGAGGCCCTCGATCCGCGGATCGCCGGGTTTCAGGCCGAGGATGAAGCGATCGAGGCCGATCTCACCCACGCCCGCACGCGGATCAGCGACGAGCGCGGCGCGCAAGCCTTCGAGCCAGCCCTCGGCGCGGTTGCCGCTGTCCCACGGGTGCACGCCATGGCTCGGGACAATCCAGTCGTGGCGCTGGGCAAGGTCGGCGACGACGGGCCACTCGTCGGCATTCGTGGCATTGACGACGGCCCGGCGGAGCCCGATGCGGCGCAGATCGGCGTCGATGGCTGCATGGTGCGGCACCAGCGAGTCGAATTGGAAGTGCTGGTGGGCGTCGTAGAGGTTCATCGAGCTCCCGACCTTCAAGCAGGATTGAGGGTCCGGGACACGGCGAAAAAGCCCGGTCCGGCCGCAAGGGGCGCCCGGCCAAAGGTAATAGGCTTGCCGCTTCCGAAAGAACTTTTTTCCTCGCAGACGCTAAGAAACGTGCGGGCCACACGTGGTAAGAGCAATACCCCGCCATTTCATGCTGGCCGATCTCCGCTACGTAGTCCGCAGCCTGCTGCGCAACCGCGGCTTTACGTTCGTCACGGTCCTGACGCTGGCGCTGGGCATTGGCGCCGCCGGGGCGATCTTCAGCGCTACGGACTGGATTCTGTTTCGTCGAAGCCGGTTGCCGGAGGACGTCTATTTACTTGGCGGGCACAGCGACCAACAACCGTTCAGCCCAATACGCTACGATTTCATGGTGCAGGCCTATCAGACGGAACACACGGCCATCGCCCAGCTGGAACTCGCCAGCCATCGGATGGGCAACGTGGTGATCGAGAACCAACCGGTGGAAACCAACTGGCTGGCCGTTTCGCCGGGTCTTTTCCCAATGCTGGGCATTGCTCCATGGCGCGGACGCGAGTTCGGACAGGGCGACGCCGTCGCGGGTTCAGACCAGGTGGTGATGGTCTCGTATAAATTCTGGAAGGAGCATTTGGGCGGACGAGACGACGCGCTGGGGAGGAAGATTCGGGTGGGGGAAAGTGTTTGTGTGGTGGTGGGTATTCTCGCGGAAAGCCAGGAATTACCGTCATACTTTTACCGAGGCATTTATCGCCCCCTCGTATTCCAGTCGAATCCTGCGCAGCCTTGGGCTAACCAGTATTTTTGCTGCGCGCGTCTCGCTGCCGGGGTGACCCGTAAGCAAGCCCAGGAGGCGCTTCGAGCCATAAAAGTCGACATACCGTCCACGATGCGCTCTTGGCTCAGCAAAGAGCAGGTGGAAATCGCAAGTTTGTCCGAGCTGCAGCACCAATACGCTCCAATCAGACTCTATTGGCTGCTGATTGCGGCGGTAGGCTGCCTCTACGCCATCGCCTGCCTCAACGCCTCAAACCTCATGCTCGTGCGGATGCTGGGTATGCGCCGGGAGCTGGGTATTCGGCTGGCCCTGGGCGGCGGACGGTTTCACATTTTCCGGCTGCTTGCCTTGGAAAGCACGGTTCTGACGATGGTGGCCGCTGTCGCCGGGGTGCTCGTGGCCAATTGGGTTTTCCCGCTCCTGTTGACCTCGGTTGGAGGCACAGGTCTGGTCAGCCGCAGCTGGACGGAATGGACCTTGGGTTGGCGGGTTATCGCCATGATGGGGGGCCTGACCGTCGCAACCGGTTTTGCGATCTGCTTGGTCCCGGCGATCCGCGTGCTGCGCACCGACATCAACGCAGGCCTGAAGGATGGCGGGGCGGCCTTGGGCGAGAGCCGGGCACTGGCCCGGCTTCGCGCTGCGCTCGTGGTGCTGCAGGCCGCCTTCGCCGTGATCCTGTTGGCCGGCGCCGGATTGATGATTCGGACCTTCGAGAACTTCGAGAAGGTGGACCTGGGCTTTGATCCTAGGGGATTGGTCAAAATCTCCCTGGTCTTTCCCCCGGGCGATCCGACCGGGCGGGATCGTGACGCCCAGCTTACCCGGCGCCATGAATTGCAGGCCGATCTCGAGCATGTTGCCGGAGTGCGGTCCGTCGCCTTCGGACAGGACGTGATTTTGCCGGGGTACTTCTTCTCCACCAACGTCGAGTTGGAAGGACCCCTGGAAAAATCCGTGAAGATCGGACTCGGCGGATTCGGACCCGGACTGCCGCAGGTCACCGGGATCAGACTGGTGAGCGGCCATTGGCCGGATAACACGCACGAGAACGAGATCCTGGTCAACGAGACGCTGGCCCGGGTGTTGTGGCCCGGCGTCGAGAATCCCGTCGGGCAGTTCGTTCGCGCGCATGCAGGCAAGTACCAGATCGGGAAAGATCGGAAGGGTTGGGAAATCGCCGGGGTGGTGGCGGACATTCGCGATCGGATGCGAGAAGCACCGGGCAACTATGTGTACCAAGTCGAGCGAGCGAGTCCCGGTAGCCTCAACACGTTCTTCGTGCGCCTTGAGGGGGAGTTCAACCCAGGCGTGGCCGATGCGCTGCGTCGGCGCATCTATGCCCACGATCCGAATCTCGTGGTCCCACAAATCGTATCGGTCACGGCGGCCCGTGACCAGCAGCTCTGGGCGGAGAACCGAGCCAAATCGGTGTTCAAGGTGCTGGCGGCGATCGCACTGTTGCTGGCGGTCGTGGGCGTCTTTGCCGTGATGGCGTATGCGGTGGACCGCCGGATGAACGAATTCGGCGTGCGGATGGCGCTCGGGGCGATGCCGGGTGATCTGGTGAAGTTGGTCATGGGTCGCGGCGTGGGGCTGATGC
>DATJES010000045.1:0-161137 GCA_035496355.1 Lacunisphaera sp. | reverse complement strand
ACCGGCCACGCCAACGCCATCGTGCGGCCGGCGCTGTTCGAGGAGTCGCGGCTGGTCATCAACCTCGAGCCGGCGCTGCTCATCACCGGCCGGCTGCAGAACGAGCAGGGCGTCATCCACGTCATGGCCGAGCGGATCGAGGCGATGCCCGACGTCGGCCTGCCCGCGCAGGCGAGCCACGATTACCACTGATGGAGGCGGGGTGCCCTCACCCCGCGGGTTGCCAGGAGCGCGCCGCGCCTCGCGGGGTGAGGGCACCCCGCCTCCACCCATTCATTCCCGCCGGCGCGGAAACCGTCACCGCACCGGCGTGAGCCAGCGCGAGAGACAGAGGCGCAGCGCGTCAGTGCGGATGGGCTTGCTGACGAAATCGTCCATGCCCGCCTCGAGGCAGGCCGCGCGGTCCTCGGCCCGGACATTCGCGGTCAGGGCGATGATCGGCAGCGGGCGGCCATCGAGCCAGCGGCGGGCGCGACGGGTCGTCTCGAGGCCGTCGATGTCCGGCAGCTGGCAGTCCATGAACACGGCGTCCCACTGGCCCTGTTGCAGGACTGCGAGCGCCGTGGTGCCGTCGCCGACGATGTGGCAATCGAGGCCGAAGCGCTCGAGCATGAGCTTGACCACGCGTTGGTTCACCGGGTCGTCCTCGACGACCAGGATCCGCCCGTCGAAGACCTCCGGCGGGTTGGCGCCGAGCGTGAAGGGCGGGACGGTGACCTGGTCGGGCGCGACGGGCAGGCGGACCGAAAAGGTGAAAAGCGAGCCTTCGCCCGGCCGGCTCGCCGCGGTGATGGTGCCGCCCATGGCCTGGACGAGACGCTGGGAAATGGCGAGGCCCAGGCCCGAGCCGCCGTAGCGCCGGCTCATCGAGCTGTCGGCCTGCGTGAACGGCTGGAACAGGTTCGCGAGCGTCGTCTCGTCCATGCCGATGCCGGTGTCGCGCACCTCGACGCCCAGCTGCAGCTCGCCTTCGCCCCCGAGCGTGCCTTCCAGCTTCACGTTGATCTCGCCCTGCTCGGAGAACTTCACGGCGTTGCCAATGAGGTTGAGCAGCACCTGGCGGAAGCGCGTGGGGTCGCCGAGAACGCGGGTGCCGGCGGCCGGGTTGGCCGACCAGTCGAGCCGCAACGCCTTGGCCGTGGCGCCGGGTCGCAGCAGCAGGATGGTCTCGTCGACCAGCGTCGGCACAACGAAAGGGATCTGTTCGAACTCGAGGCGGCCGATCTCGATCTTCGAGAAATCGAGGATGTCGTTCAGGATCCGCAGCAGCGACTCGGCCGAGCCGGCGGCGGTCTCGACCTGCTCGCGCTGGGCCGGCGTGAGCGGCGTGTTGCGGAGCAGCTCGAGCATGCCGAGGACGCCGTTCATCGGCGTGCGGATCTCGTGGCTCATCATGGCGAGGAAATCGCTCTTGGCCTGGCTGCCGGCCTCGGCCTTGTCCTTGGCGGCGCGCAGTTCGGCCTCGATCTCGCGGCGGCGCGCCACCTCGTCGGTGAGCGAACGGTTGGCGGCTTCCAGTTGTTGCTGCTTGTCCTGGAGCTCGTGCACGAGTTCGCCGTAGTCGAAACCCAGCCGGAGGGAGTGGTCCAGCGTGCGGTGATAGCTGCGCGCCATCGCCATGAGGAACGCGAGATAAAGCGTCGCGAGCGCACCCATCACGGTGTGGACCGTCTCGCCGCTGATGAAGAAGCGGGCGATGAGCGGGACCAGGGCGCAGACTTGGAAGGACCAGCAGGCGGCGAGCACGGGTCCGAGCGAACGCGTGGCGCCGGCGGTGAGGCCGGCGAGGACGAGGATCAGCAGCGACTGCTCGGTCTGACCCGCGAGTGGGTACATCGTCCAGCCGGCGTAGCCCCAACCGAGCGCGGTGGCGAAGGCGCCGAGCGTGAAACGCCGCTCCCAGCGCGGAATGTCCGCGGCTCGTTCCTCGGGCGTGAACATCATCGTATGGAACAGCCGGACTGTCGTGAAGAGGCTCATGACCCCGAACCAGGCGAGCGCGTGCAGCGAGTCGTGTCCACGTGACATCACCCACGCCAGGCCGGCTGCGACCAGCAGCGTGGCCGCCAAACCGGCGGGAAGGTCGGCCATGCCCTGGCGCAGCAGTTCGGCCCGCACGCGCCCGGTCGAATCGCTGCCGGGGGTAATCGGGCTCTGGTCCATGCCGCAGCTTAGGTGGCCCGGCTGACGGGCGGAAAGCAGAAATGCGAACGGCCGGCGCCGGGATTTCCCTCAGGGGACGGTGCCGATTTCACCCAGCGCGCCATAGTCTGGAGGCGGACAAGGAGATGGAGGCGGGGTGCCCTCACCCCGCGAGGCGCGGGCCGACAAGCGTGGAGGCGGGGTGCCCTCACCCCGCGATGCACGAGGTGCGAATGGCAACCCGCGGGACGAGGGCGTCCCGCCTCCAATGAAGAACGGGTAGGGCGGCGAGTCCCTTCGCCGCCGTGGCGCGGATCCGCCGTCGCCGGGCTGTGGCGAGTCGGAGTCCGCGCGCTACCACGCCGCCACACGTTCAATCGATCAGCAGCGCCACCTGGACGCCCGGGCCGTGCACGCCCTCGATGAGGATGCCCTCGACGTCGGCCGTCTTGGAGGGCCCCGTGACCCAGATGACATTCGGGTCCTTCGGCAGGGCGGCGACCGCCTGCGGCACGTCCGTGAAAATGTCGGCGCGCGCAAGCACGGCGATGTGCACCCACGGCGCCAGCGCGGCCAGCCGGCTGGCCGTGCCGTCATCGGTCAGCACCAACGTGCCGGTCTCGGCGATGGCGGCGGAGGCGCGCGTGATGCCGAACTGGAATTCGTCCACGCGGGCCCGGTCGAACATGGTCTCCACGGTGAAGCTGGTCGGAAATGCCGCGGCCAGCTTGGGCCAAACTTGCGGGTCGCAATAGCCGTGACGCCAGCCGCCGCGGTCGAGCAGGGTAATCAGCTCGCCGGCAGACGTGAGCGGGGTGCCGTTGACGCCGCGCAGCCGCTCGGCGAAGAGCGTCCATGGGTCGACGGCGCCGCGCGCCTGGCGCATGACGACCAGTTCCGATTCCCAGTCGGGCAGCGGTGCGCGCCGCGGCAGCGGCGCGAGGGCGCTGCGCACGCGGGAAAGGATGGTGTCGCGACCGGAGGTCATCAGGGAAACTTAACCACGGATTTCACGGATGGGCACGGATGAAGGCGACGCAGGTTCGGCCACAAAAGGCAGAGAAGGCGCAGAAGCAGGACTAGAGGGTGGGCTCATTTTGTGACTTTTGTGCTTCTTGTGGCCCAGCTGATTTCCGGTGCTTGAGCCACGAGCGGAAAGCGCCGCCGCGCCACGCGGGGAGTTCGCGTTTGGCCTCCCACGCGCGCAGCGCGGGAATCGGGAGCAGTTTGGTCGGCAGGTAGTTGATCAGCTTGCCGCCGAGCAGCGCGGCCTTCCACGCGGTCGGCTGCGAAGCGAGCAGCGCCCAGGCGCCCATCGGTGGCGTGCCGGCGGCGGCGAGCGGCGCGCCCTCGGCCTTGCCCTTGGCGCGGAGCCGCAGCAGCAGGTCGGGAATCGGGATGTTGACCGGGCAGACCTCGTTGCAGGCGCCGCAGAGCGACGAAGCCTTGGGCAGGTCGGCGAGTTCCGGGAAGCGTTCGCCGGCGAGCAAGGGCGAGAGCACGGCGCCGACCGGTCCGGGATAGACGCTGCGGTAGGCATGGCCGCTGGCCTGGCGGTAGACGGGGCAGACATTGAGGCACGCGCCGCAGCGGATGCAGCGGAGGATCTCGCGGCACTCGCTCGCGAGGACGGTGGTGCGGCCGTTGTCGACGAGGATGACGTGCATTTCCTCGGGGCCGTCGGGCTGGGCGGCGGACTTCGGGCCGTTGATGAACTCGGTGTAGACGGTCAGCTGCTGGGCCGTGGCGCTGCGCGCGAGCAGGTTCAGGAACAGGCCGAGGTCGCGGTCGCGCGGGACGAGCTTCTCGATGCCCACCATCGCGATGTGGCACTTCGTGGCCGCGAGGCAGAAGCGCGAGTTGCCCTCGTTGGTTACGAGGACCAGCCGGCCGCTTTCCACGCTGACGAAGTTGGCGCCGGTCAGGCCGACATCGGCGGCCAGGTATTTGGCGCGCAGGAAGGCGCGGGCGCGTCGCGTAATCGTCTCCGGGTCGTCGTTGTAGGCGCCAAGGCCATTCTGCTCGAAGAGCGTGGCGATCTCGCGGCGGTTCTTGTGGATGATCGGCTTGACGATGTGCGACGGGTGATCGTGCGCGATCTGGACGATGAATTCGCCGAGGTCCGTCTCCAGGCAATCGACGCCGGCGGCCCGGAGGAAGGGTTCCAGGGCGGTTTCCTCGGAGACCATCGTCTTGGATTTGACGATCTTCGTCGCGCCGCGGGCGCGGAGGATCGAGAGCACGGCCTCGTTCGCGGCGGTCGCGTCGGCCGCCCAATGGACCTTGACGCCGTTGGCCTGCAGCGCGGCCTCGACCTGCGGCAGGTAGGTGTCGAGGTTCTCGACCACATGCTGTTTGATCTCGCCGGCGAGCACGCGGAGCCGGTTGGCGTCGGGCAAGTGGTCGAAGAGCAGGCGCGTGCGCTTCTCGTGTCCGATTTTCGAGCCATCGTGGACCGCGGCCCGCGTGTCGGGCCGGAGGTTTTTGGCGAACTGGTCGATGGGTTGGACGGCCATGGAGTCAGCTGGTAGGAGCGGCTTAATGCCGCGAGGCGGCCTGGTCCGTGGACGGATCGCGGCGTAAAGCCGCTCCTACAGTCGAGGAGATCACAGCTGGCCTCCGTTTTTCAGGGCGTCGCGGAGGATCTGCGCGAGGTGCATGGTCCGGAGCGGCCGGCCTTCGCGGGCGGCCAGGCCGGCGAGATGCATCATGCAACTCATGTCGGGCGAAACGAGGATATCGGGCTGCGCGGCGCGGACATGCTCGAGCTTGAGCGCACCCATGCTGGTGGAGATGTTGGGAAACGAGACGGAGAACGTGCCGCCGAAACCGCAGCATTGTTCGACCTCGCCGACGGGGACGACCTTGAGACCGGCGATCGAGTTGAGCAGCGCCAGCGCGGCTTCGCAGGTCTTCGTGCCGCGGGTGTGGCAGGCGCGGTGGAGCGCGATGGTGCCGTCGAAGCGTCCGGGCCAGGTCGTGACACCGAGCGCATGGACGATGAAGTCGGCCAGTTCCCACGTGCGGCGGGCCAGCTGTTGCACGGCGGGGAGGTCGGCCTCATGTTCGAACTCCAGCGGCGCGCCGTGGAAAACCATGGCGGCGCACGAGCCGCTCGGCACCACGACGGGCAGGTCTCCGGCGAAAACTTGCAGCGTGTGGCGGACGACCTTGCGCGACGCGGGCCAGTCGCCGCCATTGAAGGCCGGCTGGCCGCAGCACGTCTGGCCATCGGGGAACTCGACGTTGCAGCCCAGATACTCGAGCACCTCGACGGTCGCGCGGGCGGCGTCGTCGTAGAACGCATCGCAGAGGCACGTGGCCATCAATTGCACGCGCTTGTCGGGACCGGGGAGGACGCGTTGGGTCAGGTCCATGACAGAAGGTTAACTACGGATTTCACGGATCGCACGGATGGTTTCGGGCGAGGTCATCTGAATGGTGCGATGGATCTGGCTCCAGTGACGCAGGCGATTTTCCTGCTGGATCCTTCGCTCCGCTCAGGATGACGGAAGGGGAATTGCGCAATGAATCCGTGATCATCCGTGAAATCCGTGGTCAATGGAATCAGCTCCGGCGGGAGAGGACGCGTGCCTCGTACTCCGCGACGTTTGCGAGCCACGAGTCGGCGGGCGGCGTGCCAGCCCGGACGCAGAGCATGTCCCACACCGCGCCCCACGGCAGCGCCTTGGCCTGTTCCAGGAGGGCGAGGCGCTCGTGGCCGCGGCCGGCGGCTTCGGCGGCGCGCAGTTTTTTCGCGGGATCGAGGAGCCCGAGCAGGATCGCCTGGCGGGTGGCGCGGGCGCCGACGACGTAGGCGGCGATGCGATTGATGCTGGCGTCGAAGAAATCGAGCGCGACGAAGACCCGGTCGAGCGCCCGCCCGCGGGCAATCTCCGTGAAGAGGGAGCGGACTGGGTCGTCGAGAATCACCACATGGTCGCTGTCCCAGCGCACCGGCCGGCTGGTGTGCAGGAGGAGCCGCGGGTGGAACTGCAGGTGGGCCGAGACCTTGTCGGCCACCGATTCGGTCGGGTGGAAATGCCCCAGGTCGAGGCACAGCACGAGGCCGCGGCTCAACGCGTAGTTGGAATAGAACTCCTGCGAGCCGACGACGTATTCCTCGCTGCCCAGGCCGAAGAGCTTGCCCTCGACCGCGTCGATGCAGTGGCGGGTGCTGACGCCCCGATCGTCGAGGATGGCGTCGAGCGACTCGACGAGCCGCGCGCGGGGGCCCCAGCGATCGGCCGGCTGGTCCTTGGTGCCGTCGGGAATCCAGTGGTTGATGACGCACGGGGAGCCGAGCTGCCGGGCGAACGCCTGGGCGATTCGCCGGCAGGCGCGGCCATGGTTGATCCAGAACTGGCGGACCTTCCGGTCGGCGCTGGAGAGCGTGAAGCCCGAGTTGGCCATCTCGTGCGCGAAGTAGGTCGGGTTGAAATCGAGGCCGATGCGGCGCGCCTTCGCCCAGGCGAGCCAGCGGAAGAAATGCGCCGGTGTGAGGGCGTCGCGGTCCACGACCTTGCGGCCGGTTTCGGCGTAGAAGGCGTGGAGATTCAGACGGTGCTTGCCGGGCAGCAGCTTGAGCACCAGGTCGAGGTCGCGGCGCATCTCGTCGCCGTCGCGGGCGCGGCCGGGATAACCGCCGGTCGCCATGATGCCGCCGCCGGCCAGTCCCTCCTTCGGGGTCTCGAGGCCACGGACATCGTCGGCCTGCCAGCAATGCAGCGAAATCGGCACGGCGAGGGCGCGCTTGATCGCCGCGTCGGTGTCGATGCCGCGTTCGGCATAGGCGGCGCGGGCGAGGCGGTAGGCGGCGGTTCGGTCTTGGGCAGAGGGCATGGGGACGGTTTGGGCAGAATTAACGGAATGGCGGAGTACGGGGCAAAAGGAGCCGTGGGATGGATTCTGTTAATTCTGCCTCATCTCTGGTTGATAGACCACGGGCTTGAGCTGCCGGGCGAGGACGGCGCGGAAGGCGGCGAGGCTCGGCACGGCGCGGAGGGCGATGAGCTGGCTGGCGATGTTGCCGACGGCGGTGCCCTCGAGGGTGAAGGCGTGCACGGGCAGGCCGCTGGCATGGGCGGTCGCCTGGCAGAGCAGGGCATTCTTCGCGCCGCCGCCCACCATGAGAATGCGGCGGAATTTGCGCCCGGCGAGCCGCTCGAAATTGCGGATGGCGTCGGCGTGGCCGCGGCCGAGTGAGTCGCAGATCAGGCGAACATAGGCGGCGAGCGTTTTCGGTTGGGGCAGTCGGCGGCGCCGCAACTGGGCGTCGATCGCCGCGCGCATCGAAGGGGGATTGACGAAGGCCGGGTCGGTGACGTCGAGGAAAGGTGGAACGCGCCGACCCCGGCGCGTTTTTTCGGAGGCAAGCGCGTTGGGGTCAACGCGCTCCGCCGGCAGCGCGGCCGCGGCCTTCAGCAGCTTCGCCCACTCGCGGTCGTTCCGCGGCCGGGCCGCGAATTCCTTCAGCGTTTGCTCGAGGAGCCAGAGGCCGATGACGTTGGTCAACGGACGGTAGCGGCCGTTGCCGGTGCGTTCGTTGGAGATGCGCGCGGTGAGTGCGTCGGCGCCCAGCACCGGGACATTGCTTTCGAAGCCGACGAGCGACCACGTGCCGGAGCTGATATAGAGATCCCCGCCGGCGGGATCGGCGGGCATGGCGTCGTAGGCGCAGGCGGTGTCGTGCCCGGGCACGGCAACCACCTTGACGCCCGGCAACTCGGGCAGGTCGCGGACCGGACCGAGGACGGTGCTGGCGAGGATCGGCGGGGAGAACCACGTCGCCGGCAGGTGAAAGTAGTCGAGCGCGGCGCGCGACCAGCCGGTGCCGTGGACGTCGAGCAATTGCGTGGTGCTCGCGAAGGAGATCTCGTTCTCCATCCGGCCGGACAGGAGGAAATTGAAGTAATCGGGCAGGAACAGGCAGCGCGTGGCGAGGTCGGCCACGGCCGGGCAGGAGGCGACGGTCTCCGCGAGTTGGAGGCTGGAGTTGTAGAAGACGTTCGGGATGCCGGTGGCGGCGTAGACACGCTCGAGGGCGGCGCGGGTGTTGGCGAGCCGCTGCAAGCCCTGCTGCGTGCGCGCGTCGCGGTAGGCGTGCGTCGGGAACACGATGCGGCCGGCGTCGTTGACCAGCACGTAGTCGACGCCCCAGGTGTCGACGCCGACGGAGGCGAGCCGCGGGAAACGCTGCCTCGCCAGCCGGAGGCCAGTCGTGATCTCGGCCCACAGGCCGGGAATGTCCCAGTAGTCGTGGCCACCGGCGGAGTGGAACTGGTTCGGGAAGCGATGGACTTCCGTCAGCGTCAGCTTCCGGCCATTCCAGGCGCCGACGATCACGCGGCCGCTCGTGGCCCCGAGGTCTACTGCCGCACAATGAATGGTCTTTGAAGAAACCATGCAGATTATTTCACAGGAGTTAACAGAGTAAACTGAGGTTTGGGAAATCCGATTCTCCGTTCTCTCTGTTTGCTCCTGTGCAGGGGTTTGATTTTTAGCGGAGGAAAGCCTCATGCAGTCCGCCGTCGACCGTGAGGACCTGGCCGGTGGTCTTGCTGAGGCGTTGGCTCACGAGGAGGAAGTAGGCCTCGGCCTGGTCGGCCGGCGTGATGGGCGACTTGGTCAGCGTGCGATCGGCGTAGAACTGCGCGAGCTTGGTCACCAGGGATTCGGTCGCTTCGTCGTCGGCGTACGGGATGTTGTATTTCGCCAGCGAGCCGATGACGCGGTCGCGGGGAAACATGGCGGAGCCCTGGACGACGGTGGCGGGCGCCACGCCGTTGACGCGCACGAGCGGCGCCAGCTCGATGGCCAGTTCGCGCACAAGGTGGTTGGCGGCGGCCTTCGAGGTGTCGTACGCGAGGGAGCCTTTCTTGGCCACGACGGCGTTGGCGGAAGTCGTCAGGACGAGCGTCCCGCGCAGGCCTTGTTTCTTCCAGGTCTTGGATGCCTCGTCGCCGACCAGGTAGGAGCCGGTGACGTTGATGGCGAAGGTCGTCGCCCATTTCTCGTCGGGGATGTGCCCGGTGGTGTTGCTCGGGACGAAGATGCCAGCGGTGACGCAGACGTGGTCGAAGCCGCCATAGGCGAGCGCGACATCGTCGAGCATGTGGCGGATGCTGGCGCGGTCGGTGATGTTGCAGGCGAGGCCGAGCGCCGGGCCGCAATTCGACAGGCCGCTGCCCGCGACGCCGATGCCGGTCCCGTATTGGTCGGTGATTTCCTTCGCCGTGGCCTGCGCGGCCGCCGCGTTGAGGTCGACGCACACGACGTGCGCGCCATCGCGGACCAGCCGGTGCGCGGTTTCCTTGCCGATGCCCGAGCCGGCGCCGATGACGACGGCGACTTGGCGGGCCAGTTCCTTCTCCGGCGGCATGCGCTTCAACTTCGCCTCCTCGAGCAGCCAGTACTCGATGTCGAACGCCTCCTGCGGCGGCAGGGCGATGTACTTGTCGATGGCCTCGGCGCCGCGCATGACCTCGATCGCGCAATTATAGAACTCGGCGGTGACGCGCGATTCCGACTTGTCCTTGCCCCAGGCGATCATCCCGAGCCCGGGGATGAGGACGACGGTGGGGTTCGGGTCGCGCATGGCCGGCGAGTTGCGATGCCGGCACTTCGCATAATAGGCGGCGTAATCCTTGCGATAGTGCTCGATGCCCGCGGCCAGCTTCTCGCGCAGGACGGCGAGATCCTCGTGCTGCGGGTCCCAGTTGACGTAGAGCGGCTTGATCTTGGTGCGGAGGAAGTGGTCGGGGCAGGACGTGCCCAGCTCGGCGAGGCGCGCGGCGTCCTTCGAGTTGACGAAGCGCAGGACCTTCTCGTCGTCCTGCACCGTGCCGATGAAGCGCTTCTCGGACGACACCAGCCCGCGGAGCGCGGGCAGGATGGCGGCGAAGTTCGCCCGGCGCTTCGCCTCGTCCAGCGCCTGGTACTTCGGTCCGCCGAAGGCCGCCGCGTCGCCGCCCTTGGCGGCGTATTTCTCCTCGATGTAGGCCGAGGCGCGCTCGATGAAGTCGAGGGTGCGATCGTAGCAGGCGCGGTCGTCGTCGTCCCACGAGATGAAGCCGTGCTGGCCCATCATGATGGCCTTCACCTTGGGCTGCTTCCGGGCGATGGCCTGCATGGCGAGGCCGAGTTCGAAGCCCGGCCGCATCCACGGCACGTAGGCCATCTCGCCGCCGAAGATTTCCCGGGTCAGCTTCTCGCCGTGCGCCGAGGCCGCGATCGCGATGATCGCATTGGGGTGCATATGGTCGACGTGCCGGCCCGGCAGGAACGAGTGCAAGGGCGTGTCGATCGAGGACGCGCGCGGATTCAGGTTGAAGGTGGCGTGCGGGTACATGCCGACCATGTCGTCCTCCGCCGGCGACTTGAGGCCCTTGTCGGCGCGCCCGGCGTAAAGGTCCTGCAGATCGAGCAGCTTCCGCTGGTAGAGGGAGGAAAAATTCTCGCGCGTGCTGGTGCGGAGGTCGCCACCCGAACCCTTGACCCAGAGTACCTCGACGGATTTTCCCGTCAGCGGGTCGGTTTCAGTGATCTTAGACGACGTGTTGCCGCCGCCGGTGTTGGTGATGCGCTGGTCGCTGCCGAGCAGGTTGGAGCGGTAGACAAGTCGGCCGACCGGGTCGAGCGCGGCGGCCTTGGCGTCATCCCAGAGATGGTTGACGTAACGGTAGGGTTTCATGATGCGTGGAAAAGGACGTTGGCGGCGGGAGGTCACCGGCGGCGGGGATGGCCGCCGGTACTCTCAGGACCGGCCGCACTTTTGGCGATACCGAACGTGGCGGGCCACGAGCCTGCGAACGGACAGTGCGACACGACTCAACGCGGGCCCAGCGCCTGCACGATCTGGTCGGTGATCTGCCGCACGAGGGCCTCGACCTCCGGGTCGGCCGGCGGGGCTGGCCGGGCGGGCGCCGCGCCGGCGGCGCCCGGGCGGAACTCGGCGCTGTCGCAGAGCTCGCATTCCCTGAGCCCGGCGCGCGGGTCGGGCATCCCGAGTTTTTGCCGGAGGTCGATGAGTTCCTTCGCCTGGCCGCCGGTGAACCGATGCAGCCCGCCGCCGAGACCGGCGGCGATCCAGACGGTGCGGCAGTAGGAGTCGAGGTTCTCGATCTTCCAGTAGGCGTCCTCGACGTCCTTGCCCCAGACGATGACGCCGTGGTTCTGCATGAGCACGGCCTGGTGGTCGCGGCCCACCGTGCCGACCTCGTCGGCATTGGCGGGCGTGCCGGGCGTGCGGTATTGCGCGACGCCGATCCGGCCGAGGAAGACCTCCGCCTCGGGGATGAGGCAGGAGGGAATGTCGACGTTGGCGATGGCAAAGGCGGTGGCGTGGGGCGGGTGGGCGTGGACGCAGGCCTTGGCGGCCGGCTGGCGCTTCATGATGCCGAAGTGCGTCAGCGCCTCGCTCGTGCGCACGCGCGTGCCGGCGAGCTGGCGGCCGTCGAGGTCGACGAGGCACAGGTCCTCCGGCTTCATGAAACCCTTGCAGATGAGCGTGGGGGTGCAGAGGGCGAGGTTGTCGCCGACGCGGATGGTGATGTTGCCGCCGTTGCCGTCGGTGTATTCGCGCTGCCACAGCCGGCGCCCGATGTCACACATGCGCTCCTTCAACTCTGCGATCGCGGGCGTGGAGAAGAAGCGGGCGATCTCGGCCGGCGTGCGCGGGTCGGTGCCAGGCTGCCACTTGAACTCGAAGTCCGGCGTGCGCCACGTCCCGGTTGCGCCGGGCCGGGACGGCGGAGCGGCCGGGGCGGACGAGGGCGTCGAGTGCATGGCGGGCTTCAGCCGGCCGGCGAGGACATCGCGGGCGGAGGGGGTCAGGACGGCGCCGGGCGGCGGAGTTTCGCCATGGCGGAGGAGTTCCTCGGCATCGCGGGCGGTAATGACAGTTGGCATGGGAAAATGGATCAGCGCGCGGGCGGCGAGTAGAAGACTTCGTCGACTAGGGCGGCGTTGAACGCGTCGACCGGGGTCGGTTGGGCGAAGGGCGCGGCGGCCTCGGAGCCCTCGGTGAAGCCGATCACGCTGCCCGGGCCAGCGCCGAGGTTGTCGTAGACGACGAGGCTGCTGCCCGCGGCCAGCGGCACCAGGGGCGCGCCGGCGAACTGCTTTTTCGTAAACGGCTGCACGAGCAGGAAACGTCCGCCAAAGTAGGCGGGATCCTGATGGGAAAGAGTGACGCGACCGATGACGTGACCGAGGCGCATGGTCAGGTGGTCTCCGGGGCGGGCTCGTCGATGACGGCCAGGATGAAATTGCGCAGCGGCGAGTGCGGGTCGCCGACGAGTTCGCGCGTGCGGGAACCGTCGGTCGAGATCATGACGGTCTGGTGCCGGCCGGCGCCGAGCGGGTCGAGCGCGAGGATGGGTTCGCCCTCGGCGCGGCCCCGGTCGTCGAGCGGCTGGCAGATGACGGTGCGGCAGCCGGCCAGGCTCGGGTGGCAGATGGTCGAGACGATGACGCCGTCGATGCGGGCGAGGATCATGGGATGCCCTCCGGGGAAGTAACAAGGGGCAAGGAGCAAGTAACAAGAAGCCGGAGAAGGCCGGACGCCTGATCCTGAAACTCGGAACTTGTTGCTTGGAACTTCACATTCAGTAGATCCGGAGGTTGTCGACCATCACGCAGCGGCGCGTGCGCGTGAAGGTGGCCGGGTTGGTGATGCCCTCGCCGGTGGTGGTGGCGATGGAGTAGCTCAGGTAGCCCTCGCCGCCGAGGCCGAGCCCGGCGACGGACGGGCCGTTCTTGACGAAGAGCGTGGTATCCAGCGCGCGCGCCATTTGCGTCATGTGGTCGACATTGAGCGAATGGATGATGGCCGAGTGCTTGTAGCCGTGCTCGGACTGGCGGGCGAATGCGACCGCCTGGTCGAAGTCCTTCACGCGGACGATCGGCAGCATCGGCATCATCTGCTCCTCGAGCACGAACGGGTGCTCGCGGTCCGTCTCGGCGAAGAGCAAAGGCACGTCGGCTGCGACGGTGGCGCCCGCGTGCCGCGCGAGGACGGCGGCGTCGACGCCGACGAGCTGGCGATTGACGACGGCGTGCGCGCAGCCGCCCGCGTCCTGGCCGGTGGTGAACGCGGCGGCGGTGAGCCGGGCGAGCTGGGCGGAATTGAGGGCGACGGCGCCGGCGGCCTTGAGCGCGTCGAGGAACTTCCCCGCGCAGGACTCGAGCACGAACACCTGCTTCTCGCCGATGCAGAGGAGATTGTTGTCGTAGGCGGCGCCCGAGATGATGTCGCGCGCGGCCTTCGGCAGGCAGCCGGTGCCGTCGACGATGACGGGCGGATTGCCCGGGCCGGCGCAGATGGCGCGCTTGCCGGACTTCATCGCCGCGCTGACGACCGCCGGGCCGCCGGTGACGCAGAGCAGGTCGACATGCCTGCTTTGCGTGAGGGCGTGGAAGGACTCGAGCGTCGGCTGTGCGACGGTGCACACCAGGTTGGCGATGCCGGTGGCGGACGCGATGGCCTCGTTGTAGGCGCGGATGGCGAGGGCGGCGGAGCGGGCGCCGCCCGGGTGCGGGTTGAAGACGACCGCGTTGCCGGCGGCGACGATGTTGATGATGTTGCCGCTGAGCGTCGGGACCGAGTGCGTGACCGGCAGGATGGCGCCGACGACGCCGAACGGCGTGTGCTCCTCCAGCGTGATGCCGTGGTCGCCGCTCAGGCCATAGGGCTTGAGCCACTCGACGCCGGGGACGAGCTTCACGATCTGGAGCTTCTCGACCTTGTGCTCGAGCCGGCCGATCCTCGTCTCCTCGAATTCGAATTTGCCCCACGCAGTGGCGTTGACCGTGACCAATTCCTTGACGATCTCGACGACCTTGGCGCGGGCGGCGACGCCCTTCTCGCGCAGTTGCTCGAAGGCATCGCGGGCGGCGGCGCAGGCTTCGTTGACATCCTCGAATACGCCGTGGCGCGGGCCGCCGCGGCGAATGGCCGGCGCCGCCGGCGGAGACACGGGCGCCGGGGCGGACGTGGCGGGCGTGGGCGACGGCGATGGCGCGGGAGCCCGGCCGAGGCCGCGGAGCACATCTTCGACCACGGCGCGGACGGCCTGATCATCGAGTTGCAGGGCGGAACTCATGGCGGAGCGACCTCAGTTCCGGACGGGATAAATCTTCCGGTTCAGGACGTCGACCGAATCGACGATGCCGACGATGACGGCGTCCACCGGCAGGGTTTTCATGCCGGCGGCCTGGCGGGCGGAGCTGCCCTGGCAGAACAGCACCACCTCGTCGAGTCCGGCGCCGAGCGCATCGACGGCGACGACGGTGTTGGCGCCGGGCCGGAAGCGCGTGGGCTCGGCCTCGTCGACCAGGAGCGGGCGCAGCAGGACAAGTTTGCGGCCTTTCATCGCCTCGTCCTTTTTGGTCGAGACGACGGAGCCGATGACGCGGGCGAGGAACATGGGAGGAAGGGCGGCGGCCCGCGCGGGTTATTTCTTGGCGGGCTTGGGCAGGACGGCGGGGAGGTCGTCGTGCGGGCGCGGGATGACCTGCACGCTGACGACTTCGCCGACGGTGCGGGCGGCCTGCGCGCCGGCGTCGGTCGCGGCCTTGACCGCGGCGACGTCGCCGACCACGACGGCGGTGACGAGGGCGCTGCCGACCTGTTTCATGGGGCCGGCGAGGGTGACGTTGGCGGACTTGAGCATGGCGTCGACGCCGGTGACGAGGGCGGTGAGGCCCCGGGTTTCGAGGAGACCGATGGCTTTTTGGGTCATGGGAGTGGGAGGTTGGAGGTGGGAGCGGGGAGCTGGGAGAGTGGAATCAGGCGGCGGATCGGGCGGCCAGCCAGCGGGCGGTTTCGCGGGCGACCACGAGTTCCTCGTTGGCTGGAATGACGAGGATGCGAGCACGGGAATTCGCGGCGGCGATGTCGCCCTCGCCGCGCAGGCTGGTGTTCTTCGCGGCATCGAGCGTGACGCCGAATTCCTCGAGGCCGGCGCAGATCGCGGCGCGGATGGCGGGGCTGTTCTCCCCGATGCCGGCGGTGAACACGAGGGCCTCGCAGCCGCCGAGTTCGAGCAGGAACGCGCCGATCCAATGGCGGGCGGAATGGACAAAGACGTCAACGGCGAGCTGGGCACGCGCGTGGCCGCGGGCGGCGGCGGCGGCGATGTCGCGCAAGTCGTTGCTCACGCCGGACAGGCCGAGCAGGCCGCTCTCCTCGGTGAGCTGGCGCCCGACTTCGGCGAGTGACAGCCGGAGGGCCTTCGCGGCGAAGGGCACGGCGGCGGAGTCGAGGTCGCCGACGCGATTGTTCTGCGGCAGGCCGGATTGCGGGCTCAGGCCCATGCTGGTGCCGACGGCCAGGCCGTCGCGAATGCCGGTGATGGAACTGCTGCCGCCAAGGTGGCAGGAAATCACGCGGAGGGGGGAGCGGCCGGCGGGCAGGGGTGTCGGTCCGGCCTGGTAAAGGTGACGGACGCGGTCCGCGACGTCGGCGCGGCCCAGCAGTTCGGCGGAGCGTTCGGCGACAAACTTGTGGCTGGCACCATGGAATCCATGGCGACGGATCCCGGCCTGGTGCCACGACTCGGGCACGGCGTAACGCGCGGCGGCGGCCGGCACCCATTGGTAGAAGGCGGTCTCGAACAGCGCCACGAGCGGCACGGTCGGTAGCTTCTCGCGAAACCGGCGGATGCCCGCCGCGTAGGGTGGATTGTGCGCCGGGGCGAGATCCGCGAAACCATCGAGCGCGGCGATCGTCCGGTCGTCCGCCGCCACGCAGCCGGTGAGGTCGCGGCCGAGGACGGTCTTGAAACCGACGGCGGCGAGATTCGCACCCGAGCCCAGATGCCCGGCCGCGCGGAGTTCCGCGAGGCAGTCGTCGATGGCGCGGCCATGGTCGGCGACGCGCTCATAGCCGCCTTTGGCCAGCAGCGCAGCGCCGCCCGTGCCGTCGAAGCGAAACAGACGGAACTTGAAGGACGTCGAGCCGAGGTTGGCGACGAGGATGTGCAAGGGTGGTGAGCGCGCGAAGGGGAGTGTAGGAGCCTGCTGGCAGGCGATTCCGGTGCCACGTCCGGATTGATCGCCTGCAAGCAGGCTCCTACAAGCGATTCACGCCGCCGGGACGACGAGCCACGGGCCGAGGGCGCCGATGTCCTCGTGCGGACGCGGGATGACCTGGACGGCGACGACGTCGCCGACCTTCGACGCGGCTTCAGCGCCGGCATCGATCGCGGCCTTCACCGCGGCGACGTCCCCGCGGAAGAACCCGCAGACATAGCCGCTGCCGACGGCTTCGTAGCCGGTCATGGTGACGCTGGCGGCCTTGAGGGCGGCGTCCGCCGCCTCGAGCAGGGCGCACAGGCCCTTGGTTTCGATGAGTCCGACTGCTTCCTGGAGTGCCATAAAGACGATGGGTTGAGGTTAGAGACCGACGGTGCGGAGGAGCTCGGCGTGCGGCCGGGCGATGACGTGCGAGCAGACCAGCTCGCCGACGCGCTTGGCGGCCTCGGCGCCGGCCTCGACGGCGGCCTTGACGCTGCCGACGTCGCCCTTGACGACGACGGTGACGAAGCCGCCGCCGATCTGGATCTGGCGGACGAGGGAGACGTTGGCCGCCTTGACCATGGCGTCGCTTGCCTCGACGCTGCCTACATAGCCTTTGGTTTCTACCATGCCGATGGAATCACTCATGATGATTGGGTGTTGAGGGGGAGGGGATCAGGGAAGAAGTTCGACGGGCGTATGGGGCTGGAGCGCGCAGGCGTTGCCCTCGTCGGTGTCGATGTGCACCTCGAGCTTGAAGGCCGGGTCGACGCGCACGAGGATGCGGTCGAAGGTCGTGCCGCAGGGCCCGCCGACGCGCAGCCGCATGAAATCGCCGGCCTTGACGCCGTAGTACGCGGCATCGTCCGGATGCATGTGGACATGCGGTGCGGCGCGGATGACGCCTTCCTTCATCTCGAAGAATCCATGTGAGCCCATGAGCATGCAGCCCGGTGTGCCGGCGATGTTGCCCGAGAGGCGGATCGGCGCGTCGAAGCCGAGGGAGATCGAGTCGGTGAGGGCGAGCTCGACTTGGTTGAGGTTTCGGCAGGGGCCGAGGATGCGCAGGTTGGAGATCACGCGGCTGCGCGGGCCGACGAGGGTGACCGTCTCCTTCGCCGCAAACTGGTCCTTTTGGTAGAGCCACTTCAGCGGCGTGAGCTTGGCACCGGGACCGAATAGCGCTTCGACCGCCGCAAGCGTCAGGTGACAGTGGCGCGCGCTGACGTTTACCAGAAGGGGGTGCGGAGCGAGAACGGTGCGCGGCGGGGTTTGACCCAGACGCTGGTAAAGAGCCCGACGCACCAAGTGTTCAACCTCGACTCGATGCGGCACTGGAGGCGATAACGACATGAGAAGCCGATAGTTCGCGCGCATTTACGCCAAAAATGTGCCACAGAGTCAATCGAAAGATTGCAAAATCTACCAATATCTACCAAACATACTCAAAATCATGCAAGCTGAGGAACGCCAAGCCAAGCTCGAGGGTTACCTGCAAAAGGCTGAATTCGCTTCACTTGAAGAGCTCGCGCGGCACGTCGGCGCCTCGGTTTCGACCGTTCGGCGCGATCTGGCCGCCTTGGAGAAACGGTCGCCGGTGCGCCGGACCCACGGCGGCGCCCGGACGCTGCAGCAGCCCAAATCGGACGAGTTCGTTTTCAACGTTCGTGACACGCACCAGATCGCGGAGAAGGACGCGATCGGCGAAGCCTGCGCCGCTTTGGTATCGCCAGGCCAGAACGTGATCATCGACGGCGGCACCACCTGTTTCCATGTCGCGAAGCAGCTCGGAGAGAAGGTTGCGCAGATCATCACGAACTCGCTGCCGGTCGCGAACCTCTTCTCGGCCTCGAACCGGCACGAGGTGCACCTCTCGGGCGGCGTGATCTATCCGCGCCTCGGGGTCCTGGTCGGCCCGCATGCGGTCGACACTTTCGCCCGGATGCACGCCGACTTGGCGATCCTCAGCGGCAGCGGCATTTCCGAGGAGGGCATCTACAACTCGCACGCGCTGCTCGTCGACATCCAGCGCGCGATGATGGCGGGGGCGGCGAAGGTGATCTTCTGCCTCGACCACACCAAATTCGGCCGGCGATCCACCTTCTTCCTCGCCGATTTTGCGGACGTCGACGTCGTCGTGACCGACCCGGCCGCGCCGGCATCGCTCGTGGCCGCGCTCCGCGCAAAGGGGCTCGAGGTCATCGTGGCCCCCGGGGGCCACGGCGCCTGAATCGCCAACACATGAGAGCAAACATCGAAGGATCCTGGGCGACTTATGCCTCGCGGGGTGAGGGCACCCCGCCTCCATTGGTGCCATGAGCCTGGCCGAACAGGTCAGGCTCGCCGGCGTGGTGGGCGCGGGCGGCGGCGGATTTCCGACGCACGTGAAGCTGGCCGGCCGGGCGGACACGGTCATCGCCAACGGCGCCGAGTGCGAGCCGTTGCTGCACAAGGATGCCGCCATCATGGAACGCGAGGCCGCGGCGCTGGTGCAAGGCGTCCAACTCGCGATGGGCGCCGTCGGCGCCGGCAAGGGCATCGTCGGCATCAAGGCGAAGAATCAGGCGGCGGTCGCGGCGGTCGAGGCCGCATGCCACGGCACCGATGTCTACGTGCACCTGCTCGGCGACTATTACCCGGCGGGCGACGAGTTCGACCTCGTGCACGAGGCGACGGGCCGGCTCATCCCGGCCGGCGGCATCCCGCTCAACGTCGGCGTGGTCGTCTGCAACGTGGAGACTTTCGTGAACATCACCGCGGCCGCGGCCGGCCGCCCCGTGACGCACAAGACGCTGACCATCGCCGGCGCCGTGCGCGCTCCGCTGACGCTCACGGTTCCGCTCGGCACCAGCCTGCGCGAGTGCCTTGCAGCCGCGGGCGGCGCCACGGTGGCGGATCCGGTGGTCGCCATCGGCGGGATGATGATGGGTGAGACCACGGACGATCTCGACCGGCCGGTGACGAAGACGACCGGCGGTGCCGTCGTGCTGGCGCGCGACCACCACGTGATCGACCGCAAGCTCAAGCCCGTCGCGGACCAGAATTTCATCGGCAAGTCCGCCTGCGACCAGTGCCGCTATTGCACGGAACTCTGCCCGCGTTACCTGCTCGGCTACGCGGTGGAGCCGCACCAGGTGATGCGCAGCCTGGCGTTCACCGCAACCGGCGCAACGCACTGGAACGAGTGGGCGGCGCTGTGCTGCGCCTGCGGGTTGTGCACGCTCTTCGCCTGCCCGGAAGAACTTTATCCCAAGGAGGCCTGCGACCAGGCAAAGGTCGCACTGAAGCAGGCCGGCGTGAAGTGGTCGGGTCCGACGACCGCGAAGCCGCACCCGTTGCGCGACGGCCGGCGCGTGCCGATCGCCGGGCTCATGAAGAAACTCAACCTCACGGCCTACGACCACCCGGCGCACTGGCATGAGGTGGACCTGGCGCCGGCGCGCGTGACGCTGCCGCTCAAGCAGTCGGCCGGCGCCGCCTGCGCCCCGCTCGTGCAGGCGGGGGAAAGCGTCACCGCCGGCCAGGCGCTCGGCGCGATTCCCGACCGGGCCCTCGGCGCGATGCTGCATGCGCCGTTCGCCGGCCGCGTCGAAAGCGTCACCGCCACGCACCTCGTCCTCAACCGCGGGTGATACCATGACTGAAAAATCCATCGGCCTGATCGAACTCTCCAGCGTCGCGGCCGGCTTCGTCGTCGCCGACGCGGCCCTGAAGGCCGGCAACGTGCGGCTGCTGCTGTCGCGTTCCATCTGCTCGGGCAAGTACATGATCCTCGTGGCGGGCGAGGCCCCGGCGGTGCAGGGCGCGGTCGACGCCGCCGGCGAGGCGGCGAACGGCTGCCTGATCGACAGCTCGGTCATCCGGAACCTTCACCCCGATGTCATCGCCGCGCTCGGCCGCACGAGCGTGACGCCGCCGGAGGGGGCGCTGGGCGTGCTGGAGTCGTTCAACGTGGTCACGCTCATCCGCGCGGCGGACGCCTGCGCGAAGGCCGCGCCGGTGCAGCTGCTCGAGCTGCGCGTGGCAATGGCGCTCGGCGGGAAGGCGTTCGTGACGCTGACCGGCGACATCGCCTCGGTGCAATCGGCCGTGGCCGCGGGCCGCGCGGTGGTTGCCGGCGCGGGCATGCTGGTCAACGCCGCGGTCATCACCAAGCCGCATCCGGACGTCTACCGCGAGGTGGTGTAGGTGGAGGCCGCACTCCGTGCGACCTGAACCCGCCCGGAGCCTGCGGGGTCCCGCCTTACAGTCCCAGCGTGCGCTGGCGGTAGTGTTCGTCGGGCCGGCCGGCGATGCGCGCGGCCTGCGCCGGGCTGAGGAAGCGCGGTCGACCGCCCAGCGCTGCCGCGCCGGCGAAGATCCTGGCGGCCTTCACGGCCATGAGGGTGGTCGCGAGCACGGATTCGGGCGTTGGACCGAGCGCAATCAGCCCATGGTTCTCGAGCAGGATGAGCCGCGGCGAACGCGCGAGGCGCTTGCTGAAGGCGACAACCGCGCGGCGGATGGCCTGGGCGAGCGCCAGGCCCGGGTCGGTGTAAGGCACGAACACGCTCTCGATCCCGCAGCAGACGATTTCGTCGGGGAACAGCCGCCGGCGCGCGAACAGCCGGGCGTGGCGCGAGCAGAGGATCCCATTGACGGCGACCGGGTGCGTGTGGCCGACGAAATTCACGCCGGGGAGGGTCAGCAGCCACGCGTGGAAGATCGCCTCGACGGAAGGCTTTCGCGCCCGGGGATCGACCCGGGCGGCGAAAAGCGCGGCGTCGACGGCGGCGTCACCGGGCGATTTTCCCTCGAGCAGCGGCAGCAGGGTGTCGAACCGGCAGGCGGTGAGGCCGGTGCGGTCGAGGGTCTCGAGGCTGGCTCCGCTGCTCTTGACCGCGAACGTCCGGCGGTCGAGGCGCGCCGAGGTGTTGCCTTCGGCAAGGATGGCGAGCTGCCGGTCTTCGCGCCCGAGCTGGTGCGAGAGGTGCAGGAGACGGCGCAGGATCGTGGGTGGGCGAGACATGATCAGAGCGGGGAGCCGTCGGCCTTCGTACCGCATAGGCTGACGCCGAGGCCGAGTTCGGCGGCGAGCGCAGCCTTGGTGTAGAGGGCGAGATCGGCCTCGCGGGCGGAGTTGGCGTAGGCGACCTGGATGTGGTTGGCCTGGTGCCGCGCCATCATCTGGTCGCGGCTGACGCCATGGGTGACGGCGTGCATGATGGGCCACTGCGGTGTCGTTTCGCGCCAGCGGCGCTCGGTTTCCGCCGCGGGCAGCGCGACGACCGTGGCGCGACCAAGGTCCATCTTGAGTTTGCCGCCGGCCATGAAGATGCGGCTCCAGACAATCTCGCCCGGCTTGGCGATGCCGCGCAGCGTGCCGCCGCCAAGGCGGAAATACATCGCGGGCTGGCGGAGCGAATCGGAGCCGGCCCAGCCGCCGACGTGGTGATCGGCCGGTGCGCTGCCGGAGATGAGGAACACCCAGACGTAATCCGGCGTCGAGCCCGAGCGGTCGCGGTCGCCCCAGCGCAAATCGTGCAGGGTGGTGGCCACGGGCTGGCCGAGCGCGGCGTGGACGCGGTTGGTGAACAGCCCGTCGAGCCCGGCGCACTCGTCGACCTCGTTGAAGTGGACAATGGGCCGGCCGGGGCGGATAACCTGGCCGGCGGCGTTCTTCACCGGCGGCCGGTCGGTGGAGTTGAGCGTGCCCTCGGCGAGATCCGAGGCGGGCAGGAGGTCCTTGAGTCCCTGCTGGTACTGGATGCCGATCGTCTCACAGCCGAATTCGTCGGCGATCCGGCAAGCGGCCACGTAGGTCTTGCACTGCCAAAGCACCTGGGCCTCGGTGAGCTCGGTCGCCTCGTCGGTGCCGAGGTGGAACGTGAAGCCCTTGGCGCGATACCACTCGTAGACGGCGCGGGCCTCGGCGTCGCTGACCTGGGTGGCGGCGTAATAGAGGGCCGACTGGGACAGGCGTTCCTTGAAGACGCCGAGCGGGAAAAGCAATTCGTCGGGAATAATGGCGTTGTACATCCCCATGCAGCCCTCGTCGAAAACGCCCATGATGGATCTCCGACGGCGGAGGTCGTCCGCTATTTTCGCGGCCACGCGGCGGGCGCGGGTCGGAGCGTTTGCCGGGCGGAACGGGTGGACGTGCGGCGTGGCGTGGCGCACGCGGCCGGTCCGCAACCAGGTTGCGAGGCCGCGCCGGAAGAAATCGTCGTCGAAGTTCTCGCTCCAGAGACTCGAGTAGCTGACGCCGGCCTTGGTGAGCGAGCCGTTGAGGTTCAGCATGCCGACCAGGCCGGGCCAGGTGCCGGACCAGTTGGCGACGGTGAGGATGGGCCCGCGGTGACTGACCAGCCCCGGCAGCAGATGGTGCGAATATTGCCAGACCGACTCGGCGACGATGAGCGGCAGGTCCCGGTTGATTCCGGCGAACACCGTCATGCCTTCCTGCTGGGAGCCGATGAAGCCGTGGCGGACATCAGGCCGGTAGGCGTGGGCGCGCACGAGTTTGCCGCCCGCCGCTGTAACCGCCGCGGCGAGCTTCTGTTCCATGGCGGCCTGGGCGGGCCAGCACTTCTCATTGGCGGATTGGCGCAGGTCGCCGTTGGCGACGAGCAGTACGGAGGGGGCGGACGCTTTTTTCATCGGACGGTCGGAAATGGAAACAAAACATGGCGGCGGTCGCGCGTCGATCACAAGGTCGTCCGAGCGCGCGACCAATCCGGGATTGCAGTCGATTCCATCCTTGCCGACCGTGGACAATCCCGCCTGCGCTTCTCCCGTTAAACAGATCCATGGCCACCGTCGCTTCCGCATCCGCCCCCTTGCTGGCGTTGCGGCGCGCCACCAAGAGCTTCGGCGGCGTGCGGGCGCTGCGCGGCGTGGATTTTGAGCTGCGCGCCGGCGAGGTGCACGCATTGCTGGGGGAGAACGGCGCGGGCAAAAGCACATTGATCAAGCTGATCACCGGGGCGCACCGGCCCGACGGCGGCGAGCTGTTCGTGGCGGGCGCGCGTGTTGAGCACCTGACGCCGGCGCGCGCCCAGGCGCTCGGCATCGCCTGCATCTACCAGCAACCGGCGTTGTTCGGCGACCTCACCGTGGCGGAGAACGTCGGCCTGCGCCTGGAGCCGGCTGGGGCGGGGCGGCGGATCGACTGGCGCGGCCGGCGGGAGCGCGCCGCGGATTTGTTGCGGCGCGTCGGCGCGGAGATCCCGCCGGAAGCGGAGGTCCGGACACTCTCGATGCCCGAGCAGCAACTCGTCGAGATCGCCTGCGCGATCGGCGCGGGGGCACGCATTGTCATCATGGACGAGCCGACCGCCTCGCTCACCCAGCGGGAGCAGGAGCGGCTCTACGGCGTCGTGCGCGAACTCCGCGCCGGCGGAGCCGGGGTGATCTACATTTCCCACCGGCTGGAGGAGATCTTCGCGCTCGCGGATCGCGTGACGGTCCTGCGCGACGGCGAGAGCGTCGGCACGCAAGCGGTGGCGGGTGTGACCGAGGCGACGTTGATTCAGCTCATGGTCGGCCGGGAGATGAACCAGTTGTATCCACCCGCGGGCGGCGCGCCGGGCCCGGCGGTGGTCGAGGTCCGCCGCTTGCGCTGCACGGCCTCGGGCGTGCGGGATGTCACCTTCACGGTGCGCGCCGGCGAAGTGCTGGGGCTCGCAGGGCTGGTCGGCGCGGGGAGGACGGAGTTGGCGCGCGTGTTGTTCGGGCTCACGCCGGCCGATGGTGGCGAGGTGCGGCTGGCCGGGCAGCGGGTGGAGATTGATTCGCCGCGGCAGGCGATCGCCCTCGGCATCGCGTATGTGCCGGAGGACCGGCGCCGTCACGGCGTGGTGCTGGAAATGCCGGTCGCGCAAAACATCACGATGGCGATTCACCCGCAACTTTTTCCCGGCGGCTGGCTGTGCGACGGCGCCGAGGACGAACTGGCCGGGCGGTATGTCCGCGAACTCGGCGTGCGTTGTGCCGGGACGGATGCGCCCGGCGGCAGCCTGAGCGGAGGCAACCAACAGAAGGTCGCGGTGGCGCGCTGGCTGGCGACGAAACCGCGGCTCCTGATCTTGGATGAACCGACCCAGGGCGTCGACGTCGGCGCCAAAGGCGAGATTCACCGGATCATCCGGACGCTCGCGAACGAGGGCCTGGCGGTGATCCTGATCTCTAGCGACCTGCCGGAGGTGCTCGGCATGAGCGATCGCATCGGGGTCATGCGCGGTGGGACGCTGGTGGCGGAATTTCCCCGCGGGGCGGCGGCCGAGACGGTGATGGCGGCCGCCTTGGGCCAACCGGAGGGGCGGGGTGCGCCATGAAGCGGCATTTCCAGGAGATTTCGGTCGCCGTCACGCTCGGGCTTTTGCTGCTGGTGCTGGCGATCTTCGCGCCCGGCTTCTACCAGCCGCAGCCACTGCTCTCGCTGGCCACGCGCGAGGCGCCCACGCTGGTGGTGGCCTGCGGAATGGCGCTGGTGATCATCGGGCGCGAGATCGACATTTCCGTCGGTTCGATGTTCTCGGTCTGCGGCGTCTGTGGCGGTTTGCTGGCGACCCACGGCTGGCCGCTGCCGGCGGCCATCGCGGGCGCGGTGGCGGCCGGCGCGCTGCTCGGGGCCGTGAACGGCGGGCTGGTGGCCGGGCTGCGGCTGCCGTCGATCGTCGTCACGCTCGCGACGATGGTGATCCTGCGCCAGGGCCTGAACCTCATGCGGCAGGGCGAGTTTGTGAACATGCCGGACGGCGCGCAGTGGTTCGGCCTCTCGCAGGCCGCGGGGCAATGGGCGCTGGTGGTGGCGGCGGTGGTCCTGCTGGTTGCGTTCGGGCTGGCGATGAGACATCTCGCCGCCGGGCGGTGGGTTTATGCTGTCGGCTCGGATGCCGAGGCCGCGCGGCTGGCGGGCATCCGGCCGCGCCGCGTCACGTTCCTGGTGTTCGTGCTGATGGGGGCTTTGTGTGGGCTGGGCGCGGCCATGAACATGGTGCAGTCGCCGCAGGTGCAACCGCTCGCGGGCCTCGGCCTGGAACTGAAGGTGATCGCCGCGGTCGTGGTCGGCGGCGTCGCGATCTCGGGCGGGCGGGGGAATGTCTGGGGCGCCTTCGCCGGCTTGCTGCTCCTGGCGTGCGTTTCGCCGGCGCTCACGCACCTGCGCATCGAGGCGTACTGGGAGAAGGCGATCCAGGGCGCCATCATCCTGCTCGCCGTCGTGGCCGACGGCGTGCGGGCGCGCCGGGAGAAGGGAGGGCGGACATGAACTCGCGCACTTTTGGTTCTTGGAAGAACCTGCTCTGGCGGCACGAGACGCTGCTGCTGGCGGTGCTCGTTGTGGAGTGGCTGTTGTTCTACCATTACGGGACGTCGACCAACCGTCGCGGGATCGTGGTCGGCTTCGGCACGCTCGACCGTCAGTTCGACATCCTGCGGCACTCCTGCGAAATCGGGTTGCTCGCCCTCGCGCTGACACCGGTGATCCTGACGGGGGGCATCGACCTCTCGGTGGGTTCGCTGCTGGGCTTGTGCGCGATCGTGTTCGGCAAGCTTTGGCACGATGGCGGATTGTCGTTGCCCGTGGCGGCGGCGTTGACGCTCGTCGCCGGCGGCTTGGGCGGCGCGGTGAACGCGGGACTGATCACCTGGCTGCGACTGCCGCCATTGATCGTGACGCTGGGAACCTATTCGCTTTTTCGCGGCCTGGCCGAGGCAGTCACGCAGGGCGCGGTCACCTACACGGATTTTCCCGCCGGGTTCCTGTTCGTAGGGCAAGAGCGCTGGGGCGGGGTGCCGGTGCAGTCGTGGTTCTTCGCCCTCGTGGCCGTCGCCATCTGGCTGCTGGTGCATCGCACGGCGTCGGGGCGGTCCTTCCGCGCGATCGGTTTCGCTCCCGAAGGGGCGCGCTATGCCGGCCTGCCGGTCGCGCGGCGCGTGGCGTCGGTCTACGTGCTGGCCGGCTTGGTCGCGGGACTCGCGGCCTTGATCTACACGGCGCGCCTCGGGCAAGCCAAGGCCGATGCGGGCACCGGCTACGAGTTGTATGCCATCACGGCAGTGGTCCTCGGCGGCACGAGCATTTTTGGCGGGCGCGGGAGCGTCACGGGCACGCTGCTCGGCGTCGCGGCCATCGCCGTGCTCACCAACGGGCTGGCGTGCCTGCCGGTCGTCATCCGCCTGAATGGCACGCAGGAGACGTCCGGCGTGCTCACCGGGGTGCTGTTGCTGGTGGCGCTCGCCGGCGGCGCGCTGCCAAAAATCTTGTCACAACTCGGCTCGCGCCATCAGGCTCCCGCCGCAACCACCCCGCCTTCCGCATGAAGCTCCCGCTGCCCAATCCCGCCCGCCTTTGCGTTTTTCTGCTCGCCGCGGCCGTGCCGCTGCTGGGCGCCGACCAGAAGCTCATGATCACGATGATGCCGAAGGCGAAGGGGAACGCGTACTTCATCTCGGTCAAGGCCGGCGCCGACAAGGCGGCGAAGGAACTCGGGGTCGAGCTGCTGTTCGACGGCCCGACCGAGAGCAACGCCGCCAAGCAGAACGAGATCGTTGAGAACTGGATCACGCTCGGCGTCGATGTGATCACCGTCGCCGCCGAGAACAAGGAGAGCCTTTCGACAGCGCTGCGCAAGGCGCAGGCGCAGGGCATCAAGGTCGTGACCTTCGACGCCGACGTGCTGCCCGACGCCCGCTCGTTCTTCGTCAACCAGGCCACGCCCGAGGGCATTGCCGTCGGTCTGCTCGACGAGGCCGCGCGCCTGATGGGCGGCGAGGGCGAGTTCGCGATCATCACGGCCACGCTGACCGCCGGCAACCAGCGCGAATGGCTGCGGATCATCGACGAGGTCCTCCCGAAGAAATACCCGAAGATGAAGCTCGTTTCCGTGCGGCCGAGCGACGACCTCAAGGACAAGGCGCAGTCGGAAGCCACGGCGCTGATGAGCGCTTATCCGAAACTGAAACTGCTCATGGCCATCTGCACGCCCGGCACGCCCGGCGCGGCCGAGGCGGTGAAGCAGGCCGGCAAGGTCGGCCAGGTGAAGGTCATCGGCCTCGGGTTGCCCAACGAGAACAAGCGCTACGTGCACGAAGGCGTGACCGACAGCGTCGTCCTCTGGAACACCGAGGACCTCGGCTATCTCACCGTCTACGCGGCCGCGGCGGTGGCGAAGGGCACGCTCGCCCCCGGCGCCGCCAGCTTCAAGGCCGGCTCGATCGGCACCTTCGAGATCAAGGGCGACAACATCCTCCTCGGAAAGCCCTTCATCTTTAACAAGGGCAACATCGACCAGTTCGACTTCTGAGGCGCGGGCGTGCCGAGAATTTCCTTGCGCGGCCGGGCCGCGCTCGTGTTTGGTAGCCGACTCGATTTTCCGGACCCTTAGCTCAGTTGGTTAGAGCGTTTCCTTGACATGGAAAAGGTCACTGGTTCGAGTCCAGTAGGGTCCACCATCGCTCAGGGCATAAACGACTTAGGCTGGGTAGCTCCGCCGGGTGTAGATCGGGCCTTGGGCCCGAAAGGTGAGGCGTAAAGCACGACCTGCCTTTCCTCACTCGATCGCGTGGGCCAGGTCGTCGTCCTCATTCAGGTGATGGTCCGGATGACGCATCAACAGCACCATGGGCAGCGTGACGAGGGCGATGAGGTACATGATATAGAAATCGCCGAGGTAAGCGATCAGCGCCGCCTGTTTCGTGACGACCAGGTCGAGCATCGCGCGCCCGCCGACCGAGGCGGGATCCAGCAGCCCCGGCAGGTGCTGCATGGGCTGGCGGAACGGATCGACGTAGGCCGACAGCTCGGCATGCACCTTGTGGGTAGTCTGGCCGAGCAAGTAGATCATGACGGAGATGCCGATGCTCGAGCCGATATTGCGCGACAGGCTGAACAGCGCGGTGCCCGCCGTGCGCAAATCGTGCGGCAGCGACGCAAACGTGATCACGCTCATCGGGATGAAAATGAACCCGAGGCCGAACCCCTGGATCACGCCGGTGGTGACCAGCATCGTTTTGGTGACGTCCAGGGACCAGCGGCTCATCATCCACAAGGCAAGCGCGGTGAGCGCGAGGCCGAACGCCACCAGCCAGCGCGCGTCCATGCGCGTCATGAGTCGCCCGACGAGGAGCATGGCCGCCATCGTGCCGATGCCGCGCGGCGCGAGCAGGATGCCGGCGGCCAGGACGGGATAGCCCAGCAGGGTCTGCAGGAACGGCGCCAGCAGGGCCAGCGTGGCGAGCAGGATCACGCCGATGACGAAGATGAAGACGATGCCGGTGACGAAGTTGCGGTCGCGAAACAGCCGCAGGTCGAGGAAGGCGTGCTCGGCCGTCGTGTTATGGACGACGAACAAGTACGCGCAGAGGCCCGAGACCGCGGCCTCGATGACAATCTCCGGCGAGTCGAACCACTCGAGTTGTTCGCCCCGGTCCAGCAGCATCTGCAACGCGCCTATCGCCAGCGCCAGCGTGAGGAAGCCGAACCAGTCGAAGAACAGCCCCGGCGTCGCGTCCGTGCGCTTCATGTAGGCGGACAGGCCCAGCAGCGTCAGCACACCGACGGGCAGATTGATATAAAACACCCAGCGCCAGTTGTAATATTCGGTCAGCCAGCCGCCGAGCATGGGGCCGAGGATGGGGCCGACCATGACGCCGACGCCCCACAACGCCATCGCCGGCCCGTGCTGTTCGCGCGGGTATTCGTCCAACAACACCGCCTGCGAGAGCGGCACGAGCGGCGCGCCAAAGATGCCCTGCAGCAGGCGGAAGAGCACCATCGCGCCGAGGGAGGTGGCCAGGCCACACAGGACTGACGTCAGCGTGAAGCCGACGACCGAGAGCAGGAAGAAGTTCTTGCGACCCCAGCGTGCGGCCAGCCAGCCGGTCGCCGGCATCATGATCGCCGCCGTGACGATGTACGAGGTCAGGACCAGGTTGATCTGGTCCTGCGATGCCGACAACGAGCTCTGCATGTAAGGCAGCGCGACGTTCGCGATCGTCGTGTCGAGCGCCTGCATGATCGTGGCGAGCATCACGCAGATCGTGATGGCGCCGCGATGCGGCGAGACCGGGAACGGTGCGCGGGAGCCGGTCATGGACCGGGCGACGTCCGGCGGTTCAAGGTGGAACCTGCACTCCGTGCAGGTTTAGCGCGCAGGGAGTTGTAGGGGCGCGGCTTGACCGCGCCCGGAAGGGCGTGCGCAAGGCACGCCCCTACAGGACAACCGAAGAGCCCGCACGGAGTGCGGGTTCCACCCGATGTTATCCGGCTTCCTCGCATGCTCACCGGCCGGTCGTGGCGCCGAAGAGGCCGCCGAGCGAGCGCACGTGGCCCGTGTCGATGTCGACCTCCGCGCTCATGCCGGCGCGCAGCGGGTAGGCCGGGTCGGGACTCTCGACGGAGATGCGAACGGGAATGCGCTGGACGACCTTGACCCAGTTGCCCGACGCGTTCTGCGCCGGGATCAGGGCGAATTCGGCGCCGGTGGCCGGGCCGATGTTTAGCACCTGGCCGTGGAATTTCGCCTGCGGATACGTGTCGATCTCGATCTGCACCGCGTCACCGGCCTTCACGTAGGTCAGCTCGGTTTCCTTGAGATTGGCCTCGATCCAGAGGTCGCGGGCCGAGACGAGGCTGAAAGCCGGCTGGCCGGCCTCGAGGAATTTGCCCACCGGCAGGTTGGTGACGTTGGTGACGACGCCGGCCGACGGCGCCCGGACGGCGGTCTTGTCGAGATTGCGCTGCGCGGCGTCGACCTCGGCGCGGGCCGCGGCGAGGCGCGCGCTCTTGTCATCGGGCAGGTCAGGGTCGCCGGAGAGCGAGGCCAGCACGGTGGCGGCGTCCTGTTGCAGCACGTCGAGGTGCTTGCGCGCCTCGTCGAGCGCGTGGCGGGCGCGGTCGACCGCGGCCTCGGTTCCGGCCTGGCCGGCGGACAGGGTTTGCTGCCGCGCGAGCTCGCGCTCGCCGAAGGCGACCGTCTCGCGCGCCTCCGCAACCTGCGCGAGCTTCTGGCGGTAGCTGGCGCGGAGCGTGGCGACCTCGGTGCGTGTCGATTCGAGCCGGGCGCGGGCCTCGCCGAGGCGGATGCGATAGAGCGAGTCGTCGAGTTGGAAGAGGAGCTGGCCGGCCTGCACGAGTTCGTTCTCATGCACGGCGACCGCGGTCACGCTGCCCGGGACTTCGCTCGTGACCGTCAGTTTGGCGGCGTGGACATAGGCATTGTCGCTCGAGATGACGCGACCGCCGTGCAGGTAGAGCACGAGGCCGGCGATGGCGAGGATCACGGGACCCGCGATCAGCAGGACGCGGCGCTTGGTCCGGCGGCGCGGCGGCGTTTCGGCGGGGTTTTGGTCGGTCGGATGGCTCATGGGTGGGGGAGATGGCGGGTGCGCCGGGAAGGGACGCGAACGTTGTTCAGTCGGTGGCGGACGCGGTGCCGGTCGCGTGCAGTAGGCGGGCCTCGCTCACGGCGTAGTCGTGCTGCGCCTGCGAAAGGTTGGAACGGGCGTCGGTCAGCGCCGACTGCGCCGCCAGCACCTCGAGCTGGTTGGCGGTGCCGGCGTCGAGCCGCACGCGCGCCAGCCGCAGGCTCTCGGCCGCCTGGTCGACGTTCTTTTGGGCGGAGGTGAGGAGATCGGCGGCCTCGGCCACGGCACGATGGGCGTTGCGCACCTCAAGCTCGACCTCGAGCGCGAGCTCCTCGCGCCCGGCCTCGGCCTGCGCGGCGCGGGCGGCCGCCTGGCGGACGCGCGCCTGCGTGGCGCGGCCGTCGAAGATGGACCAATCGAGCTGCGCGCCCACCGTCAGGCCGTTCAGCGTCCGGCCGAAGCTCTGCTGGTAGCTCGCCTTGCGCAGCGCGTAGTCGCCGACGAGGCTGACCTGCGGCTTGCGTCCGGCCTTGGCGGCGGCGATGTCCTCGCGGCTGGCGGCGATCAGCTCCTCGCCGGCGAGCAGTTCGGGGCGGTGTTCGCGGGCGGTGCGAATGGCGTCCGGCAGCGACAGGTTGAGCGGCGGGCGGACGAGTTCGCCTTGGACATCGAGGTCGGTGTCCGGACCGGCATCCGGCCCGGCGGCGGCGCCGAGCGCGGCGCGCAAGGCATCCTGCCCGGCGCGCCAGGCATTGCGGGCGCGGACGAGCGCGGGGCGGGCGTTGGCCAGCGCCACCTCGGCGCGCAGCACGTCAAAATCGGAGCCGGTGCCGGCGCGGCGGCGCACCTTCGCCTGCTCGGCCTCCTTCTCCAGGACCTGCATCGCCTCCTCGTGCACGTTGATTTCTTCGCGGGCGAGGAGCACGTCGAAGAAGTCCTCCTGCACCCCGAGAATGGCCTGGTTGATCGCGCCGGTCAGCTTCGCGCGGGCGGCGGCGAGCCGCTGGGCGGCGCCGGCCCGGCGCGCGGCCACGCCGCCGCCGGAATAGACGAGCTGGCGGATCGAGACGGCGACCTGCCAGGAGTTGGGATCGGGGAGCGGGATGAAATCGAAACCCGGCAGGCCCTCGAACAGGCGCGGCTCGGTGTAGGCGTAGGAGGCGCCGACATTGACGCCGGGCAGGCGGCGCGCGTCGGCCTCGAGGAGCACGCCCTCCTGTTCCGCGATCTTTTCGCGCGCCGCGCGCAGGGCGGGACTGTGCTCGAGCGCGTAGCTGATGGCGCCCTCCAGAGTGAGCGGCCGCGGCAGCGGCGCGGCGGGTTCGCTCGCGGCCCGCGCCGAAGGCGTGGCGGCCAGCATCGCGACCGCCAGCAGGCGGGCGACAAGTCCAGGGAAAGAAGAGGAAGGTGGCATCGGGGAAGTCGGAAGTGGTCGTGGCCAGCGATGCCGTGCGGTCAGGCCGTCGCGGCACCGTCGAGAAACATCGACACCGCCGACTCGAGGTAAGTGGCGACCGAATATTCGATGCGCACGTGCGGCATCGACCGGCGCAGCACGCCATAGAAGATGGCGCCGAAGAAGAGGTCGGCGAGGACATCGGGGCGGGACTCGCGCCGCAATTCGCCCGCGGCCTGGGCAGACTCGATGCGGGCCAGCAACGCGGCCTTGAGTGGCTGGATAACCGCGCGGACGACCTGGCGCTCGCTGCTTTCGTTGAGGTGATGGTGCATCTCGCCGAGCATCGCGCGGACCAGCGGCCAGCTGGCGGTCAGCATCGAGTCGTACGCCCCGGCCAGCGCCAGCAGGTCGGCGCGGAGGTCAGCGGTCGCCGGCGGCACCTTGACCTGGCTGGCGGTGGACGCCTGGCCGAACTTTTCGCCGACCACGGCGGCGAGCAGGCGATCCTTGGACTGGAAATGACGGAAGAGCGTGACCTCGTTCACGCCGGCTTCCTGGGCGATGGCGCGCGTGGTGGCGCCGCCGAGGCCATCGCGGGCAAAGACGACGGCGGCGGCCTGCAGGAGGCGCTCGCGGGCCGATGGCGGGAGGGCGTCGTGGGCTGGCATGCAAGCAACTACTTGCACGCACCCGTTGCGGCGCAAGTGAATTGTCGGCGGCGGTGGCCAACTCCTTGCCAAGCATCGCGAAGAAAATGGCAGGGTGGGGAACACGCCGCTTGAATCCGCGCCCGCTTTGCTGTCCAAATCGCGCATGCTGCAATCGCTGCGGATCCGAAACCTGGCGCTGCTCGACGAGATCGAACTCGAGTTCGAGGCGGGGTTCACGGCAGTGACGGGCGAGACCGGCGCGGGCAAGAGCATCCTGCTCGGCGCGCTGTCGCTGCTCGCCGGGGCGCGGGCCGACAAGGCCGTGATCCGCCAGGGTACCGCGGCCGCGGAGGTGGAGGCGGCGTTGTTCTTTCCGGACAGCCGCCGGCTGGACGGGGCCCTGGCGGCGCTCGACCTGCCGCCCTGCGACGACGGGGTGTTGATCCTCAAGCGCAGCCTGCCGCGCGACAAGGCTCCGCGCATCTCCATCAACGGCAGCCTGGCCACGCTCACCGCGCTGCAGGAGCTCGGCGAACGCTGGATCGATTTCCACGGTCCCGGCGAGCCGCGGCGGCTCCTGAAGGCCGACTGCCAGCGCGAGATGCTCGACCTGTTCGCGCGCAACGAAGCCGCGCTCGAGCAGTACCGGCATCGTTACCAGGCGTGGCGCGACCTCATCGACGAGCAAACACGGCTGGTGGGCGCGGAGAAGCTGTCGCCCGACCAGGTCGATTTCCTGAAGATGCAACTGGCGAAAATCGACGAACTCGATCTCACCGCCGAGGCCGTGGCTGCGCTCGAACGCGACTTCCAGCGGCAGCAGGGCGCGCAGGAAATCATGCAGCTGGCGGGCGGGCTGAGCGAGGGGCTCAGCGGCGAGGACGGGCTCCTCGGTCGCCTGGCCGCGCTTGTCCGCACGGCGCGGCAGCTCGAGGCCCTCGATGCGGCGAGCAAGCCGCTCGTCGAGCGCCTGCTGGCCGCGTCGGTCGAGCTCGGCGACATCGACGCCGAATTCGCCACGCTGGCGCAGTCCCTCCATTTCGACCCGGAGCAGGCGGCGGCGCTGGAGGCGCGGATGGACACCTGGCTCGATTTGAAGCGTCGCCATGGCGCGCGCCTCGAGGCGGTCGTCGCCGCGCGCGACGAGATGCGCCGCAAACTGGAGCTGCAGGGCGACGTCGCCGGCGCGCTGGCCCGCCTGGAGAAGGAGATCGCCGAGGCGCTGAAGGCGGTGCGCCGGCAGGCCGCGGAGCTGCGCGCCACGCGCGAGAAAGCGGCACACCAGCTGGCGCGCGCGGGCGGGAAGCTGATCGCGCAGCTCGGCTTCAAGAAGGCGGATTTTTCGGTGAAGCTGGCGCCGCTGGCCGAGCCCGGGCCGCACGGCGACTGCAGCGTGGAGTTCCTGTTCTCGCCGAACGTCGGCGAACCGTTGCTGCCGCTGAGCCGCATCGCGTCGAGCGGCGAACTCGCCCGGGTGATGCTGGCGCTCAAGGCCGTGCTGGCGGAGATCGACGACGTGCCGCTGCTGGTGTTCGACGAGGTGGACGCCAACGTCGGCGGCGAGATCGGGCGGATCGTCGGCGCGCGGATGGCGGAGATCGCCGGCCGGCACCAGGTCTTGTGCGTGACGCACCTGCCGCAGGTCGCGGCGCAGGCGCAGAATCACCTTGTGGTGACGAAGGACCAGGAGGGCGAGCGCGCGACCGTGGCCATCGAGCCGATCCACGGCAGCCGGAAGGAGCGGGTGGGGGAACTCGCGCGGATGCTGGGCGATCGCCAGGCCAAGAGCGCCCTGGCCCACGCCGAGGAATTGCTCAAGCGGTAGTTCGTCGTGGAGGCCGGGTGCCCGCACCCCGCGTGTTCTCGCTTCGATGATCACTCCTCGCTGGGTGAGGGCAACCCGCCTCCAAATAGGGTGGAGATATGTCGGACACGGGCATTGCCAAACGTCGTCGGCGCGTTTCCTTGATCGCCATGAAATACCCCATCAGCCGGCGCGAGGCGTTGAGTCAGCTCGCCGCCGGGGCCGCGCTCCTCGCCACGGCCACTTCCACGCGGGCCGAGGACAAAAGTTCGCCCGCCGGCTCCGGGCGCGTCAACCAGTCCGTCTGCCAGTGGTGTTACAACAAGATCCCGCTCGATGAACTGGCGGCCGCGGCCGCCGCAATGGGGCTGAAATCGGTCGAGCTGATCGGACCGGCGGATTTCGCGACGGTGCGCAAGCACGGCCTGATCTGCGCGATGGTCAGCAACCCGACCACCAAGGCGGGCAACGTGTCGGTCGGTGGCATCCCGAAGGCGTGGAACCGCCTCGAGTACCACGACGCGCTGGTGCCGGCCTACGAGTCGCACCTGCACGCCACGGCCGCAGCCGGTTATCCCAACTTGATTTGCTTCTCGGGCAATCGCGACGGCATGCCCGACGAGCAGGGGCTGGAGAATTGCGCGGTCGGGCTGAAGCGCATCCTGCCGCTGGCGGAGAAGCTCGGCGTGAACGTCTGCATGGAGCTCCTGAACAGCAAGGTGAACCACAAGGATTACATGTGCGACCACACCGCCTGGGGCGTCGAACTGGTCAAGCGGGTCGGCTCCGAGCGTTTCAAGCTGCTCTACGACATCTACCACATGCAGATCATGGAGGGCGACGTGATCGCGACGATCCGCGCCAACCACCAGTACATCGCGCACTATCACACTGGCGGCGTCCCGGGGCGCGGCGAGATCGACGAGACACAGGAGCTTTTCTATCCGGCCATCATGCGCGCGATCCTCGACACGGGCTACGCGGGCTACGTGGCGCAGGAGTTCGTGCCGAAGCGGCCCGACGCCCTCGCGTCGTTGCGCCAGGGCGTGCAGATCTGCGCGGTGTGACGGGAGCAGGTTGGCGGAGAGTGGAGGCGGGGTGCCCTCACCCCGCGTGTTCACGCCTCGATGATCAAGCCTCGCGGGGTGAGGTCACCCCGCCTCCGGGGCTGCGCGCATTCGCCAACTGCCGGTTTGCGCTGCGGGCGCGAAAGCCTTTGTTTCGAGACGATGAACCTACCCCGCATGCTCCTCACCGCCGGCGCCGTGCTGCTCGGGCTCGCCGCCAATGTCCTGTCCGCCGCGCCGCTGCGGCTCCTCTATTTCACGAAGTCCGCCGGCTTCGAGCACAGCGTCATCAAGGAGACCGACGGCCAGCGCGGCTACTCGCAGAAGATCCTCGCGAGCCTCGCGGCGAAGAACGACTTCACGGTCACGTTCAGCAAGGACGGCAGCCTGTTCTCGCCCGAGTACCTGGCAAATTTCGACGTCATTATCTTCTACACCAGCGGCGACCTGCTCGCCGTCGGCACGGACGGCCAGCCGGCGATGACGCCCGCCGGCAAGCAGGCGTTGCTCAACGCGGTGGCAGGCGGCAAGGGTTTCATCGCGCTGCACAGCGGCACGGACACGTTTCACACCGGCGAGTCCGGCGGCGGCAACAACCCGATCCGCTCGCGCCGGTTCAGCACATTTGGCGAGGGCGCCGATTCGTACATCCGGATGATTGGCGGCGAATTCATCCGGCACGGCGCGCAACAGGTGGCGAAAGCCGCGGTCGTAGATCCGGCCTTCCCCGGCTGCGGCGGGCTCGGCGACGCGATCGAGTGTCGGGAGGAATGGTATACGACGAAGGAATACGCGGGCGACGATCACGTGCTGCTTGTCATGCGGACCCGCGGCATGCAGGGGAGTGATTACGCGCGCCCCGATTATCCGCTCGCCTGGGTGCGGCGATTTGGCCAGGGGCGCGTGGCGGTGAATGCCATGGGTCACCGCGAAGATGTGTGGGACGGCGCCGCCTACCAGGCGATGTTGGTCGGCCTGATCCGGTGGACCGGCGGACTGGTATCAGCGGACCTCACGCCGAACCTGGAGCGCGTCGCGCCGTGGTGCACGACGCTGCAACCCGAGGCGACCAGCCCGAACAAGAAGTAGGCTGTCCCGCGGCGGCCGACCCTTGCACAGCAGGTCGTGAGCCCGCCTTATCCTGAACGCCGGGAGCTGCGCAGGGTGAGATTATTTAATGCTGGCTCGTGATTTTCCTGGGGCCCGGCGTCGGCGTCCCGCGAGTCCTTCCGGACAATAGGTGCCGGCGACGGAAATTAGCCCCGGCCACGACAAAGGGAAGGAACCCATGCCGGATCCAAACCACAGTCACGATATGCGCAATCGCTGCACAATGAACGCACACACCTCCGCAAACTATGCGGAGTGCGTTTCGGTACATTCTGGCACGATGGGCCGAGAGAAAAACCACCAAGCCATCAACCTTTCCGCACCATCGTTACCCGAAAACCTATCATGAGCACACCAAGAAATTGGACAAAAAGCAGCGTGATCTTTGCCGGAGTCGCCGCCTGGGGCATCCTGCTGGCATCATGCATGGTCGCCGACCGGACCATCGTCGCTCCGCCCCAAATCGGCGGCGCCACCTACGTGGGCACGAAGAAATGCGCCGAATGTCACGAGGAGGTGACCGGTCATTTCAACGGCGCCACCCACAGCAACCTGGCCCTCAAGGACGAGAAGGTCGGCGACATCGGCTGCGAGTCCTGCCACGGACCCGGCTCGATTCACGTCAAAGCCGGCGGCGGCAAGGGCACGATCGTCAACCCAAGCAAGTCGCCGGAGACCTGCTTCCAGTGCCACCTCGATAAGCGCGGCGAATTCAACCTGCCCAACGCCCACCCGGTGCTGGCCGGGAAGGTGACCTGCGTAGACTGCCACGAGCCCCACCAGGGCAAGGTGATCAAGCGCACCGGCGCCGAGCTCGAGACCCCGAACGAGACCTGCACCAAGTGCCACACCGCCCAGAAGGGTCCCTTCCTGTTCCCGCACCAGGCCATGCAGGAAGGATGCACCGTCTGCCACAACCCGCACGGCACGGTGAACCAGAAGATGCTCGTCGCCCGCGACGCGAACCTCTGCCTCCGCTGCCACCTGGAGCACCCGGCCGTCGCCGGCAACGGTACGATCGTGATCGGTACCGAGGATCACCGCACGCGCCTCCAGAACGGCACCTGCTGGTCCGCCGGCTGCCACGAGGACGTCCACGGCTCGAATGCCAGCAAGGCCATGCGCTACTAACACCACTGGAGAACCTCTGCCATGAATCTCATCCGTCTCACCTTCGTCCGCAACACCGGCCTGATCGCCGGCCTGATCGCCGGGATCGCCGCGGGCCCGGCCCGCGGCGCCGACAAGCTCCAACCCGACGCCTTCCCGGCGTTCGACAGTTACATCAAGGTCACCGGCCTCGTGCCGTCCGTGACCGGCCATGACGCGGCATTCGCCCAGCGCCAGCAGTCGCCCGCCGACGGCACCTACGGCATCGAGGCGATCCATGTCGCCAAGGATACCGACAAGGGCAGCCTCGAGTTCAACGGCCGGGCGCTTACCGGCGCGGAGGACTACCTGGGCGCCTTCAAGTTCGCGAAGGAGGAATTCGGCTCGTTCGAATTCGGGTACAAGCGCTTCCGCACCTTCTACGATGGCATCGGCGGTTTCTTCCCGCTGAACAACCGCTGGATGCAGCTCGGCAACCCCGAGTTGCACACCGATCGCGCCAGCTTCTGGGTCGGCGCCAAGATCGAGCGCCCGAACGCGCCCAAGTTCGAGTTCCGCTACACGAACGACGAGCGCACCGGCCGCAAGGACACGACGATCTGGGGCGACACGGACTTCACCGGCGTCCCGGCATACTATGGTGTCGGCGCCTCGGCGCTGAACCCGTATTCGTCGAACCGCAAGATCGTCCCCGCCTACATCAAGCTGAACGAGCGCCAGCAGAACTGGCTCGGCAAGGTCACGCACACCGTGGGCAATACCGAGCTCGAGCTCGAACTCGTGCACAACACCGCCACGAGCAAGGACACGCGCTGGGTCAGCCGTTACCCGGGCGAGCTGCAGCTTTATCCGCGGCAGAGCTCGTCGACGAACCCGCCCAAGGTCTATCCGCCGGAGACGATCAGCAACGAGGTCCAGGGCTATGACCGCCAGAACGTGGACTCCAAGATCAACAGCGCGACCGGCAAGTTCGAGACCAAGGTGTCGGACACCGTGACCCTGTATGGCGGCCTGATCCTCTCGAAGGGTGACGCCGACATCGGCGGCGACCGCCAGATGACGCAGTATTATCCGACCGCCGTCGGCCTGGTGAAGACCATCGGTGGCTTCGTCGGGGCCGGGGGCCGCCCGCCGTATTCCTACACGACGGTCAAGGGCGAGACCAACGAGAAGGTGTTCTCCGCCAACTTCGGCGTGAAATACCAGCCTTCCCAGGCTCTCTTCAGCACCTTGGCGATCAAATATGAGAAGACGGACGTCGACGGCTCGAACCTGGTGAACTACGTCAGCAACAGCATCAACCAGACCACCGGCGCCGTGACGCCGATCGTCGTGGCCGCGCCCAACGTGGCCGACCGCACCGAGAAGTCGTGGATCCCCGAACTCACGTTCCGCTACACGGGCTTCAACAACGTCTCGTTCTACGGGGACATCGATTACCGGCACTCGCCGGGCACGGAATACGGCAACAGCACGGGTGTCACCACCGGCGGTGGCCTGGGCGCCCCCTCCGTGAGCGACGACAACGTCAAACTCAACCATGCGCACTACAAGGTCGGCGCGAACTGGACTGTGAACAGGGTCCTCTCGCTGCGCGGCGAGCTGTTTTACAAGGACCACACCAACGGCTTCTACGACCGGGCCACCCCGGGCGACGGCTTCGTGCTCGGCTACCAGTTCTACGGCGAGAAGTTCACCGCCATCGTGAAGCCGCAGTCCAACCTGACGTTCACGACCCGCCTCATTCACCAGAGCGGCAAGATGGACGTCACGGTCGACAGCGGGGCGTCGATGGACAGCAACGACACCAAGAACTACAACCTCGGCGAAACGATCGACTGGAGCCCGACCAAGAACCTGTACCTCCAGGCCAACATCAATGCCGTTTACAACACGATCAAGACGGCGTACCCCGTCGCGGGTGGCGCCGCCAACGACGTGCTGCGCAACTCCGACAACAACTATGTGTCGGGCAGCTTCATCACCGGCTTCGCCGTGGACAAGGAGACGGATGCCTCGATCCAGTACACCTACTATCGCGCGGACAACTACAACGTCCCGACCAACGCGACCCTGTTCTATGGCGCCGGCGTGAAGGAATACACCGTCGCCTTTGTCGTGAAGCACAAGTTCACCGACAAGTTCCTCGGCGAATTCAAAATCGGCTACTTCGACAGCGAGAACCAGACCACCGGCGGCAACACGAACTTCCGCGGCCCACTGGCCTATGTGTCGGTGACGCACGCGCTCTGAGCCGTCGCGGTTTCCTCCCATGAAAACGTCATCCAAAATCGCACTCGCCGCCATGGCGCTCACCTTGGGCGCCGGGGTGGCCCTCGCCGCGCCCGCCGCGGAGAACTGGGACAACCATTGCGCGTCGTGCCACGGCGCCGACGGCAAGGCCCAGACCAAGATGGGCAAGAAACTCAAGATCCGCGACTACACGGACGCCGCCGTGCAGGCCGAGCTCAAGGACGACGCCATGATCAAGGCGACCGCCGACGGCGTCGTGGTCGACGGCAAGGAGCGGATGAAGGGGTTCAAGGACCAGCTCACCGCCGACGAGATCAAGGACCTCGTCGCCTACATCCGGAAGTTCAAGGCCTGATGCCCTTCAGTTGATTCCACGCAGTGCCGACGGGTGCCCCCGCCTCCGCCGGCGCTGCCTTTTCCGGAACCACCCACCGCTATTTTCGTTCACATCCCCCCAGACCCAGCTACCGTTCAGCCCAACCTCCAACCCACCACATCGATGAAAACCACGACCAAGCTCGCCCTGGCCAGTTTCGCCCTGGCCCTGGCCACCGGCGCCGCGTACGCCGCGCCGGCCGCCGACAACTGGGACAACAACTGCGCCTCCTGCCACGGCAGCGACGGCAAGGCCCAGACCAAGACCGGCAAGAAACTCAAGATCAAGGACTACACGGACGCCACCGTGCAGGCCGGCATGAAGGATGAGGACATGGTGAAGGCGATCACCGACGGCGTGAAGGTCGACGGCAAGGAGAAGATGAAGCCGTTCAAGGACGAACTCTCCGCCGACGAGATCAAGGACCTCGTCGCCTACATCCGCAAATTCAAGGGCTGAGCCTTTCCGCCCCCCCACTCACCCCGGCGCGTGGGCGCCACTCCTCTCGGCAGAGGGGAGGCAAAGTTCCGCCGACGAGGTTCCCCGAACCAGAGGGGTGCCTGACAGGACGGGGTGGGTTATTGATTCTTCTCGCTCTTGGATTCCACGATCATGCCCGACTCCCCCAACCAACCGCCCGTGCCGGTGCTGAAACCCCGGTCGAATTTCAACAACTGGATCAGCGCCTCCGGCGGTGTCCTGGCGGTCGGCGCCCTGTTCTCCTTCGCGTTGCTCGTGTGGATGGACCTCACCGGCGACCAGAAGAATCCCTACCTCGGCATCTTCACCTACCTGGTCGCACCCGGCTTCCTGATCACGGGTCTCGCGCTGATCTTCTTCGGCGCGTGGGCGCAGCGCCGCTGGATGATCCAGCACGCCATGGCGCCGGACAAGTGGCGGCTCGATTTCGCCAATCCCGAGCAGCGCCGCAACCTGATCCTCTTCGGCATCGGCGGCGTGGTGTTCCTGCTCCTCAGCGCGTTCGGCAGCTACCAGACGTTCCACTATTCCGAGTCGACGATGTTCTGCGGCCAGGTCTGCCACCAGGCCATGAACCCGGAATACGCGACCTACCAGCGCGGCGGCCACGCGCGCGTCGACTGCGTCGAGTGCCACGTCGGCGCCGGCGCCAAGGCCTTCGTCCTGGCCAAGGTGAACGGCGTCCACCAGCTCGTCGGTTACACCCTCGACAATTACCACCGGCCGATCGACACGCCGGTGAAGAACCTCCGGCCGGCGCGCGAGACCTGCGAGAAGTGCCACTGGCCCGAGAAATTCCTCGGCAACATCGACGTCACCTTCGACCACTACATGTCCGACAAGAAGAACAGCGCCTACAGCGTGCGCATGCTCCTCAAGGTCAACGAGGGCCGGCCCGGCACCCCGCTGGCCGGCATCCACTGGCACGTCAGCAAGGACAGCTCGGTGGAATATTACGCGGCGGACGAGAAGCGCCAGGACATCGTCTGGATGCGGGTCACGCGAAAGGACGGCACGCAGAAGATCTACCGCAACGAGGAGTTCAAGGGTGAGCCGCCCGCCGCGGCCATCCGCGTGATGGACTGCATCGATTGCCACAACCGCCCGGCGCACGTCTTCCCGACCGCCAACAGCGCCGTGGAGAAGGCCATGGCGATCGGCGAGATCCCGACCACACTCCCCAACATCAAGCGCACCGCCGTGCAGGCGATGCTCCAGAAGGACATCACCTCTGCCGGGGTTGCCCCCGCCAAGATCGCCGAATTCCTCAAGGCCAAGTACAAGGACTCCGCCGAAACGCCGGTGGCGATTGCCGCCGTCCAGAAGGTTTACAGCGAGACCATCTTCCCCGAGCGCAAGGCGGACTGGCGCGTTTACCCGAACAACATCGGCCACAAGGACTGGCCGGGCTGCTTCCGCTGCCACGACAACAAGCACAAGACCGCGAGCGGCGAGACCGTCAGCTCCAGCGATTGCACCTCGTGCCACACCATTTTGTCCCAGGGCAAGGGCGAGGAGCTCACCGCGCTCAGCGCGTCGGGGCTCGAGTTCAACCACCCGGGCGGCGAGTACGATTCCGACCTGACCTGCGCCGACTGCCACAACGGCGGCATCCAGGGGAAGTGAGCGTCCCTCAGTAGGGCTGCACCTTGGTGCAGCCTCCTTCCTGCCGCGACTCGACGCACATGCGGCTGGACCAAGGTCCAGCCCTACCTCCTTCCGGCTGCGTCGCCTTTCGGCCCACGCGGCTGGACCAGGGTCCAGCCCTGATTCTTCCCGGCCGAGGACAATCCGTGCCTACTGCCGGCCAACGGCTGCGCAGCGATTGTCCTGGCGTCGTGTTAGCCTGCGGGCGAACTCCATGCCCCTGGAGATGCCAACCCCGCCTGAGCCCCCGGCGGATCCGACTACGTTGGATCGCCGTCGTCTGGAAGCGCGCCTGCTGCGCCTGGAGCGGCATCTCGGCTTCGCCCCGTTGCCCGAGGCGCAGATCGACGCACTGCTGCAGCCGCGCGCGGAGCGCCCGGCGGTCGCGCCGGCGGGCGCGACGGCCCGCACCGAGGCCGGCCTGGAAATGGAGATCGGCGAATTCTGGCTGGCCCGGATCGGCGTGGTGGCGCTGATGGTCGGCCTCGGCCTGCTGGTCGCCTATCCCTTCGCCGGCCTGCCGGCGGGGGCGCCCAGCTTGAGCGGTTTCGCCGCGGCCGCCCTCGGCTTCTGGGTGGCGCGCCGGTGGCGAATGGCGTTGCCCGAGATGGCGCGGCTGTTGTTCCTCGGCGCGCTGGTGTTGTGCTACCTCGCGACGTTGCGGCTGCACTTTTTCGCCCCCGTGCCCCTGGTGGACAGCCGCCTGGCCGTGGTTTTCCTGCTCCTGGTGGTGCTGGCCGTCGAACTGGTGGTGGCCGACCGGCGCGGCAGCGAATTCACCGCGGTGTTGGTGGCCGGGCTGGGCTTCGTGACCGCCGTCGTGAGCGACATCCTGCCGGCCGGGCTCGCGGTGATGACCGGCCTCGCGGCGGGGGCGGTCTGGCTGGTGCACCGGCGGCGCTGGCTCTGGAACTACGCGCTGGTCGTCGTCCTTGTCTACCTGACCCACCTCCTGCTTCTTCTCAACAACCCGCTGGCGGGCCACCCGTTCAAGGCGGCGGCCGCGCCGCAGGGCAACCTGGGGTTCCTGGCACTCAACACGGTCATCCTCGCCACCGCCGGGTTCCTCCCGGGCGCGACCGCGCAGGCGGCCTGGCTGCGCGCCCTGCGCGCGCTGGCGATCAGCGGCGGGGTGCTGCTGGTGGCCGCGCTGAACGTGTTCATTTTCGGCGCGGGGCGTCCGCCCTGGATCGAACTGGGCGCCGCGGGCGGGCTGCTCCTGCTGGCGCTCGCCGCCTGGTGGCACCACACGAGCCGCTACGCGACTTCGATCCAGGCCTGCGCCGCCTTTGTCGCCCTGAGCGTTTTCCTGATCCGCTACTTTGGCGCACCGGCCTGCTACGCATGGCTCGCCTGGCAGAGCCTGCTCGTCGCGTCCGTGGCCGTGGCCTTCCGTTCGAAGATCATCGTGGTGTCCAACCTCGTCATCTTCGCCGGCATCTATGCCGTCTATCTCTTTTTCGAGCCGGCGTCCGGCCCGGTGAACCTGAGTTTTGCGCTGGTGGCGCTGCTGACGGCGCGCCTGCTCAACTGGCAGAACCAGCGGCTGGAACTCCGGACCGAGTTGATGCGCAACTTCTACCTGACGGCGGCGATGGTGGCGGTGCCCTACGGTCTCTACCACACGGTGCCCTCCGCCTGGGTCAGCACCTCGTGGCTCCTGGTGGCGGGCGTCTATTTCGGCGTGAGCCGATGGCTGCGGAACCGCAAGTACCGCTGGATGGCGATCGGGACGGTGTTCGGCACGGTGGTCTATGTGTTCGTCAATGACCTGGCGCATCTCACGCCGGCCTACCGGATCGTTTCGTTCCTCGTCCTCGGCAGCGTCCTGCTCGCCATCTCGATCGTCTACGCCCGCAGCCGCCGGCGTGTGGGCGAAAAATAAATCACTGCCGCCTGCCACGAGCGGAGGGCGGGTCTCCTGACCCGCTGCGGTCGGCCGGGAGGCCGACCCTCCACCAAGCTCACCCGCTCAGGCGTGGGGGGTGGCGGGAACGGCGGCCGGCGGGTGCGGTTGTGGCTCGAGGGCCTTGTGCTCCGGGCGGAGGAACAGCTTGATCAGCACGAAGAGCAGGATGTAGGGCAGCACCATGAGGAGGCCGGCCACCAGCCAACCCTCCTGGCCATGCAGCTCCATCTTGTACGTCGTGAAGCCCCGCAGGCTCTTCGAGAACAACTGGCCGCCGATGACGACGTTCCACCGCATGGCCAGCACGCCGCTGACGATGCCCAGCGCGCTCAGGAGGTAGAACCGGCGCCGGAGCCACATCGGGACGATCGGCCGCAGCACCTGCGTCGAGCCGAGCATCAGCAGCGGCAGCGTCGTGCCCAGCAGCACCTGCCCGAGGAGGAGCGAATAGAAGAGTTTGCCCGCGGCGAGTTGCTTGAGCACGTGGATCGATTCCTCGGCCGAATACAGGCGGTGCAGCCAGTCGAGGCCCTCGACGCACGCATCGAGCAGGAGCGCGTAGAAGAGGAACTTGCCCATCTCGTCGACGCAGGCGTCGTCGACCCGCTGGCGGCGCACCCAGGTGAGGAAATAGTACAGCACGACGCACAGGGCGATGCCGGACACGATGGCGGAGAAAATGAAGATGATCGGCATGAGGACGTTGCCCCACCAGGGGTTGGCCTTTACCGAGCCGAAGATGAAGCCAACGTAGCCGTGCAGGAGGAACGCCGACGGAATGCCAATGATCGTGATCGCGTCGCCGATCTTCTCGTCGAGGTGGACCGCGCGCGGCGAGATGTCGTCCACGCCGACCGTCAGCAGCCGGTAGAGCCGTCCGCGCCAGCCGGGCACGGTGCGCGACCAGACGACGAAATCGCGCCGGTAGTCGAACCACAGCTCGAGCAGCAGGACCGCCATGATATACCACGCGTAGACAAAGCCGAACATCGCCATCGGCGAAGTGAAGTGCGGCGTCATCATGACCTCGAGGCAGCGCTCCGGATGCCCCAGGTGCAGCAGCAGCGGCAGCGGCGCGCAGATCAGGAAGGCGAGGGCGGTGAGCAGCGCCAGCCGGTAGGCGGGGGCCAGGGCGTGCACCTTGAACACCCGCACGAGCGACGCCATGATGAAGGCGCCGGCGACGAGGCCGGTTACATACGGGTAGACGACGATCAGGACGCTCCAGAGGAGGTTCTGCTCGTTGGGATAGACGTAGCCGTCGATCGGCGCGGAGCCGGCGGCGGTGAAGGCCGAGAGCCAGGGATGCATGTCAGCGGACCTCCTTGTCCATGTTGGCGTAGGCGACGCGCGGATCGGTCCCGAGGTGCGGCTTGAGGGTCTGCACCTTGTTCTTGCGGATGAACTCCTGGATGGGGTCGTTCTCCACCGGGTTCTTGAGGTCGCCGAAGATGCGCGCCTGCGTGGGGCACACCTCGACGCAGGCCGGTTTCAGCCCGCGGCTGATCCGGTGGTAGCACAAGGTGCACTTCTCGGCGGTGTGGGTGACGGGATTGAGGAAGCGGCAGCCGTACGGGCAGGCCTGGATGCAGAAACCGCAGCCGATGCAATAATTCGGGTCGACGAGCACGGCGCCGTCCGGCGTGTCGAACGTCGCGCCCACCGGGCAGACCTGCACACACGGAGAGTGCTCGCAGAGGTTGCAGAGCTTCGGGACGAAGAACGCCTTGAGGATCTCTTCGCGCGGCACGAGCGAGGGCGGGAAGCCGTCGCGCCCGCCGTTCGGCGAGTCGACGATCACCTCGCCGCGCGCCTCGCCGGAGCCGGGCTTCGGCTTCCTGATGATGTACCGTTCGATCCAGGTGCGGAAGTAGGTCGGCGCGTTCGGCACGTGGTTCTCGTTCTTGCAGGCGTCGACGCACAGGCCGCAGCCGATGCAGCGGTCAATGTCGAAACACATCAGCCATTTATGCTTGAACGGGTCGTAGTCCTTCGGCGCTCCCGTGCGGACCAGCACGTTCTTGACGGCGGCCTTGGCCGCCTGGGCCGTGGGCCGGGCCATCAGCCAGCCGGCGGCGCCGCCGAGCAGGCCGAGGAGGGAACGGCGGGAGAGGTGGCGGCTCATGGCGGGGATTCCTTCGGGTTGTGCGGCAGGTGGCAGTCGAGGCACTTGCCCTCGAAATGATCCTTCACGTCGATCTGCTTCTGCGTGGCCGGGCGCGCCGCGTCGGGGCTGTGGCAGCGCATGCAGCCCAGCGCCGGGAACGCGGCGAGCTTGACGTCGGGGTTCCGCGCATGCTCGCGGGACGGCCCGTGGCAGGATTCGCAGGAAATGCGGCGGTGCTCGTGCTGGTCGCGGAGGGTGAAGACCTCCTCATGGCACTCCATGCAGGCCTTGGCGCCGGCGAACACCGGGTCATGCTGCGTCGCCTCAACCAGCGCCGCGCCGCGATAATGGCCGTATTCGCCGAACGACTTGGGCTTCAGCAGCAGGCGCATGCCGGCGTAGGAGCCGACGATGCCCAGGGTCAGCAGCACCAACCGGAAAACCTGGGGCGGCATCCGCATGCTGCTCATGGCGCGGCCGCGTCAGGATTTCAACGTGCGCACGAATTGCACGAGGGCTTTTGCCTCGTCGACGGAGACCTCGTCGTTCGCCTTCATGAGGGTCTTCCCGCTGTCATCCTTCCGGCCCTCCTTGATCGCCTTCACGCCTTCCTCGTCGGTGAAGGCGGCCTGCACCTTCGCGTCGGTGAGGTCGCGGATGTGGAGCTTCTTGCCCATCTTGGTGTCGCCCTTGCCGTCGGCGCCGTGGCACTTGGCGCAATGTTCCTCCCAGTTGGCTTTGGCGTCGGCGGCAAAGGAGGTCGTGACGACTCCGAGGGACAGCAAGGCGGTCAGCAACAGTGGCGTTTTCATAGGGGTGGTCGGATGGGGTGAAAGAAAGGGGTAACCGAATCTGTCCCGGAGTATCGGCTTTTCCCGGGCGCTCGCCTACCGGTCGGTTGCGCATCGCTGCGCATATCTTGACCATGCCGGGCGTCGTCGCTGCGCGTGGATTGGCGTGCGGCGGCCCGGGAGTGATGGGCGCCGTCGATGGCGGCGGTTTGAGATCGACGGTTCACCTTGCGGGTAGGGCGCGGACTCCGTTCCGCGCCGAGCCACGGGATTAGAAGAACGAGAAAGGTCACGTTTCTGGGCACGACGGGGATTAACCGGAGGAATACCGTCGCAATCCACGCCCACGCCTCGGCAAGCGCTGCGGAGTAGGCGCGCCTCCCTTGCCGCATAATGCGAACGAGGGAAAATGAATACACGACTCTCGCTGCGGTGCGCGCTCTCCTTGCTGATGCTGACCTGCCTGGTCGCGCGGACCGCGGCCGCGGATGCGCCCGGCGTCCCGGCCCCGGCGCCGGCGGCCGCCGCCAAGGCGATCCCGAACAGCGAATGTCTCGATTGCCATGAGGCGGAGTTCAAGTCGCGCAAGAAAGGCGAGGCGCCGCAATGGATCGGCGTGCGTTCCGAGGTCTATGCGAAGTCGGTCCATGCCGGTCTCGAGTGCGTCGACTGCCACGACACGATCACGGAGACGCCGCACGCCGCCAAGCTGCCGGCGGTCGATTGCACCTCCTGTCACGATAAGCTCGCGGCGAAGCACGCCTTTCACCCGCGTTTGGCGCTGACGCCGCTGCCGACCGGCCAGGACACCTCCTGCGTCCAGTGCCACGGCGCGCACGACACCAGCGGGGTCAAGAAGAAGGAGTTCGCCTTCTACGACGGCGCGCAGTCGGAGTCCTGCGGCCGCTGCCATGAGGCGGCGAAAAAAGATTATCTCGCTTCGGCGCACGGCACGCACCCGGCCGGCACGGCGCGCGCGACGCCCGACTGCCTTGGCTGCCACGCGCAACGGATCGCCAGCCGCGGGGCGGGAGTCTCGGCGGTCGAATTGAAACTCGCGCAGGCGAAGCTCTGCGAATCCTGCCACGTTGGCAAACCCGAGGTCGCCGGCCAGTCCATGCTCGGGGCGAAGTTCGTGGCGTCGTTCGACCACTCGGTGCATGGCGCCGCGCTGCAAGCGGGCAAGGCGGAGGCGGCCGGCTGCGTCGACTGCCACGGCGCCCACGCGATGAACAAGGCGGCGGTCGCCGGTTCCCGCATCAACCGCCTGCACATCACCGCCACCTGCGCGAAGTGCCACCAGGACCAGGCGAAGGCCTACGGGACCAGCGTCCACGCCCTGGCGTTGCAGAAGGGCAACCTCGATTCCGCCGGCTGCACGAGCTGCCACGGCGAGCACGACATCACGCGCCACACGGATCCGGCCTCGCCGGTCAACAAGGCCAACCTCGCGCAGCAGGTCTGCGCCGAGTGCCACGCCTCGGTCCGGCTCACCCGGCGCTACGGCCTGGCGAGCGACACCTTCAGGACGTTTTCCGACAGCTACCACGGCCTGGCGGTCCGCGGCGGTGCGGTCGTGGTCGTGAACTGCGCGAGCTGCCACGGCGACCACGCCATCAAGTCGCAGGACGACCCGACCTCGACGATCAACAAGGCCAACCTCGCGTCGACCTGCGGCCAGTGCCACCCGGGCGCCAACACGCGCTTCACCGTCGGCTCGGTGCACGCCAGCGAGGCGCAGCGCGAGACCTCGCCGTGGCTGTACTGGATCGCGAACTTCTATGTGGCGCTGATCATCGCCGTGGTCGGCGGCATGCTCGTGCACAACCTCCTGGATTTCCTCCGCAAGACCCGCCACAAGCTCGCGGTCCAGAAGGGCGAGGCGACCGAGCTGCACGTCGCGCACCGCCTCTACCTGCGGATGACCGTGAACGAGCGGGTCCAGCACGCGGTGCTGGTGGTCAGCTTCACCGCGCTGGTGATCACCGGCTTCATGCTGCGCTATCCCGAGGCGTGGTGGGTCGTCGGCATCCGGCATTTCAGCTCGCGCGCCTTCGAGTGGCGCGGCCTGGTGCACCGCATCGCCAGCATCGTGATGCTCGCCAGCGGCGTGTGGCACGTGCTCTACCTGGCGTTCACGCCGGACGGGCGACAGCTTTTCCTCGACGTGCTGCCGCGCTGGCGCGACCTCACCGACCCGCTCAAGGTCCTCAAGTACAACCTCGGCCTCGCACCGGACAAGCCCGCCTTCGGCCGCTTCAGCTACATCGAGAAGGCCGAGTACTGGGCCATGGCCTGGGGCACGGGCCTCATGACCCTCACCGGCGCCATCCTCTGGTTCGACAACACCTCGATGGGCTACATCACCAAGCTGGGCTTCGACATCGCGCGGCTGGTGCACTTTTACGAGGCCGTGCTCGCGACGCTCGCGATCATCGTCTGGCACTTCTATTTCGTGATCTTCAACCCCGACATCTACCCGATGAACCTGGCCTGGCTCACCGGCCGGATGTCCGAGGGCGAGATGATGGAGGAGCACCCCCTGCAGCTCGAGGCGATGAAGGCCGCCGAGCGGGCGAAGGCGGAAGGCGAGGGCGCGGACGGACCGCCGGCCGATTCGTAGGGCGTCACCTGGGTGACGCCGGGCTGCGGCTCGACCAAGGTCGAGCCCTACAGTTCCGGCGGGCAAGATACGCCTACGCCCGGGCAAGGGCTGCGTAGTCCCCTGCGCGTATCTTGGCGTACACTAGGGACAAATCATGAAGCACGCATCGCCAGTTAATACCCGGCCGGCGCGTCGGCTCGCGGCATTATTTGTTTTACTGACCGGACTGGCGCTGGGCGCTGACGAAACTCCGGCTTCCGCCCGACCTGCCGCCGCCGCCGCCAACGCGCCCGCCGTCGTCGTGCCCAACAGCGAGTGCATGGATTGCCACGAGGCCGAGTTCAAGGCGCGCAAGAAAGGCGGAGCGCCCGAGTGGATCGGCGTGCGGCCGGAAATCTTCGCCAAGTCGGTTCACGCCAAACTCAACTGCGTCGACTGCCACGACACGATCAAGGAGACGCCGCACGCCTCGAAGCTCCCGCACGCCCAGTGCGCCTCGTGCCACGCGGACGCCACCGCCCAGTACGCCCGGAGCATCCACGGCCTCAGCCACCAGATGGGCGCTTCCGACGCCGCCTCCTGCGCGAGCTGCCACGGCTCGCACGACATCGTGCCCGTCAAGCAGGCCGACTCGCCGGTCTTCAAGCTCAACCTGCCCGTCACCTGCGGCAAGTGCCACGACAACCCGAAGCTCACGAAGGAATATCGCATCGGCCAGACCGAGGCCGCCGGCCGCTACCTCGACAGCATCCACGGCCGCGCCCTGATGAAGATGGGCCTCGTCGTCGCCCCGTCGTGCAACGACTGCCACGGTGTCCACGACATCAAGCGCAGCATCGACAAGGACTCGCACTCGAACCACGCCAACATCGCCACCACCTGCGGCAAGTGCCACCTCGGGATCGAAAAGATCTACGACGCCAGCGTGCATGGCCAGCTCCTGGCCAAGGGGGACAAGCAGGGCCCGGTGTGCACCGACTGCCACAGCGCGCACGACATCGAGAAGCCCGCCACGGCGCACTTCAAGGCGCTCAGCGACCAGAGCTGCGGCAAATGCCACCAGGACCGCCTCCAGCACTACAACGAGACCTATCACGGCAAGGCGATGGCGCTCGGCCGCCCGAATGTCGCGTCCGACGTCGCCGCCTGTTACGACTGCCACGGCCACCACGACGTGTTCCCCGTCAGCGACCCGCGCTCGCGCCTCTCGAAGGAGAAGATCGTCGGCACCTGCGCGCAGTGCCACGCGGGCGTCAACGCGAAGTTCACCCAGTACCAGCCGCACGCCAACCCGCTCGACAAGGTCAACTACCCGGTCCTGAACAAGGTGTTCCTGTTCATGACGGCGCTGCTGATCGGCACGTTCGGCTTCTTCGGCCTGCACACGGTCTTCTGGCTCTTCCGCTCGATCTACCTCTACTTGACCGACTCGAAGACCTTCCGCGAGGCCGTCATCAAGTCCAACACCGACGACGTCCAGTACACGCGCTTCACACCCTTCCAGCGCTTCCTGCACATGCTGGTCGTGACGAGCTTCCTGCTTCTGGTCATCACCGGCATGCCGCTGAAGTTCTATTACACCGAGTGGGCGAAGGTGATCTTCAACCTGTTTGGCGGCGCCGGCGTCGCGCGCTCGCTGCACCACTTCGGGGCGATCATCACGTTCACCTACTTCGGCCTGCACCTGGGCGAGCTCGTGACCTCGTTCTGGCGCAATCGGACGGCGATCCGCAACCCGGCGACGGGCCGGCTCGAGTTCAAGCGCATCTTCGGCGCCGCCTTCGGGCCCGACTCGATGGTGCCGTCGTTCCAGGACCTGCGCGACTTCGTTGCCCACCAGAAATGGTTCTTCGGCAAGGGCCCGCGGCCGCAGTTCGACCGCTGGACCTACTGGGAGCGCTTCGACTACTTCGCGGTGTTCTGGGGCGTGTTCATGATCGGCGTCTCGGGCATGATCCTGTGGTTCCCGAAGTTCTTCTCCCTGTTCCTGCCGGGCTGGATCATCAACATCGCGCAGGTCATCCACTCGGACGAGGCCCTGCTCGCCGCCGGCTTCATCTTCACCTTCCACTTCTTCAACACGCATTTCCGCATCGAGAAATTCCCGATGGACACCGTCATCTTCTCGGGCCGGATCTCGCAGACGGAGATGCTGCACGAGCGGAAGCGCTGGTACGACCGCCTGGTCGCCGCCGGCAAGCTGAAGGATTACGCCGTCAAGGACGAGTGGGAGGGCCGCAAGCAGGTCATGAAGGGCGTCGGCTTCCTCTTCTTCGGCACCGGCCTCGTGCTCCTCGTGCTCATCGTGTACGCAATGATCTCGCGCCTGGGCCACTGACGTCAGTTCACCGCCTTAAGCGATAAGCTTTAAGCTTCCGATCCAAACCTGACCAGCCGGCTCCTCCAGCTTAATGCTTCGAGCTTACCGCTTATCGCTTTCCCGTGCTTGATTCCACCCTCATCGATTCGCTCCTCCTCCGGCTCTTTCGGTTCCGGACGCGCGGGTTCATGAAGATGGCGGACGCCGACGGCCGCGTGCCGCCGGTGCCGGCGGGCGGGGCGCATCTCTACGTACACATCCCCTTCTGCGAGGTGCTGTGCCCGTTCTGCTCGTTTCATCGCGTGCAGCACCACCACGGCCCCGCGCGGCGCTACTTCGCCGCGCTGCGCGATGAGATCCGGCTCTACCACGCCGCGGGCCATCGCTTCACCGGGGTCTACTTCGGCGGCGGCACGCCGACGTGCGAACCCGACGAGCTGATCGAGACGATTGCCCTGGTGCGCGCGCTCTTCGGCGTCACGGACATCTCGGTCGAAACCAACCCCAAGGACCTGCAGCCGGAATTGCTGGCGCAGTTGCGCGACGCCGGCGTCACCCGGCTGTCCGTCGGGGTGCAGAGCTTCGACGACCAGCTCCTGCGCGAGATGGAACGCTTCGCGAAGTATGGCAGCGGCGTGGAGACAGCCGAGCGAATCCGGCAGGCGGCGTCTTATTTCCCGACGCTGAACGTCGACCTGATCTTCAACCAGCCGCACCAGGCGATCGAGTCGCTGCGCCGCGACCTGGAAATCTTCCGCACGCTCGGGGCCAACCAGGTTTCCATGTATCCGTTGATGACCTCGCCGACCGTGCAGCGTCGGATGGAGCGCAGCATGGGCCGCACCGACCAGCGCCGGTTGCGCCGGTTCTACCAGGAGATTGTGTCGCAGCTGGCGCCGGACTTCGCGCCGACCTCCGCCTGGTGCTTCACGCGGGCGGGGCAGGGGAGCGACGAGTACCTCGTCGCGAGCGAGAACTACGTCGGCGTCGGCAGCGGCGCCTTCAGCTACCTCGACGGGACGCTCTACGCGACGTCGTTTTCGCTGCAAACCTACAACGAGCGGATCGCCGCGGGCTTGACCGGCATCACGACGAGCCACCGGCTCGGCGACACCGATCGGATGCGCTATACCCTCCTTGTGAAAATGTTCGGGCTCGGGCTCGACCGGGAATGGGCGCAGGCGCGCCATGGGCGCAAGTTCTTCCGCAAGCTCTGGGGGGAGCTCCGCACGATGGAGGTGCTCGGCGCCGCGATTCCCGATGCGCAGGGCTGGAAGCTGACGCCGCGCGGCATGTTCTGGCTGATGCTGATGATGTCGGAGTTCTTCGAGTCGGTGAACGCGTACCGTGACGCCATGCGGGCGCACGTGAAGGACGAGCTCGACCGCTACGCCGCGCCGTGTCCGGCGCTGGTGGGGGACGCCGTCCGCCAGCCGGTGTTCAACTGAGGCGGACCCCACTCCCGCCCGGGCGCCGCGTCACAGCGCCGTCACGTTCGGCGGCACCGGGCGATCATGACGCCAGAGCGACTTGAGCCCATGGAACGCATTGGACAACGTCCGGGCCAGGGCAAGGATCCACCCGCCGACGTAGGGAAGAATCAGGAGGCCCCACCACCAGGAATGCCGGTCGTCGCCAAAGCCGCCGAACGCGCTCAGCTCCCAGAGTTGGAGGACCCCGAAACAGATGAAGATGGCCAGCCACCGCCATTCGCGCACCACTTTCGGATCCTCGTGACCCCACCAGGTGCCGCCGGCCACCAGCACGCTGCCCGGGGCGATCAGCACCGAACCTTCCATCGGATCGAGCGAGCCGACGACGATCAGCACGGAACCAACCACCTTCAGGATCCGGGGCCATTTGTTCATGGGGGGATTCTAATCCCGGCCGTCGGATTGGCTACGCATGGGTTGAACCGCCGGGACCCAGGCGCGAGCCACCGTCGGCCCCGCCAAGAAATGCGCAGAGGCTGGCAGCCGTTGCGCATTGTTTCGGCTCGGGATCGCACCGCTACTGGTCTTTAATGACGCCATGTCCGAACCCGGGCCCACGTCCTCCGGTTTCACCACCTGCCCGGTGCCGCTACCGCACCGCACCGAGATCACCGTCGGCCACGGCGGGGGCGGCCGCCTCACGCAGGACCTTCTCGACCGGATTTTCCGGCCGGCCTTCGCCAACGCCGGCCTCGACGCCCAGCACGACGGTGCGCTGCTCACGCTCCCCGGCGGCGGTCGGCTGGCGTTCACGACGGACTCGCACGTGGTCAGCCCGCTGATCTTTCCCGGCGGCGATATCGGCAAGCTGGCGGTCACCGGCACGGTCAACGACCTCGCCATGTGCGGCGCGCGCCCGCTTTGGCTGAGCGCCGGGTTCGTGCTCGAGGAAGGCTTCGCGATGGTGGCGCTCGAGCAGGTCGTGGCGTCGATGCGCGTCGCCGCCGACGCGGCCGGCGTCAAGATTGTCACCGGCGACACCAAGGTCGTCGAGCGCGGCAAAGGCGACGGCCTCTATGTGACCACTTCCGGCATCGGCGTGATCGAGACGCCGCTGACCGTCGCGCCGGCGAGCATCCGGGCCGGTGACGCGGTCATCCTCAGCGGGGACGTCGGCCGGCACGGCATGGCGATCATGGCGACACGCGCGGGCCTGACCTTTGAAAGCGCGATCGAAAGCGATTGCGCGCCGCTCGTGGCACCGGTGCAGGCGTTGCTCGCTGCCGGGCTCGAGGTCCATTGCCTGCGCGATCTCACGCGCGGTGGACTGGCGACGGCCCTCGTCGAGCTGGCCGAGACGGCGAAGGTCGCCATCGCGATCGATGCCGCCAAGGTGCCGGTGACGGAGCTCGTGCAGGGCGCCTGCGAGATCCTGGGTCTCGATCCGTTCTATGTGGCCAACGAAGGCCGGTTCGTTTGCCTGCTGCCGGAGGCCCAGGCCGCCCAGGCGCTCGCGATCCTCAAGGCGACGGCGCCCGGCGGCGAGCCGGTGGTCATCGGCGCGGTGAAGGCCGGGCCAGCCGGGCAGGTGACGCAACGCAGCGTCATCGGCGCCGAGCGGATCGTCGACCGGCTCAGCGGCGAGCAGCTGCCGCGGATTTGCTGAAATGATCAATGGAGGCGGGCCAATGTTAGACAGTTTGACGAACGTAGGGCTCGACCTTGGTCGAGCCGGCTCACCAAGGTGAGGCCCTACAGGAAGAGCGGCGAGTCCCTTCGCCGTCGTGCGGCGCGATCGGAATTCGCGCCCTACCTTTGTTCCGCCGGCTCGACGGCCCGGCTGCGGTAGCGGTAGTACGCGGCGCAGGCGCCCTCGCTCGAGACCATCGGCGCGCCGAGCGGGCGCTCGGGCGTGCAGCGCGTGCCGAAGGCGGGACAGTCGTGCGGCTTCTTCACCCCGCGCATGATCTCGCCGCTGATGCACTCCGTGGCGCAGGTGGCACAGGACTTCGCGAGCGGGAAGCGTCGCGCCGCGTCGAACGGGAAGTAGTCGTCGCGCAAGGCGAGGCCGCTTTGCGGAATGACGCCGAGGCCGCGCCAGTCGCGGTCGCTGACCGTGAAGACGGTCTCCACGATTTTCCGCGCGTGGACGTTGCCCTCGGCCTTCACCGCGCGGGAATAGGCGTTCTCCACCTCGGCGCGTCCGCTTTCGAGCTGTTGCACGCAAAGCAGGATGCCCTCGAGGATGTCGACCGGCTCGAAGCCGGTGATGATGATCGGCGCCTTGAACTCGCGGGCGATCGGCCCGTATTCCGCGGTACCCATGATCGTGCAGACGTGGCCGGCGGCCAGGAAGCCCTGCACGCGGTTGTCCGGGGAACCGAGGATCGCGCGCATCGCGGGCGGCACGAGCACGTGCGAGGTGAGGATGCTGAAGTTCTTCACGCGCTCGCGCTTGGCGCGGAGGACGGACATCGCGTTGGCCGGCGCGGTGGTCTCGAACCCCACCGCGAAGAACACGACCGGCCTGGCCGGGTTCTCCTTGGCGATGGTGACGGCGTCGAGCGGCGAGTAGACGATGCGGACGTCCGCGCCGCGCGCCTTGGCCGTAAGCAGGTCGATGCCGTTGCCGGGGACCCGCAGCATGTCGCCAAACGAGCAGAGGATGGCCCCGTGGTTGAGCGCGACGTCCACCGCCTGGTCGATCAGGTCGGCGCTGGTCACACACACCGGGCAGCCGGGACCGTGGACAAGCGTGATGTGCTTCGGCAGCAGGTCGTCGAGGCCGAATTTGACGATGGCGTGCGTCTGGCCGCCGCAGATTTCCATGATCGTCCACGGGCGGGTCGCGACGCGCGCGATGGCGTCGGCGAGCTTCCGCACCAGCGCGGCGTCGCGGTATTCGTCGACGTATTTCATGATGCGGCGTGGGAGGCTGATTTTGTAGGGCCGGCGCTTGTCGCCGGGCCGGGGGCTGGCCTGTCGGCAAGCGACAGCCCTACCGGATCCGGCGGCAAATCGATCCCGTCGAGTTCGCCCATGGCCTTCAGGTAGCGAAAGGTCTCCTCGGCCTCCTTGGGGTCGACGGTGCTGATGGCGACGCCGACGTGCACGAGAACATAGTCGCCGAGCTTCGCCTCCGGCGTGCAGGTGAGGCTGACGAGTTTGACGACGCCGGCAAAGCTGACCTTGGCGGAACGGAGAAGCGGGTCGTCGCCGATGATTTCAATGACTTTACCGGGAACAGCGAGGCACATGGGAGGAGAAGGTGGGAGGCGGGAGGGAGAGCAGGAAGTTGGGAGCTGGAAGACAGGGGCCAGAAATCAGAGGTCAGAGAACAGAAAACGGTGAACCAAGAACTGCGAAGCGGTGAACCGTGAACCGAGAACCGTGAACTGAAAACAGGGCCTTCATGCCGGCAGCTCCACGGTAGTGAGATTCCACAGCGCGGCCAGGGCCTGGCCGGCGGCGATGGAATTGTCGTTGGGCGAAAGGCGGCGGTGGACGAGCACCCGGAAGCCGGCGGCAGCGAGCGCCTCGGACGCGAGCGAGTGCAGCAGGGCGTTCTGGAAACAGCCGCCGGTCAGAACGACGGTGCCGGCGCCGGCGTGACGGGCGACGTCGACCATGGCGCGTGCGAGCCCGCGGTGAAACGCCGCGGCCAGCACGGCGGGCGATTCGCGCGACTCGAGCAACGACTCGAGGGCCGGCTGCCAGTCGACGTCGAGCGTGGCGCCGGGGGTGCGCGCGGTGATATGCGGAAAAGGCAGCTCGAAATCGTCCGCCACGGCGCGGGCGGCGGCGGCTTCGACGGCAAGTGGCATCTGGCCCTCGAAGGCATTGCGCGCACCGAGGCCGAGCAGCGCGCCGAAGCCATCGAAAAGCCGGCCGGCGCTGGAGCAGAGTGGCGAGTTCAGGCCGCGTTCGAGCATCGTGTGCAGGTTGGCGGCGTCCTGGGCGGTGACGCCCAGGCGCGTCGCGACGGGCTCGTAACGTCCGCTGAGATGGGCGAGGGCGAGGGCGATGCGGCGCGAGTCCTTCACCGCCGCCTCGCCGCCGGCGAGCCGGAACGGACGCAGCCGGGCAAAGCGTTCGGCCTGGTTGTTCCGCAGGAGGATGAACTCGCCGCCCCAGACAGTCCCGTCTTCGCCATAGCCGGTCCCGTCCCAGGAGATCCCGAGCACGTCGTCGGCGGTCTGGTTGTGCTCGAGCAGGCAGGCCAGCACGTGGGCGAGGTGATGCTGCACCGCGACCGCGGGCAGGCCGAGGCTCGCGGCATATTGGGTGGAACTGTAGCCCGGGTGCTTGTCATGCGCCACGACGGTGAACTTCGTGCGGTGCACCTGGCCGAGCATCCGGATGGTGTCGGCAAAGACTTCCCGCGTGGCGAGATTCTCGAGGTCGCCGATGTGCGGGCTGAGGATCACCTGGTGGCCGGCGGCGACGGCGACGGTATTCTTCATCTGGCCGCCGGTGCACAGGACCGAGTCGGCGATCCGCTCGGGCAGGAGGAGCGGGGCCGGCGCGTAGCCGCGGGCGCGGCGCAGCAGGATCGCCTCGTCGCGCGCGGCGAAGCGCACGACCGAGTCGTCGACCGGGCGGGCGATCGGCCGGTTGTGCTCGAGGAAGAAGTCAACGATGCCGCCGAGGCGTTCGTGCGCGTCCCGATTCCGGCTGCAGATCGGCTCCTCGGACAGGTTGCCGCTGGTGGCGACGAGGGGCCCACCCGTTTCCTGGAGCAGGAGCACGTGCAGCGGCGAGTACGGCAGCAGCGCGCCGATCCAGGGGTTGTCCGGCGCGAGGTTCGCCGCGAGCGGCGACGACGCCAGCCGCGGCACGAGCACGATCGGCGATTGCGGCGAGCTGAGCAACGCGCTGGCGGCGGCGGACACGTCGGCGTGCTCCCGCAGCTGGGCGAGGTCGCGAAACATGACGGCGAGCGGCTTTTCCTCGCGCTGCTTGCGGCGCCGGAGCAGGGCGACGGCGTGCGGATTGGCGGCATCGCACATCAGGTGGTAGCCGCCGAGGCCCTTGACGGCGAAAATCTGGCCCGCGCGCAACTTCGCGGCCGCGGTGCGGAGGGCGACCTCGTGCGTCGCCAGGACGTTGCCCGTGGCATCGGCCAGCGCCAGGTGCGGGCCGCACACCGGGCAGGCATTGGGCTCGGCGTGGAAGCGACGCGTGGCCGGATCGTGGTACTCGCGCGCGCAATCGAAACACATGCGGAAGGCGCGCATGGTGGTTTGCGGCCGGTCGTAGGGCAGGTTCTCGATCAGCGAATAGCGCGGGCCGCACTGCGTGCAGTTGATGAACGGATAACGGTGGCGCCGGTCGGTCGGGTCGAGCAGCTCGCGCCGGCAATCGTCGCACAACGCGAGGTCCGGCGGCGTGGTGGCGGCGGTCTCGCCGCCGCGCCGGCTGGCGAGGATGCGAAAGTCGCTCCCGGCGGGCGGGTCGGCGGGACCGGGCGGCTGCTCGTCGATGGTCTCGACGATCGCGGCGGGCGGCGCCTCGTGCACGAGGGCCTCGGCGAGTTCCTCCACGCGGGCGGCGTCGCCGGCCGCGCGCACGAGCACGCCCTCGGTATCGTTGAGGACCCAGCCGTTCAGGCCGAGGGCCAGGGCCTTGCGGTGGACGAACGGCCGGAAGCCGACGCCCTGCACGGTGCCGCGCACGCGGTAGAGAAGGTCGGCGATGGGAGTGGTCGGGGGCATCGTGGGTGCCGCTGGCGCCGATTCAGGATTTCACGACGAGGGTTTGCAGGAACTCGTACCACTCCGGAATTCCCTCGCCGGTGCGGGCCGAGAGCTGGATGAGCCGCGCCTGCGGGGCGATGCGCCGGATGTTCTCGACGGCGACGTCGCGCTTGAACCCGAGCACGTCGGCCACGTCGACCTTGGTGAGCAGGACGAGGTGGGCGGACTTGAAGATCGGCGGATACTTGAGCGGCTTGTCCTCGCCCTCGGTCGTGGACAGCAGGACGACGCGCACCTGTTCGCCCAGGTCGAAGGACGCCGGGCAGACGAGGTTGCCGACGTTCTCGATGAAAAGGATCCGGACGCCCTCGAGATTGATGGACTGCGCGGCGCGCGCGATCATGCCCGCATCGAGGTGGCACACGGTGCCGGTTGTGATCTGCGCCACGGGCGCGTGCGGCCGGCTGAGGCGGCGGCCGTCGTTGTCGGTCTCGAGGTCGCCGACGAGCACCGCGCACTTGGTGCGGCGGCCGAACTCGTCGAGCGTGCGCTCGAGCAGGGTGGTCTTGCCCGCGCCGGGCGAGGAGACGAGGTTGAGGGCGGCGAGCCCGCGGCCGAGGAAATAGCCGCGGTTCCGCTCGGCGAGGATGTCGTTCTTCTCGAGCAACGGGATGTTGACGTCGATGGCGACCTCGCCGCGCGGACTGGCCGAGAGGGCGGCGTTGATCTCGGCGGAGAGCGGGGCCGAGAGCGAGCGGGCGGGAGTGGCGACCGCGCCGGTCAGGGCGTTGATGCGGAAGCCCGGTTCACCGACCGGGGCAGGAGGCGTGGCGGGGGAGCTCATGGAGTGGAAAATTCGAGGCGGGCGATGCCGAGCTCGCGACCGGCGCGGATGTCGCCCGAGTACTCGTGGCATTGCGGACACTGGAAGATGAAGCCGCGCTCGACGCCGAAGTCGGTGCCGCAGTGCGGGCAATGGGCGCGCGCCGCGACCGTCTCGATCTCGAGCGCGGCGCCGGCGGCGACGCCGTGCGGGGCGAGCGCCTCGAAGGCGAAGCGGAGCGCCTCCTCGTCCACGCCCGACAGCACGCCAATGCGCAGGACGATCCGGGTGACGCGATCCGCGCCGTGCTTCACGGCCTGGTGCCGGACGGCGTCCAGCGCGGACTCCATGATGCCGACCTCGTGCATAAGGGTACAGTGAACCCAGGACAATCCATGCGTCGAGCGCGAGCCGCCCGGAAGACAATATATGACCAGCCTTTGCCAAGGCGCGCCTATCAGGACGGGGCCTCCTTCCGATATTGTCGGTCAGCCCACCGTACTCCACGCCGAACCATCCAACCCCCAAGCGACATCACCGGCCGCCCCGCCGATGACCGCACCCCAGAACATGCCCAAGGCAACGGAGATCCCCCCCAAGGAAGAGACCATCTATGAATCGATCGTATCCCGCGGAGTGTCCCGCCGGGATTTTCTGCAGTTTTGCGCCTGGATGGGCGGCTGCATCGGACTCGAGGCGTCCGGCATCGCCCAAATGGTGAAGGCGCTCGAGACGAAGAAGCGAATCCCGGTGATCTGGCTCCATTTCCAGGAGTGCACCTGCTGCAGCGAGTCGTTCATCCGCAGCTCGCACCCGATTGTCGCCGACATCCTCCTCGACAAGGTCTCGCTCGACTACACCGAGACTCTGCTCGCGGCCTCGGGCCACCAGGCGGAGAAATGCCTGCAGGACACGATCGAGAAATACAAGGGCGAGTATCTCCTCTGCATCGAGGGCTCCGTGCCGATGGCCGAGGACGGCGTCTATTGCTGCATCGGCGGCAAGACCGCCAAGCAGATCGCCGAGGAGTGCGCCGCGCACGCCAAGGCCGTGGTCGCGTGGGGCAACTGCGCCTGCTCCGGCTGCGTACAGGCCGCCAAGCCGAATCCCACCGCGGCCACGCCGATCCACCGCATCCTCGCCGGCAAGCCCATCATCAACGTCCAGGGCTGCCCGCCGATCGCCGAGGTCATGGCCGGCGTGCTCGTGCACCTGCTGACCTTCGACGCCATTCCCGAGCTCGACCAGCTCGGCCGGCCGAAGGCGTTCTACTCGCGCCGCGTCCACGACACGTGCTACCGCCGGCCGAACTACGACGCGGGCCTCTTCGTGGAGAGCTTCGACGACGAGAACGCGCGCAAGGGCTATTGCCTCTACAAGATGGGTTGCCGCGGGCCGTCCACCTACAACTCCTGCGGCACGATCCGCTGGAACGGCGGCGTGAGCTTCCCGATCCAGTCGGGCCACGGCTGCATCGGCTGCTCGGAGGCGAACTTCTGGGACAACGGGCCGTTCTACCAGCGGCTCCCGAACTTCCCGGGCTTCGGCATCGAGGCGACTGCCGACCAGATCGGCGCCGTCGCAGCCGGCGCGGCCATCGCGGGCGCCGCCGCCCACGCCGTCATGACCAACTTCCGCAAGCGCCATGGCATCGGCGAGCAGGCCGGTGAAAACGCCGAGCAGGCCGAGCAGGCCCACGAGGAACGCCACAACGGCAACGGTTCCGCCGACCACAAATCCTAACCCCACCGCCCCGCCATGAGTTCTCGCATTGTAGTCGACCCCGTCACCCGCATCGAAGGCCACCTCCGCATCGAGGCGGAAGTCAAGGATGGCAAAATCGTCGACGCCTGGAGCGCCGGCACGATGGTCCGCGGCCTGGAGATCATCCTCCGCGGCCGCGACCCGCGCGACGCCTGGGCGTTCTGCGAGCGCGTCTGCGGCGTGTGCACCACCGTGCACGCGCTCGCGTCCGTCCGCGCCGTCGAGGACGCCGTCGGCATCAAGATCCCGCCGACCGCCGAACTGATCCGCAACCTGATGTTCTGCACCCAGTACATGCAGGACCACGTCGTGCACTTCTATCACCTGCACGCGCTCGACTGGGTCGACGTCGTCAGCGCCCTGAAGGCCGACCCGAAGGCCACCTCTGTGCTCGCGCAGAGCATCTCGCACTGGCCGAAGAGTTCGCCGGGTTATTTCAGCGACCTCCAGAAACGCCTGACGAAGTTCGTCGAGAGCGGCCAGCTGGGCATCTTTGCCAACGGCTACTGGGGCCACCCGGCCTTCAAGCTCCCGCCCGAGGCCAACCTCATAGCCGTCGCGCACTACCTCGAGGCCCTCGAGTGGCAGAAGGAGATCGTCAAGGTCCACACGATCTTCGGGGGCAAGAACCCGCACCCGAACTACCTCGTCGGCGGCGTGCCGTGCTCGATCAACATCAACGAGGCCAACGCCATCAACGCCGAGCGCCTCGCCATGGTCGGCCAGCTGCTCGCGGACGCGAAGACATTCATCGAGCAGGTCTACATCCCCGACGTGCTCGCGGTCGCGCCGTTCTACCTCGAGTGGGCCGGCATCGGCGGCGGCCTGGAAAACTACCTCTGCTACGGCGACCTGCCGACGAACGGCTTCGCCGACGTCTCCGGCTACAAGTTCCCCCGCGGCGCCATCCTCGGGCGCGACCTCACGACGGTCCACCCGGTCGACCCGCGCGACGACACCGGCATCCAGGAGTTCATCGACCACTCGTGGTACGAGTACGAGGGCGCCGGCGGCCTGCACCCCTGGAAGGGCGAGACCAAGCTCAAGTACTCGGGTCCGAAGCCGCCGTACGAGAACCTCGACGTCGACGCCAAGTACAGCTGGCTCAAGACGCCGCGCTGGAAAGGCCACGCCATGGAGGTCGGCCCGCTCTCGCGCATGCTCGTCGGCTTCGCCGCCGGCAACGCCGAGATCAAGGACGCCGTCACCGGCGTGCTCGGCGCGCTCAAGGTGCCCGCGACGGTGCTCTTCTCGACCCTCGGCCGCACCGCGGCGCGGGCCATCGAGTCGCAGCTCGTCGCCCGCTGGGCGCAGGACTTCTACGCGCAGCTGCTGGCGAACATCAAGGCCGGCGACACCCGCACGTTCACCCGCGACAAGTGGGAGCCGTCCTCCTGGCCGAAGAGCTGCAAGGGCGTCGGCACGTCCGAGGCCCCGCGCGGCGCGCTGGCGCACTGGATCGTCATCGCCGACCAGAAGATCGCCAACTACCAGCTCGTCGTCCCGAGCACCTGGAACGCCTCGCCGCGCGACGGCACGGGCCAGCGCTCGGCCTACGAGGCGTCGCTCATCGGCACGCCCGTGCACGATCCGCAGCAGCCGCTCGAGATCATCCGGACCATCCACTCGTTCGACCCGTGCCTCGCCTGTGCGGTGCACCTCTACGAGGACCAGAAGGAGATCGCCCGCCACCAGCTGGTCGTGAACTGAGCCCGGAGGCCGTCATGCAAAATCAATCGCACGACTACCAACGGGTGTACGTCTGGGAGCAGCCGGTGCGCTGGTTCCATTGGATCAACGCGCTGTGTGTCATCACGCTCGGGGTCACCGGCTACCTCATCGCGCATCCGCCCGGGCTCCTCAACTCGGGCGAGGCCGCCGACAGCTATTGGTTCGGGAAGGTCCGCTTCGTGCACTTCGCCACGGCGTACTTGTTCATGGTGAATTTCGCCTTCCGGCTCTACTGGGCCTCGGTGGGCAACAAGTACACCCACTGGCGGAATTTCTTCCCGATCACGAAGCCGCAGATCCGGCAGGTCTTCGCCGTGCTGAAGGTCGACATCTTCCAATCGAGCGCCAAGCCCGTGCACACGCTCGGGCACAACTCGATGGCGTACTTCACCTACATGGGCACGGGGCTGCTGACGATCTTCCAGGTCCTGTCGGGCTTCGCGCTCTACGCCTCGATGAGCCACTCCTGGTTCCCGCAGCTCTTCAGCTGGATGGTGCCGCTGTTCGGCAGCGAGCAGAACCTGCGCGTCTTCCACTACGCCGCGCTGTGGGCGTTCGTCGTCTTCACGCTCGTCCACATCTACCTCGTGTTCTATCACGACTATGTCGAAGGCCACGGCGTGCTCTCGTCGATGGTCGGCGGCTGGAAGTTCATGGAGAAGGAGGAGATCGAAGCCGAGGAGGCCATGGGCCTGTCCGGCCCGGCGATGCGGCACCGGCCGCGCCCGCCGGAAGCGCCCACCCACCCGGTGATCTGACCATGATCGGCTTGATCGACAGCACCCTGGTCGGCGAAGCCGGTGCTCCGCCGTCCCAGGGCGCGCCCGGCGACCGGGTGCTGGTGCTCGGCGTGGGCAACGTGCTGATGGGCGACGAGGGCGTGGGCATCCACATCCTTCGTACGCTCGAGCACGAGGCCGCGCTGCCGGGCGTGCGGCTGCTCGATGGCGGCACGGGCGGCGTCAATTTGCTGGTCGAGCTTGAAAGCGCTGGTGACGTCATCCTGATCGACGCCACCCGCGACGGTCGCTCGGCGGGCACCATTGCTTTCCTTCAACCCCAACTAGTCGGCGAACTTCCGCGTGGGTTGGGCGCCCATGACTTCGGGTTGAAGGATCTCTTTGCCGCGGCCGCCCTGACCGGGAAGCTGCCGCGGATCCACCTGTTCACAATCGCGGTCGAGGAGGTCCGTCCGATGTGCACGGAATTGTCCGAGGACGTCGCGGCCGCGGTGCCCGAGGTCGTGCACACCGTCCGCGCCCTCGCCGCGCGGCTGGCGGCGAATGGCCATAAACAGTAAGCGACAAGCCATGGGCAAAACGGTCATTGAACCACCTTCATCCGATGGCCGCCTGTTCTCATCAGAATTCGATGCCTGCGGCTTAACGCCCAGAGCTTACAGCTTTTCTCCATGCTCTCTGAATTCCACGCCCTCACCCTGACTCCCGTCGAGAGCTCAGTGCTCCTCGCGGGCGCGGCCGGCGTGGCGATCCTCCACACCCTGGCCGGCCCGGACCACTACCTGCCGTTCATCGTCATGGGTCGGGCGCGGAAGTGGTCGACGCTGCGGACGGCCTTCTGGACGGTCCTCTGCGGCCTCGGGCACGTCGGCAGCTCGGTCGTGCTGGCGCTGGTTGGCGTGATTTTCGGTTACGGACTCGAACGCGTGCAGTTCTTCGAGGGACTTCGCGGCAACCTGGCGGCGTGGGCCATGATCGCCTTCGGCCTGGTCTATCTCGTGTGGGGACTCAAGAAGGCCTCGCGCGGGCGCGAGCACGCGCACGTGCACGGGCACCGGGGCGGGGGAATGCACGCGCACGTACACGGCCACGACCTGGCGCACGCGCATGCACACGGCGAGACGGAGGGCTTCAAGCTGACGCCTTGGGTGCTGTTCACGATCTTCATCTTCGGACCGTGCGAGCCGATGATCCCGCTGGTGATGTATCCCGCGGCGCGGGGCGTCTGGCATGAAGTCTGGACGGTGGTCGGCGTCTTCAGTGCGCTCACAATCGGCTCGATGCTCGTCGTGGTGCTGCTCGCGATGAAAGGGTTGAGTTTTGTCCCGACGAAGCGCTTTGAGCGCTACAACCACGCGCTCGCCGGCGGCACGATTCTCCTCGCCGGTTGCGCGATTCAATTCCTGGGATTGTAGGTCGAGCTAAGCGCAAAGACGCCCAGCCTGCAGGGGGTGGCGGATTGGATTGAACACCGGGGACGCAGCGAGCGCAAAGGAAGATCCTCTGGCGCGTCGATTTCTCTGCGGCCCTCTGAGACCTCTGGGTTAAAAACACTGCCTTCGCGCTTAACCCGGGCGCCTGGGCGTTTGGCGCCCGGCTAATCCACCAGCGTCTTCAGCTCCGTCTGGTCCTTCGCCAGCCTTTCCTGGGCCTCGGCGTACTCCACATCCGACACGAAATAGTAGGCATCAGGCATCTTGTTCGCCGGGTCCTGGGTCTTGTAGCGCCGGATCCGCAGTTCCTGCTCCTTGATTTCCGCCTGCAAGAATTTGGCCCGGACCTTCTTTTCCTTCGTGGTCAGGACATGCTCTTTCACGGGAGCGTCGGGCGCGGCCGCGACCTTGTCGGCCTTGTGCCAGGGCAGGTGCTGGGTCAGGTGGAAGGAACCCGACGAGCAGCCGGTGAGGGCGACGAGGGGAGCGACGAGGAGGAGGCGTAGGCGCATACGGATTGAGCAGTAGGTCTTCCCGTTCCGGGAAGTCAATGTCGCGGCATGACGCCGGTTTAGCCACGAAGGACACCCGACCTGCAATCGTTCGTGTCGTTAGCGGCGGTCTGTGACCGCGCCGCGGCCTACGGCGTCGTGATGGTGATGATTGCTTTCGCGAGGACTTTGGACCCCCGGCCGAGGATGTAGCGCACCTCATAGGTGCCGGGTTCCCGCGGGGCCCGGACTTTCAGGGTGCCACCCGGCTTGATCCGGACGGAGCTGACGGAGGCCCCGGGCGGTTGGTTTGGCCGGGCCACCGCAATGAAGTCCCCGGCATGGCCCGGTCCCTGCCAGATGACCTCAAATTCCATTCCCGCCGTCGCCGCGGCGGGTGGCCGTACCTCCGCCGTGACCGCGTTGACCGTGAGCGGAGCCTTCGCCAGCAGCTTGATCCCGCGTCCGAGGATGTAGCGCAACTCGTATTCGCCCGGCTCGCTCGGCACCCAAACCTTTGCCGGATTTCCGCTGCGCACGAAAACGCGGTTGTCAAAGGTGCCGGGCGGCTGCGCGGCCCGCGCCACGGCGATGAAATCGTCCTGGTTGCCCGGACCGGTCCAGGTGACCTCGAGCCGCGCGGCCATGTCGGCGGCAGCCGGGGCGGCGAGTTCCGCGGTGGCTTCCGCCGCGGGCTCGGTCATGGCGGGATCCGGCGTCTCTGGCGCCTCGCCTGGGCGTGGAGGCGGCGGCGCCACGTAAGTTACCTTGAGCTTCATCGTGCCCGGGCCGACGTGGAGGACGAGCTCGTCGGTCGTCGCTGGCCGCGCCCCGACCTTCATTGCACCCGCGTCGCCCGGATCGAGGATGACCGAGCTCATCGAACCGCCGCCGGTGTATTTCCCGCCCTTGAACGGCGCCGCGGTGAAGGTGCCTTGGACCGAACCGACATTGGTGCCCGCGATCTCGATCCAGCGTCCGGCCCGCGGACGCAGGCGGACGATGCCGCCCTCCGGCAGCGTCCGCTCGAACGGCACGCCGAGCAGTGGCGCCCGAGGCACCCGGCCGGCCCATTCCGGCTGCGGCTCCGGCTCCTCCTTGACCACCGTCAACTGGTAGCGGGCGGGCAGGGAGAAAAGCGCGGGGTCCTGCGGACCTCGCCGGATGTTTCGCAACTCGATCACGCGGCCGTCGAGCTGGGTCTGGATTTTCAGGGGCAGGTCGAATTCTTCCGACACCCAGCCGGTTACAAACACCTGTTCGCCGCTGGACACCACCCGCTTCTGGCAAGGGACGCCATCGACGGCTTCCGTGCCCTCGGTTCGTACCTCCTTCTTTTTTGCGAACTGGGCGTAGAGGGCAAACGGGTTCGCGAACAGGCTCATCGGCTCGGTGGGGCCCGCCTCGAGGTAAGACTTTTCCGACGGGTTCAGGAGACGCGTGACGCCGCTCGAGCCGTCGACCATGACGATGAGCTGCTGGCCCGGTCCGCCGAGTTCGAAGCGGTAGCTCTTGTCCTGATAGTGGAGTGTGCCGGTCGTGGTCTGGCCGGCGCGCGTATCGACCAGATCCGCCGCGAAGGGCGCGGCGGGACCGGGAATGGCGGGGACAATGAGCAACAACAGGGCAAACCATCCGCGGGACAAGATCCGGGGCTTCATGGTGGGGCGCACTCCTTCGGGGGTTGGGATACCGGCCGGTCACCGGGCGGACACGAGACGGTGATTCGCGAATCGGCCCGGCAAGACCGTGAGGGCGAGGTTAGGCGATATCCGGGACCCCGACTGCGCAATGATTGCACAATCGTCTGCGCCGGTTGCCCGGCGCCTCCGCAGTCATTCGTGTTGAAGCGGCGGTCTCAGTCTATGACGACCGGGGAAGCGGACGACGCCCACAGAGTGTCGCTACCGTCGGTCAAAGAATTCACTTCCCCGAGGCAGGGCGCGAGGCGCGCACGGCGCGGTCGATGGAGTCGACCTGCTCCGCCATCTCGCGGAGCCCAAGGCTGCGGATCATCTCGCCGATCGACGTGCGGGGATCATTCGACCAAAAGACGCCGGTGTCCTCGCGATCGGAATAAAGGTAACCAACCTTGTCGCCGTAGCGCTGCGTGAGCGCCTGGCCATTGTGCAGCCCCTCGCTCCAATGGAGAATGGCATAGGCGAGGTCGATCTGCTGGACCACCACGCCGGGCCGGTCCGTGACCTGCGCGATCGGCCGGCCGATGGGATCGAAGACCGTCGCGTTGTTCTTGGGCGTGCTGGTGACGACGTAATAATGATGCCGCAGCGCCTCGGCCGACGGCCGGATGGTCTGCGGCGACGCGCTCGGGAGGGCGACGATCTCCGCACCGGCGTCGCCGAGCCGGTCCCAGGAATCCTCGTAGGCCATGTCCCAACAGATGAGAATGCCGAGCTGCCCGAAATCGGTCTCGAAGACCGGAAAGCCGTTGCCGGGCGTCACGCCACCTTCGAACACGTCCTTGTCGTCGGGAATCGGGTGGTTCTTCCGGAAGATGCCGGCGACCCCGCCGAGGCGATCGACGAGCACGGCGGCGTTGCTGGTCCGGTCGGCTTCCTTGAGGACCATCGGCGCGACGATCCACGTGTGGTGCTCGCGAGCCTTGGCGCCGAGGGTGTCGAGCACCTCGCCCGCGAGCGACACCGCCTGTGCGGCGCTGGCTCCGTCGCCGCTCGCCAGGGCGAACTCGGGGAACACCATGAGGTCGAGATGACCGGCCGACTTGGCCGCGGGCGAGGCGGCGGCCTCGTCGATCAGCCGGCTGGCGAGCTGCAGGCGGGCGTCGAGGTTGCCGGTGAAGTCGGCGAGCGTCGTGGCGACGACGACCTTGCGCGGCGGGGTATGGGCGCGGGAGGCGGAGGAGGCAAAGGCGGGAGCTCCGGTGAGGAGAATACCGAGGCAGACCGAAAGGAGGCGAGGAGAACGCATGGAATTTCTTTTTGGTCCAACTGGATCCTTCGCGATGCTCAGGATGACAGTCTCACTGGTCGATTTTAGTGTCATGTCATTCTGAGCGAAGCGAAGAATCCAGGGCAATGGAAGAACGTGAAGGTGGGACCATGACAGCGATGGCGTGCACGGCGGGCGCCATTGGCCGGCGGCGCGGAGCGGAGTCCACGCTCTCCCTGCGGCAAAACCCCGGCTACGCCGTGGTGCGGCGAAAGCTCCGCCAGCGGTCCTCGGGGACGCTCGCGACCGCGATCAGCGCCACCTGGATCGCGACGAACGCGATCAGCCAATAAAACGCGGCGTCCATGAAGCCGTAGCTGTGCAGCCCGACACCGAGCATGTTCGTGCCGAACCAGCTCCAGGCCGTCACGACGTTGCCGAAGACCGCGAGCATCATGAGCCCGCGCTGCTTCACCATGCCGCCCCAGCGGGCGTGCAGGATGACAGCGTTCCAGAGCACGATGATGAGCGCGCCGTTCTCCTTCGGGTCCCAGCCCCAGAAGCGGCCCCAGGACTGGTCGGCCCAGATGCCGCCGAGGACAGTCCCAACGAGGCTGAACAGCGTCGCGAAGCACACGATGCCGTAAACCATGCGGGTGAGCGAGTCGGCTGTGGGGCGGTCGAGCGACTTGGTGAAGACGCCCCGAACGATGTAGATGATGGCGAGGAAGCCCGCGAGGAAGGTGGCGGCGTAGCCGGACGTGACCACGACGACGTGGGTGGCGAGCCAGAGGTTGGTGTCGAGCACGGCGCGCATCATCTCGAGCGTGTCGCCGCTCAGCGAAAGGTGATGCGCGATCAGGAGCGTCACGAAGCCGATCGAGCCGGCGGCGACGAGGCCGATGGCGTTGCGATAAATCTTCTCGAGGAACAGGCAGAGCAGCACCGCGCCCCAGCCGACGAACAGGGCGGAGGAATAGAGGTTGGTCACCGGGGGGCGGCCCTCCAGCCACATGCGCGTGGCGATGCCCGCGGTGGTGAGGACGAACGCGACGATGGTCAGGTAAAACGCGCTGCGCCCGAGGGCGTCGGGCCACTTGAGCCACGAGACGACGGCGAGGAAGAAGGCGAAGGCGTAAAGCACCATCGCCTTGTAGAAGGGCTCGCCGGCGTTGAAGCGCGACTCGACGTCGGATTTCTGCAGGGCGGCGCCGAACCGCTTGCCGAACTCGTCATGCAGCAGCTTGACGACTTGGTTGAACTGCTTGGAGTCGCCGGTGCGCCACGCGTGGCCGAGCACGGCATAGGCCATGACGGTCGGGTTGACGCGGCCGGTGCCAAAGGAGTCCAGCAGCGCCTCGCCGGTCGTGCGCCAGTGCGTCAGGTCCTTGTCGTCCGGGTCGGGCGGCACGGTGCGCAGGTAGCCAAGCTGCTCGAGATACGTGAAGCGGTCGGCCATTTCCTTCATGACCGCGACGGCGTCCTCGCTGTGCGCCTCGCCCTTCTGCTTGGCGAGGATGGCGTTGATGCCCGCGGGCAGGGCGCGCTCGAAGGTGACGAGCTCGGTCAGGAAATCCTTCGACTCCGGCACCTGGACGCTGGCCTTGAGGCGCAGGTAGAGGACGACGTGCTCGTTGACCGCGAGCACCTGCTTCTGGAAGGTCGTGCGGAGCTGGGCGTCGACGGGCTCGGCGAGCCGGGCCTGCCGGTCGAGTTCGGGCAGCTTGGGCCGGAGCTGCGTGTAGGAGAAGCGCGAGCGGATCTTCGGGACGAAGTCGAAGATCGCCAGCGTGCGCATGGTGGCGTTGTCGTAGGCGATCTTGGTGTCTTCCGGGGCGATCCCGAGCAGTTCGAGGACCTCCGGTGAATCGACCTTGAAGGTCGGGTAGGTGTCCGCCTTGGCCGGATTGAACAGCAGGTCGGCCAGCCAGGAATCGGGCGACTCGGTCAGCGGCACCGGGTTGGTCGGGTCGCTGACGCGCTGGCGGTTCTGCATCACGAGCAGCGAGGTGCGCGCGACGGTGTCGAGCGGCTTGATGCGGCCGTTGACGAGGACCGGCAGGCGGCCGAAGGCGGCGAGGTCGAACTCGGACTTCGACGCCGGCGGGCGCAGGGCCGAGGCCAGGTAGAACAAGCCGAAGAGGAGGGCGCCCCAGGGCAGGAAACGCTGCACGATGGCGAAAAGTTGGGCGAATCGGTTCATGACGTCGGCATGGATGCGGCCGCGGCGGCCAGGGCCTTGCGCTTGCGGAAGAAGGTGCCGAGCGAGAAGCCGAACTGGATTACGAGGCCGGCGCCCATCATGACGCAGGCGATGTACGGGATCTGCCAGCTGGGGTTGTGCACGACCTGGAGCACGGTGGCGGTGTCGTTCTTGTCGAAGCCCGACTGGTAGAAGGTCAGGCCCGCGAAGCGCAGCGGGCTGTTCATGTAGATCAGCGCCTCGCGGTCGACGTGGCCGTCGTCGCTGCGGACCCGGATCCGGCTGGAGAAGTTCTTCGGGATGTCGGTGCCCATGTACCGGTCGTGGCTGAATTTCTCCAGCGTGAGCGAGAAGGGATAATACTGCCGCTGGGCCCGCATCGCGATTTCCCAGGTCTTGCCGCCGTACTGAAACGTCTGCGGCATGCCGAGCCCGGGCGAGACCAGCCACGTGCCGAGCGAGCCCTCGGGCGAGGAAACCTCGACGAACGCGGCGGGCAGGTTGTTTTCGTCGGGCTTGTAGGTCACGGGCAGCGGCAGCGCGGCCAGCTGCGCGCCGATGCCGGCGGTGGCGGGCGAGGGCGCGGCGCCGGGGCCGCGCATCTGCAGGCTGGAGTTGGGAAAGTATTCCTTGACCGTGACGGAAAACGGCAGCTTCGGGTGCTGGATCGACTTCTGGTCCGCGACAACCGCCTCGGGGATGGCGACGACCTCGTCGAACTTCGGGTCGCTGTGGTCGATGAGGACGAGCTCGTTGGCGCGGAAGGCCTCGGAATAGTGCTTGGTGTCGCCCTGGTCGATCCGCATGAACGTTTCCTTCGCCCAGATGCCGGTGAAGAGTTCGCCGAGCAGCAGGAGGATGAGCCCGGCGTGGGCGAGCTGGATGCCGAGTTTGCGCCACGTCAGGGCGAAGCGGTAGATGTGCGCCGCGGTGAGGTTGATGAGCAGGAGGCCGCCGATTACGTAACCGCCGGGGAACACCGGCAGCGACACGCTGGTGTCCGGCAGATGCCACATCACGAAAAAGCTGTGGAAGTATTTCGCCTGGACCGCCCAGATGCCGAGGTTCACCTGGTCGAGCGTCGCGACGAACACAAGCACGAGCGACAGGATCAGCAGCGCGACCGTGAGCTGCAGCGAGACGAAGAAATTCTTCAGCGGGAGAAAAAACGATTTCATGGTCAGCGTGCCTTCACGGTGGTCAGGAACGTGCGGAACGCCGCCTGTTGTTTGGCCACGACCGGCGCCGGGCCGACGAGCTTGAAGAACCACGTCTGCCCCTGGAACGGCACGATGGCGCCGAGCAGGCGCGTGGGCTGGCCGTTATTGGTGCCGGTGGCGTCGACGACGACCATGTTGAAGCCGTTGGCGTCCAGCCGCTCGATGTTGGCGTCGAGCGCCGACTCGGCGATCGGCGGCAGGCCGATCTGCCCGCGCCAGCGATTCACGTTGGCGAAGAGGCCGCCGGTGTCGCCCGGGAACGCCGTGATCGAGAGGTCTGCGACGGCGCCGTTGTCGCCCGGGACATTGTAGCTGCCCTTGCGGATCATCCCGGCCGGCTTGGCCTGCCAGTCCGCCGGGGCGGCCCAAACCAGGGCGCTGCCCGCGGCCGTCGGGAGCGCGTCGCCACCCGGCATGGCTCCCATGCCGCCCGCGCCCGCCGCCTGGCCGATCGGCGGATGGCCCTCGGGCAACTGGGTCGTGTCGACCGGGCCGGGGTTGGTCGACTGACCGATGGGCGGGTGACCGTCGGGCAGCTTGCCGGACATCCCGGAACCGGCGGCCGGCATGGCGGCCGGGGCGGGGTCCTTCGGCGCGCGGTACGAGACAATCTCGCGATCCCGGCAGCCGGCGGCCAGAAGAACGGAGGCAACCAAGGTCAGCGTGGAGTATCGTCGTGGCGATAACATGTGGGTCAAAACATGTTCAACCCCGGGAAAGGGCAACATCAACCACGGGAAATGAAACTTACGGCATAGTAATTGGCAAAATATGCACAGTGACGTTTTTTACTGCCAAGCGCGGCGCTGAACATAGGACTGAAACATGCCAATCACACCCTTGGGCGACATGGCTTTGCAGATCGAGGTGGGCGACACCATCGACGAGCAAACCCATCGCCGGGTGCAGGCCGCCTGGCGGGCCCTGACGCTCGCGCCGCTTCCCGGGGTCATCGAGGTCGTGCCGGCGTACACGACGGTGACGGTTTATTACGACCCGGTGCAGGTCGTCGAAGCCGGCGCGCCGGAGGATGCGGTGGTCACCTGGCTCGGCCTGCGCCTGGCGGAGCGGCTCAAGTCGCCGCCGAAAGCGGAGCAGACGAAGCCGCGCGTCGTCGAGGTGCCGGTGTGCTACGACGCCGAGTTCGCTCCCGACCTCGGGCTCGTGGCCAAACATGCGGGCCTGAAACCGGAGGAGGTCGTGCGCCTGCACTCCGCGCAGCAGTATCTCGTCTACCTGATCGGATTTGCGCCGGGATTTCCGTACCTCGGCGGACTGCCGAAGGTGCTCGAGACGCCGCGCCATGCGAAGCCGCGGATGGCGGTGCCGCCGGGCACCGTGGCCATCGGCGGCGCGCAGACGGGGATTTATCCGCTGTCGACGCCGGGCGGTTGGAACCTGATTGGCCGGACGCCGCTGCGCCTGTTCCGGCCCGACGAGGACCCGCCGGTCCTGCTGTGCGCCGGCGACAACGTCAAATTCCGGCCGATCGATCGCGCCGAATTCGCGCAGCTGGAGGCGGCGCAATGATCCACGTCCACAAACCCGGGCTGCTTACGACCGTGCAGGACCTCGGCCGGCCGGGTTACCAGCGCTACGGCATCGTGGTCGGCGGAGCGCTCGACCGCCTGGCGGCACGCGCGGCCAACCTGATCGTCGGCAACGACGAAAGCGACGCGGTGCTCGAAATGGCGCAAACCGGGCCCGAACTGCAATTCGACCGCGAGGCGCTGGTGGCCTGGTGCGGCGGGGATTTCGCCGCCCGGGTGGGGAACGAGCCGCTGCCGCCGGACCGGGCCGTGCGGATCGCGGCGGGTGAGACCATCACCTTCGGCTTCGCGCGCGCCGGCCTGCGCGCGTGGCTGGCGGTGGCGGGCGGGATCGACGAGCCGATCGTGCTCGGCAGCCGCAGCACCTATCGTCGCGCCGGAATGGGGGGGCATCGCGGGCGCGCGCTGGCGGAGGGCGACGAACTCCGCGTTCTCCCGGCCGGCGAGCGCGCCGGGCTGGTGCTGGCATCGCTGCGGGAACAACACCGGCGGGCCACGACCTGGACGGTGCGGCCGGGCACGCTGGGCCCGCCGCCCGCGGCCGGGGTCGTGCGTGCGGTGCGCGGACCGGAATGGGACTGGTTCGACCCGGAGGCGCAGCATGTCTTGTTTGCGGCGACCTGGCAGGCGACCCGCGAGTCGGATCGGATGGGTGTGCGACTGGACGGCCCGGAGCTGGCGCTGGCGAAACCGCGGGAGATGATATCGGCCGCGGTGAACGCCGGCGTCGTGCAGGTGCCGCCGGCCGGGCGCCCCATCGTCCTGCTCCCGAGCCGCCAATCGATCGGCGGCTATCCGCGCATCGCTGCCGTCGCCGCTGCCGACGTGGGTAAATTCGCGCAACTGCGTCCGGGCGACCCGGTGCGCTTCCAGGAAATCTCCCTCACCGAGGCGCACCGGCTCTACCTGGCGCGCGAACGCGACCTGAATCGCGTGCGGACGGGACTTGCCCGCGTGCTCAGCTGACCAGCCATGGCCCGCATCGATCTCAACTGCGACTTGGGCGAGGGCGCCGGCCACGACGCGGAGCTGATGCCGTTGGTGTCGTCGGCGAACATCGCCTGCGGCGCGCACGCCGGCGACGAGGCGACGATGCTGGCGACAGTGCGGCTGGCCCGGCAGCACGGCGTCGCGGTCGGCGCGCATCCGGGTTTCACGGATCGCGAACACTTCGGCCGGCGCGAACAGCCGATCACGCCGGCCGAGGCGCACGCGCTCGTGCTGGCGCAGATCCGGCGATTGCTGGCCGTGGCCGGGCAGGCGGGCGCCCGCGTGATGCATGTGAAACCGCATGGCGCGTTGTACAACCAGGCGGCGCGCGACGCCGCGCTCGCGCTGGCGGTGGCGCGCGCCGTGGGCGAGGCGGACGCGCGGCTGATCCTGTTTGGCCCGCCGGACAGCGCACTCTTGCTCGCGGGCGAGAAGTGCGGGCTGCGGGTGGCGAACGAGGTGTTCGCGGACCGCACGTACCAGCCCGACGGGTCGCTGACCCCGCGCAGCCAGCCCCAGGCGCTGATCGCCGACGAGAACGTGGCGGTGGCGCAGGTGCGGCGGATGGTGCGCGAGGGCCGGGTGCGAACGTCCGACGGGACCGATTTCGTCGTGCGCGCCGACACCGTTTGCGTCCATGGCGACGGCCCGCACCCGGTCCAGTTTGCCCGGCGGCTGCGCGACGAATTGCAGAAAGCCGGCATCGCGATCAAAGCCCCGGGCGCATGATCAAGCTCGTCGGCATCGCGATCGTCGCCCTGGGGTTCGGACTCCGGATCAACACGCTCCTGGTGGTCGTCGCGGCCGGCATCGCGACCGGGCTGGCGGCGGGGATGAGCTTCAACGAAATCATGGCGGCGTTCGGCACCTATTTCGTCGAGAACCGCTACCTCACTCTGACGGTGGTGCTGATGCTGCCGGTGGTGGGACTGCTCGAGCGCCACGGACTGCGCGAACGGGCGGAGACGCTGATCCGGCGCAGCCGCGCGGCGACGGCCGGCCGCGTGCTGGTCGTGTACACGGCGGTGCGGCAGATCTCGATCGCGCTCGGGATCAACATCGGCGGGCAGGCGGCGATGACGCGCCCGTTGGTTGCGCCGATGGCCGAGGGGGCCGCGCACGCCCGCGCCGGCTCGCTGCCGGCGAAGACAACCGAAACCATCCGCGCGCATGCCGCGGCCGCCGAGAACGTCGGCAATTTTTTTGGCGAAGACACGGTCTTCGCCGTGGGTGCGGTGCTGTTGATCCAGGGGACGCTCCATGCGGAAGGCCATGAGGTCAGCCTTTGGCTGCTCTCGTGGTGGGGAATCCCGACCGCCTTCGCGGCCTTCGGGCTGTGGCTGTGGCGGGCGCGGGCCCTGGACCGCCGCATCAAACGTGAGGTCGCAGCCGGGGAGGAACCTCACGCATGAGGCTGCTCAGCCTCGAGGTTTTCTACGTTGTCGCCGGCATTCTATTGCTTGGCGTCGCCCTTGGCCTGGCACTGGACAGGACCCAACCAAAGCGGTTCGGCTCGGCGTTGTTCTGGGGCGTGCTGGCCATCACCTTCATGGCGGGCAAGGCATTGCCGCCGGTGGTCACGGGTTACTTGGCGCTGGCGCTCGTGCTCCTCGCGGCGACGAACCGGTTGGGCGGGCCCACGGAATCCGAGGCGTCGCCGCCGGAGCGCGCGGCGGCGGCCGAGCGGCTGAAGAACTGGATCTTCGTCCCAGCGCTGCTCATTCCCGCAACGGCAGTGCTCGGCACGCTCGTGCTGAGCAAACTGCACGTGGGCGACGTGTGGCTTTTCAGCCCGGTCAACGTGCCGGTCGTTTCGATCTGTCTCGGGGCGGTGGTGGCGGTGGCCGCCGGCCTGCTCCTGACGCGCGCGCCGGCGCGCACCCCGGTGCAGGAAGGCGGACGGCTGCTGCAGACGGTCGGCTGGGCGGTCATCCTGCCGCAATTCCTGGCGGCGCTGGGCGGGATCTTCGCGCAGGCCGGGGTCGGCGCGGTGGTGGCGGACCTGGTGGCACGGCTCTTCCCGATGCAGTTTCCATTTGTCGCGGTGCTCGCCTATTGCGCGGGCATGGCGCTGTTCACGATCTGCATGGGCAACGCCTTCGCGGCGTTTCCGGTCATCACGCTGGGCGTCGGGCTGCCCTTCGTCGTCCAGGCGCACCATGGCAACGTCGCAATTATGGCGGCGATCGGCATGCTGTCGGGCTATTGTGGCACGCTGGTGACGCCGATGGCCGCGAACTTCAACCTCGTGCCGGCGATGCTGCTCGAGTTGAAGGACAAGAACGCCGTCATCAAGGCCCAGGCGCCGGTGGCGCTCGGGGTCTGGACGTTCAACGTGCTTCTCATGTACCTTTGCGTCTACCGATTCTGACCATGCCGAGGACGTCACTCCAGCTTGCGCGCCGACGCCGGCGCCCGCCGAAGCCGGCGGTCCTCGTCACCGGCTTCGAGCCATTCGGCGGCGACCGGATCAATCCGTCGGCGGAGATCGCCCGGGCGCTCCATGGCCAAGTGATCGCGGGGCATAGCGTCACCGGGGCGATACTGCCTTGTGTGTTCGGCGCGGCGATCCGCGAGTTGCGGAAGCGGATCGCCGCGGTGCGGCCGGTGCTCGTCGTGGCCGTGGGCCAGGCGGGCGGGCGCGACGCCATCACGCCCGAGCGGGTGGCGATCAACGTCGACGATGCGCGGATTCCCGACAACGCCGGCGCGCAGCCGGTGGACCGGGCGATCGTGCGCGGCGGCCCGGCGGCCTATTGGTCGACGCTGCCGATCAAGGCCATCGTCGCGACGCTGCGCCGGGCAAAGATCCCAGCCGCGGTGTCGCAGACCGCCGGCACCTTCGTCTGCAACCACGTTTTCTACGGGCTGATGCACGCGCTGAGCCGGCAACGCCGCGGGCGCGGCGGTTTCATCCACGTGCCATTCCTGCCGGAGCAGGCGAAACCCGGCGAACCGAGCCTGCCGCTCGCGACGATGACGCGCGGCATCGAGATCGCGGTCGCGACGGCGCTGCGGCAGAAGCGCGATGTGCGCCGCGCGGGTGGGGCGGAGACGTGACGCTGCGCAGTCGGGGCGCTTGACCGCCAGCGCCCGTGCATGATGGGTCGTTGGGGGCCACGGCCCCGACCCAGGCGCCGCGTCAGATCTCGTAGCTGGCGGCGGGACGCAGGGCGCAGGACTGCCCGGTCGACTCCACGGTCAGCACGCACAGGTCGTCTTCGAATTCGGTGCGCCCGGTGAAGGCCATGACGTCGTGCACCAGGCGTTCGATCAATTGGGCGCCGGTGAGCAGGGACGGGTCGGTCAGGATCTCGCGGAGCTTCGTCTCGCCGAACATGCACCCGGAGGCGTCGCACGCCTCGAACACGCCGTCGGTGAACGCGAGGAGCGTGTCGCCGGCGGCGAACGGGACCGTGCGCGAGGTGTAGGCGAAATCCTCGATCAAGCCCGCGGCGGGCTCGGGGCTGGCGAACGCCAGCGACTCGACGCCCGTCCGGCCGCGGAGCAGCAGCGGTGCGGGATGGCCGCCGTTGGCGAAAGCGAGCGTCGCCGCGGCGGTGTCGATGACGCCGTAGAACGCGGTGGCGAAGATGGGGTCGCCGGTCTGGCGGATGATCGGCAGCAGGCCGCGACTGATTTCCCCGAGCACCAGGCCCGGATGCGGCGCGCGCGGGGCGAATTCCTCGATGACGCCGCGGATCAGCGCGGTCAGGAGACCGGCGCGGACCCCGTGGCCCATGACATCGCAGATGAGGAGACCGCATTGGGTGTCCGAGAGCGGGATGATGTCGAAGAAATCGCCGCCGAGCGTGGCGGCCGGGATGTAACGGTGCGCAAACCGCAGTTCGCTGGCGTCCGCCGGCACGCCGGCGGGGAAGGTGGGATAGCTCCGCGGGAAGAATGCCTCCTGGATCTGCCGGGCCATGGCGAGGTCGGCCTCCATCTCGCCGGTGCGGTGCTGCAGTTCCTGTTCGGTGCGCTTGCGCTCGGTGATGTCGTGGCTGATGCCCACGAGGCCGATGATCGCGCCCTGCAGGTCGCGCAACGGCACCTTGGTGGTCAGGGACCAGTGCAGCATCTCGCCCACGCCGAAGTCGGATTTCTCCTGGCTGAGGATCGGCGCGCCGCCGGCGAGGACCTGGTGGTCGTCGGTCAACGCCTGCTGGCCGCGCTCGCTCGGGAAGAAATCGAGCGTGGTGCGGCCGAGCGCGTCGGCCTGCAGGCCGATGCCGAGCGACTCGAGGTGCGCCTTGTTGTTCAGGATGTACCGCGAGGAGCTGTCCTTGACGAAGATCCGGCTCGGCAGGTGGTCGATGATCGTGCGCAGGAGGTTGCGCTCCCGCACGAGGTTCTCCTCGGCCTGCTTGGCGGCGGTCGCATCGCGCGTGATCCCGAAGGTGCCGATGATCCGCCCGGAGGCGTCGCGCCAGGGCATCTTAGTGGCCGAGCCCCAGGCCACGCTGCCGTCGCGCAGCGTCAGGCGCTCGACCTTGGCGATCATCGGCTTGCCGGTGCGGATGATCTCCTGCTCCTCGGCCAGCGCGACGTTGGCGTGGACCGGGGCGAAGAGATCGAAGTCGGTCTTGCCGATGACGTCGTCGGGCGAGGCGATGCCATGCCATTCGACGTAGGCCCGGTTGACGCGCACGAAGCGGCTTTGGAGGTCCTTGAAATAGATCCGGTCGGGGATCGCCTCCATGAGCATGCGCAGTATCTCGGCATCGAGATACGCCTCGCTGGCGGTGGAAGGAGGGAGACCCGGGGTGGAACTGCTCATGAACCGCCGCAACGTGGCACCCGGGCGGGCGCACTGCAACCCCCGGCTGGCCTAACGGTCCAACAAATCGCGCCGCCGCCTCCGGCCGGCCGGGCGCGCCCGATCAGTTGTTGAAGCGGAACAGCGCGACGTCGCCGTCCTGAAACACGTATTCCTTGCCCTCGAGCCGGTACTTCCCGGCCTCACGCGCTGCGGCCACCGAGCCGAGCCGGGCGAGGTCGGCGTAGCTGACCACCTCGGCCTTGATGAAGCCTTTTTCGAAATCGGTGTGGATGACCCCGGCGGCCTGCGGTGCCTTCCAACCCTGCTTGATGGTCCAGGCGCGGACCTCCTTTTCGCCGGCGGTGAAATAAGTCAGCAGGCCGAGCAGCGCGTAGCTGCCCTTGATCAACGACGACACGCCGGAGTCGTCGACGCCCAGGTCCTTGAGAAACGCCTTCGCCTCCTCCGGGGACAGGTCGATGAGCTCGGCCTCGATGCGCGCGCTGATCGGCACGTAGGCCGCGTCGTGGTGATGCGCCACATAGTCGGCGACCTGGCGCACGAACGAATTCTGTTCCGCCGTGGCGAGGTCCGACTCGGCGACGTTGCACGCGAAGAGCACGGGCTTCGCGGTGAGCAGCTGGAACAGCTTCATCAGGGCCTTTTCCTCCTCGGTCGCGGCGAGCGTGTTGGCCGTCTTGCCGGCATTGAGGTGCGGCGCGAGCTTCTCGAGCAGGGCCATTTCCGCGATGGCCTCCTTGTCGCCGGACTTGGCCTTCTTCGCGGATTTGTCGGCCCGCTTGGTCACGGCCTCGAGGTCCGCGAGCACGAGTTCGGTGGTGATGACCTCGATGTCGCGGACGGGGTCGACCGAACCCATGGTGTGGATGACGTCCGGATCCTCGAAGCAGCGGACGACCTGCACGATGGCGTCGACCTCGCGGATGTTGGCGAGAAACTGGTTGCCGAGGCCCTCGCCCTTGCTGGCACCGGCCACGAGACCGGCGATGTCGACAAACTCGATCGCGGCCGGAATGACGACGTTGGTCTTGGCGATCTTCTGCAGTACGGCCAGCCGGTCATCCGGCACGGTCACGACGCCGACATTCGGGTCGATGGTGCAAAATGGGTAGTTCGCCGCCTCGGCCTTGCGCGACCGCGTGAGGGCGTTGAAGAGGGTGGACTTGCCCACATTGGGCAGACCGACGATGCCGGCTTTGAGCATAGAGCCGGGCAACGTCTCCAGCGGCGGGGGCGTGGTCAACGGAAAAACCGGCGACGCGGCGCCGGCGCGGTTACGTGGCGGCGGTGGCGCTTCGGCATTGAAACCGCGGGGTGGGCGCGGCCAGCATCGGGCATGCGCTGTCCGTCCACGCCCGGCCTTGCCTTCCTTCTGTTGGCGGCGTTCGGCGCGGTCGAGGCGCGGGCCGACCTGCCGGCGCGAAAGCTGTTCCAGTTCGGCGAATACACGATCACGGCGTCGGCGGGCGACGAGCCTTATGTGGAGGCGCTCGCGCTGCAGCTGGCCGATTTCAAGCCCAGGGCGGGGCCGGCACCGGCACCGGCGAAGCTGGACCTCGCGACGCTCGCGCGGCGCCGCGAGTATTTCCTCGGGCGGATCGCTGGTTACCTGGCGCTCGCCAAACCGACCGACGCGATGGAGAAGAGTTTCGACGCATTCCTCAAGGTCTGGGGCCTGCTGACGCAGGTGGGGCCGCCGCCGATTCCCCGGCATTTCGCGCTTTGGCGGAGCGAAGAACTCCGGGCGCGACTCGACGCCGGGGAGAAGATCGACGGGTTCAGCAAGGATGCCTCCGGCCAGATGACCTTCGCCTTCAATTTCGCCGTTTCGTCGTCGGCGCCGGAGGAAATCGGGAAAGCCTGGGACCATTTTGTCTGCCCGCTGAAAATTGGCGCCAGCCCCGGGCAGACGCCGAGGGAAGAGTTGGCCGGCAGACTGAAAGACGTCGTGGAGGGCTACATCGGCAGCTATCGGACCCAATTGGCGGGCATCGAGCGCCAGGAGGTTTTCAATGTCCTCCACGAGGCCACGGAGAGCGGCATCGTCTGGCATTATCTGGGCAGCAGGGACCGGCGGTGGTTTTGCGATGGCGTGGCGAACTATGTCGCTTTCCGGGTGATCGCGGCGGAGGTGGGAGAACCGGAGGCGCGCACGTATTATGACCTGTCGGCCGAACTGACGAAGTATGCCGGGGAGGCGCCGCGGATCGACCTCGCCGCCTGGCCGGCGGCGGAAGCGCAAGCCGGATATGCCGAAGACCTCAACCAAGCCAATTACGCTTTCGCCACCCAGGTCATTGCCGGGATCTGCCGGCGGTACGGCGACGACCTGCTGCCGCGGCTGTTCGCCGAAATCGGCCGGACGAAGCGGGAGAAGGCGACCATCAACACGGTTATCAAGGCCTACAAGAAGCTTACGCACGAGGACCTGCGTTCCTACCTGCCAAAGGCGGCCGGCCAGACCGCGAAATCAGGTGGGGGACAACCTCTCAGGTAGAGGCTTGACAAGGCGAAACTTGTCCCGTGCATTCTGCCCCTTTTCCAAACCCAATCCGGCCTCCCGCAAAGTAATCAGACACATCAAAATGGCTCTCAAGATCCGCCTTTCCCGCGTCGGCACCAAGAACGAACCGCACTACCGCGTCGTCGTGGCCGAGACGCGCTCCCGTCGCGATGGCGACGCCGTCGAACAGCTGGGCTCCTACAACCCGCGCGCCAAGGGCAACCCCATGACCCTCAAGCTCGATCGCGTGGACTATTGGATGTCCAAGGGCGCAAAGCCGTCGTCGACCATGCACTCGATGATCAAGCGGGCCAAGCGCGCCGCCGCGGCGGCGACCCCCGCGACCTGAGTGGCTGTAACCACGCAGGGCACGAAGAACACGAAGCAAGTCCCATGTCGCCTTCAGCCTCGGTGCGAACCGGGGCTTTTTCATGGATTAATTTCTTCGTGCTCTTCGTGCCCTTCGTGGTGAAATAAGGCCGTGCGCATCGACGTCCTGACGCTGTTTCCCGCCATGCTCGACGGCTTCCTGTCCGAGAGCATGCTCGGCCGCGCGCAGGACGCGAAGCTCCTCGAGATCAAGGTCCACAACCTCCGGGACTGGGCGAAGGACAAGCACGCGACCACGGACGACCGGCCCTTCGGCGGCGGCGCGGGTATGGTGATGAAGTGCGAGCCCGCGTTCGACGCCATCGAACAGCTGCAGACCCCGGGTTGCCGGCGCATCTACCTGACGCCGGACGGCACCCCGTTGACCCCGGCCGTGGCGGAGGATTTGTCCCGTCAGCGGCACCTCGTCCTGCTGAGCGGACATTACGAGGGGATCGACCAGCGGATCCGCGACCACATCATCGACCAGGAGGTCAGCATCGGGGATTATGTGCTTACCAACGGCACACTTGCAGCCGCCGTGGTGATCGATGCGCTGGCGCGTTTCATCCCGGGCGTGCTCGGGGAAGAAAATTCGTTGACGACGGAAAGCTTCACCAGCAAGTTGCTCGACTTTCCTCAATACACGCGTCCCGCCGTTTACCGCGGCATGTCCGTGCCGGAAGTGCTGCTCTCGGGCAACCACGGCGAAATCGAGAAGTGGCGGCACGCGCAACAGGTGGAAAAAACGCAGAAAGTCCGTCCCGATTTACTCAAATAACCAGCCATGAATCCGATCATCCAGGAGATCACCGCCGCCCAGGTGAAACACAAAACCACGCCGTTCAAAGTCGGCGACGGTGTCCGCGTGCACACCAAGGTCCGCGAGGGCGACAAGGAGCGCGTGCAGGTGTTCGCCGGCGTGGTCATCGCCCACAAGGGCTCCGGTATTCACGAGACGTTCACCGTCCGCCGCATCAGCTACGGCGAGGGCGTCGAGCGCGTGTTCCCGGTGAATTCGCCGAACGTCGAGAAGATCGAGGTCGAGAAGGACGCGGAGCCCGGCAAGGCCCGCCTCTATTACCTGCGCGACCGCACCGGCAAGGCCGCCATGGCCGTGAAGGAAAAGCGTTACGACTCCGCGGCGAAGGAATGAGCCGGCGGTGACGGCCCTCCGCAAAGCGAGCCCGCGGGCTCGCTTTTTTTATGTCAATAATTCGGCTTTGCGCCGGCCGAGGCGCGCCGCGTAAGCTGATCGTCGCCTGTCGTCCCATCTTCCCATGAAACTCCAGACCGATCTCCTTGCCCAAGCCGCCGCCCAAGCCCGCGGCCTCGCCATCGATGCCGTCCATCAATGCTCCTCCGGCCACCTCGGGCTTCCGCTCGGGTGCGCGGAGATCGGCGCCGTCCTCTATGGCCATGCGCTCGTGCACAACCCAGACGAGCCGCGCTGGCTCAACCGCGACCGCTTCGTCCTCTCCGCCGGCCACGGCTCGATGTTCCTCTACGCATGGCTGCATCTGAGCGGCTACGACCTGTCGCTCGACGAGGTGAAAAATTTCCGGGCGCTGCTCAGCAAGACGCCCGGCCACCCGGAGTTTCGGGTAGCGCCCGGCGTCGAATGCACGACCGGCCCGCTCGGGCAGGGTGTGGGCAATGCCGTCGGTCTGGCCATGTCCGGCCTGATGGCGGCCGCGCGCTTCAACACGCCCGAGCACGAGATCTTCAACCACCACGTGGTCTGCCTGGCGGGCGACGGCTGCATGCAGGAAGGCGTCGCCATGGAGGCCTGCGCGTTCGCCGGCCACCAGGGACTCGACAACCTCATCCTTATCTACGACTCGAACGACGTGACGCTCGACGCGATGGCGGCGAAGACGCAGAGCGAGAACACCGGCGCGCGGTTCAAGGCGATCGGCTGGGACGTGCAGACGCTCGCCGACGGGCACGACCTGGCCGCGATCCTGAAGGCCTTCAACAAGGCGAAGCGCGCGACGAGCGGGAAGCCGCAGCTGATCATCGCGCGGACGATCATCGGCAAGGGCATCCCGGAGGTACAGGGGACGTCGAAGGGGCACGGCGAGGGCGGGGCGAAGTTCGCCGACGCCGCCCGCCAGGGCCTGGGCCTGCCGGCCGACCGGCATTTCTACGTGAGCGACGACGTGCGCGCCTACTTTGCCGCGCACAAGAAGCGCCTCAAGCGGGCCTACGGGAAATGGAAGAAGACCTTCGAGGCCTGGCGCGCGGCGAACCCCGACAAGGCCGCGCTGCTCGACTCGCGCGCCGCCCGGCCGCACGCGGGCCATCTCCTCGAGAATATCCCGCATTTCCCGGCGGACGCCAAGCTCGCCACCCGCGCCGCCGGGCGCGACGTGCTGCAGCCCGTCGCCGCCGAGCTGCCGCTGCTCATCTCCGGCAGCGCCGACCTGCACGGCTCGACGCTCAACTACATCGCCGCCGACAAGGACTTTGACAAAACGAACCGCGCCGGCCGCAACCTGCGCTACGGCATCCGCGAGCACGGCATGGCCGCCATCAACAATGGCGTGGCCTACGACGGCATCTTCCGCGCGTCGTGCGCGACCTTCCTCGTGTTCGCCGATTACTCGCGCCCGTCGATGCGCCTGGCGGCGCTTTCGAAACTGCCGGTCGTTTATATCTACACCCACGACTCCGTCGGGGTGGGCGAAGACGGGCCGACCCACCAGCCGGTCGAGACCGTTTCGGCGCTGCGGCTCATTCCCGGCCTCGACGTCATCCGGCCGGCCGACCCGGAGGAAACCGCCGGCGCTTTCGCGGCGGCGATGGAGCGCATCGAAGGGCCCACGCTGCTGGCGCTCACGCGCCAGGCCGTGCCGATGTTGAACGACATCCCGGCCAGCGACCGTCGCGCCGGCGTGCTGAAGGGTGGCTACATCGCGGTCCAGGAAACCGCGCCGCTCACGCACATCCTCCTCGCCTCCGGTTCGGAACTCCAGTGGGCGGTCGCCGCAGCGAAAACCCTCGGGCCGGGCACGCGCGTGGTCTCCATGCCGTCGTTTCTGCGCTTCGAACAGCAGCCCGCCGAATATCGCGAGGCGATTCTGCCATCTTCGTGCCGCAAGCGCGTGGCCATCGAGGCTGGCGTCACGGGCCTTTGGAGTAAATTCGTGGGCTTGGATGGCAAGGTGGTCGGGATCGACCGATTCGGACTAAGTGCCCCCGGCAACATCGCCATGAAGGAGCTCGGCATCACAGCCGAGTCCGTGGTGGCGGCTGCCAAGTCGCTGTAAAGCAACAACCAGCGATCAATTCTGCCAGCCGGCCTTCGTGGCCGGCTGTTATGTTTACTACTTGAGTGTAGTGTATCGGAAACTTAACAAAACTCTCCTTGCAAAACTCGTTAGGCTGCTAACTGTAAGCCGCCTTATCCATGCCGCACCTGCTTTTGAAAGATCTTCCACGCTACGAGTGCCTGCTTGAAGCGGCCAAGGAATTGCCGGGACTGGACCCGTCCGCGACCGAGGCATTCCTGCACCTCCTGCGAACCAGCGACGAGGCGGCCGGAGTCACGGAGAGGAACCTGACGAACCACAATATTTCGCAGGGCCGGTTCTGCGTGTTAATGCTGCTGTGGCGGAGCTTTCACCCGCGGGCAGCCAAGCTGCTCGGCGCCGCGGATTGCAGCGGGCCGCGCACGCCGGCCGAACTCGCCGACGCAGCGGGCGTGACGCGCGCGACGATGACGGGCCTGGTGGACACCCTGGAGCGCGACGGCTACGTCACCCGCGAACCGGATCCGGCCGACCGGCGGATGATGTCGGTCCGCCTGACGGCCAAGGGCGACAAGTTCCTCCAGGATTTCCTGCCGGGGCATTTCAAGGTGACCGCCTCCGTGATGAGCGCCTTGACCGAGACGGAGCGCCGGACGCTCGTCGAACTGCTGGTCAAGGTGCAGCAGAACGTGGCGGCCCTGAAGCTCGCCAACGAAGAACCGGCCGACACCCCGGCGGCGATCTGAACCATTTTCCACCCTAAACGACCTACCACATGGCCAAGAAAATCGTCCTCACCCTCGTAGGGCTGACCGTCCTCGTCGGCTTCCTCGCTTCGATCAAATTCGCCCCGGGCTTCGGGCAATTCGCCGTCATGGGCGCGACCATGCAGGCCCAGGTGATGCCGCCCGAGGTGGTCACCGCGGTGCCGGCCAAGTCCATGACCTGGGAAAATACGCTCCACTCCACCGGCTCGATCGTCACGGTGCAGGGCGTCACGATCGGCGCCGAACTGGCCGGCAAGGTCGCGCGCATCGAGTTCGATTCCGGTGCCGCCGTGCAACAGGGCCAGCTGCTCCTGCAGCTCGACACGGCCACCGAGGAGGCGCAATTGCGCGCCGCCGAGGCCAGCGCCGCCCTCGCCAAGGCCAACCTGAACCGGTCGACCGACCTGCTCGCGCAGAAGGCCATTTCCAAGTCCGACTTCGACCTGGTGGACGCGCAATACAAGCAGGCGGTCGCCCAGGCCGACAACATCCGCGCGGCCATCGCCAAGAAGACGGTCCGGGCGCCGTTCGCCGGCCGGCTCGGCCTGCGGCAGGTCAACCTCGGACAGATCCTGCACGAGGGCGATCCCATCGCCGTGCTGCAGACGCTCGATCCCATCTATGCCGACTTCTCCCTCCCGCAGCAGGACCTGGCCGCGATCGCCGTTGATGCCGAGGTGCGGGTGGGCACGGACGCCGCCCCCGGCCAGACTTTCACCGGCAAGGTGACGGCCATCAATCCCGAGGTGGACACCGCGACGCGATCCGTCCGCGTGCGGGCGACGCTGGCCAACCCGGACGAGAAGCTCCGCCCGGGCATGTTCGCCAACGTCGAGCTGGTGCTGCCGACCCACGAAGACGTCCTCGCCATTCCCGCGACCTGCGTCCTCTACGCGCCCTTCGGCGACTCGGTCTTCGTGATCGACGAGAAGAAGAACGAGAAGACCGGGCAGGCCGAGAAGGTGCTGCGCCAGCAGTTCATCCGCCTGGGTCGCGCCCGCGGTGATTTCGTCAGCGTGGTCTCCGGGTTGAAGCCCGGCGAGATGGTCGTCACCTCGGGGGTGTTCAAGCTGCGCTCGGGCATGGCCGTCACCGTCGACAACACGCTGGCGCCGGACGCCAAACTCGCGCCGACGCCGGACAACACCTGAGCCGGGTTCGCTCCGTCCCCGCGGCCACCACGCCATGAAAACCTCCTTCACCGACATCTTCATCCGCCGCCCGGTCCTCGCGATCGTGGTCAACGCGGTCATCATCATCGCCGGCCTGCAGGCCTGGCGCTCGCTTTCCATCCGCCAGTATCCGCGCAGCGAGAACGCCTCGGTGGTCGTGTCGACGGTCTACGTCGGCGCCAGCGCCGACCTGGTCCGCGGCTTCGTCACCACGCCGCTCGAGCAGGCCATCGCCTCGGCCGACGGCATCGATTACGTCGAGTCAAAGAGCCTCCTGGGTTTCTCCAGCATCACGGCCCGGCTGAAGCTCAACTTCGACCAGACCAAGGCGCTCGCCGACATCACCGCCAAGGTCAACCAGGTCCGCAATAACCTGCCGCCCGAGGCCGAGGTGCCGTCGATCAGCGTGCAGTCGGCGGATTCGCAACAGGCGGCCGAGTACCTGAGCTTCTCGTCCGACATCCTCTCGCAGTCCGAGATCACCGATTACCTGACCCGCGTCGTCCAGCCGCGGCTGGCGTCCGTCCAGGGCGTGCAACGCGCGGACATCCTCGGGGCGCGCACGTTCGCCATGCGCGTCTGGCTCAAGCCGGAGAAGATGGCGGCCCTGAACATCAGCCCGGCCCAGGTGCGCGCGGCGCTGGCCGCCAACAACTACCTCGCCGCCGTCGGCAGCACCAAGGGCTCGCTCGTGGGCGTGAACCTCACGGCCAACACCGACCTGCACTCGGTCGACGAGTTCAAGAAGCTGGTCGTGCGGCAGGTGGGCGACACCACCGTGCGCCTGGCCGACGTGGCCGACGTGGAGCTGGGCGCCGAGGATTACGACACCCGCGTGCGCATGTCCGGGCACACCGCCGTGTTCATGGGCATCTTCCCGCTGCCCAACGCCAACACCATCGACGTGGTCAAGCGCGCGACGACGGAGCTGAACGAGATCAAGCGGGACCTCCCGGCGGGCCTGGATGCCCGCGTGGGTTACGACGCCTCGGAATACATCAGCAACGCGATCCATGACGTGACGCACACGCTGATCGACACGCTGTTGATCGTCGTGCTCGTCATCTTCCTGTTCCTCGGTTCGGTGCGATCGGCGATGGTGCCGATCGTCGCCATTCCGGTGTCGCTGATCGGCGGCGTCTTCCTCATGCAGGCCTTCGGCTTCACGCTCAACCTGCTGACGCTGCTCGCCATCGTGCTGTCGGTCGGTCTCGTGGTCGACGACGCCATCGTGGTCGTGGAGAACATCGAGCGGCACCTGCGCGAGGGACGCTCCCGCAGCGAGGCCGCGATGCTCGGCGCCCGGGAACTGGCCGGCCCCGTCATCGCCATGACCATCACGCTGGCCGCGGTCTACACGCCCATCGGCCTGCAGGGCGGCCTGACCGGCGCGCTCTTCCGCGAATTCGCGCTCACGCTCGCCGGCGCCGTGACGATCTCCGGCATCGTGGCGCTCACGCTGTCGCCGATGATGTCGTCGCACTTCCTGAAAGGGGCGGCGGACGAGGAGCGGGGCTTCACCGGCTGGGTGAACCACACCTTCGACAAGCTCCGCCAGGCCTACGGCCGCGCACTGTCGGCGACGTTGCGTTCGCGCCCGTTCGTCTACGTGATCTGGGTCATTGTCGGCCTGCTCCCGATCCCGATGTACGTGCTCTCGCCGAAGGAGCTGGCGCCGACGGAGGACCAGGGCGTGATGTTCGGCTACGTCATCGCCCCGGCCAACACGACGGCGGACGAGAACATGATCTACGCCAAGGCGGCCGAGGACGCCTTCCTCAAGACGCCGGAAGTCGACGCGACGTTCCAGCTCATGTTCCCGTCGTCCAACCCGATCGCCGCCGCCCAGGGCGTCAACGGCTTCAGCGGCATGGTGCTGAAGCCCTGGCACCACCCGCGCCAGCGCACGGTGTTCGAGATCATGCCGGAAGTGGCGATGCGCATGGCGCAGATTCCCGGGCTGCAGATCCTGCCGGCGCTGCCCGCGGCGCTGCCCGGCGCGAGCAACTTCCCGGTCGAGTTCATCATCACGTCGACGGGCGACTCCAAGGAGCTGCTCGAATTCGCGCAGAAGGTGCAGGGCGCCGCGATGCAGTCGGGTGACTTCAACTTCATGCAGATCGACCTGAAGTTCGACCAGCCCGAGGCGCGGGTCGTGATCGATCGCGACAAGGTCGCCACGCTCGGCCTGAATCTCGCGCAGGTCGGCACCGACCTCGCGTCGGCGCTCGGCGGCAATTATGTCAACCGGTTCAACATCGCCGGCCGCAGCTACAAGGTCATCCCGCAGGTTGAGCGTTCCGGCCGGCTCAATCCCGCCCAGCTGACGGACATCTACATCAACGGGCCCGCCGGCCGCCTGGTCCCGGTGAGCGCCGTCGCCCACATCGAGAACCAGACCGTGCCCCGGTCGCTCAACCGCTTCCAGCAGCTCAATGCCGTCAAGATCTCCGGCATGGCGCACGTGCCGCTCGACCAGGCCCTCAAGGACCTCGAGAAGGCGGCGCGGCAGATCCTGCCGCCGGGCTACTCGTTCGACTACACCGGCGAGTCGCGCCAGCTGCGCCAGGAGGGCAACAAGTTCCTGCCCGCCTTCCTGCTCGCGATCACGCTGATCTTCCTCGCGCTGGCGGTGCAGTTCAACTCGTTCCGCGACCCGCTCGTCATCCTGCTCGGCTCCGTGCCGCTCGCGATGTTCGGCGCGCTGGTCTTCACCTACCTGAAGATGCCCAACCCGAACATCCCGTACTGGACCAACGGTTGGACGACGACGCTCAACATTTACGCGCAAGTGGGCCTGGTCACGCTGGTCGGGCTCATCGCCAAGAACGGCATCCTCGTCGTGGAATTCGCCAACAAGCTCCAGGAGGAGGGACGCACCAAGCTCGAAGCCGTCCACGAGGCGGCCATGACCCGGCTGCGCCCGGTGCTGATGACCTCGGTCGCCACAATCGCCGGCCACCTGCCGCTGACCTTCGTCACCGGCGCCGGCGCCTCCGCCCGCAATTCGATCGGACTGGTGCTCGTCGGCGGCATGACCATCGGCACGATCTTCACGCTGTTTGTCCTCCCCTCGGTGTACATCCTCCTGGCCAAGGATCACCGGGCCGCCGAGGCCCGCGCCCGGGCGGCGCAGCCGCTCCCGCCGGGTGAACCCGCCCTTGCCAAATAATCCGATTACCGCTTCCATGCCTCCCTTCATGCGCCCGTTCCTCCCGTTTCTCCTGGCGGCGAGCCTGCTTGCGATCCCGTCCGCCCCCGCCCAGCTCAACGACGGCAAGCCGGACCCGAACTTTGCGGTGCCGGAGGCCCTGGACCTGCGCTACGCGCTGGCCTTCGCCTTGGACAACAACTTCGCGATCCGCCAGGCGAAGGAGCGCATCCGCCAGCAGGAGGGTGTCGTTCTCGAGGTCCGCGGCCCGCAGATACCGAACGTCACGGCCTCGGCCGCCTACCAGGGCGGCGATGCCGCCGTGGGCGTGACCGGCGAGAACCGCTACTGGTCGGTCGATGTCACCGCGCGGCAGGCGCTGTTCGCCGGCGGCGGAATCCGCGCCAATGTCCGTTCGCAGCAGCTCGCCCTCGACGCGGCCGTCCTCTCCCTGGAGGCCGTGATCAATGACGCGCTGCTCGACGTCCGCACCCGCTTCTACACGGTGCTCGTGAGCCGCGAGAAGATCAAGGTGCAGGAGCAGAACATCGAGCTGCTGCAGCGCCAGCTGCAGGACGCCAAGAACCGCTACGAGGCGGGCACGGTGTCGAATTTCGAGGTGCTGCGCGCCGAGGTGGCCCTGGCCAACGCCCAGACGCCGCTCATCACGGCGCGCAACGACTACCGGCTGGCAATCGAGGAACTGCGCCGGTCGCTGGGTTTCACGACCGCCACCGAACCGGACGTGACAAAGGTGCCGGACTTCGTCGGCACGCTCGACTACACTCCGGCGTCCTTCGACCTCCGCTCGGCCCTCGCCTCCGCCCGCGAAAAGCGCCCTGACCTGATCCGGCTGCGCAAGCTCGTGGACGCCGCCGACGAAGGCGTCGCCGCCCGCCGCGCGAACTATTACCCGACGCTTTCGCTCTTCGGCTCGTATGATTCGCGCAAGGCGCCCGGCTTGGGCAGTTTTGCCGACGATCGCGATGGTGTCACCGTCGGGCTGTCGTCCACCTGGAACATCTTCGACGGCCGCGCCACCGCGGGTCGGGTCGCCCAGGCGCGCTCGCTCCTGGAGCAGGCGAGGCTTTCGCTCGCCGAAGCGCAGTTAAGCGTCGACGTCGACGTCCGCCGCGCCATCTCCACCTTCCAGCAGGCCAGCGAATTGGCCGAGGCCTCGAAGAAGGTGGTCGAACAGGCCGATGAGGCGCTCCGGCTCGCCAACGCCCGCTACACCGCCGGCACGGCCACCCAGCTCGATGTGCTCACTTCGCAAGTCGATCTCACCACCGCGCGGCTCAACCAGCTGCAGGCTTACTACACCTATGACGTGGCCGTCGCCACCGTGCGCAAGGCGATGGGGCTTCCCGACGACCTGAAGCCGGCCGGCGAGATCGTCTACCCGGCGAAGTGACCCTGGCGGAAGCGCACGATGACGCCGGTGTCCGCCGGATAGGGCGAGGATCGCGCGGGATTTTCCATCGCTCCTTTCCGGTAACTTCTGCCAGAGTCGCGTGTCCACCTGCCAGTCATGAAGTTCGCCCGGCCCCTGTTCATCATTCTCGCGGTCATCGCCGCCGTCGGTGTGCTGGCGGTGGGACTGGCGCTGACCCCGGCCATCCAGCGCCGGATTCTCCTGCGAGCCGTCGCATCCACGCCGGGCCTGAAGGTCCGGGTCGACGAGGTGGCGGCCGGTTTCTCGGCGGTCCGGCTGCGCCAGGTCGAAGTCCAGCGCGGCGAGTTGCATGTCAAGGTCGACCGGCTCGATGCGGACTACTCCCTTTGGCGGCTGGTGATCGGGCGGCGACTCCAAGTGAGGCGCCTCGAGGTGGCCGGACTGGTGGTGGACGCCCGGCGCATCGCCGCTTCCGGCAACCAGGCGGCGGCAGCCGCGGCCGGCACGCCGGTGGTCGCCCCGGGCCTGCTCGCGCATTTCCAACTGCCGGTCGCCATTGAGCTCGACGGCATCCATGTGGCGGGTCGGCTGCTGGTGCCGGCCGCCGCCGGGCAACCCGCACTCGAGAACGATTTCAACCTCACCGGCGGCGGCATCGCCCCCGGCCAGGAGGGGACGCTGCAACTCGCGGCGGAACTCCGGAACCCGGCGGCCGGCGCCCACGTCGCGGCCCTTAACACCAAGATCAGCCTCCGGGTCCACCAGACCACCGAGCGCACCTTCGACCACATCGGGTTGGCGGCCGTGGCGGACGCCGAGGGGGAGAATTTTTCCGACCAGAACCAGCTCAAGATCACCGCCGACCTGGCGCGCACCGCGGCCGGCGAGACCTACACCTGTCGCATCGATACGCTGCTGCACGGCGAGGCCGGTCAGGTGCTGTCCGTGAACGCGGCGCTGCCCGCCGGGGCGCACGCCTTCGCCGGCGACTGGACGCTGAAGGTGAGTTCCAGCCAGTTGGAGCCGTTTGCCCTTGGCGGCTTGTTGCCGGACTTCAATGTCCACGGCGCCGGCCGCTTCACGCTCGACCCGACGGCCCAGGCGGCGAGCGTCTCCGGCCAGCTGGAGGGCGACGTCAGCAAGCTGGAGGTGATCGATCCGGCCTGGCGCGCCCTGGGTGCCGTCCGGCTGCAGGCGCAGTTCGACGTCGCGGGCGCGAACGGCCTGGCGCAGTTGCGACAGCTTTCCGTCAAACTGGCGGGCGAGCAGCCCGTGCTGGAGCTGCAGGCGACCCAGGCGGCGGAGTTCAACCTGAAGGACCGGCGGCTGCAGGTCGGCGGCGCGGCACCCGGCGAGGTGCTCACGCTCAACATCCGCGGCCTGCCCGTGGCCTGGGTGCGGCCGTTTGTCCATGCCGTGGACATCTCCGGCGGGATGGTGACCGGGAAACTCGTGTTCAATGCGGAGCCCGACCGACTCGTCGTGCGCGTGACCGAGCCGTTGCGGATCGGCTCGTTGAACGCGGTGAAGAACGGACAGGTACTGCTGGCGAAAGGCGATCTCAGTGTGGCGGGCGAGGCGGCGCTCACGGCGGGCGAGATCCAGGCCACCTTGCGGGAATTTTCCCTGCGCACGCCCGCGGGCGATGCAGTGACGCTCAAGGCCCAGGCGACGGTGCCGGTGGCGTCGCCCCAAGGCGGCGTCGTGGCCTCGGCGGATTATGTGGCGGACCTGCCCACGCTCGTGGCGCCCTGGCTGCCGTTGGGACACATCAAGGCTTCCGGCGCGACGGAGTTCACGCTGGCGGGCAACCAGCTCGACCTGCGCCGGTTCACCGCGAACGTCACGGACGGCGCGGGTCTGGCCTTGTTCAAAGCCGATACCTTGCGGCCCTTCCGGCTCGACCTCGCCACCCGCCAGGCCGCGGTGACCGGGGCGGCCGCCGGGCCGGTCGACCTCCTGCGGTTCGACCTGGGGCGGATTCCGCTCGACCGGGTGCCGTTGAACCAGCCGGGCGCCAAGCTCGGCGGGGTGGTCGAGCAGGGCGCATTCGTGTTGGCGGCCGAGGGCAACAAACTTGCGCTGCGGTCCGTCGCGCCCTTCAAGCTCGCGGGGGTTTCGCTGACGCAGGACGGGCAGCCTGCGCTTACCGGCCTGGCCATCGAGGCGCAGCCCTCGGCCGAGATTGACGGACCGGAATCGGGCTTGGTGCGGACGGGGGATGTGACCATCCGCACCGCCGACGGCAGTTCGCTGGCGACGCTGCACGGCGAGGCCTCGCGGAAGCCGGATTCCGGCGTAAACGCCAGCCTGGCGTTCAACCTCGAGGTTCCCGCGCTGGCCACCCAGCCGCTGTTTCCCGGGGCAAAAACCGTCGCGCAAGGCCGGGCCAGCGGCGAAGTGCGGGCCGCGGCCGGAGCCGACATCCAGGTGGAGGCGCGCCTGACCTTGAACGGGCTGGTGACGCGCGACACGGGCCAGACGCTCCCGGTGGCCAATCTCAGTTTCCGGGCCGTCACGCGGTCCGACGGCCATCTGACCGTGGAAGCGCCGCTGCTGCTGGACCGCTCGGGCCAGCGCACCGACTTGAAGTTTGCCCTCGATTTGCTGCCGCGGCACAGCGGCTTCGGCCTTGACGGCAGCCTGACGGGCGAGCACGTCGAGCTCGGCGACGCCCTTTCGTTGCTCGGTGTTTTCCTCGCCTCGGCGAATGGCACCGGGACGCCCGTCGCACCGGCTGCCGCCGCGGCCGGGAGCACGGTGGTCGTGCCTGATGCCCGGCCGCCCTGGTCGCATTTCGACGGCAAGTTGTCGCTCGACATCAAGACGGTCTCGCGCGGCGCCGAGTGGGAGATGACCGGCCTGACCGGGCTGGTCAACCTGACGCCGACCAGCGTGTCACTCGCCCAGCTCGAGGCGGCATTCGGCGGGAACAGCCGACTGGCGGCGAAGGGAAGCCTGAATTTCTCCCCGGGCGAGCAGCCGTACGCATTGGCCGGCGATTTTTCGCTGACCGAATTCGACGCCGGCAAGTTCTTCAAGGCGATCGAGCCCGGCAAGCCGCCGACGGTCGAGGGAACCTTCACCGTGAATGGTGAGCTCGGCGGCAGCGGCGAGACGCTCCCGCGCACGTTCGAGCGCACCCGCGGGAAGTTCGACCTGACCAGCCGCCAGGGCGTTTTCCGCGGCCTGCAGCGCACCAGCAGCAAGGTGTCGCTGACGTCAAAGGCGGTCGAACTCGGCGCGTCCGTGCTCGGCTCGCTGCTCGGTTCGCAGAAGGGCACGAAGGCCGCCGAGAAGGTGGCGGGCACCGCCTATTTTGTCGACCAGCTGGCGCAGAGCCTGGCGGAGTTGAACTACGACCAGCTCAACGTCCGCCTCGTGCGCGACGACACGCTCAACATGCGGCTCGAGGACTTCAGCCTCGTATCGCCCGAACTCCATCTGCTGGGCAAGGGCACGGTCACCTATCAAGCGGACAAGCCGCTGCTCGAGCAGCCGCTGAGCGTCACGCTGACGCTCGCCGGCCGGAACAAGCTGGAGCAGCTGCTCGGCAAGATCCGCCTCCTCGACGGCACGCGCGACGAACTCGGCTACGCCAAGGTCACGCAGCCGGTCGTCGTCACCGGCACGCTGGCCCGCCCGGATCCGTCGGCTTTCTTCACCAAGATCGCCGCCTCCAAGCTGACCGACTTCCTTTCCCCGGACAATTGATGCAACTGCGCCGGCCCCGATGATGCCTTCACGATTTCCAGGTGCCGGGGTTCTGCTCGGAATGCTCGCCGTGGTGGCGCTCGCCGGCGGCGCGGGGGCGGCGGCGAAGTCCTACCGCGTGTTCTTCAAGGGCAACCTCCGCGCGGGCGGGGCGATCCAGGCCGACGGCAGCGCGCATTTCGACACCCTGCGGATCGGCACGCCGCGGGAGCCGCTGGCCGGCGGCGTGCAATTCTTCGTGCGGACCGGCAATGGCCGGACTCTCGACTCGACCGACCTCGAGCCGGAAACCATCGCCGCCCTGGCGATCGCCAAGGAGGATCTCCCGCGCAACTCCGAATGGGGCCCGGGCGCAGTGGAGTACAGCTTCGAGGGCATGGCGTTTGTGTTTCGCGAGGGACACTGCCTGTCCTTTCGCGCGAGCTTGATCCAGTTGCCCAATCGCGCGCATCGGCCGGAGATTGGCACGGCGGAGGCCGGGGCCTTCTATCGCCTCCCGCTGACCCAGCCACAGCTGGAAACGCTGTTCGGCCCGCCCGATCGCGTCGAGGACCGGGCCTCGCTGTGAGGAGCGGAGCCCGGTAAATACCGTGGTTCCGTCACGAGGCGATGCGCTGGTGAGGTGCCAGGGAAAATACGCCCAGCAGTCGAATGAATGACTCAGGCGGGGCTTGTCGGCGCCGGCGCTCGCACCACTATCCCGTTTCGAATGAAGACACGCATATTCGGCAAGACGGGCAGGGTGGTGGGGGAAGTCGGACTCGGCACCTGGCAGCTGGGCGGCAACTGGGGGGACGTCTCGGATGAGACGGCGATGGCCACGCTCCGCGCCGCCTACGAGGCGGGCACGACCTTTTTCGACACCGCGGACGTGTACGGCGACGGGCGGAGCGAGACGCTGAACGGGCGCTTCATCAAGGAGACGAAGGCGCGCGACCGGATCTTCCTCGCAACGAAGCTCGGCCGCCGGGGCGACCCGGGCTGGCCGCCGAATTACACCCGAGACCTGATCCGCCGCCACACGGAGGATTCCCTGCGCCGCCTGGGGCTCGAGGCCATCGACCTTACGCAGCTGCACTGCATCCCGCCGCAGGTGCTCATGCGCGGCGAGGTTTTCGGCTGGCTGGAGGAGCTCAAGCGCGAGGGTAAGATCAAGGCCTACGGGGCGAGCGTGGAAGCCATGGACGAGGCCCTCTGGTGCTGCGCGCAGCCCGGGTGTTCGTCGCTCCAGATCATCTTCAATATCTTTCGCCAGAAGCCGATTCACGTGCTCTTCGACGTGGCCCGCCGCAACGGCGTGGCGCTAATCGTGCGCCTGCCGCTGGCCAGCGGGCTGCTCGGCGGCAAGATGACGAAGGCGACGACGTTCGCCGCGGACGATCACCGCAATTTCAACCGCGACGGCGCCGCCTTCAACGTCGGCGAGACCTTCGCCGGCCTGCCGTTTGCCAAAGGCGTGGAGCTGGCCGACGCCTTGAAGCCGATGGTCCCGCCTGCGCTGACGCTGCCCGCGCTGGCCCTGCGGTGGTGCCTCGATTTCGACGCCGTGAGCGTGATCATCCCCGGCGCGAAGAACCCGGCGCAGGCCCATGCCAATGCCCAGGCGTCGCACCTCGCACCTCTCAGCACCGAGCAGCACGTTAAGTTGGCGGCGTTTTACGAGCGCCAGGTGGCGGCCCACATCCGCGGCCCGTACTGAGTCGCTGTCCCGTAGGGCTGCACCTTGGTGCGGCCGACCATCGGGGCTTGTCGGGCGCGATTCGCGGCTGGACCAAGGTCCAGCCCTACGGATTTTGTTTCGGCGAAAAGCCCCCGGCAGGAGCCAGCGCCGTTGTGAGTGGTCGGGCATCGTGGCCGAATTTGCCCGAATCGCCGTTTGATGCGTAGGGCTGCACCTTGGTGCAGCCTTTCCTCGGCAAAATGTCGGGTTCAATTCGCGGCTGGACCAGGGTCCAGCCCTACAAGGGAGCGTGAGGGCACCCCGCCGCCATGGCGTGGGGCAATCGGCGCGCAGGTTCGGGCAAAATCCGAGGTAGGAAGGGACTTTACCGCGCGACGCTCCCGGGTATGCTGCGGGCACAGTTTTTTCCGGCGCGATTCCGCCATCGCGGGGCCGGGCCGGGGCCAACCCCAGGAGACCCCATCTATGAACGGCCAGCGTCCGGGAGATATCAGGAACTTTGCCATCGTGGGCCACGCCAGTTCCGGCAAGACGATGCTGGCCGAGTCCATGCTCATGTGCGCGGGCGCGATCCACCGCATGGGCAGCATCGCCCAGGGCAGTACCGTGTCGGACTACCACGTGGGCGAGCAGCAACGGCATATCTCGCTCCACGGCACGCCGCTCAACTGCGAATGGCAGGGGCGGCGTTTCAATTTCATCGATACGCCCGGGTACCTCGACTTCAGCAGCGAGGCGATCAATGCGCTGAACGTGGCCGACTCCGCCCTCGTCGTGATCGGCGCTGCGAACGGCATCGGCGTCGGCACGGAATTGATGTGGGACTACGCCTCCACCTACGGCATCCCGAAGATCATCGTCGTGAACGGGCTCGACAAGGAGTCCGTCGATTTCGAGGCGCTGCTGGCCGAAATCCGGGCGCGCTTCGGCAAGCAGGTCTTCCCGCTGCAGGTGCCGGTCGATGCGGGGCCGGGTTTCCACAAGGTCCTCGACGTGCTCCGGAACGAGGTGGTCAGCTATGCGACGGATCGTTCGGGCAAGTACCAGGAGGAGCCCGCCGAAGGCGGGTGGAAGGAGCGGGTGGCCGCGCTGCACCAGGAACTGGTCGAGCACATCGCCGAAAGCGACAACACGCTCCTTGAGAAATTCTTCGCCGACGGTGGCTTGACCGAGGAAACCTTGCGCACCGGCATCCACCCGGCTGTCCAGCAGCAGGTTTTCATCCCGCTGCTCTGCACCTCGGGCGAAACCAACGTCGGCGTCGCCCGCCTGATGGACTTCATCGCCAAGTACGGCTCCTCGCCCGACGACCGCCGGACGGTCGGCGCCAAGCAGGCCGCCGACGACCAGCCGTGCCTCGTGCGCCTCGACGGCGGCGAGCCGGTGGCCTACGTCTTCAAGACGCTCACGGACCCGCAGAGCGGGGACCTGTCGTTCTTCCGGGTTTATTCCGGCACCATTCGCACCGGCGCCGAGGTCTACAACAGCGACCGGCGCGTGACCGAGCGCATCGGGCAGCTCTATCGCCTGAATGGCAAGCTGCGCACGCAGGTCGAGGCGCTCAACGCCGGCGACATCGGCGCGGCGGTCAAGCTGAAGGACACCCACACGGGCAACACGCTGTGCGACGCGAAGCACGCCGTGGTGCTGCCGAAGGTGAGTTACCCGACGCCCTACACGCAGGCCGCGCTGAAGCTCAATGCCGCGGGCGATGAGGAGAAGCTGGCCGCCGGCCTGGCGGCACTGCACGAGGAGGACCCGGCTTTCAGTTATCACACCGACTCGGAACTGCACCAGTTCATCATCGCCGCCCAGGGCGAGCTGCACCTCGAGGTGCTCTTCGAGCGCCTGAAGCGGCGCTACAAGGTCGACGTCTCGCTCGAGCCGCCGAAGATCCGCTACCGCGAGACGATCCGCGGCCGGGGCGAATCGAAATACCGCCACAAGAAGCAGACGGGCGGCGCCGGCCAATTCGCCGAGGTCTGGATGCGGATCGAGCCGGCCCCGCGCGACAGCGGCATCGAGTTCCAGCAGTCGCTGGTCGGCCAGGACGTCGATCGCGTCTTCGTGCCGTCGGTGGAGAAGGGCGTGAAGACCGCCTCGACCGAGGGCATCCACGCCGGCTATCGCGTCACGGACGTGAAAATCGATTTCTACGGCGGCAAGATGCACCCCGTGGATTCGAAGGACATCGCGTTCCAGATCGCCGGGTATTTCGCCTTCCGCGAGGCGTTCCAGGCCGCGCGCCCGGTGTTGCTCGAGCCGATCCATGAACTGGAGATCAGGGTGCCGGAGGATTTCGTCGGCCGCGTGGTCGGCGACCTGTCGGGGCGGCGCGGGCGGATCCTCGGCATGGATGTCGCCGGCCGGTTGCAGATCATCAAGGCCCTCGTGCCCGCCGCCTCGCTGCATCATTACGGCACGGTCCTGCGGTCGCTGACGGGCGGCCGCGGGCTGCACGCGGAGAAATTCGCCCACTACGAGGAGATGCCGGCCGACCAGGAGAAGAAGCTGGTCGACGAATACCAGAAGGCGCGCGCCGCCGGCACCGCCGGCCACAACCACGGGCATTAGGTCGCGATCCGGCGCGTTTCGTAAATGGAGGCGGGACCATCAGTCCCGCGAGTTCCCGTGCGCAACTGCCGCGCGGGGCTGATGGCCCCGCCACCACGCCGGATCGCGCCTTGTCGTGTCGCGGGCGAAGTGCAATCCTCGTCCCGTGATCGCGGCGATCCAGTTCCGGAACTTCAAGGCGCTGCGCACGGCGGCGGTGAAGTTGGAGCCGTTCAACCTGCTCGTCGGCCCGAGCGGCAGCGGGAAAACGAGCCTCATTCAGGCGCTGCTGCGGCTCCGCGCGCTCGCCGGACTGCCGGCGGAACACGTGGCCGGCCTGCCGGCCTCCGCGGCCGGCGGCGCCCAGATCACCTTCCACTTTCGGCCGCCTTACCAGGACCTCCACGTGGTGCTGCACTGCGCCGCGGATGAGATTGTCTGCAACCGGCTGGCGGTGGATCATCCGCCTGGTCTCGAGGGGGAAAGGCTTTGGGGCGAACTGCGCACCCGGCTGCTCGGGATCCGGGCGTTTCTCTTCGACCACTACGCCATGGGCGTGCCGCCGCGCGCGGCCGAGAACAAGGAATTGAATTCCAACGCCGGCAACCTCGCGGCCGTGCTCGCCGCGTGGCGTACGTCGGCCCCTGCGGCCTACGATCGCCTCGAGGAGGATTTCCGCCGGATCATGCCGGAATTCGCCGGTTTGGATTTTCGCGCGCTCGCCGGCGAACACGTTGAACTGGTGGTGCGTCCGGCCGACGGGTCCCTGCCACTTTCCGCGGACATCCTCTCCCAGGGCACGCTGCACCTCCTGGCCATCCTGGCGCTCGCGTACGCACCGCAGCCGCCGACGATCGTTTGCCTGGAGGAAGCCGACCGCGGCACCCACCCGCGGATGCTCCGCGAAGTGCGCGACGCGCTCTACCGCCTGAGCCACCCGGCGGCGTCCGGCGAGGAGAGGGCGCCCGTGCAGGTGATCGCCACGACGCACTCGCCCTACCTGCTCGACCTCTACAAGGAGCATCCGGACGAGGTGGTGCTGGCGCACAAGCGCGGCAGCCAGGCGGGATTCACCCGCCTCTCGGAATTGCCCGATGTCGGCGAGCTGTTGAAGGAGGCGCACCTCGGCGACCTGTGGTACAGCGGCCTCCTCGGCGGCGTGCCGGAGGAATAGGACGATGTCTGCCGGACCCGCATGAAGCTGGCGATCCTCAGCGAATCGCCGGCGGACGAAGCCGCCCTCCGGGTGCTGGTGGAATATGTGCTCGGGCGGCCGTTCGACACCCTCCCGTTGAGCTTGCGCGCCCGCGGCTGGCCGTCGGTCGAGCAGGTGCTGCCGCCCATCGTCCGACACCTGCATTTCCAGACCGAGGCGGATGGCCTCGTTGTCGTGGTCGACTCGGACGACTCGGTCGTGCACACGCCCGCCCACGAGGCACCGGGTTACCATCATCCCTTCTGTCGGATTTGCCGGCTGCGGCATGCCTTCCGGCGCACGGTGAAGAACCTGCCGCCCCGCCGACAGGTTTCGCCGAACGCGGCGCCGGCTGGTCCCGGCGAAGCGCGGGTGTTGCGCGCCATCGGCCTCGCCGTGCCGGCGATCGAAGCCTGGTACCTGTGCGGCCGCGACACTTCGATCACGGAGGCCGCCTGGCTGGACGGACAGGCGAGCGGCCGTCCGCCTTACACGCGCCGCGAGCTCAAGTGGCGCGTCTACGGCACCGATCGGCCGACGCTGCCGTTCGAGGTCAAACGCGCGGTGCAGGAGGTCTCGCGCCATCGCGGCGACGTGCGGCGACTCGAAAATGACTTTCCCGCGGGCTTCGGCTCGTTGGCGCGCGACTTGCGGGATTGGCTGGCCGGGTAGGGCGGCGAGTCCCTTCGCCGCCGCGGCGCGGAATGGAGTCCGCGCCCTACCGATGGGACTTGGTTCGGTGAAGGGACTTGCCGGCCGCCCCCGGCCCCCGCAAAGTTTTCCCCTCATACCCCGAATGAAACTCCCCCGGCTTTCGCTTGCCGTCTTGATGGGTGCCCAGGCGCAGGTCACGTTCAACGATTGCGCCGCGAAGTTGATGCTGATCCTGCTGGCGCAACAGCTCGCCCGCGGCGGGCTCGGGGATGCGAAGCTGATGGCGTCGGTGATCGGAGCCATGCTCGCGCTGCCCTACATCCTGTTCGGGCCGGTGTGCGGCTGGATGGCTGATCGATTTTCGAAACGCAGCGTGCTGAACGCCGCGCTGGTGCTCCAGGTCGCGGTGGTGGCGGTGCTCCTGGTGGCACTGCGCCTGCACTCCTTCGGCTTGGCGCTGGGCTGCTTCTTCCTGCTGTCGACCCAGACGGCGATTCTCGCGCCGGCCAAGCGTGGCATCATCCTCGAGTATGTCGGTCCGGAGAGGCTCTCGCGTTACGTCGGCTACATGGAAATGTTCACGATCACGGCGATCCTCGTGGGCTCATTCGCCGGCGGCCTGATGTTTTCCCACTGGCTGCACGCCAGCGGCGATCCCTGGCAGGCGGCATCCGGCACGGCTTGGGTGCTGGGCGGATTGTCGATCGTGGCCTGGGGCTTCTTTCAACTCGCGCAAAAGACCCCGGCGCAGTCGCAGGAGCCCTTTCACTGGAATCTCTGGCTGCGCCACGCCCGCGACGTGCGGGAGGTCTGGCGCGACCGGCCGCTGTGGCGGGCGACGGCCGGCATCTGCTTTTTCTACGGGGTCGGCACGTACGTGTCGCTCCTCGTGCCGCAGATCGCCGCGGAACTGGAACTCAATGGCGCGCGGACCGGCGCGGTCGCCGGCGTGATGCTGCTGCTGGTCGGCGTCGGCACGATGGCGGGCAACCTGTTCGCGGGCCTGTTCTCGCGCCGCGGCGTCGAACTGGGCCTGGCGCCGATCGGCGGCGCGCTCCTGGCGTGGTGTCTCTTCGGGCTGGGGTTCGCCGCGGCGGGCGGCGTGGTTTTCAAGGCGCTGCTGATCGCGGCGGGTTTTTCGACGGGGCTCTTCCTCGTGCCGCTGTACGCGTTCATCCAGGAACGCGCCGGCGACCATCGGCGCGGACGCATCCTGGCGGGCGTAAGCCTGCTCGACAGCGCCGTCGGCTTCGGCGCCAGCCTGGTGTATGGGGTGGTGGCGGGCGAGGGGGCGCTCAACTGGGGGCCACAAAGCCAGTTCTTCCTGCTGACCGCCATCACGCTCGGCATGCTGGCTTACGCGCTGTACCACCTGCCGCACCAGACGACCTGCACGGTCATGCGCCTCATCGGGCCGTTGTTCTATCGCGTGCGGGTGCTCGGCGAGCGAAACATCCCGACGGGCGGCGGCCTCGTCATCGCCAACCAGCTTTCGTACATCGACTCGGTGGTGCTCCAGCTGGCGTCGCCGCGGATGCTGCGCTTCGTGGCGTTCGGCGGCGCGGCGCGGAGCCCGTTCATGCGTTACCTGCTGCGGGCGGCCGGCGTCATCCCGGTCGCGCCGAACCGGCCCAAGAAGGGCATTCGCCTTGCGTGGGATGCGATCCGGGCCGGTGAGCTGGTCTGCATGTTCCCCGAGGGGGCGATCTCGCGCACCGGGCAGCTGATGGAACTGAAGCGCAGCTTCGGCCGGATCGCGCAGGTGGCGAACGTGCCGGTGGTGCCCGCCGTGATCGACGGCACCTGGGGCTCGATCTTCTCGTTCGCCGGCAACCGCTACCTCTGGAAATCGCCCCGCCTCATGCCGACGCCGGTGTGTGTCGTATTCGGCGAGCCGATCCCGCCCGACAAGGTCGACCGGGTCACGGCCCGCCGGGCGTTGCTGGACCTGGGCGAGATCGCCTTCCACGAGCGGCCGGTGCTCCGCCGCCACGTGGCGCGCGAGATCGTTCGTTCCCTGGCGAAGCGGCCCTGGCACGAGGAGCTGGTCGATCGCACCGCCGAACGACGGGCGGTGACGGCGGCGCAGCTGCTCGCGTCGGCGGCCGCCTTGTCGCGGCGCATCCGCCGGACGATTCCCGAGAAGCGCGTCGGCATCGTCCTGCCGCCGGGCGTGGGCGCCCACGTGGTCAACCTGGCCATCGCCTGCGCGGGCAAGACGCCGGTGAACCTCAATTTCACGACGGGCCGGGCGGCGGCCGAGGCCAGCCTGCGGCTCGGCGAGATCCGGACGGTGTTCACCGCCGAAGCGATGCGCGCGAAAGTACCCAATTTTCCGTTTCCGGAGAACACGCTCGACCTGCGCAAGGAAATCGAGGCCATGGGCGGCAAGCGGGCCATCCTACCCTGGCTCGTCGCCGTGTGGCTGCTGCCGAACCAGTGGGTGGCCGACCTGCTCGAGCTGCCGAAGGAGGGCGACCGCGCCGAGGCCGGGCTGTTGTTCACCAGCGGCAGTTCGGGCGAACCGAAGGGCGTGGTGCTTTCCCACCGCAACATCCTCGCCAACTGCGCGCAGATCTCGTCGCTTTCCATCCTGCCGGACAGCGCGGTCATGCTCGGGTGCCTGCCGGTGTTCCATTCCTTCGGCTACACCGTCACGCTGTGGTATCCGCTCCTGCGCGGCTGCCGCGTCGTCACCGTGCCGAGCCCGCTGGACACCCGCCGCATCATCGAGGCGATCCACGAGGAGCGGGCGACGGTCATGATCGGCGCGCCGACCTTCATCCGGCCGTTCCTGAAGAAGGCCACCAAGGCGGAGCTCAAATCGCTCAGCCTCGTCGTGACCGGCGCCGAGAAGCTGCCCATGGACCTGTACGACGGGTTTCTCGAGAAGTTCGGCATCGAGGTGCTCCAGGGCTACGGCCTGACCGAGACGACGCCGGCGACGAACATCAACCAGCACCACCCGCCGGTCACGACGGAGATCGCCGAGCCGCAACTCGGCAAGAAGACCGGCGCGGTAGGCCGGCTGATGCCGGGCATGTCGGCGCGCATCACCAACCCGGAGACCCACGAGGAGCTGCCGATGCACGAGACGGGCATGGTGTGGTTGCGCGGGGCCAATGTCTTCGACGGCTACCTCAAGGACCCGGAGAAGACGGCGCAGGCGCTGAAGGACGGGTGGTTCATGACGGGCGACCTGGGCTGGTTCGACGACGACGGTTTCCTCTACATCGAGGGCCGGTTGTCGCGGTTTTCCAAGATCGGCGGCGAGATGGTGCCGCACGGCACGATCGAGCAGAAGATCATCGAGGTCTTCGGCTGGGACCAGACCGATGAGCCGGCGGTGGCGGTCACGGGGGTGCCGGACGCCACGAAGGGCGAGGCCATCGTCCTGCTGACGAGGGTTGACATCGCCCTCGACGACCTGCGCACGAAATTGCTCGATGCCGGCCTGCCCAACCTCTGGATCCCGCGCGTCATACACCGCGTGGAAAAGATCCCGATGCTGGGCACGGGGAAGATCGACCTCAAGGGCTGCCGGGACCTGGCCATCCAGCTGACGCAGGCGACAGGCAGTTGAAGGTGGAGGCGGGGTGCCCTCACCCCGCGAGGCGCCGCGTTGCCGCCAAAGAAGCGGGGTGAGGGCACCCCGCCTCCATCGGGCTGATTCCGCCGGGTCTGTTATCTGGTTGAAGGGCGCGGCAGTCGTTGGCTGATTAACGAACTGCCGTGAAGCCTGACTTTTCCTCCGCCACCCGCCAACTGAGGCGCCGCCTCGGCGCGCGCGTCGACACGTCGGCAGAAGGCCGCTGGGCCGCATCGTTCGACAGCAGCAAGATCTCGTTCCTCCCGGCCGCGGTCGTGACGCCAAGACGCGAGTCCGACATCGGCGTGGTGCTCGCTTTGGCGAACCAACTTCGCGTGCCGGTCACGGTCCGCGGCCGCGGGACGACATTGATGGGCTCGGCCGCGCCGGTGCAGGGAGGCTGGGTGATCGACATGCTCAAGTTGAACAAGGTGCGGATCGACGCCGAAGCCGGCCTGGCCCACGCGGAGGCGGGAGCCACCACGGCTTCCATCCAGCGGGCGGCGGCGGCCCAGGGCTGGTTCTATCCGCCCGATCCGTCGTCGAAGGAGTATTGCACGATCGGCGGCAACATCGCCTGCAACGCGGGGGGCATGCACGGCGGCAAATACGGGGTGACGCGCGACTTCGTCGTCGCCTTGCGCGGCTTCCTGCCCACGGGCGAACTTGTCCAATGGGGCACGGCGACGAAGAAGTTCGCCGCCGGGTTCAACCTCCGCGACCTGTGGATCGGCAGTGAGGGGATGCTCGGCATCGTGACCGGCGCGGTCCTGAAGCTCATCCCGCAACCCGAGGCGCGTTGGACGCTGTTGACGTCGTTTCCCAGCGAGGCGGCGGCGCTGCGGGCGGCGCTGGCGTTATTCCGTCACCGGGTGCAGCTCGCCATCTGCGAGTTCCTCGATTCCGAGAGTGTGCTGTGCGCCGAGCGCGCCACGCAACGGGCGGTGTTCGCCGGCCAGGAGGGGAAGCCGGTCCTGCTGATGGAGCTCGCCGGTTCGGAGCTCGAACTGCGCGCGCAGCAGCGGTTCATGCTTTACTGGGCGAGGAAATACGCCACCGCGCACCGCGTGGCCCGGACGCGCGACGAGGCCGAGGCGCTGTGGGCGGTGCGGCGGAAGTGTTCCGGCGCGATGTTCGAACTCGGCGATGCGAAGCTCAACGAGGACGTCGTGGTCCCGATGCGCCATTACGAGAAGTTCGCACGCTTCCTGGCGAAGTTGAAGCAGACTTCGCGCCTGCCCATTCCGACCTTTGGCCACCTCGCCGACGGCAACCTGCACGTGAACATCATGTATCATCGCGCCAACGCCGCGGAGGCGAAGCGGGCGGAGGCCGCGGTGCTGAAGCTGATGAAGACGGTCGTGGCGTTGGGTGGATCGATCTCCGGCGAACACGGCATCGGGCTGGCCAAGACGCCGTTCCTACGCCTCCAGCATTCTCCGGCGCAGGTGCGGGCGATGCAGGCGGTAAAGCGGGCGCTCGACCCGCGCGGGATCTGCAATCCGGGCAAGATGTTCGAGCCGGTGCGCATCTGGAAATATCCGCGGCTGCAGGTCCAACTTCCGTGGGACCATAAATAACATGGAGGCGGGAGCAAGGAGCACGGAGATGCCGGTAGGAGCAGGGCGCGACCTTGGTCGCGCCGGGGTGCGGCGGTCGCAGCGCGCCGCCCATGCCGCGGGCATCGGACAGAGTTTTTCCACCACGGATGGCGCGGATGGGCACGGATGGAGCCAAATTCTCGTGACCTGTCATTCTGAGCGTAGCGAAGAATCCAGTGGGAGGAGTAAGCTATGCAGAAGGCTCTGGATCCTTCGCTTCACTCAGGATGACGGCCTCGGGAATTGAATCCGTGTCATCCGTGAGATCCGTGGTTACATCAGATTCAGCTGATCTGTAGCCGCGTTGGAGCGCAGCGACAACGTGGTGGTTCCCGGGCCACGCTTTCGCCTTCGGCTCAAGCGCGGCTACGCCTTTTTAGATGCTCAGGACGGCGGCCTCGTGAATGGAACCCGTGATATCCGTGAAATCCGTGGTCAAAGACGAGGCGCAGGGCGCGACCAAGGTCGCGCCCTACGGTCCAGAGCAGCTCATTCCGCCGTGCCGGATTCGGGATCCTTTTTGCGGTTGCTGACGTTGTTGCCGTCGTCGCCGTGGAGTCCCCAGTAGGTGATGGATGACAACACGGTCATCACGGCCATGGTGATGAAGGCGTGGTGCAGCGCCGGGATGACCTGGGCGGGATTGGTCTGGTCGAGGCCGCGCAGGAACCAGCCCGCGACAAGGGAGGCGAAAGCCACGCCGAAGCTCAGCGACAGCTGCTGCGCAGTGCTTGAGATGCTGCTGGCCTTGCTGGCGTCCGGGTCCTCCACGTCGGCATAGATCAGGGAATTCATGCTCGTGAACTGCAGCGACATGAAGAAACCCTGGCTGAACCCGAGGCCGATGATCGCCCAGACGGAGGCGCCGGGCCCGATCTGGGTGAACGTCAGGACCACGACGGCGATCAACAGTGTGTTCGCGACGAGGATGTTCCGATGGCCAAAACGCCGGAGCAACGGTCGGCTCGCGATCTTCATGAGCATCGCGGCCGCGGCCGTCGGCATCGTGAGCAGGCCCGCCTGCCACGGAGCATAGCCGAGCCCGATCTGGTAGAGCAGGGGCAGGAGGAAGGGCATGCCGCCGACGCCGAGCCGCGTCACGAACCCGCCCACCACCGACAGGCGGAAGGTCCGCACGCCGAAAAGCCACAGGGCCAGCACGGGGTGGCGCGTGCGCCGGGAGTGCCAGCCATAGAAGGCGAGCAGGGCCAGCGCGGCCCCGGTGAGCACGCTCAGCTCGCCGCCGCCGAGCCGGTGTTCGCCGAACACCTCCAGCACATACGAAAGCAGGGCGATGCCGGCGCCGAACAGGATGAAGCCGGTCCGGTCGAGCGGGGGCGTGGCCTCGTCGCGGTAATCCGGCATGTACCGGCGCACGAGCCAGAACCCGGCGACGGCGAACGGCAGGTTGACGAAGAAGATCATCCGCCAGTGGAGCAGGTGCACGATCACGCCGCCGGCGAACGGTCCCACCATGGGCCCGATCAACGCCGGGATGATGACGTAGTTCATCGTCCGCAGGAGCTCGGACCGCGGGAAGGTCCGCACCAGGGCGATGCGCCCGACGGGAGTCATCATCGCCCCGCCCAGGCCCTGCAGGATGCGCGCGGCGACCAGGCAGGGGACATTGGGCGCGAGGCCGCAGAAGAGGGACCCGGCGGCAAAGAGGATCACCGCCTGCATGAAGACCCGCGCGGTCCCGAAGCGGTCGGCCATCCAGCCGCTGATGGGGATGAAGACGGCGAGGGCGAGCGTATAGCTGGTCATGACCGCCTTCAGCGCCAGCGGCTCGACGTGCAGGCTTTCCGCCATGACGGGCACGGCGGTGTTCACGATCGTCGCGTCGAGATTCTCCATGAACAGGGCGACGGCGACCAGCCACGGCATGTACCGCTTGATCTTGTCGAGGTCGGCGGGCGCGGCGGGCATCCGCGTAAACTGCCTGCCGCGCCACGCGGCGCAAGCCGGCGCCCAAGCCAGTAGGCGGCTTTAAGTCAATCGCCGGATGGCCATCAGCACGCAAAATACGCGGGGGCGTTTTTGCCGTTGCCGAGCGCTGGGCCGGACCCTCTAGTTTTCCCTTTAAGCTCAATGTATCTCAAGGCGCTAAAACTCCACGGCTTTAAAAGTTTCGCGGACAACACCACCCTGAGTTTCGAGCCCGGCGTCACCGCCATCGTCGGTCCCAACGGCTGCGGCAAGAGCAACATCGCGGATGCCATCCGGTGGGTGCTGGGCGAGCAAAGCGCCAAGGCCCTGCGCGGCGGCAAGATGCAGGACGTCATCTTCGAAGGCGCCGACACCCGCAAGCCGGCGCAATTCTCAGAGGTGGGACTGCTCCTCACGGACTGCGAGAAGCAGCTCGGCAGCGATTTCCACGAGATCGAGATCACGCGCCGGGTCGCGCGCGACGGGCTCGGCGAGTATTTCTTCAACGGCCAGCCGTGCCGGTTGAAGGACATCCACAAGCTTTTCATGGACACCGGCGTCGGCCGGACGAGCTACTCGATCATGGCGCAGGGCCAGATCGACCAGATCCTGTCGTCGAAGCCCGAGGAGCGCCGGGTCGTGTTCGAGGAGGCGGCCGGCATCACCAAGTACAAGAGCCAGCGCCGCGAGGCGATGAACAAGCTCGCGCTCACGGAGCAGAATCTCGCGCGCGTGTCGGACGTCATCGCCGAGGTCGGCCGGCAGATCGGTTCGCTGCGCCGGCAAGCGGCGAAGGCCATGCGGTACAAGCGCCTCAGCTTCCGCCTGCGTCACCTGGCCCTGGCCCAGGCCGGGTTCCAGCATCGCCAGCTTTCCGCGGCCCTGGCCGAGCTCGAGGAACGCGTCGGGACCCTGCGCGGCGATGCGGACAGCCGGCGCGCCTTGCTCGAGGAGCGCACCCGCGGCCTCGACGGCAAAAGGGCCGCCCGCCAAACGCTGACGCAACGCGTGCAGGACGCGCAGCAGGCCGTGTTCGATCTCAAGTCGCAAAAGGAGCAGGCGGAGAACCAGGCCGGGCTGGCGGAAGTCCGCCGGACCGGGCTGGAGGAGCGCCTGGCCGCGGGTCGCGACGACCTGACGGAGCTGGAGATGCAGCTGAAGGAGCTGGCGACGCAGGTCGACACCGGCGCGCAGGACAAGCAGCTGCAGCTGTCGCTGCTGGGCAGTTCCGACGCCGTCTTCCAGGATCGCAACCGCGAGCTGGCGGTCGTCGAGGGCGAGCTCGCGCGGCTCGAGCAGCAGCTCGGGAACGAGAAGTTTGCGCTGCTGCAGGTGGAGAGCGCCGTCGCGCGCCACCGCACGGAAAGCTCCGGGCTCGAAGTCGACGCCCGCACCAGCCAGCACAAGTACGACCAGCTGTCCGCCGACCTGGCCCAGCTGCGCGCCGCGCTCGAGGCGGCCGACCAGGCGCTGGCGCAGGTGCGTACGCGCGGCGAGGAGGCCCGCGCCGAGCAGAGCCGCACGAACAACGAGGCGCAGGCAGCGCAGGCGGCGCTGCACGACGCGACGCGGGATTTCCGCGAGGCGCAGCGCAAGCTGCAGGAAATCGACCGGAGCCTCGCGCAGAAGGCGGCGCGGTTGAAGCTGCTGCAGCAATTGCAGGAGAAGTGGGAGGGCTTCGGCGAAGGCGCGAAGGCGCTGCTTTCCGGCCGCCTCGCGGGCACGGTCGGCGATCGAAAGTTCACACCGATCACGCAGGGGCTCGAAGTCCAGCCGCACTACGCCAAGGCGCTGGAAGCCCTGCTCGGGGCCTCGGTCGAGGCGATCTCGGTCGCCGACCTGGACACCGCCCAGAAGATCCTCGCCCAGCTCGAGGCGGACAAAATCGGCAGCGTGTGCCTGCAGGTGGGGCGCCCGGGCGCGGGGCACGGCGAACCGGCGGCGATCCTGCCGGAGGGAATGAAGCCCGCGACCGAGGCGATCGCGCATCTTGACCCCGCGCATCCCGCCGCGGGCCTGTTGTCAGCCTGCTACCTGGCGGAAGACCTGCACGGTTTCCTTGAGTTCTGGCGCCGGCACCCGGCGTTTTCGTTCCTGCTGGTGGCGACCCCGAAGGGCGACCTGGTGGATCGCCGCGGATTGATCTATGGCGGTCACCAGAAGAAACCCGCCAACAGCATCGTCCAGCGCGAGGTCGACCTGCGCGAGACGGGCCGGGCGGTCGTCGCCGAACAAAAGGCCCACGACGACCAGCGGGCCCACATCGAACAGGTCAACGCGGCCTTGGTGGCCGCCGAACAGGTGCTGGAGCAGAAGCGCAAGGACGTGCTCGCGAGCTCGCAGGTGGCCGCCGCCATCCACACGGAAGAGAAGAATGCGCAGAAGGCGCGCGAGGACGCCGCCAACCGGCTCGGCCGCATGGAAAATGAACTGGCCAACCTTAAGCGCGACCACGACGAGGCCCTGTCGCGGCTCGCCAAGGCGCAGGCGCAACTGGCCGAAGCCGAGGCCAAGGTGAGCGCGCAGAAAGACCGGATCACGGCGGCCGAGGCGGCCATCGTCCAGGCCCGCGCGGCGCGGGACGAAAAGAAGGAGATTCTCGCCCAGGCCCGGCTCGAACTGGCGGAACGCCGGCAAAAGGTCGAGGTGCTCGACCGCGGGCTGTCGGAGATGGAACGCCGGCGCGCGCAGCTCGACGAGCTGCTGGTGCAGCGCCAGATCGAATTGGAGACGTGGACCGAGCAGGTGAAACAGCTCGAGGCGGAGACCGGCACCCAGCGCCGGCGGGCGGCCGAGATCGTCAAGACCCTCGCCGTGGCCCAGGAAAACGTCGAAAAGGTCCGCGTCGAGCTGCAGACGGTCGAGCAGGAGATGGCCGCCGTCGAGCAGGGCCTCGCGGCGATCCGCACCGAGGCCGACGCGGCGCAATCGGAACTGACCAAGCACGAGGTGCAGGCGGCGGAGACCGGCGCCCGGGCCCGTTTCCTCAGCGAGGAGGTGAAGCACGAGTTCGCGGTCGAGGTGGCGACGATCGACTGGAAGGACCTGCTCTGGCACGCCGACGACGAACCGGAGGGTATTCGCGACCTCGATCTGGATGAGGAAGACGAGCCTGCGGCTCCCGCCGCCGGGGCGCCATCCAGCGACGCCGCTGGCACCGAAAGCTCGAGGCCGCGCCGCCGGAAGAAGAAGGAGAACAAGGGGACGCCGACCGAGGCGGACCTCGCGGAGCTCGACGGCACCAAGTGGGACGAACTCAAGGCGGAGGTCGACGCGCTGCGCCAGCGCATCGGCGCCATGGGTGCGGTCAACCTCGTGGCGATCGAGGAATACGCGGAACTGAAACAGCGCTTCGAATTCCTCAAGAACCAGAGCGAAGATCTCGTGGGCGCGAAGGCGCAGCTGCTCAAGGCCATCGACGACATCAACCAGACCTCGCTCCAGCAGTTCCAGGTGACCTTTGAACAGATACGGAAGAATTTCGCCTACACCTTCCAGATCCTGTTTGGCGGCGGACGGGCGGAGATCGAGCTGGTCACCGCCGAGGATCCGCTGGAAAGCGGCATCGAGATTGTCGCGCAGCCGCCCGGCACGAAGCTGAAGGGCATCACGCTGCTGTCCGGCGGCCAGAAGACCCTGACGGCGGTGGCGCTGCTGTTCGCGCTCTACATGGTCAAGCCGTCGCCGTTCTGCCTGCTGGACGAACTCGACGCGCCGCTCGACGAATCGAACATCCACCGCTTCACGAACCTGCTGAAGCAGTTCGTGAAGGACTCCCAGTTCATCATCATCACGCACAACAAGAGCACGATCGCGGCGGCCGACGCGATCTACGGCGTGACGATGCAGGAGCGCGGTGTGTCCAAGACGCTGTCGATGCGCTTCGACCAGGCGAAGGGCGAAGCCGAGGTGCTGCCGACCACGGTCGCGGACGCGGTCCGCAACGCACGTCCGCAGGCGCCGGTGGAGACGTAGCTGGTGGAGGGCCGGTCTCCTGACCGGCCGCATGAACGCATTGCGGAATGGAGGGTTGGTCTCCGGACCAGCTGCGATTGAGAGAACGGTCGGCCGGGAGGACGACCCTCCACCTCCGAGCCCCGCGCTACATCCGCAGCAGGCACGGAGTGCGGGCGCCACCGGATCGGTGATTGCTCCCGGCCTGGCGGAATGCACGATGCCGGCACCCCTCCACGCCCCATGAATCCACGCCCATTCCTCGCTTTGCTCGCTGCATTGCTGTCGGTCTTGCCGGCCTTCGCCGCCCATCCCTTCTTTTGTACCGATTCCTATGGCAACAAGGTGGCCGTCGTCTCGGCCGACGGGACGATTGAATGGCAATTCACCTGCCAGCATCCGCAGGACTGCTGGGTGTTGGCCAACGGCAACCTGCTGTTCTGCCACGCCCATGGCGCCATGGAAAAGACCCGCGCCGGCGAAACCGTCTGGGAATACCACGCCGGTGCCGGCACCGAGGTCCACTCGTGCCAGCCGCTGCCGGATGGACGCGTGCTCATGGTCGAGAACGGTCCCTGCCGGCTCGTCGAGGTCGATCGCGCGGGCCAAATCGCCAAGGAGATCAAACTGGCGCCGCCGCCGCCCGCGGTGCACGTGCACGACCAGTTCCGGGGAGTCCGCAAGACCGCCGCCGGCCACTATTTCGTCTCGCGCAAGGCCGAGCACGAGGTGGAGGAACTCGACGCCGACGGCCGTACGCTGCGTCGCTTTCCGGTCGGCGGCGACGTGCACATGACGCTGCTGTTGCCGAATGGCCATCTGTTGCTCGCCCTCGGCGAGGGCCGCAAGATCCAGGAGCTCGACCGCGACCTCAAGGTGGTTTGGGAACTCGGCGCGGAAGATGTCCCGGGCAACCCGCTGCGGCTGATGACGGGATTCCAGCGCCTGCCGAACGGAAACACGATCTACTGCAATTACCTCGGCCATGGTCACCTCAGGCAGCAGCCGCATTTCTTCGAACTCGATCCCGCCGGCAAGGTGGTGTGGCAGTTTGCCGACCACGACCATTTCAAGACGATTAACCAGATCCAGGTGTTGGACGTGCCCGGCGACCCGGCGAAGGGCGAGATCCTGCGCTGAGTGCTGTAGAAATGGAGGGTCGATCTCCCGGCCGACCGGATTGGCAAGGCGCGGTCGGCCGGAAGGCCGACCCTCCGGTAGTCGCGCTGCGTTCGAGCGCGCCATCGAGGTGGTGGGTTGGAGGCGGGGTGCCCTCACCCCGCGAGGCATCGCGCCGCCATCGCGAAAGCGGGGTGGGGGCACCCCGCCTCCAAATCCGATTGTTACGATTGGGTGACGGCCGGGATTTCACCTTTTTCCGCGGAGCGGACGGCGCTAGGTTGGCGTCGCTTCCTTCCACCCATGAATAACCGATTGGTTTGTGTTGGAGAAAATGCCGGCCGCCTGTTCGAGGGCGAAGTCCCCGAGACATTCTGTTTTGTGCCGCAGGAACTCCTGACCGGTGAAGGCGAGAACCTCCAGGTGGCCGAGGTCGGGTACGTGGCGGGACATTGGGACGAGCGCAACATGCGTTCGAATCTGACGGTCGAGGGCGGTTCGCGGCTGTTTCCCGATGCGCGGCGCCCGGTGGAGAATGTCGAGACCGAGCCGGTGCAAACGTTCCTCAGCCGGCTGCGCTTCGTCTGGACGGGGGGGTACTGAAAAGCTGGAGGGCCGGTCTCCTGACCGGCCGGATGGACGCGTGACGGAGTGGAGGGTTGGTCTCCTGACCAACCGTATCCAACAAGCGCGGTCGGCCGGGAGGCCGACCCTCCCACAATGTGGACGCGGGGCCACCGGTCCGGCGTGACGGAACGAACGCGACGCGGTCGGCCGGGAGGCCGACCCTCCACTTTGGATGAAACGCAAAAGGCGCGACCCCTTGCGGGATCGCGCCTCTTTTGCTTGCCCGGCCGGGGGGTAGACCGGCCGGGTAAAGTGGGAACCTAATGGCCGGCCGCGGCGGCGGCTTTCTTCTTCGCCACGGCATCGCCGCCGGAGTCCTCCGTGATCATGTCGGCGGGCACGTTGGCCAGGGCTTCCTCCATGGTCGTGAGCCCCATCTTGACCTTCAACATGGAGTCCTGGTGTATGGTCTTCATGCCGGTCTTCATGCAGACGCGCTTGAGGTCGGCGACCTCGACCTCGGCGTTGATGGCCTCGACGATCTGCTCGTTGTTGACCATGAGCTCGTGGATGCCGACGCGGCCCTTGTAGCCGGTGCCGCCGCAGACATGGCAGCCGCCCGGGGCGGCCTTGAAGATCTCGGGCGCCTCCTTGATGTCGAGCGCCTTCATGATGATCTCGGCCTCGCGGCCCTCGGGCACGTACTTCGACTTGCAGTTCTTGCAGACGCGGCGCAGGAGGCGCTGGGCGCACACGCAGACGAGCGATGCCGAGATGTTGAAGGGCTCGATGCCCATCTCGCCCATGCGCGAGACGGTGGAGGGCGCGTCGTTGGTGTGGAGCGTGGACACGAGCAAGTGGCCGGTGAGGGCCGCCTCGCAGGCGATCTGGGCGGTCTCCTTGTCACGAATTTCACCGACGAGGATGATGTCGGGGTCCATGCGGAGGTAGCAGCGCAGCGCCCGCTGGAAATCGAGCCCGATCTGCTTGTTCATCTGCATCTGGTTCAGGCCGGGCAGCGTGTACTCGATCGGGTCCTCGGCCGTCTGGATGTTCACGTCGGGTGTGTTCACCTCGGCCAGCGCGGCATAGAGGGTCATCGACTTGCCCGAGCCGGTCGGCCCGCAGTGGAGGATCATGCCGTACGGCTGGCGGATGCAGTCGCGGTATTTCGCCAGGTTCTCCTCGGAGAAGCCCAGGGCCGGCAGCGGCATGGTGGACTTCTGCTTGTCGAGAATACGCATGACGACCTTCTCGCCGTGGTTCATCGGGCCGGTGGCCACGCGCAGGTCGATGTCGATGTTCTTTTTCGTGAATTTCTTGAAGACGATACGACCGTCCTGCGGGAGGCGCCGCTCGGAGATGTCGAGGTTGCACATGATCTTCAGGCGGGCGACCATGGCGCCGGTGACCTGCTTCGGGAGGCGCATCTTCTCCGCGCACATGCCGTCCACCCGGTAGCGGACGAGCAGTTCCTTTTCCATCGGCTCGATGTGGATGTCGGACGCGCCCGAGATGTAGGCGTCCTCGATGATGCGGTTGGTCAGCTGGATGATCGGCGCCGAGTCCTCGCTCTCGAGGTCGGCCGCCTTCACCTCGCCGCTGCCGTCGGTGGTGTAGGCGCCGGCGATGAGGTCCTTGACCTCGTCGATGTCGACTTCCTGCGCCTCGGCGCCCGGCTTCTTCGCGGCCGATTCCTTGAAAAACTTCTTGAGGAGTTCCTCGAGCAGGCTGGCGGGGATGACCTTGACGTCATCGATGGTCATCTCGGTCGCCTGCTGGAAGGCCTCGCGCTTCGCGTAGTCGAGCGGGTTGGTCATCAGGACCGAGCAGGTGGTCGCGCCCGTCTTCTTGTAGGGGAAAATCTGCTCGCGGCGGATGATGGCATCCCCGGTCACCTCGACGAGCTTCTCGTCGATATCGACCTCTTCGGGCTTGGTGATGAGCGGGAGCTCGGTGAACTTGGAGATGAACTTGGCGGTGTCCTCGGCGCTGAGCTGGAACTTCGGGTCCAGCATGCGCTGGATGAGCGTGGACGAGTACTCGGCGACCTCGCGCAGCACGCTGAGGTCCTTGGTGGTGAACTGGCCGTTCGTGCCGGCCGAAGGCTCCTTGTTGAGCACCTGGATCGCGCCGATGACGATGTTGGTCTTCAGCGGGACCGTGAGCATGGAGGTGACCTCGAAGCCGACCTCCATTTTCTTGAGCGAGGCGGCGTCGGGTCCCTTGCCGAAGAAGAAGAGCGGTTCGCCGGTCTGGATCACCTTGCCGACGTTGCCGGTGCCGGCCGGCAGCTTGAGCTGGAGCAGCTTCCGCGACGTCTCCTTGAACTGCATCTCCTTGTCCTTGTCGCTGCCCCACAGCGTCGGCGAATAGTAGATGTGCTTGAACGCGATCTCGCCGCCCTCGACGAGGTACAGGGTCATGGACTGCGCCTGCAACGACTCGACCACCTTACTCGCGGTCAGCTCGATGACGCTGTTGACGTCCTCGCGGCTCGGCGCCGGCTTGGAAATGACCTTGATGAGCAGGGACCGGCGCAGCGTGCCGGTGAGGTTGCTTGCAGTTGCCATTGAGAAGGGGAGGTGAGCGAACGGCGGGCCGCCGGCGAGCGGCGTGGCACCGACTTAAAAACGCTCTTGCTTGTATGGGCAATTTTTCACGTGGTCGAGGGCGAACTTGCGATGCTGCGCTGGCTCTCAAATTTCTGGCAGGGCGTGCGCGGGCCGGCGGTCACCGGGGCCCGGGCGGACGAGGGCGCGAAGGGCGAGCAGGCCGCGCTCGACTTCCTGCAACACCGGCACGGCTTCAAGCTCGTGGCCCGCAACTGGCGCAGCCCGCGCGACGAGCGCGAGGAGATCGACCTCGTCTGCCAGGACGGCGACGTGCTCGTGTTCGTCGAGGTCAAGGCGCGGGCCGAGGGCGCCCTGGTGCCCGGATACTATGCGGTGGACGAAAGGAAGAAGCGGGTGCTGCGCCGGGCCGTGCAGGCGTACCTCGCGCAACTGACGTGCCCGCCGCGGACCTTTCGCCTCGACGTTGCCGAGGTGACGCTCAGCGACCGCCTGCCGGCGCAAGTCATGCATTTTGAAAACGTGCCGCTCTTTCCGAAGGGCTACCAGGTGGTGCGCCAGAGCGACTCGTTCAGCGAGGCGGCATCGTAGTCCGGCGGCTGCACCGCGATGCAGCCCTACGCACGGCACGGGGAACGGCTGCACCAAGGTGCAGCCCTACGCACGGATCACGCATTCGTAGGGCCGGACCTCGGTCCGGCCGCGAGATCGGCCGGACGGCGCACCGCCTGAATTGCCTTGCCGGGTCGGGGCATCGAGCCAACTTCCCCGCGTATGGCTGAAGAATCGCGTCACCCGTTCCTGCACGGCCTCAGCAAGCATCGCGGGTCGCCGCCCACCGTGGTCGTCATCTTCGGCGCTTCGGGCGACCTGACGGCCCGCAAGCTGATCCCGGCCATCTACAACCTGGCGCACGACGGACTGCTGCCGACGGATTTCTTCCTGGTCGGCTTCGGCCGGAAACCGATACCCGACGCGGAGTTCCAGGCGATGGCCGAGGCCGCGGTGAAGGAGTTCTCGCGCCGCGAGATCGACCCGGCGGTTTGGGCGCGGCTCGCGCCGCGGACCCTGTACGTGAGCGGCGGTTACGACGAAAAGCCGGCTTTCGACCGTCTCGGCCAGCGCATCGCCGGCCTCGAAAAGGAAATCGGCCAGCAGCTCCAGGCCCTATTCTACATTTCGACGCCGCCGTCGGTCTTCGCGCCGATCCTGAAGAATCTCGGCGCCAGCGGGCTGGCCGCGCGCTACGTCGGCCAGGTCAACCAGTCGAAGGTCATCATCGAGAAGCCGTTCGGCCGCGACCTCGCCAGCGCCCTGGCCCTGAACCGCTCGCTGCTGGGCGAATTCGAGGAGTCGCAGGTCTTCCGCATCGACCACTACCTCGGGAAGGAAACCGTGCAGGACCTGCTCGTGCAGCGCTTCGCCAACGCCATCTTCGAGCCGCTGTGGAACCGCAACTTCATCGACCACGTGCAGATCACCGTGGCGGAGGAAGTCGGCGTCGGCTCGCGCGCCGGTTACTACGAGCAGAGCGGCTGCCTGCGCGACATGATCCAGAACCACACGATGCAGCTGCTCGCGCTGACCGCGATGGAGCCGCCGGTGTCGTTCGACCCGGAGTCGATCCGCGACGAGAAGGTGAAACTGCTCAAGGCCATCCAGCCACTGCGGCTCGACGGCGCCGCCCCCGATGTCGCCCGCGCGCAATACGGCCCGGGCCTGCTCGGCGGCCAGGAGGTGCCCGGTTACCTGGCCGAGAAGGACATCGCGCCGCAGTCCGCGACGGAGACTTACGCCGCCCTCCGGCTCAGCATCAACAACTGGCGCTGGCAGGGCGTGCCGTTCTACCTGCGCTCCGGCAAGCGCCTGGCGCGCCGCGTCAGCGAGATCGCCATCCGCTTCAAGCGCGCCCCGGGCAACATCTTTGCCGAGTCGGATCGCTTCAACCTCGCGCCCAACACGCTGGCCTTCCAGATCCAGCCCGACGAGGGCCTGAGCCTCGTCCTCAACGCCAAGGTGCCGGGCCTCGAGACGCGCACGCAACCGGTGAAGATGAATTTCCGCTACGCCACGACCTTCGGCTCCAACACGCCCGAGGCCTACGAGCGGCTGGTGCTCGACGCGATGATCGGGGACGGCACGCTCTTCATCCGCGGCGACGAGACGGAGCGCTCGTGGCAGCTCATCACGCCGATCCTCGAGCACTGGGCGGCGCAAGGTCGCAAGGGCATGGACAATTACCCGGCGGGGTCGTGGGGGCCGTCGTCGTCGGCCGCACTGCTGGCCGCGAACGGCCACCTGTGGCGGGAACCATGACCGCGCGGGAACCGCGCGAAGTACCCAAGGAACAAGGAGCAAGTACCAAGATGAAAAGCCTCGATAACCAGCGGCGGCTCGTTTCCGCCGGATCGTGTCACCTGGAACTTGTCACTTGGTACTTTTCTTCCCGCCATGACCACGGTCTTTGACGCGCTGCCCGGGATGGAGGTGTCCGCCGGTGAGATCAACCCCGGCTTCGCCCGGTTGTGGCACGACACCGCCGCCGAGGAGCAAAAGGCCATGCAGCTCAACCTCGTGCTGCACTTCGGCCTCGCCACCGAGCCGGCGGACGCGCTCGAGCAGTTCCAGGTCGCCCGGCGCCTGGCCCGGCGTTACCCGTGCCGCGCGGTGGTCCTCTGCCCGTGGCGCGAGGACACCGGCAAGGTCGAGATCCGCGCGAAGATCTACGGCGAATGTTTCATGGGGCATTCGAAGGAGGACACGCGCTGCATCGAGATCGTGGCCTTGAGCTATCCGCCCGCGGCGAAGGATTTCCTGCAGGACCAGGTGTCCGTCTGCCTCACGCCCGACCTGCCGCTCTACTATTGGGCCCATCGGTTCACCTCCAGCCGACGGCTCGCCAACTACGTGTACCTGCTCACGCGCTCGCAACGCGTGATGTTCGACAGCGCGATCGTGTCGCCCGATGCCCTCTCGTTTTCCTGGCCGAAGATATCGGCGGTGCGCGACCTGGCCTACTCGCGCACGCTGCCGCTGCGTCAGAACATCGGCCAGTTTCTCAGCCGTTACGCGCCGGCCGCCATCGTCGGTGGGCTGAAAAGCGTGACCATCCGCCACCGCGCGAACCTGGCGGCCGAGGCGAACTGCCTGCTCGGCTGGGTCAAGAAGGGTCTCGTGCGCTGCGGCGCCAGCACGACGGACGGCATGGCGTTCACCGTCAGCCCGCTGGATTGTCCCAGTTGCTTCTCCCTCGAATTCACCTACGCCGACGGGCACAAGACCTTCCGGTGGTCGGCGGACATGGACAAGAACGTGGCGGACTTCGTCGGCGACCTCGGCACCGGGCGCACCACCCAGACCGTCGGCGCGCACCTCCTGCTGCCGGAACAGGCGCTGAGCGAGGCGATGTTCTTTTAAAAAAAGGGGGCGGCGCAGCCGAAGGACGCATGAAAATGAACCGACTCATCCCGATGCTGCCGGTGCAGAGCATGCCGCGGAGTGTGGAGTTTTACCAGAAACTCGGCTTCAGTGTTGAGCGTCGGGAGGATCGCTGGGGTTGGGCGATGCTTCGCTGTGACGAATGCCGGCTCATGGTCGACCAGTCCATCAATCGCCCGGCCGATGGTCCGCGCCTGGGCGTGGTCTATCTTTATCCCGAGGATGTCGCCGCGTACCACGCCCGGGTGCGAGCGAGCGGACTGGCGCTCCCCGACCTGGACGTCGCCTTCTATGGGATGTGGGAATTTCGCATCGAAGATCCGGACGGAAATCGGCTTTGGGTCGGGCAGGCCCCGGCGAACGGTGCCTGAGCCGCAACGGTCGCTGGGAACCTTCGGCCGGTGACTCGCGCACGATCGTCACGCAAATTCATAAAACACCATGGCCAAATACCTCATCTCCTTCCCCAGCGCCGCGATGGTCGTGCCCCCTGGCGAGTTGGAGGCGGTGGGCCGCGACGCCCATGCCGTGATCGAGCAGGCGGAGGCTGCGGGCGTCTATGTCTTCGGCGGGGGCATCGACGAATCCGTCCCGCCGGTGCTCGTCGCGGCCGACGGCTCGGTCGCCCCGGGCGGCTACCCGTGGGCGCCTCCGCTCAACGGCGGCTTCACCATCCTCGAACTGCCCACGCGCGAGGAGGCGGTCCGCTGGGCCACCCGCATCGCGCAGGCCTGCCGTTGTCAGCAGGAGCTGCGCATCTTCATGTTCGATCCCGCCTCTTAGCGACGATGGCGGTGTAATGAATGTCGTCCTCGTACATGGATTCCTGGACAGCGCCCGGATCATGTCCGGCCTCTCGCGCCGCTTGGCCGCCGAGGGTCATGCGTGCTTTGCCCCCAGCCTGAAGCCGGCGGATGCGCGCTCCGGGCTGGCTGCGCTTTCCGCGCAGCTTCGCCGGTTCATCGAGCTGTCGCTTCCGCCCGATGCGCGGCTCGCGTTGGTTGGGTACAGCATGGGCGCCCTGGTCTGCCGACATTACCTGCAGGAGCTCGACGGTCGAAATCGAGTCGACGCGTTCTTCTCCATCACGGGCCCTCACGCCGGAACCGTCGTCGCCTACCTCTATCCGGGGCGGGGCGCGAAGGAGATGAGACCGGGAAGCGAATTCATCCGGCGCCTCGAGGCGACGGCGGAGCGCCTGGCCGGCGTCCCGACCGTCTGCTATTGGTCGCCGCTGGATCCGCTGGTGGTCCCGACAAAGAGTGCGCGCCTGCACGCGACCGAGCATGTCCGCGTCCCGTTCTCGTTTCATCCGATCATCACGCATGATCGCCGCATCCAGCGCGACATCGCAGCGCGCCTCAAAGGGGTAGCGCCCAAGATCTGAGCGCCGCCGGATTCCGCCTCCAGGTTGAGTCAGGCCAGCACGCGCAACCCGCGGAGGGCCGACTCGACCCGGTCGAAGACCGGCAATCCGGCCGCGGCGAAGGCGTGCCGATAGGCGGCATAGTCCACGCCGGAGTCCACGACGACGCCGATCGGCTTGCCATGGGTCACGGTCAGGTGCGCGAGCACCGCGGCCATCTTCGCTCCGCCGGCGGCGGTCGTGTCGAGGTTGCGGGTGAACGGCACCAAACCCACCACCAACGCGGCGGCATCCGGGAGCAAGAGCTCCGCGGCATCGAGGAACGCCCCCTCACTCGCCATCGGGGTGAGGTCGAGCGGCAGGCGCGGCGCCACCAGCCCGCCGAGTTCGTGGCGGGTGAGCATTGAGGCGAGGGCGGCTTGGGTGGAGGCGGACAAGGTGGCGAGGGGCAGGCGCGCGTCGAACAGGTCTCCGCCGTTCACGCTTTCGAAACCGGCATTCGTCAGGAGTGCGACGGGTCCGGTCTTCAGCTGCGGGTGGGCGCCGAGCCACCGCAGGGCGCAATCGAATTCGTCGATGCTCCCGGCAAAGTTGGCGCCCGCGCGCTCGAGCAGGCCGCGTTCCAAAGAGAGATTGCCGGCCATGGCACCGGTATGACTGGCGGCGGCGGCCTGGCCGGCCTCGGTGCGGGCGGCGCGATGCAGGACGACGCGGCGGCCGTTCCGGCCCAACTGGCGGATGGCGTGCGCGGCGGGCAGCAACTGGCCCGGGCCGAAGCCCTCGATGTAGGCGGCGACTGGCCCGGGGCCGGGCTCCGCCGCGAGCGCGGCCAGCACGTCGCACAGGGCGACGTCCAACTGGTTGCCCAGCGCGAGGCCGAGGCCGAAGCGCAATTCCGGGGCGCGCGAGCGCCGGCTCAGCAGAAAAGCTCCGCTCTGGCCGAGGAGGGTAAGTTCGCCGCCGGGGTGCGGCGGTGGCGGCAGCTTGTCGGGTGCGATGAACGAGGTGTCGAGCCGCCGGCCCGGCACCCAGTGGCCGAGAAAGTTTGGGCCGAGCACCGCCGGGGTCCAACGTCCAGCCGCCCGGGCAACACACAAAGCCCCGGACAGCTGGGCGCCGAAGCCGGCGGTGTCGGCCCCGTCACCAATGCCACCGCAGGTTAGGGCTACGATGGCCGCCCCGCCGCCTTGTGCGATCAGCTGCATCAGCACACCAACTGCAGCCGGGGCGGGCAGGGCAAGGACAAGAAGATCCACGGGGGCCGCGCGCAGCGCGCCGACCTCGGCCACGCAGGGCAGGCCGAGAAAACGCTCCCGACCCGGCTTCACGAGCACGAGATCGCCGGGCGGCAGGCCGTAGTGGCGGAGGTTTTCCAGGATGATGCGACCGACGCTGTCCTCGCGGGTCGATACCCCGGCCAGCGCGATGCGCCGCGGCTGGCGCAGCCGGTCGAGGAAACCGGCGGGCGGCGGCACGCGCGCGGCCGAGCGGGGACCCTGCGTGCCCACGGCGTCGAGCGGACGCGGTTCGCCCTTGAGGTCAAGAGCCACCGGGTTCAGCTCGAGCAGCACGAGCCCCTCGGCGTCCGCCACGGCGGCCAGGTTCCACAGCGACGCCAGGAAACGCCCGAGGATGGCGCGGGTCGTGAGCGCATGCGTGCCGCGCACGCGGCCGAGCCAGATGCGGCCGAGCAGGTGGTGTTCGAGTTCCGCCAGCGCCTGTTCCGGGCGCGTGAACGCGAGCGGCCAGCGGAGCGGCGGCGCCAGTTCGGCGAGCGCATCGGCCTGCATGCCACCGAAGCCGAAGAGCAACGTCCAGCCGGCCTCGCCGTGGGCCAGGGACACGAAGCCCTCGGAGGGCAGGTGGGGGCAGGAAGCCACATCGATTTGCTCGCAGACCAGCCCGTCGAGCCAGCGGTGGCCGCCGGACTCCAGCCGCTGCCGCATGACCCGTACCTCGTCGATGACGCTCTGCTTCTCGAACGGGAGGAAATGCACGGCGCCGAGCTCCGACTTGTGCCACACATTCTCCCCGAGTCCCTTCACGACCACGGGCTCGCCGGTCTCGAATGGCAGGGGGCCGCCGGCCTTGGCGTGCCGCGGCGGATTCAGCCCGGCGCGCTCGAGGAGGTCGTAGGCCTCCGCTTCGTCGACAAAGGCGGTGGGGCTCATGTGGAAGTGGCGAACGTTTGGGGGAGGCGGGGTGCCCTCACCCCGCGGGCTTCAGTCATCGTGGCCGGCGCCTCGCGGGGTGAGGGCACCCCGCCTCCATGACGGCTGAAGCAACTGTCGAAGCCCGGGTTCACGCGAGGATGGCGGCGCCCGCCTTCTGTCCGGCGGCGAAGGCGGCTTCGTTGAGGGGCAGCAGTGCAGCCTTGTCCTTCATGACATGGCGGAGCGTGCGCAGCATCGCATCGGCCGGCAGGATGTCGGCCGCGGCCTGGAGGACGCCGAGGGCGACGATGTTTTTGACCATGGGTCGGCCAAGCCCGGCGGCGAGTTGGGTCAACGGCACGGGCAGCACCTGGCGGCCGGCGGGTAGCGGCCCGGGCTCAAGCACGACGGTGCTGTCGTAGATGATCAATCCGCCCTCGGGCACGCAGGAGGCGAACTTCGCCAGGCTGGGCGCGTTGAATGCGACCAGGATGTCGGGCTGCGGGGCGGCCGGGTTGAGCACCTCGTCGGCGGCGAGGTGGACGTCGGCATAGGACGTTCCGCCCCGGCTCTCGGGTCCGTAGCTCGGGATGTCGGTGGCGTCGTAGCCCAGCTCGACGGCGGCGCGGGTGAGCAGGAGGGCGGCCGTCTGGGCGCCGTCGCCGCCGGCGCCGGCAAACTTGAGGGCGAGGTCGCGTTTCTCGAAATGCGCGGGCCAGGCGGCGGCAGTCCGCGCGCCCTCGGCCGGGTCGGCACCGCAGAAGCCGAGGATTTCCTCGGGCTCGAAGCGCGGCGCGGCGGGCTGGAACCACGGCTCGACCGTCAGGTCCTTCTTCACGCCGAGCGGGAAGACGGGCTCCATCTGCTCCTTCACCCATTTTTCGGCCTCGGTGGGAGTCAGCTTCAAATGCGTCGGGCATTCGCTGAGCACCTCGATGAAGGCATAACCGCGGCCCTCGAGCTGGAGTTGCAGGCCTTTGCGGATCGCCTTGCGGGCGCGGACGCGCTGGCGGGCGTCGTAGAGGGCGACGCGTTCGACGTACACGGGACCGTCGAGCGATGCGATCAGCTCGGCCATTTTCAACGGCTGGCCCATCGCCGGCTTCCGCCCGTCGGGACTGGTGGCGGTTTTCTGGCCCATCAGCGACGTCGGCGCGAGCTGGCCGCCGGTCATGCCGTAGATGGCGTTGTTGATGAAGACGACGGTGAGCGGCAGGCCCAGCTGGGCGATCGAGATCGTCTCCGCGAGACCGATGGACGCCAGGTCGCCGTCGCCCTGGTAGCTGATGACGACAGCGTCGGGATTGGCGAGCTTGTGGCCGAGGGCGACCGCCGGCGCCCGGCCGTGCGCGGCCTGGGTGTTGCCGGTGTCGAAATAATAATGGGCGAACACCGCGCATCCGACCGGGCTCACCAGGATCGTCCGGTCCTGCAGGCCGAGCTCCTCGATGACCTCGGCGAGGTCGCGGTGCACGACGCCGTGGCCGCAGCCGGCGCAATAGTGCGTGCTGCGCCCCTTGAGGCCTTCGCCGTGGGCGTGCCGGAGAAAGTTCGAGTAGAAGACACTCATGACAGCACCCCCGCGATTTCCCGGATCGCCTCGAAGACCTCGTCCTGTGACGGCAGCACCCCACCGTAGCGCCGCACCGCGCTGATCGGCGGCGGGGCGATGCCCGCGTGGCTGAGCGCGAGCCGGAGCTCGTCCTCGAGCTGACCCGGTCCACCCTCGACCATCACGATGTGCCCGACCTGTGGGAGCAAGGCCCGGAGCGCGTCGATCGGGAACGGCCACAGCGTGATCGGGCGGAACAAGCCGGCCTTGATGCCCTGGGCGCGGGCGGCCTCGATGGCGCCCTTCGCCATCCGCGCCGGCGTGTTGCACGCCACGACGAGAATGTCGGCATCGTCCGCGCGATAGGTGTCGGCGCGCTGCTCGAGTTGCGCGATGCCGGCGTATTTCTCGTTGAGCTTGCGGTTGTGCGCCTCGAGGTCGTCCTCGGCGAGCTGGATCGAGCAGATCAGGTTGTGCCGGTGGCCGCGGTCGCCGTGAACGGCCCAGTCGGGCACGCCGGGCTTGCGGAGCTGGCCGGGCAGGCGGACGACGCCGGTCATCTGTCCAAGATAGCCGTCGCCGAGGATGACGACCGGATTCCGATAGAGGAAGCTGAGCTCGAAGGCGCGGATCGTCAGGTCGAGCATCTCCTGCGGCGTACCGGGAGCCAGGACGATCGCATGGGTGTTGCCGTGCCCGAGGCCGCGGCACGCCAGCTTGATGTCGGCCTGCTCGGGCGCGACGTTGCCCAGGCCGGGACCGCCGCGCATGATGTTGACGAAGACGCCCGGCACCTCGGCGCCGATCATGTAGCTGATGCCTTCGAGCATCAGGCTGAAGCCCGGTCCGCTCGTGAAGGTGATGCAGGGCACGCCGGCGCCGCCCGCGCCATACATCATATTCACCGCGGCGACCTCGCTCACGGCCTGGACAAAATGCCCGCCGATTTTTGGCAGGATCTTGGCCATCAGCTCCGCGCCCTCGGTGCTTGGCGTGATCGGATATCCGAACACATGACGGCAGCCGGCCAGGAGCGCGCCGACAGCCGAGGCATAGGTGCCTTTCAGCACCAGGGGCTCGCAGGCGGGCAGGGCGACGAACTCGTCCGGCTGCGGTCCGTCGGAGTGGCGGGCGACGACCTTCGGCCCGAAGAGCTTGGCCGGGTCCTGCAGTTCGAACTCGTGGCTGGCCACGATGCGCTCGGTCTCCGGGCGCAGCCCGAACGGCTCGGGGCACGCCGCCATGCAGAGGGCGCAACCGTTGCAGTTCTCGAGGTGCAGTTCGACCGGCACGAGGCCGGTCTCGGAGTTGATCGCGGTGCCCGGCGTGATGCAGCCGCGCGGGCAGGCCTCGATGCAGCGCAGGCAGCTCTTGCAGTATTCCGGCTCGAGGAAGGGCTTGGGGCGGGAGGACATGGCGGGGTGGAGAGGCAACCGGACGATCCGCCCGGAGGCGGACCGTCCGGCCCGGGGTGGTTTCGCGCCATGATACCGCCGCGCGTCCGCGCGCACTGTGCATCACTTGCCGGAGGTTGCGCGGATGTTGGAAAACGCATTTACGCCGGACGGCGTAGGTGCTTTGGCACAGGCGGTGCGGGCGGTCGGGGACATCGTGCTGGCGCGTCCGCCGCGATCTGGGCCTATCCTCGACTCGAATCGTTGCGGGAGCCTGCCGGCGGGCGATACGTTTGCCGATCGGGTGCGGCGATTTTGGGTCGCCGGCGAGCAGGCGCCTCCCGGCCGAGCGGGGCGGACTGCGCAAAGGTTAGGACAGACTCGGCGAAACAAAGGCTGGCGCGGGTCGTCGCGGCGTCGCTAGCCTGCGCGCGCATGTCCACCCCCGCCGTTGCCCCCGCGGCCGTCGCGGTCCTGAAACCGACGCGCGCCCGCTATTGGGTCATCGTCTTCGCCGTCACGCTGGCGGTCATCCAATACATCGACCGCGTCTGCATCTCGCAGGCGATGCCGACGATCGGCAGCGAGATGGGGCTGACGGATGCGCAGAAGGGGGCGATCTTCTCGGCGTTCACGCTGGCCTATGCGCTGTTCGAGATCCCGACGGGGTGGCTGGGCGACAAGATCGGCGCCCGCAGCGTGCTGTTGCGCGTGGTGCTCTGGTGGTCGTTCTTCACCGCCGCCACGGGCTGGGCCTGGAGCTATGTATCGATGCTGGTGACCCGCTTCCTGTTCGGGGCGGGCGAGGCCGGCTGTTTTCCGAACCTGACCAAGGCGCTCGGCGCGTGGCTGCCCAAAGTCGATCGCACCCGCGCGCAGGCGCTGATGTGGATGGGCGCCCGCTGGGGCGGGGCCTCGGCGCCGCTCCTGGTCGTGGCGGTGATGAGCGTCGTGAGCTGGCGCACGGCGTTCCTGATCTTCGCGCTGCTCGGCGTCGCGTGGGCCGTCGCCTTCTACCTTTGGTTCCGCGACAACCCGCGCGACCACCGCGCCGTCAACGCGGCCGAGCTCGCGCTGCTGCGCGAGAATGAGGACACGATCTGCGGCCACGGTGACGTGCCGTGGGGCGCGCTCGTGACCCGGCCGACGATGTGGCTGTTGTGGGGCCAGTATTTCTTCCTGAGCTACGGCTGGTACTTTTTCGTGACCTGGCTGCCCACCTACCTGAAGGATGTGCGCGGCCTCGAAATCAAGTCGAACGTCGTGATGCACTGGCTGGCGCGCTTGCTCGAGGGCAGCTTCAGCGAGGACCTCACATTGAAGATCCTCTCCGCCGCGCTCGCCGGCACGCCGCTGCTCTTCGGCGGCTTCGGTTCGATCCTCGCCGGCGTGGTCTCGAGCCGGCTAATCAAGCGCGGCGTGAGCGTGGCGCTGGTGCGGCGCACGTTCGGGTTTATCGGCATCGCCGGCGCCGCGGCGCTGTTGATGGCATCGTTCCAGATCCAGGACGCCCTGCTGGCGATGCTGGCCATGGGCATGGCCGGTTTCTTCAACGACCTGACGCTGCCGGGCAGCTGGGCCACGTGCATGGATGTCGGCGGCAAGTATGCCGGCACCGTCTCGGGCAGCATGAACATGCTGGGCAATTTCGGCGGCATGGCCGGTCCGCTGGTCGTGGGCTGGGTCCTGACGCTGACCCACCGCGACTGGCACGCGGTCTTCCTGGTCACGAGCGTCATCTATTCGCTGGGGGCCCTGTGCTGGCTGTTCATCGACCCGGTCACGCCGCTGGAGCGGAAGGCCGGGGATTGATTTCCGCCGCCGACCCGGCCTGAATGCGACCATGAAGTTGGCCCGCGCTTTCCTGGTGGTGCTGGTCGCGACGGGGCTGGTGGCGACCGCGGTGGCGGCAGACGCCGCCAAGCGCACCAAGCCGGCGCCGTCGCCGGCGATCGCGAAGCTCGGGTGGCTGGCCGGACGCTGGCGGATGGAAGTCCAGGGACGCGTGGTCGACGAGGAATGGATGACTCCGGCCGCCGGCGTGATGCTGGGCATGGCCCGGACGGTCGTGCGCGGGAAGGTGACCGAGCACGAGTTCATGCAGGTGCGCGAGGGCCCGGGCGGCGCGCTCTTCTTCATTGCGCAGCCGTCGGGGCAGAAGGAGGCGGCCTACCAGATCAAGTCGCTGACGGACACCGAGGCCGTGTTTGAGAACACCGAGCACGATTTTCCCCAACGCATCCGCTACACCCATCGCGCGGATGACACGGTGCTGGCCGCGATCGAGGGCGTGGCGCCCGACGGCCAGCCGAAGCGCGTCGAATTTACCTACCGGAGAGTCAACCCATGAAGACAAAATCACGCATCACCGGCATCGGCGGCATCTTCATGCGGGCGAAGAGCCCGCAGAAACTGGCGGCATGGTACCGCCGGCATCTCGGCCTGCCGGTCGATGACCAATGGTTCGGCTGGTCGTTCGAATGGCGCGACGCGCAGCGCCCGAAGCAGAAGGGCTGCACGGTCTGGAGCCTGTTCGCGCCGGACGCGAAGCAACTCGGTTCACCGCGCCAAGGCCACATGGTCAACTACCGCGTGGCCAACCTGAAGAAGGTCGTCGCGGCCTTGAAGAAGGAGCGCGTGTGGATCGATCCCAAGGGCATCGAGGCGTCGGATTTCGGAAAGTTCGCTTGGATCAAGGACGGCGAGGGGAACCGCATCGAACTCTGGGAGCCGCCCGAGGGCATGTGAGCATGCGCCCTCGCTGGCTGGCTTGCCTGATTTTGATGGGAACGGTCGCCGCGCGGGCGATGGCCGCGCCGGAAAGCGCCCTCTTCGCGCAGATGAAGGCGCAATTCCAGGCGAATTACGGCATTGAGCTTGCGGCGGATTTCGAGACCTACCCGGTGGCGGCCACTGACGGCGCCATCAGCGCGCAGAACGCCGGTGCGCACAACGTCGACATGGTGCTGTATTTCCTGCGCAAGGAATTCGCCAAGTATCCGCCGGAACTGTTGCGACAGTCCGGCGTGCGGCGCATCGTTTTCTGCCATGGTCTCGCCAGCCACGGCCACCGGATCGCGGGCGTGGCGGTGCAAAAGAATGCGACCATCTACATGGACTCGACCACCGAGGTCGGCGACGAGGCGCACCGGCGCCGCACGCTGCACCACGAGTTCTTTCACTTCCTCGACTACGCCATGCATGCCGGGGCGGACCTCAACCACGATGCCGGCTGGGAGGCGGCCAACGCCCCCGGGGTGCCGTATGGCGGCAGCGGCACCAACCAGCCCGTGCCCAACTGGGCCTCGCACCCGGCGGCGGGTTTCGTTTCGGACTATGCGCTCAAGGCTCTGCCGGAGGACCGGGCCGAGGTGTTCGGCGGCATCATGACCAACAACCTGACCATGCGGCTGCTCGTGCAGCGCGACAAGTTCCTGGCGGCCAAGGTGCAGGTGCTGAAAGACGAGCTGAAGACCTTTTGCCCGCAGGTGGACGAGGCGTTTTGGGCCCGGACGGCGAAGAATTTCTGAGGCGTGATCTCTCGGCGGGTGCGTTGCCTCCCGGCCGAGGACGCGGCATAGGCGGAGCGGCGATGGCGCCGGTGCTGGCGGAGCCTGCTTGCGGGCGACCGGCCGCGCCGGCCTCAACGAAGCGAGAGCACCGCGTAGGACTTCTTGCCCTTGCGGAGGAGGAGATACCTGCCGAAGAGGAGATCGTTCGTCGTGGCCATGCGGGCGAGGTCGACGCGGGCGTTGTTCAGGTAGACCCCGCCGGATTCGAGTGACTTGCGGGCGGCACCCTTCGACGGCTCGAGGCCGGAGTGGACCACCAGGTCGGCAATGGGCGCGCCGGCGCCTTCCAGCTTCGCGCGTTCGAGTTCCTTGGTGGGCACCTCGCCGACGACATCGTTGAAGACCGCCTCGGTGACGCCCTCGAGCGAGCCGCCGAAGAGGATGTCGCTGGCCTTGAGCGCCGCGGCGACGGCGGCGTCGCCATGGACGAGCGCGGTCATCTCCTTCGCCAGCGTCTTCTGCGCGGCGCGGCCGCCGGGGTTGGCCTTGAGCTCGGCCTCGAGCGTGCCGATCTCGTCGCGCGTAAGGAAGGTGAGGGTCTTGAGGAGCTTGATGACGTCGGCGTCGTCCGCGTTGACGAAGAACTGGTAGAAGCGGTACGGGCTGGTCTTCTTCGGGTCGAGCCAGACGGTGCCGGTGGCGGTCTTGCCGTACTTGGTGCCGTCGGCCTTGGTCAGGAGAGGGAAGACGAGGCCCCAGGCGGTGGCGCCGAGCTTCTTGCGAATCAACTCGGTCCCGACGGTGATGTTGCCCCACTGGTCGGTGGCGCCGACCTGCAGTTCGCAATGGAAGGTCTCGCGCAGGTGCAGGAAATCGAAGCCCTGGAGCAGCATGTAGGTGAACTCCGTGAAGCTGATGCCCGTGCTCCGGTCCTCCATGCGCGAGCGGACCGAATCCTTCGCGATCATGGAATTCACCGTGATGTGCTTGCCGACGTCGCGGAGAAACTCGAGGAAGCGGACCTCGCCGGTCCAGTCGTAGTTGTTGACCACGCGCGCCGGGTTCTTCGCGCCGGTGAAGTCGAGGAACCGCGCCAGCTGCGGCTTGATGGCGGCGAGGTTGTGCTCGAGCTGGGCGGGGGTCTGCAAGTTGCGTTCGTCGGACTTGCCCGAGGGATCGCCGACCATGCCCGTGGCGCCGCCGGCCAGCGCGATGGGATGATGTCCGTGCAGCTGGAAACGCCGCAGCGCGAACAGCGGCACGAGATTGCCCACGTGCAGGCTGTCGGCGGTCGGATCGAACCCGCAATAGAGGGTGATCGGGCCCTCGGCCAGGCGCCGGTTCAGGGCCTCGCGATCGGTGCAGTCGGCCACGAGCCCGCGCCATTCGAGTTCTTCCAGGATGGTCATCAGCAAGCGGTGGTTATTGGCCCCGGCCGCAGGCGGTGCAAGCGTGCAGTAGTTGGGGGCGGGGCGCCCTCAACCCGCCAGGCCTGGCGGGGCTGCATTCGTGCAGGGGGCACCCCGCCTGCACCGGGGGACAAACTAATGGCGAATGAGCCGAATTTAGAAAGAAGGATGATAACGCCCGGCCCGCACGGCCAGCCCGGCCGACCCGGCCGAAAATGGGTTGCCGCGGCTGTTCCAGCGGCTCTAGTTATCCGCTCCCACGCGACGCATCGCGTCGCCCAACCCAGTCCACCAACCCACCCATACCCATGCCACTCGCCGTCGGAACCAAAGCCCCCGATTTCACCCTGAAGACCAAGGCCGCGGACGGCCTGAAGGACGTCAAGCTGTCCGACTACGCCGGCAAGAAGGTCGTGCTGCTCTTCTTCCCGCTGGCCTACACCGGCGTGTGCACGCAGGAGATGTGCGACCAGACGGCCGGCCTCGGCGAATACGAGAAGCTCGGCGCGACGGTGCTCGCCATCAGCGTCGACAGCCCGTTCGCCCAGGAGGCATGGGCCAAGGCCAACAAGATCGGGATCACGCTGCTGTCCGACCTGAACAAGACCGTCATCAAGGCCTACGACGTGGTCTTCCCGATGCTCGCGGGCGTGGGCGACACGGCCGCGCGGTCGGCGTTCGTCATCGGCCCGGACGGAAAGATCAAATACGCCGAGCAGACGCCGACGCCGAAGGACCTGCCGAATTTCGCGGCGATCAAGGCCGCCCTGGCGCGCTGATGCCCGCCAGGAAGTGACAAGTTACAGGGAGCAAGTACCAAGGCCGATCCATGTGGTCCGTCGAATCCTGATACCTGTTACTTGATACTTGTTACTTTAATTCTCCCATGAGCACCCACCCGAACCCGTTCAACACCCTCCAGACCTTCGAGGGCGGCAAGCAGTTCTATTCGCTGCCCGCGCTGGCGAAGACGTTTCCCGGCGTCGCCCGCCTGCCGGTCAGCCTCCGGCTCGTCCTGGAGTCCGTCCTGCGCAATTGCGACGGCAAGCGCGTGCTGGAGGCCAACGTCCGGGAGCTGGCCGCCTGGAAGCCAGTCGAGCCGCGCACGGCGGAGATTCCCTTCGTGGTCGCGCGCATCGTGCTGCAGGATTTCACGGGGGTGCCGTTGCTGGTTGATCTCGCCGCCATGCGCTCGGCCGTCGCCAAGCTCGGCAAGAATCCCAAGATCATCGAGCCGCTGGTGCCCGTGGACCTGGTCGTCGACCACTCGGTGCAGGTGGACTTCGCGGGCTCGGCCGAGGCGATGCAGCGCAACCTCGAGCTCGAGTTCACCCGCAACCGCGAGCGCTACCAGTTCCTGAAATGGGGCATGCAGGCGTTCGACACGTTCAAGGTGGTGCCGCCCGGAATCGGCATCGTCCACCAAGTCAACCTCGAGTACCTCGCCCAGGGCGTCCTGAAGCAGGAAGCGGGCAACGGCGCGCAGGGCGCGGTCCATTATCCGGACACGCTCGTCGGCACCGACTCCCACACGACGATGATCAACGGCCTGGGCATCGTGGGCTGGGGTGTCGGCGGCATCGAAGCCGAGGCCGGCATGCTCGGCCAGCCCGTGTATTTCCTGACGCCCGATGTCGTCGGCGTGCACCTCACGGGCGCGCTGCGCGAGGGTGTCACCGCGACCGACCTGGCCTTGACCGTCACCCAGCTCATGCGAAAGACGAAGGTCGTCGGCAAGTTCGTCGAGTTCTTCGGCCCCGGCGCCGCCGCGTTGCCGGTCGTCGACCGCGCCACCATCGCCAACATGGCGCCCGAGTATGGCGCCACCATGGGCTTTTTCCCCATCGACGCCGAGTGCGTGAACTATCTCCGCGCCACCGGCCGCGAGGAGAAGCACGTCGCCACCTACGAGGCCTACTACCGGGCGCAGGGTCTGTGGGGCATCCCGCAGAAGGGCCAGATCGACTATTCGCAAGTGGTCGAGCTCGACCTGGCCAGCGTGGTGCCGAGCGTCGCCGGCCCGAAGCGGCCGCAGGACCGCATCGAGTTGCCGAACCTCAAGCGCGAGTTCATCGCCGCCTTCTCCAAACCGGTCGCCGAGTCGGGCTTTGGCAAGAAGCCCGGGGACCTCGGGCTGCGCGTCAAGGTGGCGGGCGACGGCCGGATGGTGTCGGGCGGCGGCAGCCAGGAGCCGGCCAGCGCGGCCCGCGCCCGGGCGGCGAACACGAACCTCCAGACCGAGACGGAAATGGCGAACAACCGCCCGACGCCGGACAAGGTCCGCGCGGCGGAAACCCACGCCGCGGAGATCGGCCACGGGTCCGTGCTCATCGCGGCGATCACGAGCTGCACCAACACCTCGAACCCAAGCGTCATGCTCGCGGCCGGCCTGCTCGCGAAGAAGGCGGTGGAGCGCGGCCTCCGGGTCAACCCGGTGGTCAAGTCATCGCTCGCGCCCGGCTCGCGCGTGGTCACCGATTACCTCGACAAGACCGGGCTCACGCCGTACCTCGACCAGCTCGGCTTTCAGACGGTCGGCTACGGCTGCACGACCTGCATCGGCAACTCCGGGCCGCTCGCGGCGGCGATCGAGGACGCAGTGGTGAAGAACGACCTCGTCGCCGCCTCGGTGCTGTCCGGCAACCGGAATTTCGAGGCGCGCGTGCACCAGAACATCAAGTCCAACTTCCTGATGTCGCCGCCGCTCGTCGTGGCCTTCGCCCTGGCCGGCCGCGCCGACATCGACCTGACCACGGAGCCCCTCGGGCGCGACCGGGCCGGCGTCGACGTCTATCTCAAGGACATCTGGCCGACCCTGCGGGAGGTGCGCGACCAGATGCAGGCGGCCCTGAAGCCCGAGGTGTTCCGCCGGCTCTACGCGAACTTCGCCGCGCAGAACCCGAAGTGGAACGAGATTCCCGCGAGCACGGGCCACGTCTACGCCTTCGACTCGAAGTCGACCTACATCCAAGAGCCGCCGTTCTTCACGAACTTCCGCCTGCAGCCCGGCGCGATCGCGGAGATCAAGGGCGCCCGCGCGCTCGGCATTTTCGGCGACTCCGTGACCACGGACCACATCTCGCCGGCGGGCGCGATCAAGAAGACGTCGCCGGGCGGCCAGTACCTGCTGCAGAACGGCGTGGCCTTCGAGGATTTCAACTCCTACGGCTCCCGGCGCGGCAACGATCGCGTGATGACGCGCGGCACGTTCGCCAACGTGCGCATCAAGAACCTGATGCTCGGCGGCGAGGAAGGCGGCAACACCCTCGGGCCGGACGGGAAGAAGACCTCGATCTTCGAGGCCGCCATGGCCTGGCAGGCGCAGGGCGTGCCGCTGATCGTCCTGGCCGGGCAGGAATACGGCACCGGTTCGTCCCGCGACTGGGCCGCCAAGGGCACCAACCTGCTCGGCGTGAAGGTTGTCGTGGCGCAGAGCTTCGAGCGCATCCATCGCTCCAACCTCGTCGGCATGGGCGTGCTGCCGCTGCAGTTCAAGGACGGCACGACCGCGCAGACGCTGAAACTCGACGGCAGCGAGACCTACGACGTCGTGGGCCTCGGCGCCGCGGTCCGGCCGCAGCAGGACCTGACGCTGCGCATCACGCGGCGCGACGGCACGGCCGAGAACGTGCCGGTGCGCTGCCGCATCGATACGCCGATCGAGATCGAATATTACCAGCACGGCGGCATCCTGCCGTACGTCCTGCGCCAGATCGTGACGAAGAGCTGATTGACACCGCCGGTCCAACCCGGCGGTGATACCCGAAACCACCACGTCATGCCGGATCCCGCCACCCCGACGTTCCTGGTCGACGCCTATGCCGACCCCGTGCTCGTGCGCATCGAGGGCCGGGCGGCGTTCACGAATTGCGGGAGCCTGAAGGATTTCTTCACCGAGATGATCCGCCAGGGGAAGCGCCGCTTTGCCGTCGATTTCCAGCGCTGCACCAGCATGGACAGCACCTTCCTCGGCGTGCTGGCCGGGGCCGCGCTCGAACTGCGGCGACAGACGCCGCCGGGCTCGCTGACGCTGGCGCGGGTGGGGGAGCGGAACCTGGAATTGATCCGCAACCTTGGCCTGCACCGGCTCGCCACGGTCGACGCCGGGGGCGCCCCGCTCAATTTCACCGGCGGCCCGCAGGCCCTCGACAGCAAGGCGAAGACCGAGATCGAGAGCGCCCGGCTCGTACTCGAGGCGCATGAGAACCTCGTCTCGGCCGACGCCGACAACGCCACGAAGTTCCAGGACGTGCTCGCCTTCTTGCGCAACCGCGTGGAATTGCGCTAGGCTCGCGGCATGATGTCCTTCCTGCTCGGCGGATTCGTCGGCGCGGTGCTGGTTTATGCGCTGTACTGGCGCGCCCAGCGCGAGGCCTCCCGCCTGGAGGAGGAGAAGCAGTCGCTGATGGAGGAGCGGCAAATCGTGCTGAACTACATGCACACGATGGTGGACGCCGTCGGCGAGCGGCTGCCGCGCGAGGAGCTCTTCCAGCGCATCGTGCACGCGGCGATCCTCAGCACGAGCGCGCTGAGCGCGTGCATATTCGAAAAGGGCGACGACGGCATGATGCGCGGCGTCGCGGTCGAGGGGCTTTTCCCGCCGCACCGCCCGATTCCCGACACCCAGCGGATGCAGCTCGGGACCCGCGCGAAGTTCATCGAGCAGGTCCTGAAATCGGAGTCGTTCCCCGTCGGCGAGGGCCTGGTCGGGCGCGTCGCCGCCACCGGCCGCGGCGAGCTGGTCGTGAACGCGGCCGACGACCCGCGCATCGTCAAGCACGCGGACGCCTCGCTGATGGTGCGCTCGGTCATCGCGGCGCCGATCATGGTGCGGCAGCGGCTCATCGGCGTGCTGTGCGTGTGCAACGCGTCCGACGGCCTGCCGTTCACCGACACGGACTATTCGCTCGTGGAGGCGCTGGCCGAGCAGGCCGGCCTGGCCGTGCACAACGCGGATTTCCTGAACCTGCAGGTCGACAAGCAGAAGATCGACCTTGACCTGTCGCTGGCCAGCGACGTGCAGCGCATGCTGCTGCCGAAGACGATGCCGGAGGCGCCGGGGCTGGACGTCGACGCGCGCTACATGGCGGCGCAGAAGGTGAGCGGCGATTTGTACGACGTGTTCAAGCTCGGCTACGACCGCGTGGGCGTGGCGGTGGCGGACGTGTCGGGCAAGGGCATGTCGGCCTCGCTGCTCATGGCCATCTGCCGGACGACGCTGCGGCAGATCGCGCCGATGCACGCCTCGCCGGCCCGCGTGCTGGCGGAGTTGAACCGCGCGCTGGCCGGGGACATGCGCGAGGGGATGTACATCACGATGTGCTACGCGGTGGTCGACTCCGGACGCAACGAGGTGACGTTTGCCCGCGCCGGGCACGAGCTGCCGCTGTTTTCGCGCCTGGAAGCCGCGACCGGCGCGTTCGTGAGCGAGTACGTCCGCTCCGAAGGCATGCCGGTGGGCCTGGTCCCCCCGGGGCTGTTCGAAGGGGCGATCGAGGACAAGACGCTGGAGTTTCTCCCGGGTGCGACCCTGGTGCTTTACACGGACGGCCTCACGGAGGCCCCGAACGAGGAGGACAAGGAATTCGGCGGCGCGCGCCTGGCCGACACGGTGCGCTTCTCGCGCGGCGGCTCGGCCCGCGAGATCAACGACTCGATCCTGGCGGCGGTGGAGAAGTTCGCCGGCTCGGCGGAGCGGCGGGACGACTACACGCTGCTGACGGTGAAGCGCGTCTAGCGCGCAAGTATCAGGTAGCAAGGGTCAAGTACCAAGACTGCCATTGCGGCAGTGGACTTCGCGCTTGTGGCCCAGTCTCCTGGTCCTTGGAACTTGATACCTGTCACTTGGGTGCTTGCCACCGCGTCGCCGCCCTTTACCTGTAGAAAAATGTCCGCGTCCATTCCCACGCCCGCAAGCTCCCTGCCCGATGCCTCGGGGCATTTCGGGCCGTACGGGGGCGTCTATGTACCGGAAACGCTCATGACGGCCCTGGCGGAGCTGACGGCCGCCTATGAAAAGGCGCGGGTGGATCCGGAATTCCAGGCGGAACTCGGGCACCACCTGAAGGAGTTCGCGGGCCGGCCGACCGAGCTCTACCTGGCGGAGCGCCTGACCGAGCATTGCGGCGGCGCGAAGATCTATTTCAAGCGCGAGGACCTTTTGCACACGGGCGCGCACAAGATCAACAACGCCCTCGGCCAGGTGCTGCTCGCGCGGCGGATGGGCAAGAAGCGGATCATCGCGGAAACCGGCGCGGGCCAGCATGGGGTGGCGACGGCGGCGGTCTGCGCGAAGTTCGGGCTCGACTGCGTGGTCTACATGGGCGCGGTCGACATGGAGCGCCAGGCGTTGAACGTGTTTCGCATGCGCCTGATGGGCGCGCGGGTCGTGGCGGTCGAGGCCGGCCAAAAGACGCTCAAGGACGCCGTCAACGAGGCGATGCGCGACTGGGTGACGAATGTCCGGGGCACGCACTACATTCTCGGTTCGGCGCTCGGGGCGCACCCCTATCCCATGATGGTGCGCGATTTTCACCGCGTCATCGGACAGGAATTGCGGGCGCAGATGCTGGCGCGCGAAGGCCGGCTGCCCGACGAGATCGTCGCCTGCGTCGGCGGCGGCAGCAATGCCATCGGTGTTTTCCACGATTTCCTCGCCGAGCCCTCCGTGCGGCTGATCGGCGTCGAGGCCGGCGGGCGTGGCCTCCGGCGGGGCGACCACGCGGCGCGTTTCGAGGGCGGGAAGCTCGGCGTGCTGCAGGGCAGCAAGACCTACATCCTGCAGAACCCGGACGGCCAGATCGAGCTGACCCACTCGGTGTCCGCCGGGCTCGACTACGCCGCCATCGGGCCCGAGCACGCCTATTACCGCGACCAGAAACGGATCGACTACGCCTATGCGACCGATGACGAGGTGCTCGAGGCCTTCCAGCTTTGTTCGCGCCTCGAGGGCATCATCCCGGCGCTCGAGTCGACGCACGCGCTGGTGCACGGACTGAAGCGGGCCCGGGCGATGAAGCGCACCCAGATTCTCGTCGTCAACCTGAGCGGCCGCGGCGACAAGGATGTGCAGCAGGTGCAGAAATTGTTGACCGAACGAAAGGCCTAAAAAAGGGCAAACGCCAGCACTCCAAACGCCAAATAAACCGGGTCAAAATGGGCCGAAATCCAATAAGTCGATGGAAGCCAAGCCCAGGGACCTTGAAGAGCGAACGGCCCTCTTTGCCGAAGGCATTCGCCGATTTATCGGACAAATTCCGCGGACGTTGTCCAACATCGAGGATGTGAGACAGTTGATCCGGGCCTCAGGCTCGGTCGCCGCCAACTGCATCGAGGCCAACGAAGCGCTGGGCCAGAAGGACCGGCTCATGCGATTTCGGATCAGTCGCAAGGAGGCCAAGGAGTGCCAGCTTTGGCTGCGCCTCCTCTACATCGGCGAGAGCGATAGCCAGGAAGAGCAGCGAAGGCGCCTTCGCCAGGAGGCGCTCGAGCTGAAGCTGATATTCTCCAGCATAGTGAAGAAACTGGAATAGTCGGGCCTGGCGCCCGGATTTGTTTGGCCTTTGGAGTTTTGGCGTTTGGACTCTTGCCTATGAACAGCATGACCGGCTACGGGCGGGCGACCGCCCATCTCGGCAGCCAGGCCGTCGCCGTGCAGGTGAGCTCGGTGAACCGCCGCGGCCTCGACCTGACGATGAAACTGCCGGACGAATGGCAGGGCTTCGAGGCGGTCGTCAGCGAGGCGGTGCGCGGGGTGGCCACCCGGGGCAAGGTGCATGTGGCGATCGAAGTCGACGGCAACGACACGCCGGGGGCCGCGTGGGACGAGCGCGAGCTCGCCGGCACGCTCGAAAATCTCCGGAAATTCGCGCGGGCGCGGAAGATTCCATTCGAGCCGTCCGCCGAGCTGCTCTGGCAGATCGCCAGTGCGCAGCGGATCGGGACGAAATTGCCGGCCGACGACGCGACGGCGAAGGTCATCCTGAAGGCACTGCAGGAGGCGCTGCGCGGCTTTTCGGCCATGCGCGCGCGCGAGGGCGAGGCCCTGCTGGTGGACTTCCTCCGGCGGATCGAGAAGCTGCACACGATCATCGAGACGGTTGCCCAGCGGGCGCCGCGCGTGCCGGGGGTTTACCGCGAGCAGCTCATGGCGCGACTACGGCAGGCCGGGCTGGAGCTCGACGTGGCGGACGAACGCGTCCTGAAGGAGGTGGCGTTGTTCGCCGACCGCTCCGACGTGACCGAGGAGATCACGCGCCTGCGGAGTCATCTCATCCAGTTCAAGGAGCTCCTGCGTGGCGACGGCGAGGTGGGCCGGAAGGCCGAGTTTCTCCTCCAGGAGATGGGCCGCGAGATCCACACGATCGGGAGCAAGGCCAACGATTTGTCCATCGCGCAGCAGGTGATCGAATTCAAGAACGAGCTGGAGCGCGTGCGGGAGCAGATGGCGAATGTCGAATAGCCGCCACCGGCGGCAAATGCCAAAGGCCAAGGCTCCAAACGCCAAACCAAGACGCTATTTGGCGTTTGGGATTTGTGATTTGGCGTTTTGGCCGCCGTGAGGCGGCTGCCGCAGGGACCAGAGCAGGTAGCCGAAGACGCCGACGCAGATGCCCGAATCGGCGACGTTGAACGTCGGGTAGATATAGCTGCCAAAATGCAGGTCGATGAAATCGATCACGTGGCCATGCAGGAGCCGGTCGGTGAGGTTGCCGACGATGCCGCCGCACAGGAGCCCGAGGGCGACCTGGGCGGCCGGCTGCGGGAGCCCCAGCTGGCGGCGCCAGTAGAAGACCGCGACCAGGGTGCCGGCGGCGAGCAACGCGAGGAGGGTGCTGGCTCCGGAGAACATGCTCCAGGCCGCCCCGGTGTTGCCGACGTGCACCAAATAGAAGAAGCCCGGGAAGACCGGGATGCGCGCCCCCGGGCCGTAGCTGCCGAGCGGGAGGCGGGAGTTGATCCACGCCTTCGTCCACTGGTCGAGGATGAACACCGCCGCGGCCAGCGCCCAGAATCGCCGGTAGGCGAGTAGGCGGGGAAGCAGTGGGGCGGCGGGGGACAAGCGGGCGGGGCGGCCGGCTATTCGCCGCCGTCGTCTTCGGAGGAAATCTTGGCGCCCTCCTCCTCCCCGGACTCGCCGAAGAGTCCGCCGCGCTCGATCGAGCGGTGCGAGTGGCGTTCGACTTCCTTCTTGGCCTCGGTGGAGTAGCGGGTGAACGGAACGGCGAGCAGGCGCTCCTTGCTGATCGGCTTCTGCGTCGACTCGCAGATACCGTAGGTGCCGTCGTGGATCCGCTTGATGGCGGCTTCGATCTCGGAGAGGGCCTCCTGTTCGCTGGAAACCAGGCTGAGGGCGAAGTCGCGATCGAAGGTGTCGGTGCCGGCGTCGGCCATGTGCTGGCCGTAGCCGGACAGGTCGCCGGAATCGTCCTTGGCCGATTTGAGCAGGGTCTCCTCCGCGTGTTCGCCGAGCTGGTTGAGCACGTGGTTGCGCAGGTCGACGAGGATCCGGTAATAGCGCCGGTACTTCTCGGGCACGTCCTTCTCCTCGACAATGGCGGCCGCGACCTGTTTGCCGCGCTTCGGGTTGAAGCCGAGGATGTCGGCCAGGGAAGCGGGCTTCACATGGTGGGGCTTGGCGGGTTTTTCGACATGGGCGACATGGTCGGAAGGCCGGGCGGACGTGGCCGTGCGGCCGTTCTTCCCCGTCTTGGCGGCGGTCTCGACCTGCTTCTCGTGCTTTTTCGCGATCTCGCGGACCTCGTCGAGGCTGAAGGAAATGGCCTTTGGCGCCGCCTTGCGTTCGAGGAGCAGCCGTTTCAGGTCGGCGGAACTGATCGAAGACTTGGCGCCCTTGCCGGACGCCGGAGCCGCGGCCTTTTTCGCGGGCGGGGCGCTCGGCGCGGATTTGGCGTGGGCCGGCTTCTTCGCGGCGTGTTTCTTGGCGGGGGGTGTTTTCTTCTTGGCCATGGAGGGAAACGGTTCAGGAGTTAAGGGCTTGGGCACAGCGAGGGCAAACCTCTCCGTGCGCGGTTGGGTTCAGCGCGGGAACGTGCCGCCAGCACCGGGGGCACTGGGGCTGCGGGTCCCGCTGGACGACAAAGGAGACGGCGTCCGGCTGCTCGGGGCTGCCGAAGGTGACATCGGGCTGGGCAATGGCGCTGGCGGGGGCAATGGGCTGAAGATTGACAGTGGATACGACGAAGAGTTCGGGAATTCGTTCGAGGTGTCGGGCAAGGATGCGATGGGCTTGGCCCGAGGCGGTGACGGTCACGGCCAGGTCGATGGTCTTGCCGCCGTCCTTGCGCAGGGCCTCCATCTTTGCCTGGAGTCCGCTGCGGGCGAAGATGACAAGCCCGATCTCGGCGGCCAGATCGGCGCAGCGCCAGGCCGCCGGGATGACGGGCCAGTCCTGCAGGTGCACGGAGTCGTCGGCATATTCCCGGCCGGCGGTGCCAAAGGTCCACGCCTCATCGGCCGTGAAGGTGATGACCGGCGCCAGCAACCGGGCCAGGCTGCCGAAGATGTGGTGGAGCGCGGTCTGGGACGACCGCCGGAGCGGGTGGTTGGCCCCCAGCGTGTAGAGGCGATCCTTGAGGATGTCGTGGTAGGTGGCCGACAACGTGACCGAGCAAAACTGGTTGCAGAGCTGGTAGACGCGGTGGAACTCGCAGGCTTCGTAGGCCTTGGTGCATTCATCGACGAGCCCGGCCGCCTGGTGCAGCGCCCAGCGGTCGATGGCGTCCATCTTCTCCACCGGCATGGCGTCGCGCGCCGGGTCGAAGTCGAAGAGGTTGGATAGCTGGAAGCGAAAGGTGTTCCGGAAAAGCCGGTAGGTCTCGTTGACGTGCGAGAGGATCTCCCGCGAGATCGGGATGTCGTCGCGGAAATTCTGCGAGGCGATCCACAGGCGGATGACATCCGCGCCATGTTCGGCGATGTAGGCGTCCGAAGTCTGCGGCTTCTCGTAGGTGCTGCTCTTGGAGATCTTGTTGCGTTCCTGGTCGACGATGAAGCCGTGGGTCAGGACGGCCTTGTACGGGGCGGCGCCGAAGGCGATGACACTGCACCACAGCGACGACTGGAACCAGCCCCGGTGCTGGTCGCTGCCCTCGAGGTAGAGGTCGGCCGGCCACTGCGTGCCGCCCATGCCGCGCTTGAGCACGGCCGCCTGGGTCGAGCCCGAGTCAATCCAGACATCAAGCGTGTCGCGTCCGCAGGTGAGGCTGTCAGGCGCCGGCCAGCCGGAGGGAAGCGTCACGCCCGCCAGGATCTGCGCCGGGCTGGCATCGTACCAGAGATTGGTGCCCTGGGTCGCGATCTTGTCGGCGACGGCGCGGACGACGCCGGCATCGAGGTAAGGTTTCTTTTGCGCGTCGTAGAAGGCCACGATCGGCACCCCCCACGAGCGCTGGCGACTGATGCACCAGTCGGGACGCGACTCGACGGCGCCGCGGATGCGGGCCTCGCCCCAGGCGGGAATCCAGCCCTGGTTTTCCGCGATCTTCCCGATCTCGGCGAGGGCCGTCTCGCGCACGCCCGGGCGATCGAGCGAGACGAACCACTGGTCGACGGCGCGGAAGATGATGGGAGTCTTGGAACGCCAGCAATGCGGGTAACTGTGCGCGTACTTGGCCTTGGCGAGCAGCGCTCCGGATTCGGCGAGCTTCTTCAGGACGCCGAGATTGGCCGGCGACGGTTTCCTGGCGGCGAGGTCCTCGACGGTCTCGAGGGTGGTCAGGCCGACAAGGTCGGCGGGCATGCGGCCGTCGTCGATGTAGGTGCCGTCGTCGCCGACCGGGCAATAGATCTCGAGGCCGTACTTCAGGCCGGTCAGGTAATCCTCGGCACCGTGGCCGGGCGCCGTGTGGACTGCGCCGGTGCCGCTGTCGGTGGTGACGTAATCGGCGAGCACGACCGGCGACGCGCGGTCGATGAAAGGATGGCGGGCCCGCAGGCCCTCGAGCTTGGCGCCGGCGAGCGTGAGGATCGTGCCCGGAGCCGGATCGATTTTGGCCGCCGCGACGACTGAGCCCAGCAGCGCGGAGGCGACGAGAATCCGCTCGGCTCCCAGGTCGGCGACAGCGTATTCGACCTCGGGGTGCAGGGCGATCGCGAGATTGGCGGGAATGGTCCAGGGCGTGGTCGTCCAGATGACGATCGAAAGCGGTTTGTCGGCGGGCAGGCCGAACTTCTTCGCTTCGTCGGGCGGCACCGTGAACTTGACCCAGATGGCGAGCGAGGTGTGGTCCTTGTACTCGATCTCCGCTTCGGCGAGCGCCGTTTCAAACGGGATCGACCAATACACCGGCTTCTTGCTGCGGTAGATCAGCCCCTTCTCGACGAACGCCGCAAAAGTGCGGAGGACATCAGCCTCGAAAGCCGGATCTTTGGTCCGGTAGGGGTGCTCCCAATCGCCGAGGACGCCGAGGCGCTTGAACTGCGCCGTTTGCCGGGCGATCCAGCTTTCGGAGAAAGCGTCGCACCGGGCCCGGAGTTCGGCCGTGGAGAGCGTAAGTTTCTTTTCCTGGATCTCACGGGTGACTTTTTGCTCGATCGGCAGCCCATGGCAGTCCCAGCCGGGGACGTAGGGCGCGCGGAAGCCGCGCATGGACTTGTAGCGATTGACTATGTCCTTGAGCGTCTTGTTGAGCGCGGTGCCGATGTGGACGTCGCCGTTGGTGAAGGGCGGGCCATCGTGGAGGACGAAGACCGGCGCGTCCGCGCGGCGCCGCTGGATGGCGGCATAGAGGGCCATCTTTTCCCAGTGGGCCACCCGTCCCGGTTCCCGCTGGACCAGATTCGCCCGCATGGGGAAATCGGTCTTGGGGAGCAGGAGCGTGTCTTTCAGGTCGGAAGCCATGGGTATAAAGGCGCGGGAGGCTACCCAACCAAAGTGGGTAGTCAAGTGGCGAGACAGCCCGTTGGCCGGCCGCTATTTGGAGCGGAATTCGGCCGTGCGCCGCGCGAGCTTTTCCCCGGCCTTCACGCAGTCCTGAAGCGAGATCCCGTCACGCACGTTGCCGCCGACGAAGAGGCCGTTGTGCGCCAATTCGAGCTGGTTGATGGCTTCCAGGAATCTTTCGTAGCCCAGCACGTACTGGGGAATGGCCCGCGGCCAAAACGTGTGCTTCACGAACGCCGGCGGCGTGGTCACGCCGACGAGGTCCTTCAGGTCGCGCGCGATGCGGGCCAGCAACTCGTCCGTCGGCAGCCGCGCGGTGTCGGGCTGCCGCATGCCGCCCGCGAAAACCGTCAGGCCCACGTGCCCATCAGGCGCGCGGCCGGGAAACAGCGACGTGGAAAAGAGGATGCCGAGCACCGAGCGGTGCTCGACCGCCGGCACCAGGCCGCCGAAACCGTCGAGCGGATGCCCGACCTGCTCCCGCTTGTACCCGAGGAACAGCGACGAGACCGGCGGCTGCGGAATGCTCTCGAGCAGGGCCAGCGGGCGTTCCGCGAGGCTGCCGAAGGCCAGCTGGGCCAGCGCCGCGGCCGGCACGGCGAGCAGCACCTGGTCGAATTCGCCGGTGTTGGTCTGCCCGGCCTGCTTCCAAATCAGGCGGTGCGGGCGCCCGGGGATGATGGTTTCGACGACGGCATTGAATTCCACGCTGCCCGGCGGAAGTTTCGCCCGCAGCGCGTCGGGCAAGGCCTGCAGCCCATCCTGAAACGACACGATGGGTGCGACGCCCGGTTCGCCCCGGGCCTTCTTGTCCTTCGCGTTCTTCATCATGCCGCGGAGCAGGGAGCCATGGAGCCGCTCGGCCTCCCACAGCGTGGGAAAGGCGTGTTTGACGGAGAGCTTGGCGGGATCGCCCGCGTAGATGCCGGCGATGAGCGGGTTGAGGGCGTAGTCGACCAGCTCCTGCGTAAAGTGCGAACGGACGAACTCGGCCAGGTCGATGTCGTTGGCGCGGATCCGCGGCCGGCTGAGCAGCTCGGCGAAGATCGCGCACTTGGTGCGGAAGGAAAAGAGGTTCGTCGCGAAAAACGAGCCCGGCGACATCGGCACCGGCATGAACCCGCCGCCGCGGGCGATGAAGCGTTTCTTCGCGACCGTGCCGGCCGTCAGAAGTGACGACTCGAGCCCGACGTCCTTGATCAGCTGGCGCACCTCATTGGCGCCGAGCTGGAGGGAATTTGGTCCGGCCTCGATCAGGTAGCCGTTCTCCCTGATGCTGCGGATGGCGCCGCCGGCCTGCGGGGCGCGTTCGAGCACCTTCACCTTGAGGCCGCGCTCGTGCAGCCGGTAGGCGGCGGTGAGCCCGGTGATGCCGGCTCCGATGATGGCGATGGATGGCGTGGTGGCGGTCGTCACGGGAACCATGTTATCGGGATGCCGGCCGGGCGGCTGCGCATATCTTGCGAGTTAATACCCGGGATCAACGCCACCCGGTCACCGTGGAAACCAGCGCTTCCATGCAGTCGAGGCGGGCGTGCGGCATGATGCCGTGGCCGAGGTTGAAGATGTGGCCCTTGGCGCCGCGCAGCGACTCGAGCAGGCGGGTGGTCTCGGCGCGCACGATCTCGGGCGTGGTGTTGAGCAGCACGGGATCGAGATTGCCCTGGAGGGCGACATTGCCCGGGACGAGTTTTCGCGCGACGGCCAGGTCGATCGTCCAGTCGACGCCGAGCGCCTTGGCGCCGGTAAAGGCCTGGTCCGTGAGCTGCGACGGCGTGCCCTTCGCATAAAGGATGATCGGGAATTTCGCCGGCAGGGCCTCGATGATTTCGCGGATCCAACGGAGCGACGCCGCCTCATAGTCCTGGCCGGCGATCGTCCCGCCCCAAGAGTCGAAAATCTGGATGGCGTCCGCGCCGGCCGCGATCTGCATCTTGAAATACTCGACCAGCGCGGTGGTGATTTTTCTCATCAGCGCATCGAAGAACGGGCGGTCCGAGTAAAACACCGCCTTGCTGCGCTCGAATTCCTCGGCGCTGCCACCCTCGAGCATGTACGTGGCCAGCGTCCACGGCGAACCGCCGAAGCCGAGCAGCGCGCGCTCGTGTTTCAGGTCGGCGCGGACGCGCCGGAGGGCCTGGCCGACATAATCGAGCCGCTGCGCGACGCCGGACGGATCGAGCCGGTCGAGCTGGGCCCGGTCCTCGAGTCGGAATTCCATCGCGATGCCGCCTTCGTCGCGGAAATGGTAGCCCTGGCCCATGGCCTCGGGAATGACGAGGATGTCCGAAAAGATGATGGCGGCATCGAGCGCGAACCGCCGCATCGGCTGCAGCGTCACCTCGGCGGCGAGTTCGGGGGTCCGGACCATCTCCAGGAAGGAACTCTTGGCCTTCAGCGCCCGGTATTCCGGCAGGTACCGGCCGGCCTGGCGCATGACCCACACGGGCGGCCGGTCGAGCGGCTGGCAGGCGAGGGCTTGGAGGAAACGTTCGCGCGAGGTCATGAAGTTTCCAGTTTGCGACGGGAACCGGTCAGGCGTCAGCCCAATTCTTCGGCGGCAGGAATTCCTCGTAAAGGCGCGCTTCGGGCGTGCCGGGCTCGGGTTTCCAATCATAGCGCCACGCGACGAGGGGCGGCAGGGACATCAAGATGGATTCGGTGCGGCCGCCGCTCTGCAGCCCGAAGTGGGTGCCGCGGTCCCAGACAAGGTTGAACTCCGCATAACGGCCGCGCCGGTAAAGCTGGAAATCCCGTTCACGGGTCCCGTGCGGCGTGGCCCGGCGTCGTTGGACGATCGGCAGGTAGGCCGGCAGGAAGGCGTCGCCGACGCTCCGGGCAAACGCAAAGCTCCGCTCGAAGCCGGCGGCGTTGTAGTCGTCGAAAAAAATGCCGCCGATCCCGCGCGCCTCGTGGCGATGTTTCAGGAAGAAATATTCATCGCACCACTGCTTGAATCGCGGGTAAAGGTCGGCCCCGAACGGCGCGCAGGCGTCGCGGGCGGTGCGGTGCCAGTGCCTGGCATCCTCGGTGAAACCATAGAAGGGCGTCAGGTCGAAGCCGCCGCCAAACCACCACGCCGCCGGGACGGCCGCCGTCCCGGCGGAAGTGTCAGGTAACAAGTTCGAAGTGCCGGGTCCGGCCGTGCCGGCGAGGAAGAACCGCACGTTCATGTGCGAGGTGGGCACGTACGGGTTCCGCGGGTGGATTACCAGGGAAACGCCGAGGGCGTGAAACGGCTGTCCGGCCAGTTCCGGTCGCGAGGCGGTGGCCGAGGGCGGGAGCGCCCGGCCCGAGACATGCGAAAAGCCGACGCCGGCCTTTTCGAAAACGGCGCCGCCTTCCAACACCCGCGAGCGCCCGCCGCCGCCCTCGGGCCGCGTCCATTCGTCCTCCCGGAAGCGGCCGCCGTCCTCCACCGCCAGCCCGGCGCAAATCCGGTCCTGCAGGTCGAGCAGGTAGGAGCGAACGGCGGATAGATCGGAGGCCATGGCGATGCGCGGCTTCATATCGTTCGCCGGGGGCCGGCGGGGCAAGTGCGAACGGAATGGCCACCGGCCCTTGACGACTTTGCTAGGGTGGAGCGGCTTGACCCCGTGACGTTAAGGGCATTGAGGTCAACGCGCTCGTCCGCCGACCCGTCGCATGAATTCCGCCGTCCTCACGACCATCGCCGCCACTGGTTTCACCGTGGCGTTCTTTCATGCAGCGATCCCGACCCACTGGCTGCCATTCGTGCTGGTCGCGAAGGCCCGGCACTGGAGCCGGGCAAAAACGCTCGCGGTGGCCATGCTGGCAGGGTTGGGGCATGTGGCCCTGACCAGCCTGCTTGGCCTGGTGGTGGCGTGGTTTGGCTTCCAGCTCGATGAAAAGCTGGGGCACCTCTTCCCGCGGATCACGGCGGGCATCCTGGTCGCGATCGGCCTGTATTATTTTTGGCGGCAGCTGCGCGGACGCGGCGTGGGCCACCATCACGTCCTCGGCACCCATCATCATCCCTCCGCCACCTGCGGCCATGAGGAGGGCGAGCACAGCCATTGGGAGGACGAACTGGCGGACAGCGAACTCGTGGCGAGCGGCGCCGGCGACGCGGCCGCGATCAGCGGACTGCTCGTGATGCTGACGCTGTCTCCGTGCGAGCTGTTCCTTCCCGTCTACCTGTCGGGGGTGCAGTTCGGCTGGTGGGGTTTCGTCGTGCTCAGCGCGATCCTGGCGGTCGGCACGCTCGGCGGCATGTTGCTGTTCACCTGGCTAAGCCTCGTCGGCTTGGAACGCATCCAGGTGCGCCGCTTCGAACGTTACGAGGCCGCTTTGCTCGGCTCGATCTTCACCGGGCTGGCGCTGTTGCTGATGGTCTTCGAGCATTGATGCTCCTACGCGAGCCCGACTGAAGTTCCGTAGGGCCGTACCTTGGTGCGCGCCGGTCTTGATTCGCGGCGTGGCGCCAGCGCCAGCCCTACAAGGGTTGGCCGGTCGGCCGACCTTTCCACCCCTATCCGGCCGGTCAGGAGACCAGCCCTCCACCTGGGCGCCTCCCGCTTACTCGAAATCCTTTTCCGGGTCGCTCGTGAGGCGGTTGCGGTAGATCTCGCCGCCTTTCATCACAAATTCGACGTGCTCGAGGGTGGTGACATCGGCCAGCGGGTCGCCCTTGACCGCGATCAGGTCGGCGAAATATCCCGGCGCGAGCCGGCCGACCTTGTCCGCCCACCCGAGCAGGTCGGCGGCCGTCACCGTGGCCGACTGGATGGCCTGCATCGGCGTCATGCCCCAGGTGACCATGGTGTGGAATTGCTTCGCATTCCAGCCGTGGGGATAGACGCCGGCGTCCGTGCCGAAAGCCATCTTGCAGCCGGCGTGGAGGGCCTTGCGGAAGTTCTCGCGCTGGGTGCGCCCGACGAGGCGTTCCTTGTCCAGCATCTTCTGGGGGAAACCGAGCCGGCCGTATTCGGCGAGGATGTAGTCGTCGTTGTAGATGTCCATCACCAGCCACGTGCCGTGCTCCTTGGCGAGGGCGATGCCTTCGTCGTCGATGAAGCTGGCGTGCTCGATCGAGGTCACGCCGGCGCGGATGGCCAGCTTGATGCCCTCGGCGCCGTGGGCGTGGGCCGCGACGCGCTTGCCCCACAGCTTCGCCTCCTCGACCGCGACCTTCATCTCCTCGAGCGAATATTGCGGGAGGCCAACCGATTCCTCCTCGGACAGGACGCCGGCGGTGGCGAGGATCTTGATGACGTCGGCGCCGTATTTGATGTTCTCGCGGATCTTTTTGCGAATCTCGTCGGGACCATCGGCGATGCCGTCGATGTTGCCCTCGAAGTGGACGTAGGGCGACATGCCGTTGAGGTCGCCGTGGCCGCCGGTGGCGCTGAGCGCGGGTCCGCTGGCGAGCATGCGCGGACCGGGGATCTTGCCGGCGTTGATCGCGTTCCGGAGGGCGAAGTCGACGTAGTTGTCGGCGCCGACATTCCGGATCGTGGTGAAGCCCGCGTCGAGCGTGCGCCGCGCGAAGATGTGCGACGTGGTGGCCTCGTCGATCGGGCTCTTGCGAAACACGTCCTCGTAGAAGTTCTCGGGCTGGCTGGTCACGTGGGTGTGGCAGTCAATCAAGCCGGGCAGGATCGTCGCCGCGCCGAGATCGATGGTGGTCACGGTGGCGCCGGTCGGCAGGGCGGCGGCGAGACCGGCCACGGGCACGACGGCGCGGACGCGGTCGCCGGCGATGATGACGGCCTGGTCGGCGAGGACGGTGCCGGCGACGGGATCGACCAAGTGGGCCGCCTTGACGACGGTGAAGACGGGGGCAGGAGCCGAGGCGGGCTCGTCGGCACGGGCCACCGACCCGAGGAGGGCGGCCGCCAGAAGCAAAAGGGCGAGTGGGCGCATGGGGCGACGTTGCGGATTCGCCGAATCGGCACAAAGCTAAAGATGGCGTGTCGAATTGAATCAATCTTGCGACGCAGCGATGGCCGGTTAGCTTTTAGTCGCAGACGTTTCTCCAACCCCCCGCACCCCATGATCACCCAATACCAGAATGCCTGGGCCGTCGCGCTCGGCGCGATGCTGGTCCTGGCCGGCTGTAGCAGCAGTTCACACGTGGTCGGCCATCGCGCGGTCGGAATGCGCGCTGTCGGCCCGGCGTTGACGCTGACGATCGTCGAGAGCTCGCCCAATTTCCGCGCGGAGGCGCACGACATGGCCGCGATGCGCGACGAGGTCATGAAATACCTTTCCAGCCAGGGACTGGACCGCAACGGCGACTATTACGTCCGCGTCGACCTCCAGCCGAAGAACCCGGGCGACCCGGCGGAGTGGGCGATCGTCAAACTGACGAATGCGAACACGTCCACCTACACCCTGCTGGGCGCCGACACCGCGATTGGCCCGGACGACTACTATCCCTACAGCTTTGCCTACGGTTCGCCTTACTATGATGCGTACAATTACTGGGGGCCGGACTACGGCTATTATGGCCCGACCTACGTGAATCCGGCGTTCTACCGACCCACGCCGCGACGGCATGATGGCGACCGCGACGGTGACCGCCGCCCCGGCGACCGCGACCGCGATCGGGACCGCGATCGCAATCCAAACGACCAACCTCGAAGCACCCGCGATCACCAGCCGAACGACCACACCCGGAATTGGAACGGTCGCGACCGGGACCGCGACCCGAATGGACGGAAGGATGGCGGCAACTGGCGGGACCATCGGCCGGATCGACCGGAGACTCCCAACCGGCCTGGCGGCGACCGGCCCTTTGGTGACCGGCCACGTTGGTCGGGCAGCGGCGGGACCCGACCTGAAAGTGCGCCGCCATCGTCGGCTGGTGGCTTCAGCCGCGCGGCGCCCAGCCAGAACTATGCGCCGGCTTCCCACGCTTCGAGCCCGGCGGCATCCTATTCACCTCCACCGGCGCCAGCCTATTCGCCGCCGCCGGCTCCCGCGCCCTCCGCACCGGCTCGCGGCGATCCGTCGCCGACTCGCAACGACCGCAACCAAGAGCGTTAGGGAACGGCTGCCGGCGCCGGGTCGGCTTCAGCCTTTGGGCTGCGGTGATTGGGACTTGTAGAGCGCGACCAGCGCTGCGCCGATGGCCTGCGACAGCTCGCCGAGTGTCGCCGGCACCACTTGCAGCTTCTGGCGTTGCTGTGGCCAAAGATAAGGCGCCGCGGATTCGCGAATGATCCGGAGATAGCGTTCGCGAAATGCCGGCTTGGTCGCCTCGGGATCGATCAGGCCGCCGCCGATCACGACGAATTCGGTGTCCACGGCCATGAGGAGGGAGGCCATGTGCAGCCCGAGCGCGCGGGCCTGGAAGTCAAAGATCTCAACGGCCAGAGGGTCGTCCTGCTGCGCCAGCGTGCGCAGGGACAGGACCTTTTCCTTCACCGGCGCAGGCGATTTGGCGAGCGGATGCGCCGGGTGCTTCTTGATCATTTCGTCGAGCAGCTGCGGCAGGCCGGAGATGGTCGTATAGGCTTCGATGCAGCCCCAGTCGCGGCCGCAGCCGCAGCGGAAGGGCCGGATGTTGCCGAGCAGGTGCAGGGGGGCGGGGATGTGGCCGCCTTCCATGCCGTTCAACGAGTCGCCATCGAGCGGCAGGCCGTTGGCATCGACGTAGGCGACGCCGAGGCCGGATCCCGGGGCGAGCATGAGGACGCTGGCGTGCTTGTCGCCGCGCACGCGTTTGGCCTCCGCCACGCCGCCATAGTTGCCGTCATTGCCGGTGACGAGCGGAACGGACCGGCCGGCGGCCGTCGCGAGGGCGCGGCTGTAGTCGGCGTGAAAGTCCCAGTGTTCGAAGCTCGGCGGCAGGTTCGCGGCGCGGCCCAACACCCCATAACGTTCGTAGGGGCCCGGAATCGCGAGGCCGACGCCCTGCACCTGGTTCCACTGGAGATTGTTCTCGGCGAGAAACCCGTTCACGCCCTCGACCCAGCCGCGCACGACGGCGGCGGTGCCGGCGGCGGAGTTCGTCGAACTCTGGCGGAGGCGATGCGAGATGATGGAACCGTCGGCCCAGACGCCGCCGGTCTTGGAGGTGGTGGCGCCGCTGTCGGTGCCAATGAAAATGCCTTGTTGCGACATGGTGTGGAAGGAGGGCGAAAGCCGGCGCCGATTCGAAGGGACCGGCGCGGGTCGGGGCAATGGCAATCGTGCGGGCTACCGCGGTCGCTCGCGTTTCGCCGGGCGCCGCTTCTTCGGGGCGGGCACCACGCCGATGCGGGGATCGCGGGCGCGGGCCAGCGCCACCAGCCGGGCCGCCGTGCGATCGAAGGCGTCCGAATCCTCCGACAGATACAACCACTTGGGCAGGATCCGGTGCGGGACCAGCGCCGCGAAATCCGCCTGGAGCGCGGCTTGGCGAGCCTGGTCGGTGCAAACCAACAGGCCGTGCCAGGGCTCCTCGCCGGCGGTGAAGCAGAGCATCAACTTGCCGTCGAGATAGACGGCCTTCGCCCCGAACATCGAGCGGAGCACGAAGGCCGGATCGCCCGCAAGGGGCTCCCACAGCCACTGGTGCGGATGCACCGGCTTGGCGCGGAGGCGGGGATTGTCCTGGGATGAAGCCATGGCGCGGCGAAGTGCGGATCAGAAGAGACGGCGGCCGGCGGTGCAACTGTCCATCAATCGGGCCAGGCGGCGCAGCCGGGTGGCGGATTGTTTTGCACTGGTGACCCAATGGATGACCGTCCGTTGGTAGCCGGGCGGCAGCTGGACCCAAGCCCGCCAGGCCGGCGCGTCGCGCCGGAAGCGACGGGCCAGGTCCGGCGGGAATACCTGCGCGCGATCCGTGAAGGAGTAGGGGGTGGCTTTTGAGCGTTGGTGCGCCTGAAACGCCGCGAGGCCGGCCGGCCGCATCCGCCCGGCGGCAAGGAGGCGCCGGGCATGACCGACGTTTACCTTGCTCCACGAGCTTCCCGGCCGGCGGGGCGTGATGCGATGCGTGTAGCGTTTGTCGTCGACCCGCCTCTTGAGCCCGTCGATCCAGCCGAAGCAAAGCAGTTCGTCGACCGCTTCGGCATACGTGAGCCCGCCGCGGCCGGAGCCGGCCTTGTAGAAGCCGATCAGAAGTTCGCGGGCGGTCGCGTGGTTGTCCTCGAGCCAGCGGCGGAGGTCGGCGGCGGATTTGAAGTAGCGCGCCCGGTTCATCGTGCGACCCGAACAGGATTGGCCGTTCGCGCGCGAAGCCAAGCGAGGAAGCGCGGCGGGCGCGGCGAGCCCAAGACGTCCCGGGTCTCAATCCATCACCGGGCGCGAGCGGGTTCGCCCGGGCTACCGGACCTGTTCCAGCGGCAATTCGTGCAGGCGGAGGTCGGGATTCTTCTCGAGGAAGTATCGCGTCGACCATTCGTTGGGGAACAACACCACCGGCTGCTCGAACTTGTCGGTGCCGAAGCTGACGCCGCTGGCCACGACGAGCCTGGTGTAATCGAACGAGCCCTTGTTGAGCGCGATGGGCGTGCCATCGGCGCGCGAAAGCCAGCGCAGCACGCTCCAGGGTGCGGGCGAGAGGCGGGACTCGGCGCCGTACTCGCTCTGGAGGCGCCATTGCACGACCTCGAACTGCAGCGGGCCGACCGCGGCCAGCAGCGTGGCGCCGGGCGGGGCGTTCTTGGCGGTGAATGACTGCACGACGCCTTCCTGCAGGAGCTGCTCGAGGCCGGCGCGGTATTTCTTCGCATCGCCCGTGTTGGGATTGGAGATGTAGGTGAAGACCTCCGACGGGAATCGCGGGATTTCGTCGTACGCGATGCCGCGGTCCGTGGTGAGCGTGTCGCCGATGCCGAACGAATCATGGCCGACCAGGCCGACGACGTCGCCCGGCCAGGCCTCGTCGACGGTCTCGCGCTCCTGGCCGAAGAGCTTGTGGGAGGACGAGAGCCGGACCTGCTTGCCGGTACGCTGGTGCGTGACGACCATGTCGCGCTCGAACTTGCCCGAGCACACGCGCAGGAACGCGATGCGGTCGCGGTGCTTCGGGTCCATGTTGGCCTGGATCTTGAAGATGAAGCCGGAGAATTTCGGGTCGTCCACCGGCACCTCGCGCGCGGTCGTCGGCGCCGGGGCGCCCGGCACGGCCATGCTGACGGACCGGCGCGGCGCCGGCGGCACGGAATCGTGGAGAAATCCGTTCAGGAGCAGCTCGATCCCGAAATTGTTCACGGCGGAGCCGAAATACACCGGCGTCATCCGGCCGCCCTGCACGGCGGCCAGATCGAACGGATGACCCGCGCCGTCGAGCATCTCGAGCTGTTCCTTCACCTCGTGGTAGGTGTGGTCGTCGAGCCGGTTGCGGACCACCGGGTCTTCCAGCGACGCAACGCTGACCGGCGCCTGGTACTTGCCGCCGGGGACGCGCTCGAACACGTGGACCTGGCGCGTGCGGCGATCGAACACGCCCTTGAAGGTGGGGCCGTTGCCGAGCGGCCAGATGACCGGCGACGACTGGAGGCCGAGGACATTCTCGAGCTCGTCGAGCAGGTCGATCGGGTTGCGGATCGGCCGGTCGCACTTGTTCATGAAGGTGAAGATCGGCACGCCGCGGCGCCGGCACACCTCGAAGAGCTTGCGAGTCTGCGCCTCGACGCCCTTGGCCGCGTCGATGACCATCAGGGCGGCATCGACCGCGGTGAGCACGCGGTAGGTGTCCTCCGAGAAGTCCTTGTGGCCGGGGGTGTCGAGCAGGTTGACCGCGCAGCCGGCGAAATCGAACTGCAGGACGGTCGAGCTGATGGAGATGCCGCGCTGCTTCTCGAGTTCCATCCAGTCCGAGGTCGTCGCCCGCTGGTTCTTCCGGTCCTTGACGGCACCCGCGAGATGGATGGCATTGCCGTAAAGGAGGAACTTCTCGGTCAGGGTCGTCTTGCCCGCATCGGGGTGCGAGATGATCGCGAAGGTGCGACGGCGGGCGATTTCCTGGGCGGGCGACATGGGAACGGGTCACGCAAAGGAGCAATGGCCCCGAGGGGAAGTCTTTTCTTGGCCCGGGGCGCCGGCCGCCGGGGGCGCCCCCGCTCCGGGGCATTTTATGCTTCTGCGGGCCGGCAAAGCCGCAATGATGCGGCACCGTGTCGAACTCGCTCAAACTCAAGCCGCATGCAACCTCCCGTGTGCTCTCCGGTCATCCGTGGGTCTTCGCCAATGAATGCGTCGAGCTGCTGCCGGAAAGCCTGAATGGCGAGGTCGTGGAATGCCGCGATGCGCGCGGGCGGTTTCTCGGCACCGGCCTCTACAACGGCAAGTCGCAGATCGTCTGGCGCCGACTGAGCCGCGAGCGGGTCGAACTGGACGCCGCCTACCTGCGCTCGGCGCTCGCGCGGGCGGTGGCGCGGCGCGAAGGGATGGGCGAGTTCCACCGGCTGGTCTGGTCCGAATCAGACGACCTGCCCGGGCTGGTGGTCGACCGCTTTGGCGACACCCTGGTCGCGCAAATCCAGACGCTCGCGTTGGACCGGCGGGCGGCGATCGTGGGCGACCTGCTCGCCGAGCTGGTGCGGCCGGCGGAGATCATTTTCCGCAACGATTCGAACCTGCGGCGGCTGGAGGGCCTGCCGCTCGAAGTGCACACGCGCTCCGGTCGGGCCTGGGAGCCGCGCTGGATGGGAATCGACGGTTTCGACTACTGGCTCGACTTGGAGCGAGGGCAAAAGACGGGTTTCTTCCTCGACCAGCGCCGGCAGCACGCCGCGGTGGCAAGCCATGCGGCCGGCCGCCGCGTGCTGGACGCCTTCTGCAACCAGGGTTCGTTTGCGCTGCACTGCGCCCGCGCCGGCGCGGCGCGCGTGCTTGGCCTCGACAGCGCCGCGGACGCGGTGGAGCAGGCGACGAAGAACGCGGCGCGCAACGGTGTGACGGCGGAGTTCGCGGCTGCCAACGTGTTCGACTGGTTCACCGCGCAGCGGGAGGCCGCCCCCGCGTGGGATCTGGTCATTCTCGACCCACCGCCGTTCGCCAAGTCGAAGTCGGCACTCGCCGGCGCACTGCGCGGCTACAAGGAAATCAACCTGCGCGCGATGAAGGCGCTGGCGCCCGGGGGCGTGCTCGCGACGTACACCTGTTCGCATCACATGCAGGACGCCGAGTTACGGGAGGTCCTGGCGGAGGCGGCGAATGACGCCAAGCGCCGCGTGCACGTGCTGGAATGGTGCCACCAGCCGCCGGACCACCCGGTGATGGTGACGATGCCGGAGAGCGAATACCTGCGCGGCTATATCCTGCGCGTGGAGTGAGAGAGACGAACCGGACGCGGGATCCCGGCGTGTAACCATCCAGGTTCAGCCGACGGTCGGTGGCTCAGCGGCCGACGTTGTCCAGGTTCCGGCGGATCTCCTGGAGCTGCCGGCGCTCGTCCTCGAGATACTTGAGATTCGCGGCGGTGCCGGGATGCTTCATCTCCTCGAGCACGTCGCGTTCGGCCTCGAGCAGCGACACACGGCTGGCCGCGACGGCGGAAAGGTGTTCGGACGAATTGCCGCCGAAAATGGCGGCGGCGCTGGCCAGCTTGGAGTTGTTGAGGGCGCGGTCGAGGTCGGTGGACTTGACCTTCTTCTTTTCGCGCACGATGAGCTTCTCGAGCTTGGCGATTTCCTTGTCGAGCTGCTTGACGCGCTCTTCGCGGACGACGATGAGCGGCAGGTCGATCACCGGGCCGGTGGTCTCGACGGCGGCCGGCTTGGCCGCGGGCGGCTGGGCGGGAGCCGGCGGGGCCGCAGCCGCCTGGGCGGGCGCGGGCGTTGGTTTCGCGGGCGGTGCCTCCGTCTTGTCGGCGGCGAGGCAGCTGGATGCGCCCAGGCAGGCGAGGAGGGCGAGGCGGCGGTAGGTCGAGGGCAAGGGGTGATCAGATTGCGGCCGGAGTGGGATGCGGGCAAGTGTAGACGTCGCCGCCGCGTCGCGGTTCCGGACGCGGAAAGGAAAAGGCCGGGCGTCTTGCGGCGCCCGGCCCTCCAGTGTGTGTGCTGCCGAAGCTTGGTGTCAGGTTCGCTTCGTTGCAGACACGGATAGCCAGATACGGCCGGCGCGCAAGCTCACATCTTGCCGCCGTACACGGCGCTCGCGCCGAGTTCCTCCTCGATGCGGAGGAGCTGGTTGTATTTCGCCACGCGATCGGTGCGGCAGAGCGAGCCGGTCTTGATCTGGCCCGCGTTCGTCGCGACGGCGATGTCGGAGATCGTGACGTCCTCGGTCTCGCCCGAGCGGTGGGAGATGACGGCGGTGTAGCCGGCCTCCTTGGCCATCTCGACGGCGTCGAAGGTTTCGGTGAGCGAGCCGATCTGGTTCACCTTGACGAGAATCGAGTTGGCGGTGCCGGTCTCGATGCCCTTCTTGAGGAACTCGGTGTTGGTGACGAAAAGATCATCGCCGACGAGCTGGATCTTGTCGCCCAGCGCGGTGGTCAGCTTCTTCCAGGTGTCCCAGTCGCCCTCGGCGCAGCCGTCCTCGATCGAGACGATCGGGTATTTCGCCACGAGGTCACGGTAGAACGCGACCATCTGGTCACCCGTGAGCGAGCGGCCATCGGACTTCTTGAAGATGTAGCGCTTCTTGGCGCTGTCGTAGAACTCGGAGGCGGCGACGTCGAGGGCGAGGTTGATGTCCTTGCCGAGCTTGTAGCCGGCGTTCTTCACGGCGAGGGCGATGACGTCGAGCGCCGCCTCGGTGGATTCGAGCTTGGGGGCGAAGCCGCCCTCGTCGCCGACCGCAGTGGCGAGGCCCTTTTCCTTGAGCACTTTCTTCAGCGCATGGAACGTCTCGGCGCCCATGCGCAGCGCCTCGCGGAACGAGTTCGCGCCGGTCGGCATGATCATGAACTCCTGGAAGTCGATCGGTGCATCGGAGTGCGCGCCGCCGTTCATGATGTTCATCATCGGGACGGGCAGGACCTTGGCGTTGGGGCCGCCGAGGTATTTGTAGAGCGGCTGGCCGAGCGCGTGGGCGGCGGCGTGGGCCGCAGCCATCGAGACGCCGAGGATCGCATTGGCGCCGAGCTTGGATTTGGTCGGGGTGCCGTCGAGTGCGAGCATCGCGCGGTCGAGGCCGACCTGGTCGGTCGCATCGTGGCCGAGCAGCGCGGGGGCGATCGTGGCCTTCACGTTCGCGACGGCCTTGAGCACGCCCTTGCCGAGATAGCGCTTCTTGTCCCCATCGCGCAGCTCGAGCGCCTCGTGTTCGCCGGTGGAGGCGCCGGAAGGGACGGCCGCGCGGCCGAGGTGGCCGGAGGCGAGCTTGACGTCCACTTCGATGGTGGGATTGCCGCGCGAATCGAGGATCTCCCGCGCGACGATGCGTTTGATGGTGCTGCTCATGACGCGCGCGGCCTTTAGGTAGTGGCGATCGCTTCGACGCTTTCCGATAGAGACGCTTCGACGGTCGAATACGCGAGCGCCGCTTCGATGAAGCCACGGAACAACGGGTGGCCGTCACGCGGCGACGACGTGAATTCCGGGTGGAACTGACAGGCGACGAACCACGGATGATCGGCGAACTCGATCATCTCGACCAAACCGTCCTCGGAGCGTCCCGCGACGCGCAGGCCGAGCTGTTGGAGTCGGTCGAGATAGCGTTCGTTGACCTCGTAACGATGGCGATGCCGCTCGTACACGACGTCTTCGCCGTAAATTGCGCGCGCCAGCGTGCCGTTCAGCAGATTGCACGCTTGTTCGCCGAGCCGCATCGTCCCGCCCAAATCGCCGCCGGCGCTGCGCTCCGCGCGAGTGCCGTCGCGCTCGGTCCATTCCGTCACCATCGCAATCACCGGATGCGGCGAATTCGGATTGATTTCGGTCGAATGCGCGTCCTCGAGACCCGCCACGTTGCGCGCAAAATCGATGATCGCCGCGTGCAATCCGTAGCAAATACCGAGATACGGGACGCCGTTCTCGCGCGCATACCGCGCGGCTTTGATCTTGCCTTCGAACCCGCGTTGGCCGAAACCGCCGGGCACGAGGATGGCTTGCACGTCGTCGAGCGTCGCGGTGCCGTTCGTTTCGATGTCCTCGGCGTCGACGTAGCGAATGTCGACCTTCGTGCGCGTTTGGATACCGGCGTGCACGATCGCCTCGGACAGCGACTTGTACGCATCGAGCAGATCGAGATATTTGCCGACGATCGCGATGCGCACGCGCCGCTCCGGGTGCAACTGCGCATCGACGACGCGATGCCATTCGGTGAGATCCGCTTCCGGACACTCGAGGCCGAACTTCTCGACGACCAATTGATCGAGCTTCTGCTCGTGCAGCATCGCCGGGACTTGATAGATCGTCGGTGCATCCTGCAGCGAAATGACCGCGCGTTCTTCGACGTTCGTGAAGAGCGCGATCTTGTTGCGCGACGACTTCGGGATGAGCCGGTCGGATCGGCATACGAGCACGTCGGGCTGCAGACCGATCGAGCGCAGTTCCTTCACCGAGTGCTGCGTCGGTTTCGTCTTGATTTCACCCGCCGTCGCGATGTACGGCACCAGCGTCAAGTGGATCAGCAGCGCGCGCGACGCACCGACTTCGAGTCTCAGTTGTCGCGTCGCTTCGAGGAACGGTTGCGATTCGATGTCGCCGACCGTGCCGCCGATCTCGACGATGACGACGTCGAACCCTTCGGCCGCGTCGCGAATGCGCCGTTTGATCTCGTCGGTGATGTGCGGAATCACCTGCACGGTGCCGCCGAGATAGTCGCCGCGGCGTTCCTTGCGGATGACTTCGGCATAGATGCTGCCGGTCGTGAAGTTGTTCTTGCGCGACATGCGCGCGCGCAAGAAGCGTTC